>FR880807.1:0-3242 GCA_000434615.1 Clostridium sp. CAG:510
TGTTGGATTGATTTTGAAATAAGAAATATATTATAGAGTTGTTATTTCAGAAAGAACAGGGATATATTTCAAAACCAATCATATATATATCTTATTTTCTGAAAAAAACCGGATAGAGTACTATGACCGTATTTCGGAGGTAAGAAGAAGCGGGAATTATGAGCAGTGGGTTGGATTCTTTCTTGAAGCAGTATCGGCAGCGGCAAAGGATTCCCTGGCTACCGTCGAAAAGTTGTCAACACTCCATGAGAACAATGTCTGCAGACTTCCTATTACCACAAAAAAAAATGATAACGTAAGAAGAGTTTTCGATTATATAGAGCAGTATCCTATCATTGAAATCAAAAGAACGGCGGCTGACCTTGGGGTAAGCTATAACACAGTATCGTCTGCTGTAGATAAACTGGTTCAGACAGGTATACTGAAGGAAACGACAAATGCGTCACGAAACAGGGTGTTCTCATATGAGGAGTATCTGAATATTCTGCGAAAAGATACGTGATAAGGAAATTGTAATCCGGTTACGTAAAAAGTAAATACAAATTTAAAAAAGTGTGATATACTTAATAAAATAAAAAACCTATGAAGAGTACGCGAGGGACAAGCCCTGTGACCGTACGGCAACCTGCCAATGGTAAGGTGCCAAAGCTTGATCGATGGGATATAGGAAATACTACGGACCCATCGGACGATGGGTCTTTTTCGTGCATTTTGTTCATGGAAAAGATGTCTTAAGTGGCCTCTTTGTAGAAAAGGAGGCCCAATATGCAAAAGAAAGATCCGATCCTGATTCATGTGCCGCATGCAGCGACATACATACCCAAAGAAGAATTACAATATTTTGTTACACCGAATTTAGAGCGCGAGCTTATGGTAATGACCGATCATTTTACCGATGATTTATTTGATGCCGATTGTGAGATGCTGCGATTTCCCATATCGCGGTTAGTATGCGATCCGGAGAGGTTCCGGGATGATGAGAAAGAAATTATGGCAAAGAGAGGAATGGGGGCTGTTTATACTTCCTGCTCGGATTGCAACGAGCTAAGAAGGATTCCCGATGAACATAAAGAAGAAATACTCTTAAAATATTATGACAGACACCATCGTATGTTTGAGGAGGCTGTTACAGGGAAGCTGGAAGAATATGGGTGTTGCCTGATCATAGACGGGCACTCCTTTTATCCGAGCCCGCTTCCGTATGAGATGGATCAGGGAGAATACAGACCGGATATATGTATCGGAACGGATGCGTATCACACACCCGCATGGTTAGCATGCTTTATATGCCATTATTTCCAAAAGCATGGTTATGAAACAGACCTTAATCGTCCGTTTTCGGGAGCCATTGTTCCGGAAAAATATTACAATCGCGAACGGCGTGTAATATCCATAATGATTGAGATTAACCGTGGGTTATATATGTGCGGGAACGATAGAGACGAAGAAGGATATACGAGAGTAAAAAAGGATATAGCAGGGTTAATTGCCGGATTGAGGAAAATAATACCTTACTTCTTGATATGAGAGATGATATAGAAGAATAAATAATTGATTTCGAGGAAAAAATATGGTATATTTTATTCAAAACATTTTTACTCAAATCAATTTTAACAAAAACGGTTTGAACATGCATGGAGGAGTTCTATATGTTTATAGGAAGAGAAAAAGAGCTTGAATCGTTAAAAGAATTTTATGAAAAAGATGGAATTGGAATGACAGTTATATATGGACGCAGACGTATCGGAAAGTCTACGCTCATAGCAGAATTTGTCAAAGATAAGAAGACCATTTTTTATACGGCCACAAAGGTTGGTAAAAACAGAAATCTTGAATTGTTTTCAAAACAGGTAATAGATCTGTTCATGCCGGGAGTAGAAAATATCAGTTTTAATTCCCTCGAGGCTATATTTGATTTTATTGATAAAAGTATTGGAGAGGAGAAGATTATCCTTGTCATAGATGAGTTGCCATATTGGGCCGAAAAAGATGAGGCTCTTCTTTCTGTATTGCAGAAATATATAGACAGAGTATGGAACGACAAGAATCTTAAAGTGATTTTATGTGGATCTGCACTTAGCTTTATGGAGCAGAAGGTTCTCAGTGAAAAGAGTCCTTTGTTTGGACGACGCGACTCTCAAATAAAATTAGAGTCCTTCAATTATTTAGATGCAGCAAAGTTTGTTCCGAATTATTCTAATGAGGATAAAGCCATCTGCTATGGAATTACCGGTGGTGTTGCTAAATACCTTTCCATGATTGATCCGAAAAAGAGCCTAGATGATAACATCATAAGATTGTTTTTTAAGACGGATGGATATTTGTATGATGAAACAAGAAATCTTTTGACGCAGGAATTTTCCGATATATCACTTGTAAACAATATTGTTGAACAAATTGCATCCGGCGAGAATTCGCTCAATATCATAGCATCGAAAATTGGTGAAAAAAATCAGACGGTTTTATATTCGTTAGAAAAACTAATGAATGTGGGTCTAATTGAAAAGAAGAAATGCATTACGGAAGAAAATAATAAAAAGAAGACGCAATATGTATTGAAAGACTTTATGTTTAAGTTCTGGTATGAGTTTATCCCCAAGGCAACCAGCGTCATTGAAATGGGACAGGGGGGAATTTATTATACTAAGGTGGTTAAACCGGTGCTGCATTCTTACATGGGCGCAGTTTTTGAAGAAATGTGCAGATACTACACTTTGATGAAAGGAATCACAGGGGAATATGGCTGTTTTATTACCTCTGTCGGTACTTGGTGGGGAGTAGAAAACATCACCGATAAAAACGGAGAAGCAAAAGTTCAGTCTGCAGATATCGATGTTGTTGCCTTATCTGAAATAGAAAAAAAGGCTGTTATCGGAGAATGTAAATTCAAAAATGAAAAGATTGATAAAGGCGTTTACGATACTTTGATCGGCAGAGGAAAGTTAATTACCGCTAAATATAAAGTCTCAAAATATATCTTCTTTTCATTGTCCGGATACACTGACTGGTTCCAAACACTATCAGACGAGGACGTTATATTACTTACGTTGGATTCGCTTTATACGGATACAGAAAAGAAGAAATATTAATTGTGGCATTGCATCTGTTTGCCAGAGATGGCTATGAGGCGGTTTCCGTCAGCCAGATTGCCGGAGAACTTGCTATGACAAAAGGGGCGTTATACCGCCATTACCAAAGCAAAAGGGACATTCTGGAATGTTTACCGTCCGGGATGCTTAGAA
>FR880807.1:3412-6611 GCA_000434615.1 Clostridium sp. CAG:510
CGATTATGACCATGGACCCAATCTGCATAAAGAATGAATATAAACGGAAAGGATACGGGAAAGGAGTTTGCTGTATGAAATTTCAACGGTGGTGGTCAGACAATATGATGATTGACATTTAGACACATCAATGTTAATATAAATTAACCAAATGGTTAACTTATTATAACGAGGTGGTAGTTATTGAAAATAACCTATGCTAACGGCAAGGTTGAAAAATATTTTTCTGATTATTCCAAAATGCAGAGAGAGTTGCCTTCTGATTGGGTGAGGACAATAAAGAAACACATGGATAGACTAATCGCCGCAGAGTGTTTTGGTGATTTTTTAACATTGGGACTGGGAAAGCCGGAACAGTTAACGGGTTATAAAAATATAAGGTATTCCTTGCATGTAGCCCCACATGTGAGATTGATTATTGAACCAAATGCAAATCAGGATACTGTAATGATTTGTACAGAAATCAAAGTGGAAGGAGTGAGTGATTACCATGGCAGTAAAGAAAACTGGTATATCCCGTGATTTGATTATCCATCCTGGAGAAACGATAGCAGATGTATTGGAAGACCGCGGTATTTCACAGGCAGAATTAGCTGTAAGCACAGGAGTATCTCCGGCTTATGTAAGTAATGTGATTTCAGGAAAAAAGAATATTTCATCTAACTTTGCATTTGCATTGGAGTATGCATTAGGTGTACCGAAGTCTTTCTGGCTTAATTTACAGGCAAACTACGATGCGGAATTATTAGAAGCAAATGAAGAACAAACAATTACAGAAGATGAACGGGATGCAAGAGAAGCATTGAAGGATATTGTAAAGTATCTTCGGCAAAAAGGTAAGATGCCGGTGGGAGAAAAAAAAGAAGAATCTATTCTCTCATTAAGAAAGGCGCTTAGAGTCAGCAATATTGCAAATGTTAAGGAAATGGTTCCGGCAGGGGCATTTCGAATGTCAAATTCTGCAAAGGTCAATCCGTATGTTTTGGGCGCATGGATGCGGCTTTGCAAGATTGCCGGAGAAAAGAGAGAAGTTCAAAGTACATTTAATATTGAATGTTTAGATGAACTAATAGATGAACTGAAGAATGCTATGACACAGCAAGACGTTGATATACAGGAGGAGCTTCGTTCTATATTTGCAAGGTATGGAATTGATTTTTCCATAGTTAAAAATTTTAATGGTGCTCCGGTGCAAGGATATGTTGAGCCTAAGAGTGATGGAGTATACCAAATGGTTGTTACCATAAGGAATGCATATGCAGATATTTTCTGGTTTTCCATTTTCCATGAATTAGGTCATATTGTTAATGGCGATATCGGAAAGAAAGCAAACTTTATTGACGATGGTTCTGATATTGAGAAAGAAAGTGCTGCAGACCGATTTGCAAGTAATAAATTAATTTCGGAAACAGATTATCAAATCTTCGTTGCAGGGAAAAATTATGAAATAGAATCCATCAAAAGCTTTGCGGCATCACAAAATGTTATGCCCTATATTGTAATTGGAAGATTACAAAAGGAGAAAAAATTAGATTATCGTCAGTTTAGCAACTACAAATTGCGATATAAATGGGCAGAATAAAGAATTATAATAATGGATACAAAAACGGGAGGTCTCCGCTGTACAGAAATGTACGGTGGGGATTTTTTTGCTTTACTATTGTAAAAGAGTCATTTATAGGACATACCTTCTGCTACCCTTGGTTCATAAGCAGTTCGTAAGGGGTTCTTTTTTGAAACAGGCGAGGTATCAGAGTGGCAAAGTTATGGTATTGGATCAGAAAAACATTATTACATGCTAAGGAATGCAGCAAATGCTGTATTGTGTGTAAATATTACGAAATATGTAAAAATGACGGGACATTGGAATAGGAGGTACTTATGGGATCGGACTCTTTATATTACATCATGGATTACAGCGGACATTATTATCGAACCAATCAGGCAGATCAGCTGGTAGCTGCGGCAGGCGAGCAGGAGGCAACGGTATTTACGCTCGCTCAGGCAAACAGACACATAGGTGTGGGCAAGAAAGCATCCTTTTATTGTATGGTTCCGATTGAAGAACAGACAGAAAGTATTACCGATGAAGTTGTTTCACCAATAAAGGAACTTACATACGACGAGGTAACAGAACCGGTTGAAAAGAAGGTGGCTTCGTATGACCTTTCAGAAATGGACTGGGCGGAATATCTTACACATTTTACATATCTTGTAGAGGGGCTGAAGGACTATAAGGAGGAGTTGACGAAAAAACACTCCGATATTGATCAGAAGATTTGCGATGTTCTTCACTATATTGAATTGTGTGAAACAGATGAGAATGAAGCTGCGGATTTAGTTGAGCTGTTAAGGGTGTGCAGGGAAAACAGAAGAGATATTAAGGATGAACTGCAAAGAATTGAATATTTTCAGAACAATTTCGGAACGAATGCAAATGTCACAAAAGCGAAGCAGGCACTTAAATGCATTATGGGCTTGAAAACAAGAAAATACAAACCCAGAAAATACGAAGAATTGTTTGAAAACTGCATACTGAAAGACAGACGATTACAAAGAGATGATATATCGGAAGCTATTCACGGTAGTTCAGATAAAAAGCAAAGATATAGCGAGGAACCCACATTTGAGGAAAAGGATGGTGAAGATACAATGACAGAAGAAAGAAGCTATACTCCATTTGACGGAAAAGAGAATGACTGGCTTTCATTCGCCCGGCAGCAGGTGGAGTTTTACCGAAATGCAGGGCAGTACATCACGAATCTTCAGATGGATATGAAAGAGATAGATGCCGAGATTGAAGATATCCTTTTGGAGACGGAAGATGCCAATTGCAATGTGGCACAAGGCTATAAGATCTTTAAGAGATTAAAGGAGCTGAGACTTGAGAAAAAAGCAAAAAATCAGGAACTTAACTGTTTGTATGCATTGACGGATTATATTGACTGCCAATCTTTAGCGGATGTCTGTGAAGATAACCTGGCAGAGGTTGAAAAGATAATAGGTACGCCGGAACATAGCGAAGTGACCCAAATGCAACCGGCGGCTGATGAGCAGGAAGAGAATATGTATGCAGAAGAAAACATTGAAGATATGGTTGGATAAAAGAAGGAGGACGATTGCTATGACAAATAAAGCATTATTAAGAGAAATTCATAGAGATAACAAAGCTATAAATCTTGCTAATGTTTGTCAAGCA
>FR880808.1 GCA_000434615.1 Clostridium sp. CAG:510
CACGAAAAAAAGAGACCTTTGAAGGGTCTCTTTTTTATTGCTCTGATGTGGAGTTTATTTACGGAAAAACGGGTAACGGCATCTTTAAGCAGTTTCCTTGTCCTGCTGCTTTAAGATCGGATTGCGCACCATGTTCACGATTAAGGGGATTACCATGATGAACCAGACAATAGGTTCTGCCACGATAATGCCCATGTAACCGATGGCGGGGGCAAGCAGGAAGGAGATGGCAACTTTACCGATTAACTCCAAGGAGCTGGAGAAAACGGGTGTTTTATTGTCACCGAAGCCCTGCATGCTGTTACGGAACAGACAGATAATGGCGGTGACAAAATAGAAGGAAGTGTTTACCTTCAGGTAGAGGGATGCCGTGGAAAGGATGACCTCGTTGTCGGAAGCCGTTATCATATGGACAAGAGGCCCGGAAAGCGTGTAAGCGACCAGAGCCACACCGGCACACCAGATAAAGGTCAGAAGCAGGGTGTCACGCAGTCCGGTCTTGATACGGCTGTATTTGCCGGCGCCTAAATTCTGACCGCAGAAGGTTGCCAGAGTGGTGCCCAGTACGGAGAAGGGCAGCATGAAAATGTTGGTAGCCTTACGGGCGGCGGTATGCGCCACAATGATATCCTGATTGAAGGTATTGATGGTTATCTGCAAGGCAAGGGTGCCTAAGTTTACGAAGGCAACCATGAAGCCCATGGAAGAACCGGTGGCAATCAGTTTTTTGTAAATGATTTTGTCAAAACGGAAATCTTCACGGCGGAGGGAAAGCTCCGGGTAACGGACTTTCATATAGAAGAAACAGAGTACGGCGGAAACAGCCTGGGCTATGACGGTTGCCAGGGCGGCGCCTGCCACACCCATATTTCCGTATTTAATTAAGGTATAATCCAGCACTACATTCAGTACAGCTGCCAGAATTAAGAACAGAAGCGGGGTAAAGGTATCGCCGAGAGCACGCAGGATAGCGGCGCATACATTGTAGAGGGTAGCAGCCAGTAAACCTGCCAGTACGATGCCGATGTAAGCCTTGGACTCTGCCATGAGAAAATCGGCTACATTTAAGGCACCTAAAATCCGGGGCAGGAAAAGCAGGCAGCCGGCACTGATGAGAACGGAAAGTACTATGCCGGACAGAATGGTTCCGCCGATGGCTTTTTTCATGTTGTCCCTGTCACCGGAGCCAAAGTAGGTGGCAATGATAATGGCGCAGCCGTTGGTAAAGCCGTTCAGAAGGCCAATCAGAAAGTCGCTTAACGTAGTGGTGGCGCCGACGGCAGCCAGTGAGGTTTCCCCCAGAATGGCGCCGACAATGCGGGTGTCTGCCAGACTGTAAAACAGCTGGAATAATTGTCCGATAAAAAGGGGAATGGCAAATAATAAAATGATTTTAATGGGCTTACCTGTTGTCAGGTCTTTCATGGGGAGTCCCTGCCTTTCTGTAGATTTTGTAAAGCAGATTATTTCTAATCTATAAGTCTATAAGTAAAACAGCATTATTATGGGACAGAAAGCGAAAAAAAGCAAGAGCAATATTTGGATATTGACAAATCTTATGTCCTCTGCGTATACTAATTAGGTATGTTTGATATGCGGATATGGTGGAATTGGCAGACACGATAGATTTAGGTTCTATTCCGAGAGGGTGCAGGTTCAAGTCCTGTTATCCGCATGAAAAAGAGCGCGTGAAAAGAAAAATTGTCTTTCACGCGCTTTTCTGGCAAAATGCAGAAAGGGGAAGAGGATTATGAAACAAAGGAAAATATTGAAAAAAGAAAATACCGTGTATTTCCTGTCCCTTGGTCTGCCCATTCTGCTGCTTCTGGGCATTTTTATATACCGTGGAATTTATCCTTTCGGGGAAAACAGCTTCATGTATTCCGATATGTATCACCAGTATGTGCCTTTTCTGACGGAGTTCTGGGAAAAGCTGCACAGCGGGGAAAGCTTAGCCTATACCTTCCGTATTGGACTGGGGACCAATTTTACCGCTGTTTATGCGTATTATCTGGCAAGCCCGGTGTACTGGCTCTGCTATTTTGTACCCAAAGCCTTTCTGATGGATTACATGACCTATTTCATTGTCTTAAAAATCGGTCTGTGCGGTTTTACCATGTCCTATTATCTGTCGAAGCATTTTGACACAAAGGACATCCGCATCACTTATTTTGCCATATTTTACGCTATGTCCGGTTATGTGGCGGCATACAACTGGAACCACATGTGGCTGGATTGTCTGTTGCTTGCTCCCATTGTGATTTTGGGGCTGGAAGAACTGGTGCGGAGCCATCGCTGCCGGCGTTATATTCTGAGTCTTACCGCCTGCATCTTTACGAATTATTACCTGTCTATTATTCTCTGCGTATTTTTAGTACTCTATTTTCTGATGGAGCTTTTCACCAACGGTCTGAAATTTAAGGATAAATGCAAATCAGTGCTTCATTTTACCGTAAGCTCACTTTTGGCGGGAGCCATGGCGGGGGTGCTTTTAGTGCCGCTTTTCTTTGCCATGCAGACCACAGGCTTTCATGACTTTTCTTTTCCAAAAAAAATCGAGGTCTATTTTGACGGCCTTTCCATGATAGCAAGGCATGTGCCCATGCTGCAGCCGGAGAGAGGCCTGGACCACTGGCCCAATATTTACTGCGGGGTATGTGTGTTTCTTTTGGTGCCAATGTATATCTGGCACAAAAAAATAAGCCCGAAAAAGAAAATCGGGTACATTATCCTGCTTACTGTATTCTTGTTGAGTTATTCGGTCAATCTGCTGAACTATATCTGGCACGGATTTAATTATCCCAATTCCCTGCCGGCAAGACAGTCCTTTTTGTATATTCTGGTGATACTTACCATGTGCTGTGAGGCAGTGCTTAAGCAGAAGGAAAACGGCAGATGGCAGACGGCTGCCGGTACTCTGACGGGGCTTGTCCTGCTGGCGGCATGCGGCATTTTTGTGACAACGGACGGGTTGACCGTGGAAGTCATGGCATCGGCATGGATATTTTTAGCCGGATATCTGCTTTTAAGTATTGTTTTTGCTATATTCTATCAGAAAAAAGGCTGGAAAAAGATTGCAAACTGGGCTATACTGCTTTTGGTCTGTACCGAAGCGGTACTGAACATGGCATACACCAGTGTGGAGCCTGTCGGACGTAATTATTACCTGGGCAGGCAGAGGGAATACGAGAGTATTGTTGCCATGATAGAGGAGACAGACCCGGGACAAAGCTTTTACCGGATGGACAATCTGGACCAGATGACGAAAAACGATGGCGCCCTGTCAGGATTTTCCTCCCTGTCCGTTTTTTCTTCCACCACCAACAGCCATATCCGGTGGATTTATGATAAACTGGGAATGGGCGGCAGCAAGGTTACTTACCATTACAAAGGAGCAACGCCTTTTGCGGAAAGTATTCTGGGATTGCGGTATCTTCTGATGGATGTGGAGGAGCCGGACACGTTTCTTTATACGAAGATAGGAGAAACAGAGGATTTTTACGTCTATAGGCAGAACTATTCGCTCGGTCCGGGATTTTTCCTGACGGAGAAGGAGTTTGACAGATGGAATACCATTCTGACAGAGAGCAACAGCAGCGCCTTTGCCATTCAGAATGCCCTCGTAAGAGAGCTGGGAGTGGAGCAGTCCCTGTTTAAGGTCGTTGATAAGGAAATTACGGAGCAGAAGGAAGACTCCTTTACGGTTGACGTACAGGAAGACGGATATCTGTACGCCCTTGTTTACACAGAGCCTGAGGGCAAGATTTTCCTTTCTTCTAAGGGGGAAGAAAGGGAGCTACAGAAGGTCAGTGACGAATATCTGCTTCGGTTGGGGTATTTTGAGAAAGGGGACAGTTTTACCGTCCGCTCCGAGGACACCGCCCTCTCTGAGGACACCGCCCTCAAGGAGGACACCGCCCTCAAAGAGGACACCGCCCTCAAAGAGGGCGGGAAAAAAATCTGGATACGGCCGTACCGTATGCAGAAGGAAGTCTTTGAAGATGTCATGGATATTCTTTCCGCACGGAAATTTACCGTGGAAAGTCGGACTGCGGATACTATAAGCGGCAGTGTTACGGCAGAGGAAAACGGTTACATCTGCTTCAGTATTCCGGCAGAACAGGGATTTCAGGTATGGGTTGACGGAGAAAAGACAGATTACGCACTGCTTGCGGACGGGCTTATGGCGGTACCGTTGACCGGGGACACCGGGGATAACGGTGACATGCAGGATGTTAGAAACATCCATGAGATACGTCTTGTATATAAAGCACCCGGATTAAAAGCGGGACTTTGCCTCAGCGCAGCGGGCGTTTTACTGTATATACTTATTTATGGAAGAAATTCCGCAAAAAAGAAGGGAAAAGAGAAATGACAGGAAACATTATTATCGGGCAGTCAGGTGGACCTACAGCCGTAATCAATTCATCGGCAGCGGGAGTTTACAAGGCGGCCAAGGCAGCAGGCGTTAAAAAAGTATACGGTATGATTTACGGTATACAGGGATTCATGGAAGACAAGATACTGGATATGGACGAGTACCTTTCCGACGATGAAGGCATTGAGCTTTTAAAAAGGACGCCTGCCGCATTCTTGGGCTCCTGTCGTTACAAAATGCCGCCCCTTACGGGTAATGAAGAGATTTACGAAAAAGTATTTGAGAGAATGGAACAGCATGATATCGAGTGCCTATTTTATATAGGAGGAAACGATTCCATGGATACCGTGAAAATGCTTTCCGATTATGCGTCCATGCATGGCAGGAAGCAGCGTTTTATCGGTGTTCCCAAGACCATTGACAATGACCTTCCCATTACCGACCATTGCCCCGGCTATGGTTCCGCAGCAAAATACATTGCCACTTCCTTAAAGGAGATCATCCGCGACAATGCGGTTTACGGGGATTACCGCACATCTATTTTAGTAGCGGAAATCATGGGCAGAAATGCCGGCTGGCTGACAGCGGCTTCCGCACTGGCAAAGGACAGCTCCTGCGAAGGCGTGGATGCCATTTATCTGCCGGAGGTGGACTTTGACATTGATGCTTTCCTGGAAAAAGTAAAAGAACTGGCGTCGAAAAAGAAATCCATTGTCATTGCGGTTTCCGAGGGTATTCATCTGGCAGACGGCAGGTTTATCTGTGAAATCGACAGCCACGGCAATGACAGAGTGGATGTGTTCGGACACAAACAGCTTTCCGGCTGCGGCGTGTATCTGGCGGGACTTATCCAGAGCAGACTGGGTTACAAGGCAAGAGCGGTGGAGCTTTCCACCCTGCAGAGAGCCGCTTCCCACATGGCATCCCTGACCGACATCAACGAAGCCTTCATGGCGGGAGAAGCTGCATTTGCGGCATGCGAACAGGGACTTAGCGGCAAGATGATCATTTTCACCAGACCGAAAGGTGAAGAATATAGCTGCGGCACGGATATTTCCGATATTCATGCCATTGCCAACATCGAAAAGGATGTGCCGAAGGAATGGATTGGAGCGGACGGCTGCAGCATCACGGAGGAGTATCTGGTATATGCAAGACCGCTTATCATGGGAGAGCTGTTCCCCATTTACGAAAACGGCTTACCCAAGCATCTGATACGGAAATAGGAATAGAATCTGATACGCGGCAGGAAGCTGCCATAGATAAAATGAGGGAAAACGGAGGATATTTTCATGGATTTACGGGAAAAATGGAATGCACTGACACAGAAGTCTTACGGCAAAGACCTTGCCGGCTGTACCGAAAAGGAACTGTATTACAGCTTACTTGATTTAACCAAGGATGAAATTGCGGAAAAACCGCTTATTTCCGGCGACAAAAAGGTTTACTACATTTCTGCCGAATTTTTAATTGGAAAGCTTCTGTCCAACAACCTGATCAACCTGGGCATCTACGCGGATGTGAAAAAGATTGTGGAGTCCGTCGGCAAATCCATGGCAGAGGTGGAAGAAGTGGAACCGGAACCTTCTTTGGGTAATGGGGGCTTAGGACGTCTGGCTGCCTGCTTTATGGATTCCATTGCCACACTGGGACTTCCCGGCGCCGGTATCGGCTTAAATTACCACTTCGGTCTTTTCAGGCAGGTATTTACCAACAAGCTGCAGGATGCCAAGAAGAACGACTGGATTGAAAAGGATTCCTGGCTGCGCAAAACGGATGTGACCTTTGATGTGGAATTTGGCGATTATACCGTAAAATCCAGGATGTACGACATTGATGTGCTGGGATATGAAAACGGTGTCAACAAGCTGCATCTGTTTGACTTAGAGACCGTGGATGAAAAGCTGGTAAAGAAGGGCATTGATTTTGACAAAGAGGATATTGAAAAGAACCTGACTCTGTTCTTATACCCGGATGACTCTGACGAAGCAGGCAACCTGCTGCGTATTTACCAGCAGTATTTCATGGTGTCCAACGGCGCCCGCCTTATCATTAAGGAAATGAAGGAAAACGGTTACGACCTTCACAAGCTGTACGAGCATGCGGTAATCCAGATTAACGATACCCATCCGACCATGGTTATCCCCGAGCTTATCCGTATTCTTTTGATGGAAGAGGATTTCACCATGTCCGAAGCCATCGATGTGGTAAGCAAAACCTGCGCTTACACGAACCATACCATTCTGGCGGAAGCACTGGAAAAATGGCCTCTTAAATATTTACAAAAGGTAGTTCCCGCCCTCGTTCCCATTATTAAGGAATTAAACAGGAGAGTGGCGCTGAAGTATAAAGACGAAAAGGTGCAGATTATCGACAAAGACGGCCGTGTACACATGGCGCATATCGATATCCACTACGGATTTTCCGTAAACGGCGTGGCTGCCATTCACACCGAAATCTTAAAGGAAACCGAGCTGCATCATTTCTACGAGATTTACCCGGAGAAATTCAACAACAAGACCAACGGCATCACCTTCAGAAGATGGCTGCTTTCCTGCAATGAGGAGCTGACAAATCTCATTTCCGATACTATCGGGGACGGCTTTAAGAAGAATGCGGATGAACTGGAAAAACTGCTTGCGCAGGAAAACAACGAAGCATTCCTGGACTCTTTGGAGCAGATTAAGAAGCAGAAGAAAGCAGAACTGGCTGCTTACATCAAAGAAAAAGAAGGCATTACCGTCAATCCCGACTCGGTATTCGACATTCAGGTCAAGAGGCTGCATGAGTACAAACGTCAGCAGATGAATGCACTTTATATTATACATAAGTACCTGGAAATCAAGTCCGGCAAGCTGCCCGTGCGTCCCATTACCTGTATTTTCGGTGCAAAGGCGGCGCCTGCTTACATCATTGCCAAGGATATTATTCATCTCATTCTGGTAATGCAGGACATTATTGCAAAGGACCCGGATGTAAGCCCCTACCTGCAGGTGGTTATGGTAGAAAACTATAACGTAACCTATGCGGAGAAGCTCATTCCCGCCTGCGATATTTCTGAGCAGATTTCTTTGGCATCCAAGGAAGCCAGCGGTACCGGCAACATGAAGTTTATGTTAAACGGTGCGGTAACGCTCGGTACCTCCGACGGCGCCAACGTGGAAATCAATGAGCTGGTAGGCGACGACAACATTTATGTATTCGGCGCCAAGTCCGATGAGGTCATTGCCCATTACGAAAAGGCGGACTACAAGTCCAGGGACTACTACGACAAGAGCCCGGTTATCAAGGAAGCCGTAGATTTCATTGTCAGCAAGAAAGCACTTAAGACCGGACACAAGGAAAATCTGCAGAGACTGTATAAAGAACTGCTGAACAAGGACTGGTTCATGACTTTACTGGATTTAGAGGATTACATTGCCACCAAGGATAAGATGCTGGCAGACTTTGAAGACAGGGACAAGTGGAAGAAGATGATGCTGCACAATATCGCAAAAGCAGGATTTTTCTCCTCCGACAGAACCATTGCCGAATACAACAGAGATATCTGGAAATTAAAATAAGAAAAAGCAGCTTCGGCTGCGGCGGATGCCAAAGATGCGGCAGGAAAGGAAAGCCCTATGAGAAGAAGCGGCGTATTGTTGCCCATAGCAAGTTTACCGTCAGCGTACGGTATCGGAACTTTTTCCAAAGAAGCGTATGAGTTTGTGGATTTTTTAGCACAGGCGGGACAGAAGCTCTGGCAGATTCTTCCCTTAGGACCTACCGGCTACGGGGATTCCCCCTACCAGTCCTTTTCCACCTTTGCGGGAAATCCGTATTACATTGATCTGGAAGCACTGATACAGGAAGGATTTCTTACCGAAAAGGAATGCAGGGCAGCGGACCTTCAGGATACGGAAGCCTGTGTGAATTATGAAAAGCAGTATAAAAACCGCTACCCGCTGCTTCGGAAAGCCTACGAAACGGCATTTTCCCGGTATTCCTTTGGAGAAAAGAAGGAGTACCTTGCCTTCAAAAAAGAGAATGCCGGCTGGCTTGCCGATTATGCCCTTTTTATGGCGGTAAAGGATGCCAATAAAGGCGCCTGCTTCATGGAATGGGAAGAGGACATCCGGGTAAGAAGGCCGGAAGCCGTAAGAAAGTATGCCGGGAAGTATGAAAAGGACGTGGAATTTTACAGCTTCCTACAGTTCCTGTTTCTGACCCAGTGGGAGAAGCTCAAAGCCTATGCCAACGAAAAGGGCATTGAAATCATAGGGGATATTCCCATTTATGTGGCGTTTGACAGCGCGGACACCTGGAGTAACAGGGAGCTGTTCCAGTTGGACGAAGAGGGCTATCCGATAGCGGTGGCAGGCTGCCCGCCCGATGCTTTTTCCGCAACGGGCCAGCTCTGGGGCAATCCTTTATATGACTGGGAATATCATAAGAAAACCGGTTTTGACTGGTGGATGAAGCGTCTTGCCCATAGCTTTGCGTTGTATGATGTGGTGCGCATTGACCATTTCCGTGGCTTTGATGCCTACTGGTCGGTTCCTTACGGGGACAAAACCGCCGAAAACGGCAAGTGGTGTGACGGACCCGGCTATGAACTGTTTGCCACTATGAAAAAGACTCTGGGAGAGAAACAGGTCATTGCGGAGGATTTGGGATTTTTAACGAAACGGGTAAAGCGTCTGGTGAAAAGAACCGGGTATCCCGGCATGAAGATATTACAGTTTGCGTTTGATGCGGACAACGACAGCGAGTACCTGCCCCATCATTACAACAACAACTGCGTGGTCTACACCGGCACCCACGATAACGATACCACGCTCGGCTGGTATCGCACCTTGCATAGAAAAGATAAAAAATTTGCGGATGCCTACCTGCAGACAGGGCGCAGCAAAAAAGAAGTGCAGTGGGCGTTTATCCGCGCAGCAATTGCGTCCGTAGCGGATACCGCCATCATTCCCATGCAGGATTACCTGGGGCTGGGCAGCGAGGCGCGTATCAATACGCCTTCTACCTTAGGTGAAAACTGGCAGTGGCGCATGGAAAAAGGCGCGGACAGCGCCCTTGCGGAAAGGATGCAGGAATTAAATAAGCTGTATGCCAGGTAGCATACAGCTTGTTGTAAACGAATGATGAAATTATGCCGTTTCGCAGTATTTACCTGGCGGCGCTTAAGTCCAGCTTACTTAGGTAGGAATTGTGGTAAGCCGGGTCGTAAGTCACATCCTCTAAGAACCAGTCGGGAGGTAAAAATGTCTCGGCGGCTATTTTACTTCCGAATTCCACTTCTGCCATAATAAGAGGAGCGAAGGGTTTCGCAAACACATCCAGCTCAATGGTCAGGGAATAGCCCTCCGGCGGCTGGGTGTTTTGTCCGGTAAACTGTGGATTTTTAAGAGGGATAAGGTAACGCTTCTTGGAGATGATATTGCCGTCGGCTTTCTCAAGAAGATGGTAATAGGAATCCTTGTTGAGAGGAAGGTTGTACTCTTCTCTTGCCATCATGCCTTTGCCTTTGTAGGTCAGGTAAAAAGCATCGTCCTCGCGGCGGATGCGTACCACCGGATCGGTGTTTAAGTAAGCCTGTTCAATAATATGAAAAGGATAGGAGTCCAGATTGTCCGGTAATTTTCTGACTGTAAATTTGCGCTCGATTTCCATAGAGAGTCTCCTTTTGAGGTTCTGATTATATTATAACTTTTTTTCGTGGGAACACAAGCAATACTTTGCCGCTTCCGGTAAAGATTTTGCCGGGAGCCCACAAATACAATATATGTAGGAAGGATGAGAAAATATGAAACAGATTGCTATTTTTTTAGCGGAAGGTTTTGAAGAAATTGAAGGACTGACCGTAGTTGACATTTTGCGGAGAGCAGGTATTACCATTGATATGGTATCTATTACCGGCTCTGTAAAAGTAACCGGTTCCCACGGCATTGAAATCACGGCGGATAAGACCATTTCCGCAACGGATTTTACAAAGCTTGACATGATCGTGCTTCCCGGCGGCATGCCCGGTACCAAAAATTTGGAGAGCTGTGAAACCCTGATGAAGCAGGTGGATGCCTTTGCCAAAGAAGAAAAGTACCTGGCCGCTATCTGCGCGGCGCCCAGCATTTACGGACACAGAGGATTGCTTTCCGGTAAAAGAGCCTGCTGTTATCCGGGCTTTGAAAGCCATCTGACCGGAGCAAAGGTAACGGCGGCGGAGGTTTCCGTGGACGGACATATGATTACCTCGAGAGGCATGGGAACCGCCATTCCGTTTGCACTTGCCATTGTGGAAGCCTTCTGCGGAAAAGGAAAAGCGGAAGAACTGGCGAAGAGTATTATTTATAAGGCGTAAAGAAAAGGAAAAAGGACGGACACTGTTTTCGGTGTCCGTCTTTTGTATTCAGGATGGTATGCAGACATAAATTGACAGAAAATTCTAATTACTTACAAGAAATTACAAAATTCGACAAAAATATTAGAAAAGATATTGACAAAATACGAGACGCTATGTATAATGAAGTTACAATAAAGAACAGAAGATAAAAGAAAGAGAGGTACAGTCCAACGCACACGTAATGCAAAACATAAACCACATCCAGAAGTTACAAATGAATAGAGTTACCCATAGATAAAGGAAGATTACACCAGAGAGAAGAGAACGGTTTACAAAGGAAAACATCACCGTTACAGTACAATCAGTACAAAGGAAAAGAGTGTAGAAAACCAAAGAAAACATGGATGTGACAAAAAAGAAGAAAACTGAATAGGAGGATAATCCATTGGATATCGAAGTCTGAAGGAGCGCATTGGTTGAAATTTTTAATCGGTGCGCTCTTTCAATTTTAAAAAGTAAGGTATTTCCTGTGGAAATCTGTCGGGAAATAGGTTAGAATAGAACGTATGTAATGTTGATGAGTTTTTAGGAAGGATTTGAAAGATCACTATGGCAGAAAGTACAAATACCATTCAGAAGGAAATACAGGACAGAGAAGCAAAGGAAAAAAGAGAATTACGAAGGAAAAGAAGACGGAGAAACCAGATACTTGCAATCCTTACCCTTTTATTGTTTGTCTGTCTGATTGTGGCAATCATCGGAACCGGCGTGTGGTACATCATGCACAGGGGTGCGGGAAAGACTGCGGGCGGCGGTGCCGCTACGACGGAGGAAACCACGATAGACAATCTGTTTGAGTCGGAGGACGAGATTGTAAAGCCGGAGGAAACGAATACGGAGCCGGCTCTTACACCCGAACAACAGCTGGATGCTATTTTGGATGAGGCGTTTATTTCCCAAATGCCGCTCGAAGATAAAGTGGCAGGGCTGTTTATCGTGACACCGGAGTCCATTACCGGCGTCAACAAAGCCGTGAAGGCAGGCGACGGCACCAAGGATGCACTGAACAAATACGCAGTCGGCGGTATTGTGTATGCTTCCCAGAACATGCAGGATGCGGCGCAGTTTACGGAAATGGTGTCCAACACCACGCTTTACAGCCGTTACGCCCTGTTTACCTGCGTGGCGGAAGAAGGCGGCAGCAGCACCAGTCTGGAAAAGGCGGGACTTGCGGACAAGACGGACAGTGAGCAGGCAATGGGAACCGGAGCCGATGCGGCAAAGGCATATGAGGCTTCCGGCAAGATTGCAGACAGCATGCTTACTTACGGATTAAACTTAAATTTTGCACCGGTTGCAGACCTTGCTACCGTGCAGGACAGCTACTTAAAGGATGCTTCCTACGGAAGCGATGCCGCCCTGGCAGCTTCTTTCGTGACATTTGCCGTACAGGGAATGCAGGAAAAGGGCATCAGCAGCTGCTTAAAATACTTCCCGGGTGCAGCCGATATGAAGGAAGACCCCGCAAAGGGCATGGCTACCTCAGAGCGGACGGCAGAGCAGCTTGCAGCAGAGGAATTTACCGTATTTAAGGCGGGCATCGATGCCGGTGCGGATATGGTAATGGTAGGTCATGTGGCTGTTCCGGCGCTTACCGGCGACAACACACCCTGCAGCTTATCTTCCGCAGTGATTACGGACAAGCTGAGAAATGAACTTGGTTTTAATGGGGTTATTATTACGGATGCCATGAATAAAGGCGCCATCACCGAATATTATGAAACAGACGAGGCAGCCATTCTGGCTCTGAAGGCGGGCTGTGATATGATTTTATGCCCGGATGATTTTGAGAAGGCGTACAACGGCGTGCTGGAAGCCGTACAGAACGGCACTATTTCCGAGGAGCGTATCAACGACTCCTTAAGAAGAATTTACCGCATCAAATATGCCGGTATGATGCCGGAAGCATAATGCGGAAAACAGACCAACATCCATACAGGGGAAAGGACAATTATGTTATTTGGAAAAAAGAAACAGGACGAAAACGAAGAAGTAACAGATAATAAGCTTATGGGCGCTGACGAAGAAACGGAGGAAGGCTTCGCTATGGGTATCCGTGCCCTGTATACCTTGCAGGATACCGAGGATTTAGTGGTTGTCGGCAGGGTGGAAGGAACTGTCCGTGTGGGAGATGCCGTATATATCTCCAATCCGGGAGAGGACGACAGCTATCAGTTTGTGACGACCGTTCTGGGAATTGAAACAGGTCCCAATACCAGGGTGAAAGAAGCATCCGGCTGTCAGGCAGCCCTGCGTGTGGAACGGGCGTCCCGCTATCAGACAAAGCCGGGCAGCGTGGTATCTACCCGCACCTGTTCTGAAAAATCCGTACACCAGGCATATATCACCGCACTGGGCGATGCCTATGTAACCGGGAAAAAACTGGAGCTTACCGATAAAGATGCGGAATTTTTAAGCCTGACGGACTGTGCGGAGCTCTGGAGCCTTTTTGTGTGGTTCCATACCAGGGTGGTAAAGGAAGAAAGCGAAGAAATTGTCAAAGAAAATAAGGTAAAGCTGGAAAAGCTGGCTAAAATTATCAGCAGAAAGCTTCTGGAAGCAGAAGTGATTTACTGTGTTTACAGCAAGGCAACCGGAGAGCCGTTTCTGTTTTCCAAGACCGTAGCCAGAAAAGACGGCAGTTACATGTGCATGCCGCCCGCCATCCGCCTGATTACCAGGGCTTACAAGGAAACCCTGAGCGCCAGATTTCCCGAGGATAAATTTGAAATCCGGGAAATTTCCTGCGGAGCGGATAAAAACGGAATTAAGAATTTCTTAGGTGAAAGCTTTTATTTAGACGGAGCCTGCGGTGTGCAGCTCATCAATGAGCAGGTTTCCCTGGCAGCAGGTATGCTGGTAAACAAGCCGGATTACAGTCATCTTCCGGAAGTGGAACGTCCGGTCATGAACCCGGATTTAGAAAGATGGCTTCTGTTAATCGGTCAGATGGAACAGACCGAAAGCGAAGATTCCAAAACGGTTTACAAAGTATATTACCGCTTCCTGGCGAAGGAAATGGTAAAGGCAAGACTGCTTGTGCCCACAAAGGTGGACGGAGAAATTCCCAAGCCGGATGCGGATGGAAAAACCGTCATTCCCAAGGGTGTTACCTTAAGCTTCCCCACCGTTCCCGGCAAAAAGGACAGACCTGCCGTGAGAATGTATACGGACTGGAAGCGTCTGAAGCAGGGGATGAAGGATGATACCGACTGGCAGGGCAATATCCAGACCGTGCGGGGCATGATTGAGAAATTCGACTGTGCCATCAACCTGACGGAGCATGTGAAAGCCGGCTGCTATGTAAGCGATGAACTGTTTGAGCATATGAAAAATATGCAGTAAGAAAACGGCGGTATGGATATGGAAATCACTACCAATACATTGGTACAGAAAATTGCAGAAGGACGGGAATTCCACCGGGTCATGGAGGACAGCCGGGAGAATTTTACGGATATAACCGTATCGGAGTACCTGAATAGTCTGTGCAGGCAGAGAAATCTGGTGCCGGAGCAGGTCATTAAAAAGGCACAGATTGACCGTACCTACGGGCACCAGCTTTTTAACGGTACCAGAGTGCCCTCCCGGGATAAACTGCTGCAGCTTTCCATCGGGATGGAGCTGGATTTAAAAGAAACCCAGCAGCTTCTTAAAACAGCGGGGAAAAGTATTCTGTATGCCAAAATTAAAAGAGATGCTGCCGTGATTTACGGCATTACGCACCATATGGATGTGATGGAAGTACAGGGGCTTTTAGCATCCATTCAGGCACCTCTTCTCGGAGAGGCATGAAGCGGACGGAAAGATATGGAGAGCGGGATGAAACAGGGGGGCGAACATGGAAAAACAAATGCAGGAAACAGTGGAAGAAGCAAATGAGGGCGTTACCGTCGACATGCTGTTTTCTGCCTGTATAGAAGAAAAGCTGCCGGCAGAAATGCTGGCAGCTTTTGATGTTACGGAATGTTTAAGCAGCAAGCCGGATTGTGAAACCCTGCTTCTTAAGAACAAACAGACCGGACAGAAGGTGGTTGCCAAATGTTATGACCGGACGGACGGCATGCGGCAGCAGGAAATCCTGTGCCTTAAAAACAAGGCCTGTCCGGCTTTTATCGGAAGCTATGAGAATGACGGTTATTTCTGCGTTCTGCGGGAATACGTGGAAGGCGTGCCGCTTTCCCGCTATATGCGGGAAAACTATATGGCGGAAGACCGCATACGGGAAATTGCCGTCGGACTGGCGGAAAACATGCGGATGCTCCATGAGGCGGAACCGGTCGTCATTCACCGGGACATCAAACCGCAGAATATCATTATCAGACCGGACGGTTCTCTGGCGCTGATTGATTTCGGCATCAGCCGCATTTATAAGAAAGGGGCAAAAGAGGATACTGTTTTTTCCGGGACGGAGGAATTTGCCGCACCGGAGCAGTACGGCTTTAAGCAGACGGATATCCGCTCGGACATATATTCCTACGGCGTGGTGCTGTCCTATCTTCTGACCGGAAAGGCGAAGCCCATCAAGGAGCCGGTGACACCGTTGGAAAAGGTGGCAGCCAGATGCTGTGCGTTTGTACCGGAGAAAAGATACCGGGATGACAAAAGCCTGTGCCGGGCATTGCAAAAGACCTCGCGGCAGTACCGGCGGCGTAAGAATAGAATTGCTTTTGCGTCCTGCCTTGCGGGAACGGTGCTTTCTTTCTGCCTGGCTGCCATGGCGGGCTGGTATGTGACGGACAAAGAGGGACGCAGGGTTTCTTTCCGGGAGCCTCTTATCGAAAAGGCGGTATGCGCCTATCTGGGAAAAGAGGAGGGCACCGTTACCTATAAGGACCTTAATAAAGTCCTGGGGGTGTATGTGCAGGGAAATGAAGTTTACACCTCGGAGGATGACTATTACAATCTGGGCTTCCGGTGGTATCTGGACGGAGGAACCGACTACGGCAGCATTCAGAGTCTGGAGGATTTATCCCTTATGCCCAACTTAAGGGAGGTCTGCATCGGCGGCAACCGGGTGCGGGACATTGCACCGCTAAAAGAACTGGATTATCTGGAGAGCGTGGAACTGCGGAACAATCAGGTGACGGATATTTCGGCACTTGCCGGGAAGGAGTATCTGTACAAAGCCGGATTTCTTGCAAACCCTTTGGAGGGAATAGAAGCACTTGGCACCTGTAAAAATTTAAGACATCTGGATTTGAACCAGACGGGAGATTACGACGGAAGCCCGCTGGCGGAGCTGCATAAACTGGATGAACTGAACCTGCGGGAGGGACCGGATGCCACCGCGTATCTGAAAGGAGCGGAAATCGGATATTTATCGGTAGGAAGAGCAGGAATGACGGATGTGGATTTCCTCAGGGCTGTAACCTTTGTGGAGGGGCTTTCCATCCAGCAATCGGAAATCTCCGATATATCGGCGCTGGCAGGCAGAGCGGATATCAACCGCATCAACATGGCAAAGTGCGAGGTGACGGATTTTACGCCGCTGTTTTCCATGCCGTCGCTTACCTGGGTGGAAATGAGTGCGGACCGGAAAGAATATGTGGATGCCGCCGCGGCAAGTCTCGGGGAGCCGCAGTTTGAAATTGTGTATGTGGAAGATTAGCGAAAAAAATTCAAAACATGGGTTGACAAAAGTCCTGTCCTATAGTAAACTATCACTTGTCCTTAGCGGACAAGTAAATGCGCGAGTGGCTCAGCGGTGGAGCACCTCCTTGCCAAGGAGGGGGTCGCGGGTTCGATTCCCGTCTCGCGCTCTTTTTTATTCCCCGGAAAGCCAGGGGATTTTGTTTTTTTTGTGTTACATTTCGACGGAACGAAACGATATTCGGAATGTAGCACTTTTTTTATATGGTGTCAACGGTCAGCCGGATGTGGCTGGCGGGACTTTTGCGTAAACTTCTTCTTGCCCTCCGCCCGTAAAAAAGTTACAATGAAGAAGAACAGTAAAATCCGAAGAAAAGGTGGGGTTACAATGAAGCTTACATTTATTGGTGCAGACCACGAGGTAACCGGAAGCTGCCATTGCATTGAAGTTGGGGACAAATGCATTCTGGTGGATTACGGAATGGAACAGGGAGCGAATGCGTTTGAAAATGCAAAGCTTCCGGTAGAGGAGGCCTGTGTGGACTATGTGCTGCTGACCCATGCGCATGTGGACCATTCCGGTATGTTGCCTCTTTTATATGCAAAAGGATTCAGAGGACAGGTATTTACGACGGAAGCTTCCGCCGATTTATGTGAGATTATGCTGCGCGACTGTGCGCACATTCAGGCAATGGAAGCGGAATGGAAAAACCGGAAATCCAAAAGAAGGGCGGATTCGCCGCTGGTGGAGCCGGTATATACCATGGAAGATGCGGAAGGACTCATACAGCGTATTGTGCCCTGCCGTTATGATGAAATCATTGATTTATGCGAGGGTGTGAAAATCCGCTATACGGATGTGGGGCACCTGCTTGGTTCTGCCAGCATAGAGGTGTGGCTGACAGAAGGAAATTCTACAAAAAAAGTGGTATTTTCCGGGGATATCGGCAACAAGAACCAGCCGCTTATCAAGGATCCGACCTATACGAAGGAAGCGGATTACGTGGTTATGGAGAGTACCTACGGTGACAGACTGCACCCCGAGGTAAAGACGAATTATGTGGAAGAACTGGCAAAAGTGATACAGGAGACCCTGGATGCGGGCGGCAACCTGGTTATCCCTTCCTTTGCCGTGGGCAGAACACAGGAAATTTTATATTTCATCCGGAAAATCAAGGCTGACAATCTGGTAACGGGACACGGTAATTTCCCGGTATATGTGGACAGTCCCATGGCAGTGCGGGCAACCTCCATTTTTCAGGACAATATTTCCCAGTGCTTTGACGATGCGGCAATGGAATTGGTGAAACAGGGTATCAATCCCATTTCCTTCCCGGGACTGAACCTTTCCATTACCAGCGAAGAGTCCAAGGCTATCAACTTTGAAGAGACACCGAAGGTTATCATATCCGCCTCCGGCATGTGCGAGGCAGGCCGTATCCGGCACCATTTAAAGCACAATCTGTGGAGACCGGAAAGCACCGTTTTATTTGTGGGTTATCAGGCAGTCGGCACACTGGGTCGCGCCATCATAGAAGGAGCAAAGGAAGTCAGACTGTTTGGCGAGCCCATTGAAGTCCGGGCTAAAATCAGACAGTTTAACGGACTGAGCGGTCATGCCGACAAAAACGGTCTGGTTGAATGGATAACGGCATTCACCGAAAAGCCGCGGAAGGTCTTTGTGGTGCACGGAGAGGATAGCGTCTGCATGGCGTTCGCAGAGTGTCTGATGGTGGAACACGGCATCAAGGCGTATGCGCCCTACAGCGGTACTGTATTTAACCTGGCAACGGGCAGGTTTGAATACGAGGCGGACGGTATTCCCGTTAAAAAGAAAGAGAAGCCGGTTACCGGCGTTTATGCAAGGCTTCTTTCCGCCGGTCAGAGACTGCTTGGCATTATTAAAAAGAACGAAGGCACAAGCAACAAGGATATGGCAAAATTTGCAGACCAGATTATCGCACTCTGTGACAAGTGGGATTTATAAAGGAGCAAAAGAGTGCCGGAATAAGAGAGACCTGCAGAAAAGAAAGGGATAAGATGAGCTACGCGGATAATGTTTTTATTAACATGTGCAAAGATATTTTAGAGAACGGAACCAGCACCGAAGGGGAAAAGGTCAGACCCCACTGGGAGGACGGGACACCCGCCTATACCATCAAAAAATTCGGCGTGGTGAACCGGTATGATTTATCAAAGGAGTTTCCCATTCTGACCCTGCGCCGGACGGCACTCAAGAGTGCCACGGATGAAATCCTCTGGATATGGCAGCAGAAGTCCAACAACATTCATGACCTGCACAGCCACATCTGGGATGAATGGGCGGATGAGAACGGCTCCATCGGCAAGGCATACGGCTATCAGCTCGGAGTCAGGCACCAGTATAAGGAAGGCATGATGGATCAGGTGGACAGGGTAATCTACGATTTGAAAAACAATCCGTTTTCCCGCCGCATCATGACCAACATTTATGTGCATCAGGATTTGCATGAGATGAACTTATATCCCTGTGCCTACAGTATGACGTTTAACGTGACCCAGAAAAAGGGTGAGGATAAGCTGACACTGAATGCTATCTTAAACCAGCGTTCCAACGATGTGCTGGCTGCCAATAACTGGAATGTGGTGCAGTATGCCGTGCTTATGCATATGCTGGCGCAGGTGTGTGACATGCAGGTGGGGGAAATGGTGCATGTAATTGCGGATGCCCATATTTATGACAGGCACGTTCCCATTATAAAAGAACTGATTACCAGAGAGCCCAAAGAGGCACCGAAGTTCTGGTTAAATCCCGATATTCATGATTTTTACCGGTTCACCCGCAACGATGTAAAAGTAGAGGGTTATGAATTCGGTCCCCAGATAGAAAATATCCCGATTGCCATTTAAGGCAACCGGGATATTTTTTCTTAATCCCCGAGTTCGGCAAGGAGCTCTTCATACGTCAGGCGTCCGCTAATATATTCATAATCTCCTTTTTCAAATTGCTCGAGTTCTTTTTCGGTGAAAATTTCTCTGCCATTTGCAAACATGGGACCATCACCTTCGAATTCCTCATCCTCATCCGGATAGTCGTTATGATTTGTATCAATGAAGGCGTACACTTTTATGCTACCATATTGTGTGACTTCATGGTCACGGTTCATCTCATAGTATACGGCACCGTGGATGGCACCGGCCTGTTCTGAATAATATGCACGAATTCCGTTCTTGCCGGGACAGTATTCTATACCGGGGTTTCCGCCGGCACCGTATCCCCAGCCATCCATGGCCTGGTACAGGGTTCCGTCTTTGTAGGTATATATGTATATGTTAAAGCCGTTAACCAAAACCAGCTCGGGAATGCCGTCATCATCAAGCTGTATTAAATCATAGGTGACACTGTCCGGCATGTAAAGACGCAGAATATTCACTAAAGCAAGGTAAGCTTCCTGATAGCTCTCAAAGCTGCCGTTATCCTTGCCTTTTGTCAGAAAGAGGTACACATTGGCAGCAGTCATTTCAAATTCGGCGGGAAGCCCGTTGCCCGGAGATAAGGCGATGTCGTGAGAGAATGTAGCAAAACCGAAAGATTCCGACATGTCACCAAGGTACACGACGGCTATTGAGGTATCTCCCCAGACTTCTATGAAAATAATGTCCGTATTGTTGTCGTAATTTACATCATAACAGCCCATATCGGAAATGCCCCGGAAAACTTTGTCGGAAACTTCATCCGGAATATAGCCTAACAAAGAACCGAGTCTTTCTTCTCCACGCATGACTTCCATATGATAGCCGGGATAGTCTTCTGTCGGTAACAGACGTAAGGCCAAGGTTCCGGGAAACATGCTCAGTTCACAGAGAAATTGCTGTTCGGAAATTTCAGGAGGAATAAAAGGCCGGTCTTTCATGGAAGAATAGTAGGACCCGGAGGACGCCTTTTCGGGAACGGGTAAATCCGCAGAAAGAATATTACGGAAGGTTTCCTGCGCCGAAACGGCAAATGCGGGAGCACTGAGGATTTTTTGGAGGAAAAGCAGGGATGAACCGGAGACGGCAGAAGGTTTATCCGGTGTGTTTCCGCAACCGCAGAGAATAAAAAGCGGGCATAAAAACAAGAGCAGCTTATAAAGAATACCGGTAAATTTTTTTGTCATCGTAACATTCCGTCCCTTCCCAAATCACTTTTAAATTTATAACTTATTATAATAAAATTATATAAATATAAAAGGATAT
>FR880809.1:0-58407 GCA_000434615.1 Clostridium sp. CAG:510
TTTTTTTCGGTAGGCACTTTGGTCTACCTTAGCTCACTTAGTGCCTACTTCTTCCTTTAGCCGCTTTCACTTACCCAATCACGCCGGTTATTTTGAGAACCCAGTAGCCCAGACCCAGCAACCAGCTTGTAAAGATGCCGTATAGAATAACCGGTCCGGCAATGGAAAAAATCTTGCAGCCTACGCCAAAGACCCAGCCTTCCTTTTTGAACTCAATGGCAGGCGCCGCCACAGAATTGGCAAAACCGGTAATGGGCACCAGAGCACCGGCGCCGCCCCACTTTACAATTGAAGGATAAATGTTAAACCCGGTCAGGATAACACTGCACAAAACCAGAAGCAATGTACAGATTGTGGCAGCCGCCTCTTTTTCCATGCCCATTACATTCGTACAATAATTCAGAATGCACTGTCCGATCAGACAGATAATACCGCCGGTAAGAAATGCTTTTCCCATCTGTGCAAAAAGATTGTGTGTCGGCGTCATGCCCTTTACGTATTCCTCGTAATTCTGTTTTTTTTCTTCAATCGTTTGTCTGGTAACCTGTTCGTCCATAAAAATACCTCCTTATTTCACCACTTCATGTAAACGCAAGTAAAAATACATCAACGATCCTGCCAGTTTTCCCGCTGCCATGGCACAGATAGCAATGCCAAGACCATGCCGGAAGCCAATCCGTCTGGTAAAAATGGGTATGCTGTCCAGCATTTCCGCAATGGCAAGTGCCAGACAGCCGATAAACATGCCGGAAAATAATCCAATTATCCCCGTCACGAAATTACCGCCCACCTGCACTACGGAAAACGGCACCCCCATTCGGAACAGCCGGGTACCGATATGAAAATACCGTTCAAAAATACTGACAATACAGCCCACCACGGTTCCCCAGATTACCATATCCTCATAGAGGAGCACATGCCCTGCCGTATGCGTTTTTCCGGCAAACCGCGGGACAATTCCCACGGCAACAAGAACAGAAAAAACACCCGCTGCCGCCAAAAGCCCAAAGCTTGTTCCGAACACTACTAAAAATATGCTACCCCACATCGATGGTTCTGCCCTCCCTGTCCGCTGTGTCCACTAAAGTGGTATTTACATCGGCTTCGTATTTGCGCATTTCCACCTCAATGGGCGTGGGGTCCGTGGTAATACGCCTTTTCCCCACATGGTTAAAGAATACGATAATTCCTAAGGACAGCCCTATCGAATAGGAAACCTCCAGTACTGAAATGCCCGTCGGTTCCGTTCCCATTACAATACGGTGAATTTGGGAAAACACATTCACAATGCCGATGTCGTTGTGGTACGCCATGATGGTGAATGCGGTGCCGAAAAAACTGATGACGGAAACCAGCAGAATTTTCCAAAACTCCTTTGCCTTTTTGTGTATGGAAACCTGCACCCATTCCGCCACAACATCGGTTTCTCCCACACTCTGCACCGTCACCTGCGGACAAAGCTCCTCAATCATTTCGGTAATCTTCAGCACACTGATAACACACCGGCTGCCCTGTCCCTTTTCAAAATGATGTAGTTTCATGCTTTTTACTTTCGCCGTCACCAGTTTGTCCGCACAGTAAACACTCCCCACATCCTTTAGGAATACCGAGTCCTCCATAACCTCCACATTACGGTTTAATTTAAGATAGCAGACTGTTCCCGCCATAACTCATCCTCCAAAATCCCTGCCTTTGCTTCACGATAAAGAATAAACACACAAACAGGGCATAACAAGAAAGTTCTTCACCTGCTTGTTATGCCCTGTCCTGTAAAAAATATGCATTTTTAACAATTACTTATTATCATTCCGGTTTTGAAACCCGGCCTCTTTCGTCTGTTCATCCTGATTTTCCGCATCCGTGTCCATCTGCTTTTGATTTTCCTTGAGTTGCTCCACAACCTTATTGGAAACAGCACTGACCCTGACACAACAATATAGTAAAAAATTAAACAGCACAAACAGGATAGTCCCTACTGTACAACTAAAAGCTGTCATGAATTCTCTCCCTATACATTATACTCAACATCTATTTCTTGCATTATGCATATTACATATTATATGTACAGAAAGCCGATACCCGCTCCCAGTGTATTCATGATAACATCATCCAGCTGACAAAATCCCCGTCCCGTGCGGAGCTGGCAATACTCTATAGCCACACTGCATAAAAATCCGACCGGTATCGTCCATGCAGTTTTCTTTTTCGGAAGCCAGACCGGGAATAAAAAACCAAAGGGCAGGAATAAAAAGATGTTTTCAATGACCCAGGCGTGATCCTGCATGGTTGTTCCCCATGTTCCCATAAACCGAAAATCGGTCCCCATACGGGAGCCCGGTTCTCTGCAGAAAAACACAATCATGACAAGCATCCACAGATAAATAACAAACAGATTGCTTCCAAGAAAATGTCTGGCATTTTTTAACCACAGATTCAGCCGTTCTGACAATGCCGCTCTCTCCGGCAGACCGCCGTTTTCCCCGGTCGGCTGCTGCCCATTTTCCGGCAGACCGCCGTTTTCCTCAGTCGGCTGCTGTCCATTTTTCCGTAATCTTCTTGCAAGCATACCTGTAATCAGAGTCACCAGTCCATAACAGACAGCATAAATGCCGCACGCACAAACTCAGACTCTCTCCAGCTCATGCTTGTGCTTGTCATGGACGCTGATGTCCTTACCGATCTGTACCTCGATAAGCTGCAGCTCCGTTTCCGCAATGATCGTATGCCTGCTGCCGGCGGGCATGGTAATCACATCTCCCACACCGACCACCTGCTCCTTAATACCGATAATCGCACGACCGATACCCTGAATGACTGTCCACACCTCATCCCGATGGTCATGGCTGTGGTAATTCATGCTGTGTCCCGGATTTAAGGTTACTTTAATGGTCAGGCTTTCCTTCCCCACATCCAGCACCCGGAAGCTGCCCCAGGATTTTTCTGCAAACATAACCCTGTGGTCCAGGCTGTCCACAAAAGGTTTGATATAGCTTGACTGTTCCTTATCGGAAACTAAAATGCCGTCAGGGCTTGCCGAAACCACCACATCTTTAAGCCCCATACAAAGAATGGGCACATTCAGTTCATTCACTACATGCACATTTCTGCATTTCTCATTAAACAGAGCCTCTCCAACCGCCTGCGTGTCCATGGCTTCCGTCAGGGTATTCCAGGTACCCAGATCCTTCCAGGTTCCTGCGAAACGCATCACTTCAATGGCAGGTTCATGCTCCACTACCGCATAGTCAAAGCTGATCTTCTGCAAAGAGTCATACTTATTATATAAATCCTGATAGTCCGTAAAATCAATCAGTTCATGTGCGCGTTTTAAAACATATCCCAGACGCAGGGCAAATACACCCCCATTCCAGAGGGCCCCTTTTGCAATATATGCGGCTGCCGTTTCCTTGTCCGGTTTTTCCTTAAACATGGAAACCCCGCTCACCGCATCCTTGGACTCCGGAATAATATAACCGTATTTTTCACTGGGATAGGTGGGTTCCATGCCCATTAAAAGCAGGTTGGCGCTGCTGTCCGCCGCAAGCGAAGCCAGTTTTTCAATAGCAAGAAAATAGTCGTTTTCCACATAAGGGTCAACCGGGCAGATAACCACCGCTTCTTCTTCCGGCACCTCCTTTTCATCCCTTAAATAAGCCGCTGCCAGGGCAATCGCGGGAAAGGTGTCCTTTCTGCAGGGCTCCACACTGATTCCCACATCCGGTCCCAGCTGGTTGTGAATGGAGGAAACCTGCGTCTTGGAAGTTGCAATAGTGACCGTTGCCTCACTGTCCACTTCCTTTATCTGGCGGTATACCCGCTGCACCATGGATTCCGCTTCCCCCGAAGGATTGTGGAAAATTTTAATGAACTGTTTGGAACGGATATCATTGGACAGCGGCCAGAGACGCTGACCGGAACCGCCCGACAATAAAATAATGTTCATACTGCCTTACCTTTCCGCACGCATGGGATTGTTTAAGAAATCCTCATATGCCAGGCGAATACCGTCCTTTAACTCTGTTTTGTATGTCCAGCCTAAATCGGCTGCCTTGGAAACATTTAGAAGCTTGCGGGGTGTGCCGTTCGGTTTTGTGGTATCCCACTTAATTTCGCCCGTATAGCCGATGACCTCTGCTACCATTTCCGTCAATTCCTTAATTGTGAGCTCCTTGCCGGTTCCCGCATTTACGGTTTCATTGCCGGAATAATGATTCATTAAAAATACACACAGGTTTGCCAGATCGTCCACATACAAAAATTCGCGCAGCGGAGAACCGTCTCCCCAGCAGGTCACTTCCGTTACTCCGTTTACCTTTGCTTCGTGGAAACGACGAATCAGCGCCGGCAGTACATGACTGTGCGTCGGATGATAGTTGTCATTGGGACCGTAAAGGTTGGTCGGCATGACACTGATATAATCCGTACCGTACTGTCTGTTCAAAAATTCACAGTATTTCAAACCGCTGATTTTCGCAAGCGCATATGCCTCATTTGTTTTTTCCAGTTCACCGGTAAGCAGGCAGTCCTCCTTCATGGGCTGCGGCGCCATGCGGGGATAAATGCAGGAGGAGCCTAAGAATTCCAGTTTTTTGCAGCCGTTCTGCCATGCAGAATGAATGACGTTCATTTCCAGTGTCATATTGTCATACATAAAGTCCGCCAGTGCCTCTTCGTTTGCCACAATACCGCCCACCTTGGCTGCTGCCAGGAAAACATATTCCGGCTTTTCCTGTGCAAAAAACTTTTCTACATCATCCTGTCTGCAAAGGTTTAACTCCTTATGCGTCCGGGTCACAATGTTGGTGTAACCCTGTCTTTCCAGCTCTCTTACAATAGCGGAGCCAACCATTCCTCTGTGGCCCGCCACATATATTTTTGCATTTTTATCCATCATTTCACTAATCGCACCTTTCACTGTCACGCAGAACCTTTTCTCTTTTTGCAAGTTTTCTGTCATGTTCCGCCATAATCTTCACCAGTTCCTCGTAGCCGGTCTTCTGGGGATTCCATCCCAGAACCGTTTTTGCCTTGGTCGGGTCGCCCCAGAGGTTATCCACATCGGTGGGCCGGAACCATGCCGGATTTACACATACGAGCATCTTGCCGGTAGCGGTGTCGTAACCCTTTTCTTCAAGCCCGGTGCCCTCCCAACGGATGGTAATGCCGTTTGCCGCAAAAGCCTTTTCCGTAAAATCACGGACCGTATGCTGCACACCAGTCGCAATTACAAAATCATCCGGCTTATCCTGCTGCATAATCAGCCACATGCATTCCACATAGTCCTTTGCGTAACCCCAGTCACGTAAAGAATCCATATTTCCCAGCTCCAGATGATCCTGCAGACCTTCGGCAATCCGCCCTGCTGCCAGTGTGATTTTTCTGGTAACAAAATTTTCTCCGCGGCGTTCGGACTCATGATTAAATAAAATGCCGTTTACCGCAAACATTCCGTATGCCTCCCGGTATTCCTTCACCATCCAGAAACCGTACTGCTTGGCAACCGCATAGGGACTGTACGGATGGAACGGTGTGGTTTCCCTCTGGGGAACTTCTTCCACTTTTCCGTAAAGTTCGGAGGTAGATGCCTGATATACCCTGGTTTTCTTCACAAGACCGCAGACACGGACCGCCTCTAAAACGCGGAGCACGCCCAGTGCATCCACATCCCCGGAATACTCCGGAGCGTCAAAGGAAACCTGCACATGGCTCTGTGCCGCCAGATTGTAAATTTCATCCGGCTGCAGCTCCCCGATAATACGGATAAGTCCGGAGGAGTCGGATAAATCACCGTCATGCAACGTAATGGAATGCTGCTCCAGCAAATGGTCAATCCGTGCGGTATTGGAAATGGACGCACGGCGGACAATGCCGTGAACCTCATACCCTTTTTCCAGTAAAAACTCTGCCAGATAGGAACCGTCCTGTCCCGTAATGCCCGTAATAAGCGCTTTTTTCATCTCTCTCTATTCCTTTCCAAAGTTTTGTAAATCTACTCTGCCTGTCAATGTTTATAGCTTACACCAGGAGCATCTCCTGTAACATTCATTATTTTGTCATAAACTTGCATTATATTGGTTTTTACCATTGTTTCCGATACTCTCTCGGACTGATGCCTTCCACCTTCTTAAAGGTACGGCTGAAATAGTCCGGCTCCGGCATTCCCACCATACTGCCGATTTCCTCTATGGTCCGGTCCGAAAATCGCAGCAGCTGCTTGGCCCGGGTAATCCTTTTTTCCAGAATATAACCGCTGATGGTAATTCCCTGCGTTTCCTTGAAAATCTTTGTCAGATAAAATTTATTGATAAAAAAAAGGGCTGCCAGCTCGTCCAGACTTATCTTTTCCGAAAAATGTTCATTCAGATACTCCCTGACGGCAATAATCTCTTTCTTTTTTCCGGATATTTCCCCGTTTTCCGGGTGCCAGGACTCTTCCATCAAAAGGGTAAGCAGCCGGTTCAGTTCTTCATTGATGCGCATGTCCCGGATATAATCCGCTGACTTCGCCAGATTGTAAAGCTCCTGCAGAACATTCACAAATTTTTCGGAATTTTGCGGCCGGAATACCGGTCTGCCGCCCCTTTCCCTGTACTTTTCATATATTTCGGGCATAAGCTGGGAATAAAAATGGCACCAGGAAAGCGCCCAGAGATGTTCACCTGTGCTGTGGCTGTAAGCTTTTTCGCAGTTTAAGAATACACAGTCACCGGCTTTCAGCCGGAAATGTTCTTCCTCATAGACAAGCTCTCCTTCCCCTTCCCGCACCGCAAAGCACAGGAAAGAGGCAAGATTGCTTCTGGATGATGTATGCGGCTTTACCGCATACAGAGTACCCACCTCCTGCAGATGCAATAGAGAAGTCTTCGCAAATGAGGTGGGTGTATAAAGAATTCGTTCTGATTTTACGGATGCAGAGGGGGAAAATAAATTATCCATGAATACCGGTATCCTTTACGTCGTTTGTCTTGTACTTTATTGGTTTCAGTATACCATATTTTTCCCATTCCGGCAAAATTAAACCAATGTACAGTTCCATACGTCCACACCGCAATCCTCAAATGTCTCATGCAGACGTTCTCTAAGCATTTCCTTTGTCACATTCTTTTTCAGAATGACCTGCAGGAAACCGCCGCCTCCGGCACCGCATATCATTTTACCGTCCAGCAAATCCTCAATAGCTGCAAAAATCTGGTCAATACAGGTATTGGTACTGCCTGCATCAATCATCTTGGACAGCTCCCAATGCTTATTTAAGAGCTCCGCAAAGCCGTCAATATTTCCCCTCTCCAGCTCAAATACCATCATGGCCGCCATGCGCTGAATTTCTTCCAGCGCATACAGACTGTCGGGATTGTTTCCAAGATACCTGCCCACAACATCACGCAGAAGATTTCTGGCAAGCCGTCGCTGTCCCGTATAGATAAGTGCAAATCTTTCCTGCAATTCCCGTAGCGCCGGCTCAGGAACCGAAATGTGGCGTACGGACAAAATCTGTCTGTTTCCGGGTGCTGAGGTAATGTATTTAATGCCTTCCGTCATGCCGCCTACCTGGTCCTGCCACCCACCGCCGGTAGACATAATCTGCTCCATGCACATGGCATGGTTATACAAATCCGGTTCCGTGCAGGGAATCCCAAAATACTTAAACAAAGCCTTTACACAGGCACCTGCTAATATACTGCTGGTGCCAAGCCCGCTTCCCTTGGGTACATTGTGCATCTGGGTAGAAAGATACAATCCTCCTATCCTGTCTGTAATGCTGTTTAAGTTGCCCCCTTCTGCCGGAATAATACCGCAGGCAATCAGCGCCGCTTTATGCAGGGCAAATGCATCAAACGGATTGTGGCAGTCCTGCAGAGCGGCTATATCCGTAAATTCTCCGTAAGTCCCCATATCAGCACTTTCCAGTATTACCTTCGGCTCCTTAAGCTGCCGAACGCAGACCTCTACCGGATACTCGTCATTTAACAGAACCGCCGCATTTAAGACCGTACCTCCATGCTCGTTACAGTACGGCGGTGTATCACTCCAGCCACCTCCGAAATTCACGCGAAGCGGAAGGTACACCGTTATTTCCTTCTCTGCAGGAACGGGAAGTGCAGACGCATGCACCCCCTGCCGCCAGGTTGCCACACCGGAAAGTACGGTTTTCTGAATTTCCGCAAAAGCTCTCTGCATATAATTTTCCGCCATGGAGACCGGTGCCTGCTTATTTTTCTGCCATATTTTTCCCAGGAAAAAATAAAGTCTGGTTCTTACGGCATCCGTGGAACCCGCTGCCTTTTCTTCTAACAGATTAAGCTGATAATCACTGAGAACCGCATCCCTGAAAACCGCTTCTGCTTCTTCCACCGTGCCGCCCTTTTGAATAATTTCTACTAATTTTTCCACTTTAACAGTCTGGCGCAGATGTCTTTCCCAGTCTAAAACAGCTGCCGTATCCGCCTGATTAAAAGAAGTACAAAGGCTTGTCCTCTCTGCCTGCCTCCATGTCTGCTTATTGCCTCTTCCCTGCGCTATTTCATAGACATTCAGGGCTGCCGCCACTGCTTCCTCCATCGTACCGCAGATTGGGTATATGTCCGCCGTCCAGAGAGAACGCTCCGCATTGGTAAAGACCTCTTCAAAGCTGCGGATATCTTTTCCTAAAAATACCGGTTCCTTGGGATTGTCCTGCACACCGTAAATCCTCACCACAAACCTGCCATCCTGCAGTTTCAGTCCATGCAGCACCACATTGTCCGGTATCACCTGTCCCGAGACGGTAACATGGGAAAGCACACTTCCTTCGCCCACTTCTGTTTTTCCGCAGATATAACTATCCTCTATGTAGCAGTTTCTTCCAATCCGGCAAGTTTCTTCCACTATCGCATTGTTTACGGCATAATCGGAAACCTCTCTGCCGGACACACATTTTTTCCAGTCCAGAAAGGAAAACTGCTCCACTTCCTTTGTCATAAGCTCCCGCAGCTCCTGCGTAGTACCGAAATGTATGAACGCCGCCGGAGAAAGACGTAGCAGACGCATACCGTATTTATGCAATACCTGCCAGAGTACCGTTCTGCAGTCATGGAGTTCCTGTGTAAAACTGCCCTCCGGTTTTTCCCGGTAAAACTGCTCCAGGGTAGCATGACTTGCCAGCGGGTATAAAAAGTCACCGTAAAAGGAAAGTCTTGCTTTCTCATTCACATACACGGAAAACTTCTCATCCGTATCCACCAGCCCATACAAATCCCGCAGCATATCCGCACTGAAAAGTACCGCTCCGGTATCAATATCCACTTTCCCGCGTTCATTTACCGCTCCGTGATTTTGCAGGGTTTCTACCGTCTGCTTGTGCAGAAATTCACCTACATTCCCTTCTGCGTCCATGTGAAATACACCATGGTCTTTTCCGGTTTCCACGTCCTCCTTAAAAGAAATGGCGGCCGCTCCGGAAGCCGGCGCATCAATCTGCAATGGATTGAACAAAAGCAGCACATCTCCGGACAGCACCAGCATACCGTCCTTCATCCTTGCTGGGACACCGCTCATGCCAATCATAAATTCATCAAAGAGTGTAGAACGTTTACCATTGGGAAGCTCCCGCGGCACAGGAGAAAACAATTTTCCCAACGCGCTGTACTGCGGCACACGTTTGCTGTCGCCTCCCGAATGTATGCATAAAATCCGTTTTCCTTCAAACGTATCGCTCTGCTGTCTGATATACCGCAGGACATTTAAGGTCGCACCGCCGCTGCCCACACGAAGACCGTCCGGGTCCGGCAATACCGCATAATGACTCCTGTCCGTTAAAAGCCCCTTGCTCACGCGAAGTGCAATCTGTCTGCGGTAGCTTTCCGCCTGTGCTTCATTGGATGCTGTCAGAATCACATAGTCCCATACGGGAAAGTCCGTACGGTTCATGGTACGTTTATAATCTTCCCACGCATCCAGATAGGACTGACGTAAGAATAAAGAATATGTATTGTTCATAGCTGTCTCTCTTTCGTGATACTCATTTTCTATACTTTTGCCGTAAAAGCTGCCTTCCACTCCGCCCTGCCGGGCACCTCCGGCTGATTCCGGAACCCCATCAGCCCAGTTTGTTTCTTTGTCATGTGTACCTCCTTTTCAGGGAGATTACAGCATAACTCAGAAACCTTTTTCAACCTCCCTGCCTATTCAATTGAAATTTGTGATGTAAGCAGTGAAGTTTGAATTTTAGAATAAATAGAATTTAATAGATTTTTATACAATGAAACGACTGCTTGTATTTAGATTAACATATAGGCAGTCGCTTGGCAAGATGGAAATATTAAGTTTATATGATAATCTCGTTTTCTCTGACATTATATGCACTTGACTTTGCAAAACATTTATTTTATTATACTCATAAGAAAGTAACTTACGAGTTACTAATTTTAAAGTATATCTTATGGAGGGAGTAAGAAGATGAATCGATTCTATTGCCGTGAAGATGAGCTTCGGAAACTAAATAAACGGTATACCGGTGATAAGTTTGAGTGCATTGTCATCTACGGCAGACGACGTGTTGGTAAAACGGCACTGATCAATGAATTCTGTAAGGATAAACCGACTATTTTCTTCTCTGCCTTAAACACAACAGAAAAGGAAAATTTAGAGGCTCTCTCAAAGTCGATCATGAGCTTTGAGCGGCCGGATGTGGAGTATTCACCTGAGTTCCGCTCCTATGATGCTGCTTTGGATGAGCTGACAGCACTTTCAAAAGAAAAAAGGATTGTCTTTGTTATTGACGAGTATCCGTACCTTGCAAAAGCAAAACCAGCTATTTCCGCGATGTTGCAGCATATCATTGATCACAAATGGACCGAATCCAAAATGTATCTGATTCTTTGCGGATCGTCTATGAGCTTTATGGAGAGTCAGGTACTCGGCAAAGAAAGTCCGCTGTATGGCAGACGCACCGGCCAATTTAAGATTGAACCACTGAACTATAAAGAAACAGCTGTGTTCCACCCGAATCTGCCCGCAGAAGACAATTCACTGATTTATGGAATCACCGGAGGAGTTCCTCACTATATTAACAAATTGGACGTGATAAATAGTGTGGATGAAGCTCTGTTGGAGCATTTTTTTGACCGTTCCAGTTATCTGTACGAGGAGCCCGGAAATCTGCTGAAGCAGGAACTCCGAGAGCCAGCCATCTATAACGCAATCATAAAAGCGATTGCAGATGGTGCTTCCCGAATGAACGATATCACAATGAAAGTTGGTGAAGAAACTTCCGTTGTGTCGAAATACCTGAAAACTCTGATTGGCCTTGCAATTGTCAAGAGAGAAACCCCCATCACAGAAAAACCGGGTAAGAAAACCATCTATCTGCTGGCGGATAACTTTTTCCGATTTTGGTATCGTTTTGTACCGGTCAATATGAGTGCCATTGACTCCGGTCGAATAGCGAAGACCTACCCTTACGTTGTAAAACAGCATCTTTCGGATTATATGGGGCTGATTTTTGAAAAAATGTGCCATGACTACCTACTTTATTACTCGGATAACCTTCCCATTGAGCTGAGTGAAGTCGGTCAATGGTGGGGCACAGACCCGAAGAAGAAAAAGCAGATACAGATTGATATCGTCGGAACACCTGTTAACGGTAAAGACTATATCATCGGTTCGTGCAAGTATAGGAATGAGAAAATTGGTGTGGATGAGCTCAATTTAATCAGAGATTACGCATCGGTCTTCGGAAAGGGCAACAACTACCACTACTACATCTTCTCTAAAGGCGGATTTACGAATGAACTTCTTCAGGCACAGGAGCATGGTGAAGTTCACCTGATAACCTTGGAAGACCTCTACAGATAAACGCTTCTTCGGCCCTGCCGGCAAACAACCGGCAGGGTATTCTTATGTCCGTTTTTTACCTGTTTTTCCTGAATAATCAGATCTCCGTTTGCATTGATAAAAAACGTAAAACGCTATCCATTCTCATTCAGTTTCCGGTAAATTTTCTCCACATTGTACTCAGGTGCTGATTTCTTTACCGCATCATAGATTGGCTCTATCACAGAGATGTCCTCTTCCAGGTCTTCGGCAGTTTCTTCCACTTCTTCCTGAATTTCACGGGTATAGGCATCTGTGGGAATACCTGTCTTAAAATAATCAAGCAGCCTTACTCTCTCATACTTTTTCTCGTAGTGAAAAAACACACTCAATGTATCTATTTTCTATCCTCTGCAAAAGCATTTTTCACTTCTTTATTTGGATATTTTCCAACTAACAGAAAACTCAATATCTTAGAATGCTCAATTATTTTGGCCGCCAATAACGGAATCAAAAGCGCACATATGAATGATGCAATAACATTCAATGCATGATTATCAAAAATAAACACCCTTAAAAGTTAACAGATTCGCAAAAAGTGGAGCCTCACTTCTCATCCAGAACATTGCCGTTATTGGCCAACCAATAAGCCCAATCCATGTTATCCACTTCTTTCCACCAAATTTTTTCCAATACCGAGGCATTACGAATCCTATGGCATACCAAGTGAAATGTACTCTTACATAATTCTATCCCAAACAACTTCAACGGAATTCCCAATAATATAAGATTCATCAAAACGTATGCCATCACGCCCATTTTATGTTCCATTAACTGCGCTACATATACAAGTACATTAATTATTGTCAAAGTCCACAGAAACCAAAGGCCTCTATCTGGATGTAGTATTATTTCATAATATGGTATTGGTAACCATTGCTACGGAAGAAACCCTTTTGTCTGTCTCACTGTTCAGTACGGTGATGGAGTTTACCTTCTGGACGTAAGGATTGCTTGCCGCGGATACGGTCAGGCACTGTCCGAGAACCATTACCACTGCCAGTAAGGCCAGCCAAAATTTGCTTCTCTTTCTCATAATCCTCTTCTCCTTCGCATTTGATTTAAGCATGATTTTCTATGCTTGTATCATTTTGTTATGAATACCCTATAAGACTACCGCTGTCATTTAAATGAGTCAAGGCAAGCACTCTCGTTTTCCGCGTCTAATTTCGACACCTTTTTGTCACTTTTTGCAATGTCCATTTTATCTTATTTAAAATGTGCTTTATTACATTGTTTTTGTACAGTTTTCTGTCTTCCTGCGGTTCTCCACCGTGATTTCCGTGCGGTACCTGTCGGGGGATTCTTTGATCTCCATCTGTCCGTTATGCCGTTCCACCAGTTCTTTAATAATCACTTTTCCATAGCCTTTTCTGGCATTCAGGGGCTTCTTTTCCACTATCCTGCTGTTTTCCGTTATGATGTGGAGATAGTCTCCCGAAACCGCTGCTTTTACGGATACATAAATTTCCCCTGCGTTCCTGCCCTCCGTCTGCTGCAAAGCATACTCCCCGGCTGCCTCTTTTGCCTTCCGTGCGGCAGTCACCGCATTGCGCATAAGGTTGGAAAAATACTGCAGATACTGATGGTATCCATTTGCAGCGGTTTCGGTATACGGAACTCATATTGCAGGGAAATACCGTTTTCCTTGCAGATTTTCTCATTTTCCGCCATAACCGCATTGACAACCGGATCGCCGCAATACATTTTTTCTCTTGTGGAGGCCACATATTCGGTAAGAGTGTCCAGCATGGCATTTACCTTGGTGTATTCTCCCCGTTTCATGAGTTCTTTGATAATGTTCAGGTGTTCATTCATGTCATGACGGATCTTGGCGAGGTTTTCCCGTCTGTCTTCGATCTCCCGGTAATGATTCCGCTCCGTTTCCCATGCCTTGGTCAGTTCATCAATCTGTTCGGACATTCCCTGCATTTTCTGCTGGCGCACCAGAGTATACAGAAGCAGGATATCCGCTGCGATGCTTAAGATCACGCCGATTGCCACCTGAATGAGATTGCCGCCCTTTTCGTAATACACGTTGGAATCCATGGACATCAGCAGTACGGTCTGGCTGATAGGAAAAATACAGAATACCAGAAACCGGGATACGTTTTTGTTCCTTTTGGACATAAAAATCCGCCAGAGCATAAGGCTCAACGCATAGCAGAGGGTGCACATAAGTGTCCCCGCCATATTCAGATACAGCATTTTTGCATCATAAAAAGTAATCGTATTGATATCCACACCCACTTTGTTGACCAGCAGCGCTGCCGCAACCACTTCTCCCAGTGTCATCATGATGATGTTGCCAAAGCGAAAAAGTATCTTCTGCCAGAAATAGCCTTGAAAAAAGATATGCATAAAAAGAAGGGTGATTGCCGCCATGCCGATAATACAGCTGTTGCGAATCACCGCATTGTTGTTGTTTGTAATTTTAATGAGTGCAACCGGCAGGTCCGCCGCCATCATAGGTAAGATATACCGCCAGGGGCTTCTGCCTTCTTTTTTGGGTTCAAATGCCAGTCCGCAGGCGGCACAGTCCTCAAAAATGCAGATTGTCCATACAATATAATTCATAATCAGATAAAACATTCTTCCACTCCCTCATAACTCTGCTCCCCCTATGTGGCACCCTCCCCTGTGCCTGCTTAAATCTGTGACCGGATAAATGCAAAATACCGGTCTCTTGCAAAGAGAAACTTGGACTTGCTCACCGGAAGCAGAACATCGTTCTGCAGGAGAATTTCTTTCCTGTCAATTCTCTTTATGTACTGCATATTTACCAGATAGCTCTGATGCACTCTGACAAAGCCGTCTTTGAGCTGCTCCTCGTATGCATTTAATTTTTCATATACAACGATATCCTTATCTTTCGTATGGATAATTACCTGATGTGCCTTGCTTTCCAGATACAGAATCTCCCGGTAGGTATATACTTCTGAACTTGCTTTATACCGTATGATAATGCTCTTCTCTTTTTCTTCCTGCTGTCTCCGCTTCATTCTGTCAAATTTGTCAAAAAGCATTACAAGATTTCTTTCCTGTACAGGCTTCACCAGATACCCGCATAAATTTACCGTTTCCCAGAATATTTCCTGCGAAAAACGTTCGTTGTAGGAAGTCGTAAAAATAATATTTGTTTCGGGATACAGTCTGTTAATTTCCGCCGCGTACTGTATTCCGTTTTCCTCTTCTCTTTTCCAGTCGATATCCATAAAGACGATATCATAGGCGACATTCTTTCTGAGTGCTGCCCGGATACTGTCCGGATTGTCATATAAATCGCATTTCTCAATGCGCCCCGTTTTTTCTACCATTTCATGTAGCTGCTCTATAAAAATCCTTTCGTCATCACAAATCGCAACCTGCATGATATTTCCTCCTGTGTAGCCCTGTTTTTTACTTAAACACCTTATGGCACTCCCCAGCCTGCCGTCATCCCCTCCCGGCACAAATCACCCTTTCAACACAGAGAAATCATATGTTGTCGCATTAGAAAACAACATCATAAATATAACCTATTTTGCATTAAAATGCAATACCGAAGAATTATCAACGTCATTTGGCTTTTTAAATCATATCATCATTGAAAACCATGTTTATATTTATATGTTTTCAGCACCTTTTCAGTATAACTTGTATTTTGTTTTCTGCATTTATCCGGGAAGGAGGTTTTTTATGCCCCAGAACAGAATTCGTGAGCTTCGTCAGAAAAAAAAACTTTCTCAGCTCCAGCTCTCTATAGAACTGGAGGTCACACAGGAAACCATCAGCGCCTATGAGCATAGCAAGCATCTCCCCAGTGTCACCGCTCTTATGAAAATGTCACAGCTTTTCGGTGTCAGCATGGATTACATTATGGGGCTTTCCTATGCGCTGGGTCTGCTCGATTCCGAATCCCGGTAGTTCTTTGTTATTTTCCTCCCTGCCTTGCAAATTTCCTTCCGCTGTACTAAAATATTTTTATGTATTTGTGTGTATTTCGTGTTCGGAGTATGTGCAGATTTTGAAAGAAAGGCATGGTGAATGAAATGGAAGGAAAGAAAGTAGCGGATTCTGTCACAGAACAGATTCGTGTTGTAATATATCCTGATATTAACGGATTCGGTCGCCTGTTCGGCGGCCAGCTTTTGAAATGGGTGGATGAAGTGGCGGGTGCCACTGCCCGCAGGCACTGCGGACACAATGCGACCACTGCCGCCATTGACAATCTGCAGTTCAAGGCCGGTGCATTTTTGAATGATGTGCTGGTACTGATCGGACGGGTTACCTATGTGGGCCACACTTCCATGGAGGTGCGGGTAGATACTTATAAAGAAGAGCCGGACGGCAGCCGGCATCCCATCAACCGGGCTTATTTTGTCATGGTTTCCATGGGGGAGGACGGCCATCCCACCGAAGTACCGCCTCTTATTTTAGACCCGGATGACCCTGCCGAGCAGATGGAATGGGAAAGCGCAAAAAAGCGCAGGGAACTGCGTCTCCTGCGCCGTAGGGAAGGGTTTTAACTCCTACCATTCCTTAAAACTGATATTCAAATCTACATCGCCGGTGATACCGGGAACGGTACCTGTATCGGAATACTGCCAGATGGCGTATTCGTAAGGGAAATAGACAACGGGCGAATAGTAGGCATACCATTTATCCACATCTTCAAACTCCGACATGTTAATGAGGATGCTCCACATTTCCATGTTGGCGTATATCATGGGCGTATAGCCGGCTTCCTTGATGCGGTCGATAAAGACATGCGCCATACGGGTGCGTTCTTCCACCGTAAGCTGGTTCATACGTCCTTCTTTTGCCCCGGTTTTTTCCACATCATAAACGATGGGATAAGTCACATTCAGACCGTCAATGGCATCTATCACAAGATCCGCTTCCTCTTTGGCTTCCTCTTCCGTTATGGCCTGGGAGAAAAAGTAAACGCCCACCTTGATGCCCGCCTTGGAAGCGCCTTCAATATTGGTTTTGTACTTTTCATCGAGGGTAAGCTTTCCTTCTGTGCCGTAACCTCTGACGCCGACTCTTACAAAGGCAAATTCCACGCCGGAGTCCGCCACCTTCTTCCAGTCAATGGTGCCCTGATAGCGGGAAACGTCAATGCCTTTATGTGAAACCACTTCTCCGTTTTCCACATACTGCAGCTCACCGTTTTCCAGTACCTGCAGGTTTTCCTGCACAAGTGTACTCTGCTTTAAGCTCCTGTCAATGGGTACAAAGTGGTATTCTTTATTGCTGACCACTACGATTTTATCCTTATATATCGGACGCAGGGACTCCACCATGGTGGTGCCGCTCTCCAGCGATGCCTGCAGACTGTCAAGAATCTCGGAAGAAACCTGCTGTCTCGTGGAGCTTTCTGTAGTGGCAATGGCATCCGCCAGCATCATATCCACTTCCTCCTGGCTGTAGCTTACCACTTCCGGGTCCGCTGCTACCTGCTGTGCCAGCTCCTGTTCTTTTTCCGCCGCTTTGTCCTCTATAATTTTATCGTAAATAAGTAGCGCAGCAATGACCACGATTGTCATGGCAATCAGGCAGCTCGCTATGGTTATCACATAAAAGAGCAATTCTTTTTTCTTTCGTCTCATGTAGCCTCCCACGGTTCGTTTTTCTATAGTATATCTCACTTCCGTTTTCCTGTGAAGTGGAAAGAATGCGGATTCACAGAAAATTAAGAAAGCTCCGCATCTTAAACAGGATTTTTTTCTCCAGACGGCTCACCTGCACCTGGCTGATGCCCATGCATGCCGCCACCTCCGACTGGGTTTTGTCCTGAAAGTAACGCATTTCAATGAGTTTTTTTTCTTTTTCATCCAGTGCTTCCAGCACCTGTTTCAGCATCAGATGATTGAGCAGTGCTTCTTTTTCGATGTCTGCCACGTTTCCGGCGCCGCCTACAAATGCCGTGGCGTTCTGTCCGTTTTTGCCTGCTACCTTATCCACTAAATAGACTTCGCTTCCGTCGTTCTGGTAGACGGATTTGTAAATGGACTCCACCTCGGCTCCCGCCTCCAGCGCCACGGTAATTTCTTCCTCCGATAGCCCCGACTCTTCCGCAATCTCCGAAATCCTCGGCTCCCTGCCTAATTTCTTTATCAGATTTTCCGAAACGACGCGCACCTTCAGTCCGTTTTCCTTAATGGTACGGCTTACCTTTATCATGCCGTCATCCCGAAGAAAACGTTTTATTTCCCCTAATATCATGGGGACGGCATAGGTGGAGAATTTCACATCGTAGGACAGATCAAATTTATCAATGGCCTTCATGAGTCCGATAACGCCTATCTGGAACAAATCCTCCGTTTCATACCCTCTTCCGGCAAAGCGTTTGACAATGTGATGCACCAGCCCCAGGTTATTTTCTATCAGTATACTTCTTGTCTCTTTATCCCCTGCCTGTGATTTTTCTATTAATACGGACAGTTCCTCCATGATTTCATTCCCGCTCCCCCACAATCCATTTTGCTCTGCATACCATTCTGTACAGTTTCCTTTCTCTCATTCTCCCTCGGGCATTTTGACCCAGTCCCCGCATTTTAGCTTTTTCTTCATGCGCACAATGGTACCCACAAGCGGGGTGCTTTCCACCTCCAACTCGTCCATGAAGGCTTCCATGAAAGAAAAGCCCATGCCGGAGCGCTCTAATTCCGGCTTGGAGGTGTACATGGGTTCCATGGCCTTGTCCACATTTTCCATACCGACGCCCTTGTCCTCCACTTCTATGTATAAAACGCCGTTCTCAATCCGGCAGCGCAGATACACCTTTCCGTCCCTGATTTTGCAGCATACCGGGCGCACCTCGCCGTGTCTTCCGTAGCCGTATACGTTTTCATAGCCGTGGATAATGGCGTTGGTTACCGCCTCGGATACTGCGGTCTTGATATCGGACAGTTCCTCCAGGGTAGGATTTAAGTGTGTGACAAAGGCTGCCACCGCCACTCTGGCAAAGCTTTCATTGTTGGATATGGCATCAAATTCCATGGACATTTCATTTTTCATAAATCCTTTTCCTGCCTTTTCGCAAACTTCCTGTGGTTTGATTTCAATCATCTTTTTTCTCCTTTTACTCCATAATCTCTATGATGCGTGTCAGTCCCGACATGGTAAGTATTCTTTTAATCTGCCTGTCGGCATGGATGGCAAAAACCTTCCCGCCGAAGCAGGAAATTTTCCGGTATCTTCCCATAATAACGCCGATTCCCGACGAATCCATGAAACGGGTATCCTCAAAATCAAATACCACGTTACTCACCTGTTCCGCCAGAATCAGCCTGTCCGCATTTTCGCTGATATAAGCCGATTTGTGATGGTCAATTTCTTCCGGCAGCTTCACACACAGATAATCATCAATGACCTTAAAATCCTCCATAAATACTTTGCTCCTTTCCTCATTTTAAATATAAAAAGAGAACCTATAGCGTATCCTATAAGTTCTCTTTCGTATGTCATATTCTTCTGTGTTCTGTACTGCTCGCGTAACGAAATTTTTGCTTATTCCGCGCTCAGTTCGTCGATATATTTCTGGGCTCTTGTGGCTCTGCCCGTATCGGGCAGAAGCTCAATTACCTTCTGATAGCATGCAATGGCATTTTCCTTCTGACCGTCCTGTCTGTAGGCGTTGCCAAGTACATTCACGGCATCACCATTGGTGGGGTCATATTCTACCGCTTTGGTCAGATTGTCAATCGCCTGCTTGTAATCCTTGTCATCATAGAAATCACTGCCCGTATTGTAGTAATTCAGTGCTACTTCCGGGCCGATTTTATCTATCAGCGCCTGATACAATGCCTTAAACGCATCGGATGTATCCTCTAAGTTGACACCCTCCTGTACATTTTCAATATGGGAAGCGGTTGCCATGGCATCCTGTGTTGTCAGGTATTCCACCGCACCAAGAAGTAGCTCATCCACGGTCTTTAAGGTACCGTCCGTGCCCACATACTCCTCCAAGTCTGTACGGAGCTTGGTGTTTTCCTCGGTCAGGCTGTCAATCTGCTGCTGCATGGTAGTAATCGTGGATGTCTTGGTATCAAGCTGCTCCCCGATGCTCCTCACCTGTTCCTGTGCCTTTTCCCGTTCCGCTGCCACGGAAGACGGCAGAATAAGGAAATACATGGTCGCCACACCCAGCACGAGACCGATGGCTACATATAAAAAGGTGTGCCAGCCGGCACTTTTCTGCTCTCTTACATTCAAGGGCTGGATAATGATTTCGTTGTCGCTCTGGTAACGCACTGCCTCATCATTCTTGCGCTTTATGGGCGATTTGCTGTTTTCATCCGGCTGCAGCATGCTTTCCACTTCTTTTAAATAACGAAGTGTCTGTGTGCTGCCGGCATCGATTTTCAGGCATTTTTCCAGCTCCCTCTTCGCCTTGTCCCACTGCTCCATATCAATGTAAAGCAGTGCCAACAGCTGATGCGCTCTTACGAATTTGGGATTTAGGGAAAGCACCTTTTTTAACTGGATGCGCGCCAAATCCTTGCTGTCCTGCATACAATAGGCAAGCGCCTGGTTGTATTTTTTTATGGTCTGATTGATGGTTTCTAGGCGGGATGCATTGCTCTGCACCATCTCAATGTAAGTATCTGCTATATTTTTCTGGGGACGTAAGTTTTTGCTGATGACCCATTCGCTTAATGCCGCCACCACTTCGCCCATTTCAAAATAGACCAGTCCCAGAAGATTCCGGGCTTCTACGTTATTTTTATTGAATTTTAAACTCTGCCGTAAGCTTGTCACCGCGCCGGTCAGATCCCTGACTCCGGCCTTTTCCAATCCTTCGTTATAATACATATTGGAAACGCGCATAATCTTTTTGTACAGCGTGACATCCGCACCGCAATTCGTGCAGAAATCCTGTTCGGACAAACGGCAGCCACAGTTATAACACCTCATGCTACCTTCCTCTTTTACTTTTCTTCTGTCTTGGTTTCCTGCAACATTTTCACCAGAATATCCGCCATGTCGGTGATGTCCTGATTGTAAATCGCCTCTTCTGCATCTTCTACTTCAAGGCTGGGATGAAACTTTTTCAGTTCCTCTTCAAAGTTAATCATAGTAAACCATGCCTTTCTTACAACAACGCTTTTATCTCTCCCACAAGGTAAAGGGAACCTGCAAAATAAACCCGGGTGTGTTCTCCCGTAAGTTTTTTTGCCGCCTCTAACGCTTTCTCTACGGAATGGTATTCCCCAATGTTTCTCTCTGTATACGTTCTAAAGGTTTCTGCTATACTCTGTGCGGAAAGGGCTCTGCCACTCTGTATCTGTACCACGGATATCTCCGTAAACAGGCGGCTTTCCGTAAGCTCTTTCACCATTTCCGTGTAGTCCTTGTCCTTCACTACCCCGAAAAACAAATATCTCTGTACCGCTCCGTCCCCTGCAACCGACTCCAGAAAAGCCCGGATGCCGTCCGGATTGTGTGCGCCGTCCGCGAAAATACCGGGAAGCACTTCCTCCATGCGGCCTTCCCAGACAGCTTTCGCCACTCCTTTTTGCATGGCTTCCGGTGTAAGCTCTTTTCCGAGCAGAACCTCCAGCGCCCGCAGCGCTAATGTGACATTTTCCATCTGGTATGCAGCTTCTGTATGGACACAAAGCCTAACACTATTATAATAAAGGGAATGAAAAGAAAAATCAATGCTTTTATTGTCTTTCTTCAAGAACTCATAGTCGCATTTCGACACAAAAAATGCCGGATTTTGCACATTTTCCGCACACTTTGTCAGAACTTTCCTTACCGACGGGGAAGTTTCCCAGCACACTGCGGGTACGTCTTTCTTAAAAATGCCCGCCTTTTCCCCGGCAATTTTTTCTATGGTATCTCCCAGATATTCCGTGTGGTCCAGCCCCATGTGGGTAATGACCGTAAGGCTTTTCTTCGTCACGGCGTTGGTGGCATCCAGCCTGCCTCCCAGCCCCGTTTCCAAAATCCAGTAGTCACAGTCCGTCCGGGCAAACAGGACCATTGCCATAAAAAACAGATATTCAAAAAAGGAGGGATGATACCCTGCTTCCGCATACATGTCGCCGGGCAGTTTTTCGTAAACTTTAAGAAACGCACGCAGGAATTCTTCCTTTTCCACCATTTTCCCTTCTATGAGAAACCGTTCCCGGATATCCACCAGATGGGGGGAAATAAAACGGCAGACCCGGTGTCCCATTCCGGTGAGCACCGCATCCATATAGGTGCAGGCACTGCCCTTACCGTTGGTACCCGCCACATGGATGATGTTCCTGCCCTTTTCCGGATTTCCCAGACACTGCAAGAACACCCCGGTATCCGCCAGGGTGTTCTTTTTGCTGAATTTCGGTATATTCAAGAGATATTCCACTGCTTCGTCATAGGTTTCTATGCTTTTCTTTTCCATGGATACTCCTCCGGTCAGAGGCATTGACCTCTGCCTTTTCTTACATTGCCTTGAGCTGTGCCAGTCTTGCCTTTACCTGTTCTGCCAGGTTCGTGTACTTGGCAAGCTTTTCTTTTTCCTCTGCTACCTTTGCTTCCGGCGCCTTGGAAATGAATTTTTCATTCTTTAACATGCCTTCGCAACGGGCAATTTCACCGGCAAGTCGCTTCTCTTCTTTTTCCAGACGCTCGATTTCCGCCTGAATGTCCACCAGTTCCGCAAACGGAATGTAAAGAGCCGCGCCCGCAATCATAACGGAAACCGCATCGTCCGCAATGCCGGTCTTGTCCTTCTGTACCAGTACTTCGGATGCATAGGACAGGGTGGCAAAGAACAGCTTTCCTTCTTCAAAGGTGCGGCGGATGCCTTCGTCTTCGCTGACAACGTATACCGTTGCTTTTTTGGAAGGCGCCACATTCATTTCGGTACGGATGTTGCGGATGCCTCTGACTGCTTCCTTGATGATTTCGATATCCTTTTCTTCCTTCGGATAATTCTTGTCTTCGCTGTATTCCGGCCACCTGGAAATCATAATGGACTCTTCTTCGGACTGCAGGGTGCAGAAGATTTCCTCGGTAATGAACGGCATATACGGATGCAGAAGCTTCAGCGCGTCAATGAGCACGCTCTTCAAGGTATAAAGGGCTGCATTCTGGCTCCTGGCATCGTCGGAATTATACAGTCTCGGTTTTACCATTTCAATGTACCAGTCGCAGAATTCGTCCCAGATGAAATCATAAACCTTCTGAACGGCAATGCCCAGGTCATAATTTTCCATGTTTTCGGTTACGTCTTTTACCAGAGTGTTGCACTTGGACAAAATCCACTTGTCAACAGGCTCTAATTCGGAAGCTGCCGGTACGGTAATTTCCTTGCCTTCCATATTCATCATAATGAATCGGGAAGCATTCCATACTTTGTTGGCAAAGTTGCGGTTTGCTTCTACCTTTTCATAGTAGAAACGCATATCGTTGCCGGGTGCATTGCCGGTAATCAGGGTCAGACGGAGAGCGTCTGCACCGTACTGGTCGATGATTTCCAGCGGGTCGATACCGTTTCCTAAGGACTTGGACATCTTTCTGCCCTGGCTGTCCCTGACAAGTCCGTGGAACAATACGGTCTTGAACGGTCTTTCGCCCATCTGCTCGTAGCCGGAGAAAATCATACGGATAACCCAGAAGAAAATGATATCGTATCCGGTTACCAGTACGTCCGTGGGATAGAAATACTTCAAATCTTCTGTCTGTTCCGGCCAGCCTAAGGTAGAGAAGGGCCACAATGCGGAGGAGAACCAGGTATCCAGGGTATCCGGGTCCTGGGTGAAATGGGTGCAGCCGCACTTCGGGCAGACCTCGGGCATCTTCTTTGCTACCACTACCTCACCACATTCGTCGCAGTAATAAGCAGGAATTCTGTGTCCCCACCAGAGCTGACGGCTGATACACCAGTCGCGGATATTGTCCGTCCAGTTAAAGTAGGTCTTTTCCATACGCTTCGGAATAAGCTTGATGTCGCCGTTCTTTACCGCTTCTACCGCGGGCTTAATAAGCTCATCCATCTTGACAAACCACTGCTCTTTTACCAGAGGCTCAATGGTGGTCTTACATCTGTCGTGGGTACCTACGTTGTGGGAGTAATCTTCGATACGGACCAGAAGTCCCATCTTGTCCAGTTCTTCCACGATGGCTTTTCTTGCCTCATAGCGGTCCATGCCTTCGAACTTGCCGCCGTTTTTGTTGATGGTGGCATCGTCATTCATAATGTTGATAACAGGCAGGTTGTGACGCTTTCCTACTTCAAAGTCGTTGGGGTCGTGCGCCGGGGTAATCTTTACTACGCCGGTTCCGAATTCCATGTCAACGTAGCTGTCTGCCACGATGGGAATTTCACGGTTTACAATAGGAAGAAGCACTTTTCTGCCAATGATGGACTTGTATCTGTCGTCGTCGGGATTAACCGCTACCGCCGTATCGCCCAACATGGTCTCGGGACGGGTGGTTGCAAATTCCAGAAATTCCTTTGTGCTTACGCTGCCGTCTTCCTCAATGAGAGGATATTTGATATGCCAGAAATGGCCTGCCTGCTCTTCGTATTCTACTTCCGCATCGGAAATGGAGGTGTTACATACGGGACACCAGTTGATGATACGGGAGCCTTTGTAAATCCAGCCTTTTTCATGCATCTTGCAGAAAACTTCCGTAACGGCTTTGTTGCAGCCTTCGTCCATGGTGAAACGTTCTCTGTCCCAGTCGCAGGAAGAACCTAATTTCTTAAGCTGGGAAATAATTCTGCCGCCGTATTCTTTTTTCCAGTCCCAGGCTCTCTCCAAGAACTTTTCTCTGCCCAGGTCATGCTTGTCAATGCCCTGTTCTTTTAACTTTTCGATAATCTTTACTTCCGTTGCGATGGAAGCATGGTCCGTGCCGGGCTGCCAGAGGGCATTGTATCCCTGCATTCTCTTAAAACGGATGAGAATATCCTGCATGGTGTTGTCCAGTGCATGGCCCATGTGAAGCTGTCCCGTGATATTTGGGGGCGGAATTACAATGGTAAACGGGGTTTTGCTGTGGTCTACTTCTGCATGGAAATATTTTTTATCCAGCCACTTCTGGTACAGTCTGTCTTCTATGCCCTTCGGGTCATAGGTCTTTGCCAATTCTTTGCTCATACTGTTTTCATGCCTTTCTTTCTATTTTATATTTTTATTTTTGCAAATAAAAACGCCCTCTGCCTACTTCTGTAAGCAAAGGGCGAATATCGCGGTACCACCTTTGTCTGCCGTATCCTCGCGGATAAGACCTCTGTGACTTCTTGTAAAGTCTTGTCCGGTAACGGGGACAAATCGTGAAAACTTACTGTGGCCGTTACACCTTCCGATGCAGTGGCCGGTTCTGTCTTCCGGTTCCAAAACTACCTTCCGCATTCCTTCCTTCAGATGACCTTTCAGCCGGTTTCCCGGGTCATCCTCTCTGCCAAGGGGTAATACGTACTCCTTTTTGTCAATACCTTTTTCTTTTTATAAATATCACTATAATTCAGGTTTATTTTGCTGCAGGTGTGCCACACTTTGTGCAGAATGCACCGCCGTTAAGAGGTGCGCCGCAGTTTGCACATACATCTGCGTTAGCTGCCTGTGCGGGTGCCTGGGGAGCAGGAGCTGCTGCCTGAACAGGTGCCTGAGGAGCTACGGGCTGCTGGTATACAGGCTGCTGATATACGGGCTGTGCCTTTACCACGATCTTTCCGTATGCCCAGTTAGCAAAGCTTGAGAATACGGGAATACCTGCTTCCTTGCCCTTGGAAACATTGAGAATACCAATCAGTGCAAATACATATACGGCGATGTTTACCAGCCAGTCGACTACAGTATTAAATCTGCCCCAAATAACAGCTATTTTGTAAACAGCAGAACCGTAAGATGCCCAACCGAACCAATCCATAAAATCAAAAACGTGGAAGAAAATGCCTACAACAGAAGGCAGTAAGCAGAGCATAAGTGCCTGCAGAACCTGTCTGCCTGCCCATTCATCCTTTTCTGCAATCAGGACTACTGCAAGAAGACCGATGATTCCAAGGTACAGACCGAATGCAGCTAAAATAAATGCCAGTACTGCGTAAACGGATAATCTGATGCCTAACTTTCCTTTTTCCATAGTTAAAAACCCTCCTTAGTTATGTACATAATAGTATCCATTTGATACAGAAAACATTATATCCCCATTATCACAGTTTCGTCAATTACAAAATATTGCGGTTTTCCGCAATAACGTAATTCAACCTGCCGGTTCCAAACTGGTTATATAAAAAAAATGCAAAGTGGTACTTTTTCAAATGCCAAGAACGGCTATAATGGGTAGAAACAAACACTAATGAAGATGTGTGAATTTTTTTACACAGAGAAAGGAATGTATTATTATGAAAAAGAAAAATCCCGTTTTACTGATTGTGGGTGTCCTGCTCCTGATTGCAGGCATCATTCTCTCCGTTCACTTTTTCCGGCCTGAACTGGAGGACTTCTTAAATACAACCACCGGCAGATATTACGCATATTCCCTGCTGCTTGCCTTTATCGGCGTGATTTTAACCGTTGCCGGACTGTACCGGCTCTTTGGCAGAAAGGAAGAACTTTCCCGCAGGGAAAAGCTGCTCCGTGTAACACAGGCAGGTCTGCTTGCCGCTCTCTGCTACATCGGTTTCGCTTTCTTTAAGCTTGATATTACCGTAGGTACTTCCAGCACCGCATTCCATTTGGGAAATGTATTCTGCGTTCTGGCTGCTCTTTTATTAGGAGGCTTCTGGGGCGGACTTGCCGGTGCAGTCGGCATGACCATCGGCGACCTGACTACCATTTATGTAACCAGCGCTCCCAAGACTTTTATCTTAAAGTTCTGCATCGGTCTCATTGTCGGTCTGGTCGCCCACAAGATTTTCCATCTTGTTAAATGCACCGGTAAGGGGAAAATTATCGGGGTTACGGTATTTGCTTCCGTATGCGGCATGGCTTTTAATGTAGTTGCCGATCCTTTGGTCGGTTATCTGTATAAAACCTACCTTCTCGGTGTTCCCCAGGACATTACCAAAACCCTGCTGAAAATTGCCCAGCTCACCACTTCCGTCAATGCGGTAGTCGCTGTTGTCTGCGCTTCCATTTTCTATCTGGCTCTGCGTCCCGCACTGAAAAAAGCCGGTCTTCTGGCGGATGTAAAGTAGGAAATACGAAAACTGTCACCATAAAGCTTAGATTTTCGGGAGTCCTTTTATGAAACCTTTTAAAATGGCAATGATTAATGATTTAACCGGATTCGGCCACTGCTCTCTTGCAGTGGCTATTCCTATTATAAGTGTTATGGGTGTGCAGGCATGTCCCGTGCCCACCGGTATTTTTTCCAATCACATGGCTTTTCCGGAATGGCATTATACGGATTTTACCCATGAAATGTCTTCCTACCTTTCGGTCTGGGAACGGCTTTCCCTTTCTTTTGACGGCATTTCCTGCGGATTTTTGGGAAATGAAGCGCTTATCCCCACACTCTCCGGCTTTTTCAGACAACAGAAGGAAACCTACGGAACCTGTATCCTGCTTGACCCGGTTATGGGGGACCACGGCAGGGCTTATTCTTCCGTTACTCCTTCCTATCAGAAGGCACTTACCGGTCTCTGTTCCCTTGCAGACATCCTCACACCCAATCTGACGGAAGCCTGCTTTCTGACCGGCACCGCATACCCGGAAGAGCTGCTTACCGATGCTTCCGGTGCGCTGCTCTCCGGTCAGTCCGATGCTTCCGGTACGTTGTTCTCCGGTCTGTCCGGTGCTTCCGACAGGTCAGAGCCGCTTTTATTGCTGCTGTCCGGCATGGCAGCAAAGCTGCACGGCATGGGCATCGGCAAGGTTGTCATCACCGGCATCAAAATAGGAAACTTCTTTGGCAATTATGTATCTGTTTCCGGCAGCGGCGAGCTTCTTTTTTCTCCTGCCGGCGGTCCGTCCCGTCCCGGCACCGGTGACATTTTTGCCGCCATCCTTTCCGCCGATGTTGTGAAAGGCGTTCCTTTTACCGACTCCGTAAAAAAGGCAGCCGAGTTCATCCGCATCTGTACGGAGGGCTCAGCCGCCTTAAATATACCTATCGTGGAAGGTGTGTGTCTGGAGCAGTATCTTTCCCTGCTGCAGGACCCGTCTTTTCCTTCCTGAAGTGCTCTTTAGATATTTATTTCATCTTTTGTTCTTCTTTCTTATATAAAATCCATGCCACAACAGCGGCGGCTGTTTCTGCAAACCAGAAGCAGTTCCAGATACCGTCCGCACCGAGCAGCTTCCCGAACACGTAAGCTGCCGGAATAATGGCAACGAGATACCGCAGCAGGGAAATGGCAAGGGACATACTGCCCTTTCCCAGTCCTTCCAGCGTACCGCTTACGGTCACGGACACCGAGGAAACCACAAATCCCATACTGATAATGCGGATGGCGTTTTTTCCGGCGGCAATCGTTTCCGCACCGGTGGTAAAAATGCCCATAAGCTGTCCGCAGAATACCAGACAGATAATCATGCCTGCCAGCATAATACCGGCTATCAGCCGCAGAGAGGTGAAGAATGTTTTTTTCACTCTGCCATACTCGCCCGCTCCGTAATTGTAACCGATAATGGGACGGATGCCCTGCACCATACCGTTTGCGGTAAGGTAAATAAAGGTCTGCAGTTTGTAGTAAATGCCAAGCACCAGCACGTAAACATCGCCGTATGTAGACAGAATACCGTTTAAGGCGGTAATCATAAAGGAAGGCAGCGCCATATTTAAGGTTGCCGGTACTCCGACACCGTAAATGTGCAGACAAAGCTCTTTGTCAAACATTTCTTTACGAAACTGCACCTTCAACGGCAGTTTTAATTTAAAATACAGAAGCAGGTATACAACAAGCGGAATAATCTGACCGATACCTGTTGCCAGCGCAGCTCCGGCTATTCCCATTCTGGGGAAGGGTCCGATACCGAAAATCATAAGCGGGTCTAAAATCACATTGGCAACACACCCGCAGATCATACTGAACATGGAAACCTTCATCTGTCCTTCTGCCTGGAAAATTTTCTCATAAGTAATGGCTATGGTATAAGGAACCGTAAAGGCAAATACCACATAGGAATAGGTGAGTCCGTATTCAATTACCAGATTATCCTTACTGAACATGCGTAAGAACGTGGGTGCAAACAGAAGGTTGAATGCCATCAGCAGAATGCCGTGCACAAAGCTTAAGACCAGGCCCACCGACACGGAATCGTTGGCTTTTCTGTCATTCTTTGCTCCCAGATAAAAGGCGGCAATGGCATTGATGCCCACACCAAATCCAACGGCCACCGCTGTTTCCAGTAGCTGCAGCGGATAAACTAAGGACAATGCCGTCATGGCTTCATCACTGATTTTTGCCACAAAATAACTGTCCACGATATTATACAGGGCGTTTACCAGCATGGAAAGCACCATGGGCATGGACATGGATAATACCAGAGGCAATATTTTTTTCTCTTTCATAAAGGTCTGTTCCATTGTTTTTCTCCTTACATCCGCGGTCTTTCATCGTAGCATGTTTCCTGGAAGAATGCAAGCTTGCTCTTTTGCCCATACTCCTATATAGCAGGAAAAAGAAAGGCAGGTATGTTATGTTACAAAAGCCGTTTACCATTGAAGGTCTCCGCCCCATCCGGAAGGGCATGACCGTTTCCCATGACTCCAAACTGGGAGACAAAACAAAAGTCACTTATTTTTCGCTGGGGGAACATACTTCCATCAGTCAGGAAAGCTATGACAGAGTGACCATGTATGTAGGCGCTTCCGGCAGCGGTACTTTTCTTTTGGGAAAGGAGCCCGAAAAAGTAACCCTGTCCCCTGACCGGGCTCTTGTAGTTTCCGCCGGCACTCTTTGCGGTATGGAAACAGAGGAAGGTCTTGTTTACACCGAAATTATTTTAGACAAGGAGAATGTTATGAACGATATCGTAAAAACAAACGAAGTATTTACATTAAAGGATTTGATTTCCTATGAAGAAGGCAGCATTGCCAACATGGATGTGGTGAGCAACCCTACCATGAAATATGTGCTGATGGCTTTTGATGAAGGCACCGGTCTTACCCCGCACCGTGCTCCCGGCAACGCCATTGTTTTTGCACTGGAAGGAAATGCTACCATCGGTTACGAAGGCAGGGACTATGAACTCCATGCCGGCGAATGCTTCCGTTTTGAGAAAAACGGCCTTCACAGTGTCACTGCAAACGGCCGTTTCAAGATGGCTCTTTTATTGGTGTTAGAATAAGCTGAAAAGCTTCTTATTTTCCGTTTATTGGAATTTCACGGTAATGTTGCCCATGGCACATTCCAGCTTGTAGGTATTCGCCGCTCCGTTGTCAATGTCACTTTCCGTGGCAAGTCCGGCAAAGGAGCGGTTTCCTATATCAATATTGCCTGCAGAACAGCTCACTTCATAGTTGTGTTCTTCCATCGTGCTTCCGATAAACGTCATTTCCGTATTTCCCATTGCGCAGGAAACCTCTGCATTTCCCTGTATGTTTCCGGTCAGCCGCATTTCCCCTGCTCCGATGTCCCCGGCAAAGCTGCCTCCAATCTGCGCATCATTTAACAGCATCTGTCCGGCGCCGATTTCACATTTTGCGTCTTCACTGCAGACAAGCCTTTCTATCTGCAATCTTCCCGCTCCGATATCAATCGTTACATTTTTTACCGTCAGGCTCTCTATGGAAAAATCTCCGGCTCCTAAGTCAATATCCACCGTATCGTAGCAGAATGCCTCCGGTATCTGTATGGTAATCTTGGTCCAGTTTCCCGAAGTGACGCCTTTTCGGTCGGTGCTGGTAATGTAAAGGGTATTGTCCTTTACTCCCGTCTGGATTTTCTTGACTTTTTCCGCTTTGATATGCACATTTTCATCATCGGAAGAAAGTATTTTTACCTCACAGCCGCCAAGCTGCAGCACCATACTGCTAAATTCCGCCGTATCAAAGTCTTTTTCGTAGCTTTCCGTATCCGTAACAACCGGAAAGTCCGGCAGATATTTATTTTCCTCATTTACCGTGATTTCCGGGTTATCATTGGAAGAAACATAGTTTCCGATGATATTCTTCAAATCTTCATCCGTAAAATTAAAATCACCGTTCACAATCTTCTGTACGGTCTCGCTAATGCCGCCTCCGCAGCCGCCCACAGTAAAAAGGCCGATTCCTAAAAATATCATAATGCCCGCCGTAATGGCGCTTACTTTCATAAATTTTCTCATAATTTCCCTCTTTTCTTAATCTTACTTAATCTTATCTATAACATTTCTTATGCGTTTTTTAGTATGCTTTCTGCTATTCATAGCTTTCTTTCATGTCTGTTTTTTCATGCCTGCTTCTTTCCGATGATTTTCTTCCATAACCAGGCAATTCCCCTACAGCATCCCGGCAGGGCATATCCGCACAGCCACACCGTAAGCATCATAAACAGTATGCCTATCCCCGTACAGATAAGTCCGCTGCCCGCCATAATCAGGCTCACATACGGAAAAGAAAACATACAGGTAAATCCCATCACCACGAAGGCAATGCCACACAATATACAAGTCAGAGCGGCTGCTCCGAATGCCGCTATCAAAGAAATCAGCACCAAAAACCAGGCAATCAGCAGAGATAAAATCACACTGGCAAATGCAATCAGAAGCGGTGATGCACATATAAGAAGAAACACGAGTCCGATAGTTTTCCATGCGGAACGCTTCTTCACAGTTTCCTGTGGGGTGTATGCCGCACCGCCGCTATTGTTTTCCATTCCCCATGCCGCGCCGTTTTCCACTCCTATGGTAGCATCCAGCCCTTCTTTTATTTTGGCAGCCACCTGCATGGGACTTCCTAATTCTTTCAACACTTCCTGTTCTTTTTCCGGTCCTGCATCATGAAAGTATTCTTCATAAAAGTTCAGCGCCTCCTGCCTTTCCTGTGGGGAAATGTCCCCCAGCAACCTCGCTAACTCCTGCATAAAGCTCTCTTTGTTCATTGTCTGCTTCCTCCTTCGAAAATACCGGATATCTTTTCAGAATAGATTTTCCACTCTCTCACGTATTCCCTAAGTTTTTCCTGCCCGGGGGGTGTAATCTGGTAATATCTTCTGTTTCTGCCGGCGCATTCCCTGTCGTACACAAAAAGCATTTCATCCTTTTGCAGCCGCCTGAGCACCGGGTAAAGCGTGGACTCGGATACTTCCAAAACCTGCCTTACGTCCTGCGTTATTTTATATCCGTAGGTTCCCTCCGGCGCTCGGGATACGACCGCCAGGACAATAGCATCAAGCAGAGCCGCTCCTGTATTAAAAACCATACAGCCTCCGTCCTTTCTGTCTGTTCTATGATATTATGTAATTTGTAATAATATATCTTTTGCAATACTATACGTCGTATAATATATAAAGTCAATAGGGAAAGGAAATATTTGATATATAAATTTCGTATTTAATTTTTAAAATAAAGATTGACAAAATAGTGATATGATGTTAGATTGAATGTAGTGGTTGCGCTACGGAAACTTGAGATGCCCGTGGCCGGTGGAGATCCATGCGTGGGCTCCACTTTTTTATTATTCTATCTATTTATCTATCTGATGTCCCATCTACTTTCTTAGGAGGTTCTTAATCTGTCTGCCAAATCTTTTCTTACTTATGATGAACAACTTTCAAAATTACAAGAGAAAAAACTGATTGTTTCCAATCCTGTTGATGCCAAAAAGACATTACAAAAAATAAGTTATTTTTCCCTGATTGGCGGATACAAAGACCTGTTTAAGCACAAGGCGTCCGGCAATTATCTGTACGGTGTTACTTTTGAGGAAATCGCATCGTTCTATTATTTTGATGAAAGCCTACGTACACTCTTCCTCAAATACATCCTACAGGTAGAACGTCAGCTCAAATCCATGCTTTCCTATTCCTTCTGTGAAAAATACGCTGAAAATCAATCTGCCTATCTTGACTTCCACAATTATAACATATCCCCTAAAAATCAAAGTCAGATACACCGTCTTATCCAAACACTTTCCGGTACCATTTCTCTGCCGAGCAACTATCGTTACATTACCCATTATGCTGCGAACTATCAGAATGTCCCCCTCTGGGTTGTCGTTAATGCCTTGACTTTTGGTCAGATATCCAAAATGTATCAATATTCTTCTTCCGATATCAGGACTGCCATAAGCCATGACTTTGCAAATCTGTCGGAGGTACAGCTTCATAAGTTTATTCGTATCCTGGCGTCCTGTCGAAATATATGTGCCCACAATGAAAGGCTATATTCTTTTCGTGTAAAAGAAGCCATTCCGGATATGCTCATTCATCAAAAGTTAAAAATCCCACGAAAAAATAAACAGTATCTATATGGAAAATTTGATTTGTTTGCCGTAGTCATTGCCCTGAGATATTTAATTGATGCCAAAGAATTCCGGACATTCCGCAAAGAATTGCATTGCCTTATTACATCTGTGCTGAAACAATGTCCTCATATTTTCCAGTCCACATTGTATTCCGAAATGGGTTTCCCCGAAAACTGGGAGAACATATCCCGTTACCGAAAAATCTAACTCCTTATCCCAGTACTCCCGTCATCCGGTACACCGGCATGGCATTGCAGAAAATCATCAGTAAAAGTGCCAGCACCACAAACATCATAATTCCCATAAAAAGGATATTCTTTCTGCGTTCTCCTGCTTTCCGGTAAAGCGGCAGTTTCTGAAATCCGTAACAGAGATAATACATAATGGGAATAACTGCCGGCATCAGATACCGTCCCTGCGCCTGATAATCCACGGTGTATGCATATTTCAACAGTAAAAGCAAAGGCATCAGAATACAGAAAACCATGTTTATATGGAAGAAAGCCGTGTGAAATCTTTCCGTACCTGCCTTTCTTTCCGCATCGAATGTTTTTTTCGACTTTTCCCCGGGGATAAAGAGCCCCACAAAAGCTGCACCGAAAAGAAGAAGATAGCCCGCATACATAATTTTATACATGTAAATGGTCCCGGAGCCGTAATTTCCCAGAAAGCTGATAATTACCTTGGGGACAAAGCTGGTGTGAGTCAGCATATACGCAAGAGAATAGCCGCTGCTCCGGAAGGTATCCCGGGCAATCCCGTAAGACTGGATAAATGCCTCCTTTGTCCGAAGTCCGATAAAATCCCCGTCATACAGCATGTAATTTCTCACAAAAGACCAACCGGAGAGAAGAATAACAGCAAGAGCAACCGGGCATCCCTTTTTCAGGAAATTTTTCCAGTCAAAGGTCCATTTTTCTTTTCTTTTAACAAAATAAGCCGTAAACAGCAGGAAACTGCTGACTAAAAATCCATACGCATTGTAATACGACAGGATACACAGAACCATGCCTGTCGTTAACAGCACACAGCTTTTTACCGAAAAGGCATCTTCATATCCACACAGGAGTCCGTAAATCATCAGGGCGGTGGATAACATGCAGATGGAATCGGGATTCACATAGGTATGCATAAACAGGCTCTGCGGTAAAAAAGTCACCAGAAAGCAGAACAGCCACCGGATTTTATCATCCATAAACACCTTCCGCCCGATTAATAACACCAGATATGCCATGAACAGTCCGCTGACTACATTTACCATTCTCGCGGCATACAAAAGTGCCAGCGGAGAATGGGTAAACAGACTGACTCCCTTCATGACCGCCCCCTGTATCATATAGGGAAGAAGGGTATAAAAACCGTATGTCCATCTGCAGTCCCCGCTGAAAAGCTCTTCTTCAAAGCCGGTAGGCAGACTGCCGTGCTCTTCTATGTAAAGAGGCACCTTATAACGGGAATGCTCGTCAGGCGGATTGCCAAACAGAGGCGGTGTATCAAAGTGCGGCTGGTGCAGGGCAATGGTAAGCGCCGCTGCCAGATATAGGGCAAAATAGAAAAAAATAAGTCTGTTTTCTTGTTTCGATTTCATAAAAGGTGTTCCCCTCCTCTGTTTTCATGATATTGACCGATTCAGTATCATTTTCGTCAGTTATCCACCGTGCTCAATGGAAAAAATGGAAATACTGTCGTATTTTTAGTGAATTTCTTAAAGAAATCCCCCGTTTCCACATAGTTATCCACATATACACGTGTGTCAGTTTTTGTTTGATAGGTCCGTCAGATTGCATTTTTAGAGCCATTCATCCCAAAATCTTTCAATGCGCTCCGATATGGAGTCCTTCGTTACCTCTTCATAGGATGTCCATTCTCTGGGGAACAATCTCCGGTAGGAAATCTGCCGGAACCGTTCATCCAAAAGGACAATAATACCCACATCCTCTTCCGTGCGGATAACTCTGCCCGCTGCCTGCAATACCTTATTCATGCCCGGAAAGCGGTAGGCGTAATCAAACCCGTTTTCTTCCCGTTCATCAAAATATGCCTTCAACAGCTCTCTTTCATTACAAACCTGCGGAATGCCGGTGCCTACCACAATGACGCCAATCAGACTGTCGTGCTTTAAGTCTATTCCTTCGGAAAAAATACCGCCCATGACACAAAAGCCCAGCAGGATTTTATCTGTTTCGGAGGACAATTCTGCGGAAAACCGCTGTAAAAACTGTTCCCGCTCTTCTTCGTTCATAAATTCTTCCTGAAGGATGCATTCTATCTCACTGTCCTCTTCTTCGAGGAAATATTTTACGAAGCAGTCGTACACTTCCATCATGAAAGCCCTGGACGGAAAGAATACTATATAATTTCCATGCCTGTTTTTGATAATCTCATATAAATAACGGGCGATATTCATGTATTCCGTTTCATTTCTACGGCTGTATTTGCTGGTTACATCTCTTCCGATATAAATAGCCCTCTTCTCCGGGTCAAATATGGATTTGGCATACACCTCGTAATCCTCTTTGCTGCCGCCCAGCAGATTTTTATAATACTGGATAGGCAGGAAAGTAGCCGAGAACAATATGGTGCTTCTTGCCCTTTCCATACATTCTCCCAACGCCTTAGCCGGATTGACGCAGAACAGTTTCAATCTGAACATCCCGTCATAAGGCGGTATTTCCATCATTTCGGAGTATATGACATAATTGTCGTCCAATAACTCGTAAATGCCGAGAAAATGGGATATCTGAAAGTAAAAATCCAGAATGTCTGCCCTGACCGGGTTGTCATCCGTCTCTTCCAGGTACTTGTTCATAGTGTCAAACAAGCGTGTCAGTACCTGTATAAAGGGGTCTATACCGGAAAGCACCTCGCATTTTTCACAGTCCTTCTTCAAAATGAGAAGCTCTTTGTTGCATCTCTCCAGATCCCTCTCTAACTTCCTTGCAAAATCCCTTATTCTGCCAAAAGACCCGGACGGCATGGTAGAAACCGGAACCAGAAGCCCCGCTTCTGCCGCAACAATTTTTTTCTTCAGTGTCAGGAAATCTTCCTTGATAAGTTCAGCGCTGTACATTTCCCTGCCTCTGTCCAACAGGTTATGCGCCTCGTCCACCAGAAAGATATAATTCCCATTGTTATTTTCCGCAAAAAATCGACGTAGATATACGTGCGGATCAAACACATAATTGTAATCACAGATAATCCCGTCCGCAAACAGGCTCATATCCAGACAAAATTCAAACGGGCATACCTTATGCTTTCTTGCATACTGCTCTATGACTTCTCTGGTAAAGCTTGTTTCATGTGTCAGCAAATCATAAACCGCTGCATTTATCCTGTCATAATGTCCTTTTGCATAGGGACAGGCATCCGGATTGCATTCCGTTTCTTCCTGAAAGCATATTTTTTCTTTGGCGGTCAGTATGACACTCTTAAATGCCAGACCCCTGTCCCGCAGAAGACTGTAGGTATTTTCTGCCACGGTCCGGGTAATGGTCTTTGCCGTCAGATAAAAAATTTTGTCCCCCATTCCCTTTCCCATAGCCTTTAGGGCAGGGAAAACCGTGGACAGTGTTTTGCCGACACCGGTAGGTGCCTCGATAAATAACTTCTTCTTATGATAAATCGTCCGGTACACCTGGGCTGCCAGTTCTTTCTGTCCTTCCCGGTAGGTGTAGGGGAATTCTAACTTTTCCAGAGAGTCCTGACGTATCTGTTTCCATTCATATTCATAGTCCGCCCAAATCCGGTACTCGCATAAAAGCTCCAGAAACCAGTCCCGCAGCTCCTGTATGGTATAATCTTCAAAAAAATAACGGATTTCTTCGGTTTCCACATTGCAGTATGTCATGCGCACACGCATTTCTTCCTGCTTTTCTTTCATGCCGTAAATGGCGGCATACACCTTTGCCTGCGCCAGATGCACCCCGTTTGGGCCTTTTAATTTTGCTATGTCCTTATAGGTGGTTTTGATTTCATCAATAACGGTAACACCGCTTTCATCCGTGAAAATACCGTCCGCCCTGCCTTCTACCACAATCCGGTATTTCTCCGTATCATAAAGATAGCGCAGGGAAACCTCCGGCAGGTAACCTGCCCCCATTCTGCTTTGCAGAAGCCGGTGCAGTCTTGCACCTTCCAGCATGGCATTATCCGCTCCACCCGATTTTCTGTTGTCTATATCTCCGCTTCGTAACAGAAATTCCACAAGATTTCTGACGGATATGTGTATCTCCATAAGAGCAGTCCTTTCCCTGGAAGTAAAAACTCCCTGCTTAGATAGTATACCATCTAAAACAGGGAGTCAATTTTGTTGTTTCTATTTTGTGGTCCTATGCTCCATTAGCAGGCAATCGCCAGATTTGTCAAGAGCCTTTCTAATTCTTCATCATAACCATCATAGTGAACTGTCAGAACTTTTGTAAAGTCCAGTCCGTATACACCAAGAAATGATTTGGCATCTACTACATATCTATTATAAGAAATGTCAATGTCAAAATCACATTTAGACGTAACTGCTACAAAATGCTTCACTTCATCCGGTGTCAATTTGATTCTACGTTCCATATAACAACAGCCTTCCTTTCCAAAAAACCTCGCGTTCCTTGATTTCTCCTGTATTATACACAGTATTTTCAAAAAGTAAAGACCCTTTTTCCACAAAGTATGTCTTTTTTTTCGTACATCGCATTCCTAATTTCTGTCTTGAAACTCCGTCATATAAAGTCGGAAATGCAATGGAAGCAAATTCCTTTGTAATTTCAGATTTCTTCTCTCTTCAATACTTATATTATGACAAAAAGTCCGGAACAGTTCCTGATAACAGGCTTCCGTTTCCGACCATCCGGCTTCCGTCACTTCCGCCCTACCTGTGGGTGTCATCAGAAACCATGGCTTATATGCCGGATGGAGAGCATACAGATTTCTCCCCTCATCCCGTAAAACAAAATTTTCTCCGGGCAGTCTGTCGGCAAAATGCTCCGCAAGCTCCGGCAGAATAGCATTTTTAGGCGAAATCACCCCGTACAGAACGCCTCCCTGCAGTTCCGTAAAACGTGTAAAGCCTCTCAAGTGCCGATATTCATTGCCGGCGTTTCTGGCAAGCTCCATGGTGATACGCACATTATCGTTGGACAAATGTTCTAAAATACTGTGCCTGTACTGCCCTTTCAGTCCCCACACTATAGTGTGGAAAACCACATCCGCCTTTCTTTCATCCGGAGAAGAAAGCGCATAGCAGATTGTCCGGTAATCCTCTTCGGAAAATTTCTTTTTTAAGGTACGCATGACCTTCTCTGCTTTCTCTTCTTTAGGCTTCACATATTCATAAGTCGAAAACAGGGATGGCTGCGCCACCTCCCCTACGGTAAGGTGTATGTTGTCAAGAGTCTGTCTTTTTTCGTATGCCTCATAAATACCCGTAAAAATCCCTTCCATGCTGTCTTCACATATAAAAAAAGTTTTCTCTGCCGTCATCTTTCCTCCTCTATATCTGTCCCAGCAATACCTTTCCACTATCTGCCACGGTAGGATTTACCGTATACCGGTTGTCATCAAACAGGGATAACTGCCGGTAAGTCATACCGTCCTGTGAAAACTGCAGTTTGTCCCTGTTGTCCCGTGTAAGATTTCGCACGATTGCATCTTCCTCCACCTTTACCGGATACATCATACGCCCCTTACAGGTAATAAAATACAGGGCTCTTTTAAGCACCACTCCCATTTTTTTCAGGGAGTCAAAATCCAGTACCGCCGTGCGTCTGGCTTTGACAATCCTCTGGGCGCTTTTCACACCTATTCCCGGAATACGCAGAAGCTCCTCGTAAGAAACCTTGTTGATTTCCATGGGAAACAGCTCCAGATGCCGGATTGCCCAGTCCTCCTTCGGATCTAACATCACGTTGAAAAACGGTCGTGATTCACTGAGCAGCTCCTCCGCCCTAAACCCGTAGAACCGGAGAAGCCAGTCTGCCTGATAAAGCCTGTGTTCCCTTAAAAGCGGCGGTCCGCCCGGAAGGCTCGGCAATGCTTTGTCCTCATTTACCTTTACAAAAGCAGAATAAAAAACTCTCTTTAATCCGAAACCATCGTAGAGGCTCTCCGCCACCCGCATAATCTGGTAATCGCTTTCCGGCGTGGCACCGATAATCATCTGCGTGGACTGCCCGCCGCTGACAAAGACGGGCGCCTTCTTATATAAGGTAAGTTCATTTTTATTGCTTTCAATGCCATTCTGGATAAGCCGCATGGGTGTCAGGATTTTCTTCCGGTTTTTGGACGGAGCCAGGTTTTTAAGTCCATCCGCGGTAGGAAGCTCCAAATTTACACTCATACGGTCTGCTAAAAAGCCCGTCATCCGGATGAGCCGCGGGTCCGCTCCCGGAATCGCCTTCACATGAATATATCCGCCGAAATGATACTTTCTGCGCAGCAGATAAAGAGTCTGGTAAAGCTGCTCCATGGTATAGTCCGGGTTATGCAGGATACCGGAGCTTAAAAATAAGCCTTCTATATAATTTCTGCGATAAAACTGGATAGTCAGCTCACAGACCTCCTCCGGGGTAAAGCTTGCCCTTCTGATGTCGTTGGAGCGGCGGTTCAGACAGTATTTACAATCATATACACATTCATTGGAAAGCAGGATTTTCAATAGGGATATGCACCGGCCGTCCGAGCTGAAGCTGTGACAGATGCCTCCCGCCGCACAGTTTCCCATATGCTTTCCGTCGCCCTTTCTCTCCACGCCGCTGGATGTGCAGGCTACATCATATTTCGCGGCATCGCTTAAAACTGCCAGCTTGTCCATCAGGCTCATATTGCTGTCTGCCAGATATTCCATTTCGGTATCCGCTCCTTTCTGCTCTTGCAAATTCAGAACAAATGTTCTATAATCAGAATATCACATTCTTTATGAAAAAGCAACAGAAAAATAGAACAAACGTTCTTCTTGCAAAGTGAATGAAAAAGCAGTTAAATAGAATAGTTAGAGTATTATTTTATGTTTAACATAGAAAGGAACAGAAAATCCGTATGAGCAAGATGATTTTACCGAAGGGGTATAAATCAGAGCTGAATCTGTATGATACCCAGATTGCTATCAAGACCGTAAAAGATTTTTTCCAGACGCTGCTTGCCGAAAGACTTCATCTTTTACGTGTATCCGCACCTTTATTTGTTGACCCCTCTTCCGGTCTGAACGACAACTTAAACGGTGTAGAGCGACCTGTTACATTTGATATATCCGGTCAGGACGGCCGAGAAGCTGAAATTGTACACTCTCTTGCAAAATGGAAACGTTACGCACTGAAAAAATACGGCTTCCATGTAGGAGAAGGTCTTTATACCGATATGAGCGCCATCCGCCGCGATGAAGAAGTGGACAATATCCATTCCATTTATGTAGACCAGTGGGATTGGGAAAAAATTATCGAAAAGGAAGACCGTACGCTGGATACCCTGAAGGATACCGTCCGCAGTGTATACAAGGTTCTCCGCAAGACCGAGAAATACATGTCCATTCATTATGACTACATAGAAGAAATTCTTCCTCATGATATTTTCTTTATCACTACAAGAGAACTGGAAGAAATGTTCCCAGACAACACACCGAAGGAAAGAGAATATTACATCACCAAAGCCAAGGGCGCTGTCTGTATCATGCAGATCGGTGACCTTCTGGAGTCAGGTGAGCGTCACGACGGACGTGCGCCGGACTATGATGACTGGTCCTTAAATGCGGACATCGTGGTTTATTATCCGGTGCTTGATATTGCTCTGGAGCTTTCCTCCATGGGTATCCGCGTTGACAAGGATGCGCTTCTCTCCCAGCTTGAAAAAGCGAACTGCTTAGACCGGGCTGAGCTTCCTTTCCAGAGAGCCATTATTAACGAAGAACTGCCTTACACCATCGGTGGCGGTATCGGTCAGTCCCGTATCTGTATGTTCTTCTTAAGAAAAGCTCACATCGGCGAAGTACAGTGCTCTTTGTGGCCGGATGACATGATGGCAGAGGCGGAAAAGGCAAATCTGCAGTTACTGTAATTTTATGAGCCTTAAGCCTGCAGAGTGCAGGGTTCTTAAAAAACGAAAAATAAAAAACAGAGAAAGGACATGCGGCACAATTTCCCGCATGTCCTTTTTCTGCTTTTTTGTGTTCAGGCACTTCTTCAATGGTCTTTTGCAACAATGTACTCTATGCCTTCACCGGATGCCAGAATATCCAGCAGCCTGAATACCGGTCCGGTAGGGTGTGTTCTGCCACATTCCCATGCTTCTACGGTCTTTTTTGATACTCCCATATAGGAAGCAAATACACTCTGTGTCATTCCGGCTTTCATTCGTATTTCTCTGATTTCCTTATTACTGTATTCATTGACCGGTAAAATCATATATGTTTTTGTCTTTGCTTTGCCGGTTCCCTTTTCATATGAAATTGCTTCCTCAAGTCCTTCTCTTAAATCATCAAACAGTGAACTCATAGAAATCATCTCCTATTCTTTGCGGCTTCTTCCTTTAAAGCTTTAACCAATTTCTTCAGCACATTCTTTTCCTCATCGGAAAGATTTTCCTGTTCCTTTTTCTCAAAGGCAGTAATCAGATATATCACTTCGTATTCGGCAAAATCTGTATAGCACACGCGAATACTTCCGCTCTTTCCTCTGTCCTTTAACGGAAAGCGTACCTTACGAATTCCACCGGTACCTTCCATCACCGGTCCGGACTCCGGGTCCTTCAGCAACATTACCTGCAACATCCTCAATTCTTCTTCCCCTAAACCGATTTCTCTCCATCTTCTGGAAAATAATGGTACTTCAATAAAGGTTCTTGTCATTCTCCATTACCTTTCTCCTGTGTATATTTTTATAGTATACCCTATTTTGTAGGGTGTCAATCTTTTATATTTCCTATCAAAATCTCCTTTAATTCGTCCACACTGTGTGCCAGAAAGTCCGGTTTTTCAGCAAGCAGCTCTTCTTCGGAACCGTACCCGTATGTGACGCCCACACTGATAACGCCTTCCGCCTTCGCCCCTATGATGTCAAACTTCCGGTCACCCACCATGTAGGTACATTTTCTTTTTGCTGCATCAAGCAAAGCAGTTCCTTCTGTTTTTTCTGCCTTCTCCGCGTCCTTTTCATACAGCCTCTTTAGCGCCTCTGCCACCACTTCTTTTTTGTCCGTGCGTCTGCCGTCCAGTTCGCTGCCCACTACGGCATCAAAATAGCTGTCGATGGAAAAATGGGTAAGAATTCTTTTCACAAAGACCTCCGGCTTACTGGACGCAACGGAGAGAAGCATTCCTTCTTTTTTTAAGGAAGAAAGCAGCTCCGGGATACCCTCGTAAACTTCATTTTCAAAAATGCCCACATCCTTAAAACGCTCCCGGTATTTTTCCACCGCCCGCTCTGCCTTTTCGTCCGAAAAGCCGTAAAATTCCATAAAACTCTGCTTTAAGGGCGGTCCGATAAACGGCGTCAGCTTCTGCAGATCCGGCTCCTCTATGCCTGCTGCCGCAAGCGCATACTGTACACAGGTAGTGATGCCCACCATGGGGTCCGTCAAAGTTCCGTCCAGATCAAACAATACATATTTTTTCATATTCCGTTCCTTTCTGCCTTACTTTTATAAATAATCATTGACAAATTTCTGCAAAACCCTTATAGTTTTCTTCGTAAAACAGAAACATTGCTAGGGGCGCATTTCGCTGAGATTGTATCTTCAGATACTAACCCTCACTACTTGAACCGGATAATACCGGCGTAAGGAAGCAACGAGACATCTTTTCCGATGCTCATTACTTTGTGTCCCTCTTTGTCAACCAAGGAGGTTTTTTTATGTCTAAAAACAAAACAAAAATTCTTGTGGAAGGCGCTGTTATGGTGGCACTGGCTACCGTATTAAGCTACGTTCGTGTTTACCGTCTTCCCTGGGGCGGCTCCATTACCCTGCTGTCCATGCTTCCCATCGTGCTTTTCTCTATCAGAAGAGGATTGGGAGCAGGTCTTACTGTATCCTTCGTATTCTCTTTAGTGCAGTTTACCCAGGGTATCGTTGACGGTATCTTCGGCTGGGGGCTTACGCCCGGCATGCTCATTGCCTGCATTCTGCTTGACTATATCGTGGCATTCACGGTGCTCGGTCTTGCAGGAATTTTCCGCAAAAGGGGCCTCGCAGGCTGGATAGGCGGTATTTCACTTGCTATTGTTCTCCGCTTTGCATGCCATTTTCTGTCCGGTGTAATCATATGGAAGAGCTTCGGCGAACTGTGGAACGGTTTCTCCACGGACAACACCTTCCTTTACAGCTTTTTGTATAACGGAAGCTACATGCTCCCCGAATTAATCTTCACCCTGATCGGCGCTATCGCCCTCTTAAAGGTACCGCAGACCAAGCGATATCTGATTACCACCGAAGACTAATCCGGTGCGATGCGCACCCTTTTTAAGGGTCAGGACAACTTAAACAGGCAAAAGTCATTCCCTATAGTTGCACTTCACAGCCTAAATAAAAGGAATAGAGGATACGCTCCTTCATCCTCTTTCCCGTTAGGTTGTGGAGTGCTTTTTCATAGTAATCTATCTGTGTCTGATACCGTTTAACCAATTCTTCGCCGTTTTCCACCACATCCGTTTTATAGTCTAAAAGTACAATACCGTCCTCTTCCTCAAAATACGCATCCACTATACCCTGAATAAGAACCGTTTCGCCTTCCTTTGTTTCCACACCGTACACAAATGGCTGCTCTCTGAAAAGCTTTCCCCTTTCCTGGGCTTTCCGCATTCTGCCCGCTAAAGGCGACTGTAAAAAGTGCAGGATTTTGTCCACTCTTATGGCTTCTTCGTATTCGGCGGACAATCTTCCTTCCTGCAGGAAATCCTGCATAACCGCCTTCACATCCTGCCAGCCCGCATAATTTCTGGTAAAATCCACCAGTTCCATAAGCCGGTGCATGGCGCTTCCTCTTGTGGTTCCGGAGATTTTTTCTTTTTCCCGCATGAAGCCCGGCACGTAGGGAACCACTTCCTTTTCCGGGAAAAGCTCTGCGGTTTCTTCCTTTTCCTCCAAGGCTGCCATTTTCAGTTCGGAAACCGTTGTCTTGGTATACAGATTTTGTAGATTCTCGTAAGGATAAACAAATGAAAACCGCTCCGTCAGTTTTTGCAGAGCCTCCGCATCCGCTGTCCTGTCCGTAAGCAGTCTGCGTTTCCGGCTCTCCCTGTCCACTTCCTCTTTGATGGCACAAAGCCCTAAATCCTCCATGGTCACTACCTTTATGTTGGAAAATACCGGTAACAAAAACTGTAAAAAGCTGGTTGCCGATGTCAGCTCCGCGTAGGACAGCAGTCTGCCGTCGCCTTTGCCGGCTGCTTCTGCCCGGCTGTCTTCCCCAGGCTGCACCTTTTCTTCCGTCTTTTCCGTGCAGGCGGTCAAAATCAGCTTCTCCCTGGCACGGGTCATGGCAACGTACAGCACACGCAGCTCCTCCGCCAGATTATCTAATTTCATTTTGGTTGCCAGAATATTTTTCCGCAAGGTCTTATTTTTGACACGGCTCTCCGTGTTCACATAATCCACGCCCAGCCCCAAGTCCATATCCATAATGATGGGGCTCGCCGCATCCTGCATGTTGAATTTTTTGGACAGACCTGCCACTATCGCCACCGGGAATTCCAGACCCTTGCTCTTATGAATACTCATAATCCGTACTACGTCCGCATTTTCATCCAACGTGACCGCTTCTCCGTAGTCCACGTCGTATTTCTCAAGCTGTTCCACATAACGGATAAAGTGGAACAGGCCGTAATAGCTGTTCTTTTCATAAGCCGCCGCTTTAGTAAGCAGCATTTCCGCATTGGCAAGCCGCTTCTCCCCGGCGGGCAGCGCCGATACATAGGCGAGGTAATCGTGCTCCTCAAAAAGGGTCTGCAAAAGCTCTAAAATGGTCATATAGGTCGCATATTCCCGGTATCTGTCGATTTTTGCAAGAAATCCTGCATATTTTTCTTCCGCATGACGCCGTAAATTTTCGTACAGCGGCTCGTCCTTTTCCTCCACGCTGCGAAGAACCGCCACCTCTTCCTCCGTAAAGCCTCCAAACACGGATTTCATTACGCCGTACAGGGGAATATCCTGCAGCGGGTTGTCCAATACCTTTAAGAATAACAGCACATCCTGAATTTCTTTGGATGCAAAATAGCCCGTTTTTCCTTCAATATAGGCAGGAATGCCCTGGGGTGCCAACGTGCCCTTGCAGGGGTCGTCCAGGAATGCCCTGGGATGCCAACGTGTCCTTGAAGGGTTCGTCCCAGCCGCTGTTGGTACGGAGCAGAACGACAATATCCTTGTAACGGACAGGCCGCAGCGCTCCGGTTTCTTTATCCGTTACCTGAAAACCGACAAGCAGCTCTTTGATTTTAGCTGCAATGAGAAGCGCCTCCGTCTGTCTGGCATCCAGTTCCGCTTCTTTTTCCGGCTTTTCTATCAGGAGCAGCTCGCTCTCACAGCCGGGATTTTCCGGATATACGGCTCCGGCATAAAGTGCCGCTTCCTCATCGTATACAATGCCGCCCAGCTCTTTTTGCATGATTTTAGAAAAAACATCGTTTACCGTATCAATGACTTCGTTCCGGCTGCGGAAGTTTTTGTGCAAATCAATTTTCCGGTTTTCTCCGTCCGTCAGGGAATAGGTGACGTATTTCTCTAAGAAAAGCTCCGGTCTTGCCAGTCGGAATTTGTAAATGCTCTGCTTCACGTCGCCTACCATAAAGCGGTTCTTTTTGCCGTCTTCCTCTCTTGCCACCGCCTTTAGGAGATATTCCTGCACTAAATTGGAGTCCTGGTATTCGTCAATCAGCACCTCTTCAAAATAGTCCCGGTACTCCAGCGCCGTTTTGGTGGGCACCATATTGCCCTCTTCGTCCTCTTCCACCAGTATCTGCAGGGCATAATGCTCCATATCCGAGAAATCCAGCAGCTTTTTGTCCGTCTTTTTGACTTTCAGCCTCTCCATGAATTCCAGGCTTAAGTCCACCAGCGACTCCACCGCCTCCGCTGCCGTTTTTGCCTGACGGAATACGGTTTCGAAGGGCAGGTTAAAATAGGATGTTTGCATTTTTTTGACCATGTTTTTTATCTTGTCATGCAGGTTCTTTACCTGCTCTCTTTTTTCCGTGGAAACGGAGTCGTCTTTTTTTCCCGGAAATTTTCCCGGCATGAAAGCCGGAAGCAGTTCGGAAAGACGCACTAAGTTTTCGGCACGGGCTATCTTTTCGATTGCCTCCCTCTCCTGCTCCAGCACCTCGCCGTACATGTAGGGACCGTCCGGTTCCTCACAGATGCTCTCCGCCCTTTTCAGTTCCTCTGCGACACCGGCAAGCAGCTTCTGTAAATGTCCGAACAGAAACACCCCGGCATCCGATGCGGCAATATCCTCCACCGTTTCGTATACATAATCTTTTTTCCGTTCCCGAAGCCATTTTTCGGGGAACGGATAGCTTAACGCATACCTGTAGAGCTGCAGAATGTGCGACTCCAGCACACTTTCCCTGCCGCTCGGGCAAAAATATTCGATGGTATGGAAAAACCGTTCTTCCCCAGCGGCAAAATGCTCTTCCAGCATTTCTCTCATCACGTCCTGGGACAGCAGCTCCACTTCCCCTTCATCCGCAATCCGGAAGGCAGGATCCAGACCGATGTCCTCAAAATTGTTGCGCAGCACAAACAGACAGAAGCTGTCAATCGTGGTAATCTGGGCGTTGTGAATAATCGCCGCCTGCCTCTGCAGATGCTCGTTTCCGCCGTCCTCATTGAGCCTCTTTAGGATTGCCTGGCTGATACGCTCCCGCATCTCGGCCGCCGCCGCCTTGGTAAAAGTCACCACCAGCAGTCTGTCGATATCCACCGGATTTTCTTCCCGGCATACCATTTTCACAATACGCTCCGAAAGTACCGCCGTCTTGCCGCTTCCGGCTGCTGCCGACACCAATATGTTGCAGTCATGCAAATCGATTGCCTGCTGCTGTTCCGGTGTAAATTTTACTGCCATTCTTTCTCCCTGCCTTTTTTGCCTTTTTCCTGCATCATATGCTGTTGTGCTGCTATTCTGCATATGTGCTGCCTATACACTTGCTGCTGCGCAGCTTATTCCTGCTCCTCGTCCAGTTCCTTCCGGATATGCTCCATGGCGGTATCCTTGTCCATGTCCGGCAGCACCCGGTAGGAATAGCCGTCCATGCCGGTATCAAAGCCGCACACGCCCTTGTAGGGGCAGTAGGTACAGGCGCTTTCCTTGTCCTTTTTGTAAGGGTTGCAGGACACCTTTCCTTCTAAGATTTCCCTGCCCAGCTTTTTGACTTTGCCGGTTACAAACCGGGAAATCTCTTCCATTTCCGCCTCATCCATCACATCCGAGCGGGAAGACAGCGTTCCGTCTTTCTTAAATTCCACCGGAATGACATCGGACTTTCCGCTTTTTTCGTCAATAAGCCTGTCAATAACCGCCTCGTCCTTGTTGATGACGCCGTTTGCCCTGAGATTTTCCCGGATTCTCTGGTTGATCTCTTCTTCCGTGAGCTCCGTCTCCGTTTCCAGACAGTCATCCGCCACATGGTAGTAAAGCATGGCGGCGGGCACCACCTCTTTTCCGGGGTGCTTCTTTTTTTCCTGCTCCACGGCGGCATTCATGTATAACACAAGCTGAAGCTGCAGACCATAATAAAGCGCTGCAATATCAAACTTTTTGTTGCCGGATTTGTAATCCACAATTTTAACAAAGATTTTTCCTTCCGACTCCACGGTGTCTACACGGTCAATCCTGCCGAGCAGCTTCATTTTTTCCTCTTCGGAAAGGGAAATATTCACGCTGTCCAGATCCGATACCGCCGAAAAAGACATTTCATAGCTCTCCGGCTTAAAAGAGCCTTTCCGCAGCTGATACTGCAGCGTGTCCACCGTCCGAAGAAGAATACGTTCCATACGCTCCACGGCATAGGCATTGCGCGCCGTAGCATACAGAATGGTGTCGCCGTACTCCGCCGCGCACAGACTCATGACCTCTTTTACGGTTTTTTCCGCAAATTCCTTCGGGAAGTCAAACCAGGTATAATCGCTGCCCTCCAGCGCATGGGAAAACCCTTCCAGCACACTGTGGAACACATTTCCCATATCCACTGCTTCAAAGCCGAATTCCTGCCTCTCCTGCAGCTTCAATCCATATTGCAGGAAATGCCTGTATGCACATGCCGCATAGGTTTCCACCCGGCTGACACTGTTCATCAGGATACTGCCGTACAAAGCCTTTGCCACCGCACGGGAAAGCCCGTCCTCCCGGTAATGGTAAAAGGCGGCGTCCATAAGCTTTTTCACCACCGACGCATAGTCCGCATTCTGCCGGTAAGCCTCGTAAAGGGTATCCGTCTGTTCTGCCAGACTCTTTTGTCCCCCGCCTTCTCCTTCGGCAAAAATACCGTCCTCCACCGTAAGGTCGCCCCTCTCCGCATAGTCCCGCAGGGACTGCGCCAGATAAGGAAGCCCTTCTCTCGGGGAATAAATCTGCTCATACACAGGCGCCAGCTCCGGCAGCTTCACCTTCAGTGCGGGGAACAAATCCTTCACCACATCCACCAGATAGGACGGGCGCAGGGTCTTTCCTTCCCCGTTTAATTTACAATAGGAAAGATACAGCCTTTCGGACGGCTTTGTCATATTTAAGTACAGATAAAGCCGCTGGATATACATCTGCTGCCTGGGCGTGGGCGCCAGCTCGATTTCCGACTCCCGTAAAAATTCCCGGTCAATATCGGAAATAATACCGCCGCTGCCGTTATTGCCCGGAATATTTCCGTCGTTGATGCCTACGAAAAACAACACCTTTACCTCTTTTAAGCGGGTTCGTTCCATGTCGCCGACCAGCACCCTGTCCACGTTCTGGGGAATACTGCCCACTTCAATTTCGCCGAAGCCTGCCTCTAAAATTTCCCTGAATTCGGGCAGGGTCATGCTCTCGCCCTCCAAAAGCTCCATCATCTGCTCCAAAAGCTGCATGGTAAGCCGGTAAACCTGCGCATATTCCCGCTCCCGGACCGCATCCTTCTGCAGGGCAAATTTCTCTTCGTAAGCAGCCGTTTTTTCCGCCGCTTTGTTCTTTACAAGAAAGTCGTACAATGCCTTCACATAGTCTTCCGTTTTGTCGGAATGCAGCATAAGAAGGGGCGAAAGCTCTTCCACCAGTCTTTCCCGGAGTGCGTCCATTTCCCATAAAAGGTCCACATTTTCCTTCATTTTTGCGGTTTTATGGGTAAACTGCCTCGTCCACGCACGCCTTCCCCGGATACCTGTCCGGATACAGTAATTCTCTAATTTGTCCACTTCTTCCCGGGTAAAATCTGCCAGTCCGCTCCGAAGATACCGGAATACACTTTCATAGGAAAAATCATAGATGAGAATTTCCAGCGCACTCTTTATGTATTCGGTCAGAGGGTTTAGGACAATGCCCCTGGTCCGGTCGATAAAACAGGGAATGTTAAGCAGCGTAAACTGTGTTTTTATCTGCTCCGCATAACCCGCCAGATCGCCGGCTACCACCGCAATATCCCGGTACGCATACCCTTTTTCCCGGATGAGTTTTTCAATGAGAATGGACATCTGCCGCACTTCTTCCCGGATAGTGGAGGCGGCAGACAATACGATTTCCTCCCCCGCAAGGTCCCCCTCGTATTTTTCGGTGGGATACCGGAACAGGGATTTTTCCAGATGCGCAAGAGGCGCATTTTCCCGAAACCGGGGATAGCCGCCGTCCTTTCCCATATACAAATCTTCGCCCCGGGGAATGCCCGCGTCCTTGGCAATACGGCAGACATCCTCTATGGTCTTTTTGCTCAGATGAAACAGCTTCTGTTCCCCGTCCGGGGTAAAAGGGTCTTCCCGCACATCCAGCGTCATGGTGAGCCAGACTTCTTCCGTACAAAGTAACAGTTCCCGGATGACCTTATACTGGATGGGGGTAAAGCCGGTAAAACCGTCGAACACCACCACACTGTCCTTCACGATTCTGGACTTGTGAATGGCTTCGCACAGCACATCCAGTGTTTCCTCCGTGGTGATGAATTTATCCCGGATAAACTGCATAAAACCGTCGTACAGCACCTGCAGATCTTTCAGCTTATAGTACAGGGCGCCCTTTTTCTTCGCATACTCCATCAGCCGGGAAACATCCTTTACCGATACGCCGTACTGCATGAATTCGGATATGGCGCTTTTGATTTCGTGGATGTAGCCCTGCTTCTGTAAATAGGTGCCGAGATAGGAAAGCTCGCCCCGGCACTGCCCCGCCACCTTCCGCAAAATCAGGCTCTTTCCCGTGTCGTCCAGCACCGGCAGATTCTTTCTGCCCACCTCCTCAAACACCCTGTGGGAGAGTCTGCCAAAGCTTAATACATCGATATTTAAAATACCCCGGCTTTCGTTGTCGGGGTGCACAATCAGTTCCTTCTGGGTCTGCATGGTAAACTGGTCCGGCACCACAATTAAGAAGTTCCGTTCCGGTTCTTTTTTTGCTCTTTTTAAGATTTCACTGTAAATCCGCATGCTCTTTCCCGAGCCGGAACTACCAAGTACAAAACGTAAGCTCATGCCGTCATCCTTCCCAAATCCTATTTTTTCAGGGTAAACCGCCACAGGTAATCGGCGGCTTCTTCCGCATAATCAATGCCAATCCGCCTGCCCTTTTCAATCTGTGCTTCCTCTACTTCTATGCCCTCTGTCAGGAAAAAATCTTCGCTTTCCGCCATGTCCACATCGTTGTCCTTCTTCGTAATGTCCATGGCGATACAAAGCTTGCCCGGTCCGTCTGCCAGATGCTTCCGTACGGAAGCCGGAAGCTGCGCGCCCTTATCCGGCGCAGGCTGTTCTTTTGCACTCTTGTCCGGAATGCCTGCACTCTGCGCGCCTGCATGCTCCGGAGCTTTTTTTCTGCGTGACAACTTCTGTGCCCGGAGTTTTTCCATGATTTTCCGGGATGCTTCGTCCGCCGGTTCCACCGCACGGATGAGAGCCGCCTGCGGAATTTCCGCTTCCCCCGCCGTAATATTCATACAGTTATACATGCCGTATATGAAATACACATAGGAAGTTCCGCCTATGTGAAACATGGGCTCCGTGCGTTCCGTCCGGCGTCCCATGTAGGTGTGGGAGCCTTTGTCCTCCACGCCCATATAGGCTTCCGTTTCGGTAATGATGCCCCTTACAGTTCCGTAAGGAGTCCGGTGCACCATGATTTTTCCAAGCAGTGCCTGTGCCAAAACAAGGGCATCCGTCATAAAAAATTCTCTCGGCAATCGGTTCTTTTCCGGCATATTCCCATTCCGCTCCTTTATCGAATATCTAATTCCACGGGGCAATGGTCGGAGCCCATGACCGTCGTGTGAATGGATGCACCTTTCAGCCTGTCCTCCAGAGCTTTGGACACCACAAAATAGTCAATACGCCAGCCTGCGTTCTTCTCTCTGGACTTGAACATATAGGACCACCAGGAATAGATACCCTCCGCATCCGGGTAAAAATAGCGGAAGGTGTCGATGTAGCCGCTCTCAAGCACCTTGTCAAAGCAGCCTCTCTCCTCGTCCGTAAAACCGGCATTGTGGCGGTTTGTCCTGGGATTTTTCAAATCGATTTCCTTGTGGGCAACGTTTAAGTCGCCGCAGAAAATAACCGGCTTCTTTTCGTTCAGCCCGTTGATATAGGCTAAAAATGCCGCTTCCCATTCCATACGGTAGGATAGCCTCGTAAGCTCCCTCTGGGAGTTGGGCGTGTAAACCGTCACCACATAAAAATCCGCAAATTCCGCCGTAATCACACGTCCCTCTTTGTCATGCTCCGGGATGCCTATGCCGTAGGTAACGCTCAGAGGCTTCTGCTTGGTAAAAAGCGCCGTACCGGAATAGCCCTTCTTTTCTGCATAATTCCAGTACTGGTGATACCCCTCAAGCGGCAGGTCAATCTGTCCCGCCTGGAGCTTGGACTCCTGAATACAGAAAACATCCGCATCCGCTTCCTTAAAAAAATCCATAAATCCTTTATCCACACAGGCACGAAGTCCGTTTACATTCCATGAAATCAGTTTCATATTGCTTCCTCTTTTCTACTGTTTCTTTCCTTAATTTCTTATTTTCACTTTTCTCTTTATTTTACCATGCGGGGAAAACGGGGGCAAGCTATTTACATCTCCTTTCTCCGTGCTATATAATAAGGGCATTCCTGACATACTAAGAAAAACAAACGGCAAGGAGAATCCTTATGTGCGACATGAACAATCTGAAAAAAAAGAAATTGTTTTTATTTGATATAGACGGCACCATTGCGGTGGGAAACACCTTATTTGACGGCAGTGCCGAACTGATTTCCTACATTAAGTCCATCGGCGGCGCCGCCTGTTTTATCACCAACAACTCCACCAAAAGCAATGATGACTATGTAAAAAAATTTGCAGAATGCTTCGGGCTTGCCACGGAGGAAAAACAGTTTGCCACGGCAGGCTACGTTACCACCCTTTTTATGCAGGAGCATTTTAGCGGCAAAAAAATCTATGTGCTGGGAACCGCTTCCTATATTAAGGAGCTTCGAAGCAAAGGACTCCTTGTTACGGAACAGGCGGAGCCGGACATTGCCTGTATACTGGTCGCCTACGACAGCGAGCTCACCTATGAAAAGCTCATCAAAACCTGTGAGGTACTGACCACTCGGAACGTGCCGTTTTATGCCACAAACCCTGATTTATGCTGCCCCATTGACTTCGGATTTATTCCCGACTGCGGTTCCATCTGCAACATGCTCACCTCTTCCACCGGAAAGAAACCGGTCTATTTAGGAAAGCCCGCTCCCGAAATGGTGGAGCTCTGTCAGAAAACCTACGGCTTTTCCAAGGAGGAAACCATTGTGGTGGGCGACCGTCTTTACACGGATATTTTATGCGGTATCAATGCCGGTGTGGACACCTGTGTGGTATATACGGGAGAAGCCACTCCCGAAGAAGTGGCCTCATCCTCTTATAAACCGACCTATGCCTTTGAAAATATCAGATTCTTTTACGAAGCGCTTGCCGGTTAACAGCAGCCTTTACAAAATGCCTGCCAATTAACAAGCAACCTTTACAAAATGCCTGCCGGTTATCGCCTTCTTTTACAGTACCTCCCGGTACAGGCGCATCACATTTTTGCAGAATATTTTATCAATCTGTCTTTCGGTAAATCCGTTCTTTTTTAAGGCGGCAAACAATCTGTCCATGCAGTCTGCTCCCGGCAGTTCTGCATGGGTATCGATGCCGTCAAAATCACTGCCCAGTCCCACGAAATCTTCTCCGCCGATTTTAACCATATGGGAAGCATGCCGCACAATATCGGCAATGGTTCCCGGATTTTTCACACCGGCTCTGCAGGGCGAAAGAAAGTCGGCGCAGAAATTTAAGCCCGCCACACCGCCTTTTACCGCCAGCGCCCGTATCATATCGTCCGTCAGATTTCTGGTGCAGGGACAGAGTGCTCTCGCATTGCTGTGACTTGCCACAAAGGGCTTCTTTGTCATCTGCAGTACGTCGAAAAATCCCGCATCCGACATATGGGAAACATCCACAATCATTCCCATTTCCTCCATGCACTCCACAAATTCCCTGCCCTTTTTCGTCAGGCCATGCTCCGTGTCGGGCATATTTAAGTATTTCTGCAGGGCATAATCCTGTTCTTCCGGGGTTAAGTGCGGCTCCTCCGCCCGGATGCTGTTTCTGAGTTCGGCATACAGATTGGGGTGCCCCAGTTCATTTTTGTAATTCCACGAAAGCGTCATCATGCGGACACCTTGCTTATAAAGCTCCCGCAGGCGCTCCGTCCGTCCGCCGCATACGCCGCCTTCCTCCACGGTAAGCATAGCGGACATTTTTCCGTCCGCCAGATTTTTCTCTATATCCGCATAGGAATACACCGGTGCGATAATATCCTGATTTTTCTGAAGTTCTTCTTCGTAGAGTGCCCGCAGCTTTTGTACTTCCTGCCAGGCATCCTTCACTTTTCCCAGGTTCACAAACAGGGCAAAATTCTGCAGCACATAGCCGCTCTTCTGCATCTTCCTAAGGTCCACATGACAGGTGTTCTGTCTGAGATTTGGCTGCGTATCTGCTGCAACGTTTCCTTTCTCCGGCTGTCTGCCTGCCGGTGCTTCTGTGGTGTCTTCTGCGGCAGATGCCTGTTCTCTTCTCTGCTTAAGTAACTCCGATATGGTATCGCAATGCATATCCGCTATCCGCATATATTTACCTTCCTTATGATAAGATTGGGGGGAGTGTAACGACACCATGCGGATTGCTCCGGGCTTTGCCCTCCCGCAATCCTGCCCGCAATTCGCATATCGGGGCGCTTACGCTCCCCTTTTATGCTCATTCCGGGGCGGGTAATGAAGCCGAAAATCCAGGCTTGTGCAAGCACAGCCTGAATTCCCGGCTTATTACTCTGGTGTCTTAGTAAAATTCTATGGCGTGGTCCATCAAAAATTGCTTCCAGATATCAATATAGGCTGCTTTTAAGTGTACGCCGTCAAAGGTATCTTCCTTTATCAGTCCGCCCGTATCATCACAGACAAGGGGATTTACATCCAGATAAAATATCTTTTTATTGTCCGCTAATTTGGCAATTTCCGCATTTCTTGCATCTATGCCGGGATTGTTGATATAGTCGCCCTTATTGGAACGCTCTGTGCTCACCCGCATGATAGCCTGCAGATAGATAATGGCATCCGGCTGCAGCTCCTGCAGATGCGCCACCACATCCTTATATTTTTCCATAAAGGTGTCCACCGTGCCGGTGCCCATTTCGTTAATACCGATCATAAAATAAATTTTCCTGAACTGATGCTCGCTTAGCGCCTCTTCCACGGTGATCTTATTCTTCTGTCCGGGCACGGAAACAATGGGCGCCGAGAAGACCTTGTAAACCGTAAGTCCCGTAGAGGCATAAAAGGTGGTGTTGGAAAGCCCCGCGTAATCGTACAGCCCCACGGTACGGGAGTCGCCGATAAATACCGCATCATCAAAATAGGACTCATCCACCGTCTGATAACGCCAGTGTACCGTACCGTCCCCGCCGGAAACACTTCCCGTAAGGACACCGTCGCCGCCGGAAATGCTGTCTCCTCCGGATACACTGTCCCCGCCCGAAATCGAAGCATTGCCACCGGTCGCATCCCCTCCGGAAACCGCAGTATTCCCCTCCGAGGCACTGCCAGAGCCGTCACCTCCCGAAACCATACCGGGATTACCGCCGGGATTTTCCGTCTCCGGATGCAGGAAGCCGCCAATGACGTCCCTAATGTCCTGCCGTTCATAATACACAATTCCGGTCAGCACCAATATGAAAATAAAAACGGTATATTTTAAGTTCTTAAAAGCCTTCACTTTTTTTACGTCCTTACTAAAATCTCAGATACATAAAGGGATTGTTTCCTGCAGAATAAATCCGGTCCACACACATCCAGAACAAAATTGCCAGGATTACCATACCGAAAAAATTGTTTTTGAATCGTTCAAAAAGCTTTTTCGGAAGCGGGGTACAAAGCAGTACTCCCACCAAAAGATACAGCCCATAGTTCTGAAGAGCCTGCAAAAAATCCCCTGTTTTTACGTTAACGCCGGCGACAAATCCAAACAGTCTGCCGAAATAGATCCGTAGATCTCCCAGATCGGGGATTGCAAAGCAGACCCATGTCAGAGGCACCACAAAAAGCACATACAGATGTCCGAAGACCTTGCTTCTATCCAGAACGCCGCCCATATCCATGATGCGCTCCAGCATAATGAACAGACAGAGCCCCAGTCCCCAGAAAAAGAAATGGGCGCCCGCTCCGTGCCAGAAAGAGGTGAGCAGCCAGACAATCAGCAGGTTTTGCAATGTCACGGCAAGTCCTCTCCTGCTGCCTCCCAGCGGAATATAGATATATTTGCGGAACCATCTTCCCAGAGTCATATGCCAGCGGCGGTAAAACTCCCGTATGCTTTTTGCCATATAAGGCATGTTGAAATTCTGCGGCAGCTTAAAGCCGAGCATGCGTCCCAGTCCGACTGCCATTAAAGAATAGCCGTAAAAGTCAAAATACAGCTGCATGGAATAAGAAAAAGCACCCAGCCATGCAAGCGGCGTACTGATGCTCACAAACCCCGTTGTCTGCAGCTCATGCCACAGAATTGCCAGTCTGTCCGCTACTAAAATTTTCATGCCAAGACCGTACACAAAGGTCTTCAGTCCGCTGTCCAAATCCTTTAAGGTGACCCTTCTGCCATGCAGCGCGCCGGAAATTTCACTGTAATACACTATCGGTCCCGAAGAAATCTGGGGAAACATGGCTGCATACGTGGCAAATGAAATCAGGGATTTTTCCGCCGGGATTTCCCTCCTGTACACATCAATCAGATAGGATAAAATCTGGAAAGTGTAAAAGCTGATACCAAGAGGAAGCGCAATCTCCCCGCCCATCCATTTCTGCATAAAAGGCGATAGCTTAAAGAAAGCAAGTATCCCCACATCGACAAAAAGCGTCATCAAAAAGACGGCCCGCCGGTCCCCCTGCACTTTTATACGGTCAATCATCTTTGCCGAATAAAAATTCAACAGGACGGACATTACCAGAAGAAGGACATACCAGGGCTCTCCGCATGTGTAGAAAACAAGGCTGCCCGCAAGCAGTACAAAGTTCTTTGCTTTTGCAGGTGTAAGATAATACCCCAGCATGAAAAAAGGTAAAAAATAAAGTAAAAAATGTATACTGTTAAATGCCAAAACCAATCACACCACAATCTGTTATTCTAAATAGCAAACCGATACAGAACCATCTGCTCCGGCTTGAATCTTTGAAGTTTATTATAAAGAATTTTCCGTTAATTATTCCTCTTCTTAGATTGTATAGTTTCCCCATACTTTTCACAATAGCAAAATTCTTAGAAATTTGTAACTTTTTTGCACAGAATATGTTAATAATTACACCAATCCGTACAAAAATATTTCCTATTTTTTTCATTGCCTTATTTACTGTTATCCCCTACAATGAAAAATAAGAAAGGCAGGATTTGAAAATATGAAAGAAAAGCTCTATATGATTCCCCTGAACGATGCGGTAAACGCCGATGATGAATGTCCCTTCTGCCACATTGAACGCCAGATTGAACAGGATTTGATGGATTTCGTCTTAGGCTCCGGCTCTTCCTACATGGAAAGCGATGTACGTGACATGACGGACCGCGCAGGCTTCTGCCGCACCCATTTCCGGAAAATGTTCCAGTACGGCAATACTCTCGGCAACGGCTGGATTTTAAAAACCCACTACCGCCGCATGATTGAGGAATTCAGCAGACAGGTACAGGCCTACAGCCCGGAAAAATCCTCTTTCAAATCCATGTTCAAAAAGGAAAGCACCGAAAATCCGGTTTCCGCCTGGACAAAGGAAAAGGAAGCCTCCTGTTACATATGCAATTATTTTAAGGAGCATTACGACCGGTATCTGGACACCTTTTTTATCATGTACCAGAAGGATGAGGATTTCCGCAGGCGCATTGAAAACGGAAAGGGGTTCTGTATCCCCCACTTCGGCGATTTGTGCGAAGCTATGAACACCAAGCTTCCCGACAAGGAGAAGGAAAGCTTTTACCGTATGCTCTGTGATTTGGAAAAGAAGAATTTAGACCGTCTTTATGAGGATGTGTCCTGGCTTATCGAAAAATTTGACTACCGCAACCAGGATGCGGACTGGAAAAATTCCAGGGATGCCGTACAGCGCGGCATGCAGAAATTAAAGGGCGGCTACCCCGCCGACCCCGTTTATAAAATGAACAAATAAATTTATTCTTCCGGCGGCATAAGGGCATTGCGGAAATTATTTAAGTAGGAAATCACTTCTTCGTGCAGCATGTCCGCCTGGAATGCGCCTTTGCCAAACTGCTCGTTCATGATGCCGTCCATGGTGAAAAGAAGCATCTGCAGCAGTTTTTTCGCATCCGTGCCCGCCGGAAGTCCCTCTGCGTTCACATCCGCCAGTATTTTTTCATATGCCTCATCTAATTTTTCCTTCATGTCTTCCGTTTCCAGAAGCGCTTCCTTAACATTTTCGGTGCGGCTTTTCTGTAAAAAAGCCAGAAGGTACGGATATCCCTTAAGCACCTGCCATCTTGCCTGTTCCACCTGCTTTGCCATATCAAAGACATTCCTGCTG
>FR880809.1:58437-75764 GCA_000434615.1 Clostridium sp. CAG:510
ATTCCTGCTGCCGCCGACCTTCGCCGCAGACAGCTCTAATAGGAAAAAGCGCACACTGTACCGGTACATAAACGCATAGGTGCCTAACTTACTTCCGAAATAATGGAATAAAAGCCCCTTGCTGACGGAGGCCTCCCTTACGATATCGTCCGTGCTGGCATGCGCGTAGCCGCCCTCCGCAAATACCTTCAGCGAGGCATTTATCATTCTGTCCTGTTTTTCTTTTTTCAAATCAAAAAATTTCTCGTTCATAAGTAAAATTCCATTCTGTGTAAATATTCCATTCTGTGTAAACATTTCATTCCGAATAAATATTCGTTCCGGATAAGTAAAATTGACCCTGCCGGTCATCTAAAATATAGCACACCCGCACGTTCTCTGCAAGGTAGCAATTTTTTTGTTGTTGTGCTATGATGGGAATGGGGTTCTGAATAGTCACGATTAACTATAAAGCATCTGTATGCGAGCTTTCCGTGCATGCAGCTGCGTTAAATATCAATGGAGGACAACATGTACAGACTGCTTATTATCGAAGATGATTTAGGAATAGCCTCTGCGGTGGAAAAGCAGGCATTAAGCTGGGATTTTTCCGTAAAATGCGTGGAAAACTTCCGCGATGTCATGAAGGAATTTGCCGGCTTTGCACCCCATCTGGTGCTGCTGGATTTAGCGCTTCCCTTCTATAACGGCTATCACTGGTGCAGCGAAATCCGCAAGGTTTCCAAGGTGCCCGTCATCATTTTATCCTCCGCCTCCGACAACATGAATATTGTCATGGCAATGAACATGGGTGCGGACGATTTTATTGCCAAGCCCTTTGACGGCAATGTACTCATGGCAAAAATCCAGGCGCTGCTGCGGCGTACCTACGACTTCACCGCCGCCGTTCCGCTTTTAGAGCACCGGGGCGCTCTTTTTAATAAGGAAGACGGCTCCCTTACCTACGAGGGGCAGAAAATTTCCCTTACAAAAAACGAAGCCCGCATCCTTTCCGCTCTTTTGGAAAACAAGGGTAAGACCGTCAGCCGAGAAAAGCTGATGGAGCGGCTCTGGGAAACGGACAGCTTCGTGGACGAAAACACCCTGACCGTCAATGTGAACCGCCTCCGCAGGAAATTAAACGAAGCGGGACTGACCGATTTTATCACCACCCGTTTCGGAGAAGGATATCTGATTTCCGTGTAACCACAGAAAGGATGAAGCTTATGAAATTATTTCTGCATTATCTTTCTTCCCATAAAAAATCCATCGCATTTTTTCTTCTGACCGGCATTTTGTTTTCGGTATCCTTTGCCCTGTATCATCTGCCCGTCATGGCGGCGCTTTATCCGTTCCTGTTATGCCTCACAGTGGGGCTTGTGCTGCTTGTCATCGACTTTACCGGCTTTAAGAAAAAACACGACCTTCTTTCGTATCTCGAACAGCATACCGCTTCCTTAATACAGGCGCTCCCGCAGGCGGACGGCATTTTGGAAGAAGATTACCAGGCTCTCCTACGCATACTGCAAAAGGAATTTCAGGATGCGGAAACTGCATCGGAGACCCGCTATCAGGACATGATTGCCTATTACACCCTGTGGGCGCACCAGATTAAAACGCCCATTGCCGCCATGAAACTGACACTGCAGTATGAGGACTCCCATCTTGCCCGCCAGATTTCCGGCGACCTGTTCCGCATTGAACAGTACGTGGAAATGGTCATGATGTTTCTGCGTCTCGGCTCCACTTCCACCGATTATGTCATCCGGGAATATGAGCTTACTCCCATATTAAACCAGACCATCAAAAAATTTGCCGGCGAATTTATCCTGCGCAAGCTCACCATCCATTACGAGCCCGTGGAGGCAACGGTGCTGACCGACGAAAAATGGCTTTCCTTCGTCATTGAGCAGCTCTTGTCCAATGCCTTAAAATACACCCGCAAAGGCGGCATTACCATCCGTTATGATGTGGAAAAACATACCCTGCATATAGAGGACACCGGTATCGGCATTGCCCCGGAAGACCTTCCCCGCATTTTTGAGAACGGTTATACCGGCTACAACGGCAGACGTGACAAGAAGGCAAGCGGTCTCGGTCTTTACCTTTGCAAAACCATCTGTGATAAGTTAAATCATACCCTTTCCATCACCTCCACGCCCGACATGGGCACCGAGGTTTCCCTTACTTTTCCGGTAAAACTTACAGAAATGTAAGATTTGCCCGCCGGATTGTAAGCCGATTCCATGGTATGGGTTCCTCTTTTTTCTTATACTGAAACCAGGTTAAATAAGTAAACAAAAGGAGGAGCTCTCACATGAGTATCTTAGAAGTGAAAGGTGTTAAAAAAGTATACACAACCCGCTTTGGCAACAACAAAGTCGAAGCCTTAAAGAATGTCAATTTTCAGGTAGAAAAGGGCGAGTACGTCGCCATTATGGGCGAATCCGGTTCCGGTAAAACCACCCTTTTGAATATTCTGGCTGCCCTCGACCGTCCCACCGGCGGCTCCGTTTTTCTGGACGGCCGCAATCTTTCCGATATCAGGGAGTCCGACATGGCTGCTTTCCGCAGAGATGAACTGGGCTTCGTTTTTCAGGATTTCAACCTTCTTGACACATTCCCCGTGGAGGACAATATTTATCTTCCTCTGGTACTTGCCGGCAAAAGCTACAACGAAATGAAGGTGCGTCTGGCACCCATCGCCGAAAAGTTAGGAATTACGTCCCTCTTAAAAAAATATCCCTATGAAATATCCGGCGGACAGAAGCAGCGTGTTGCCGTTGCCCGTGCTCTGATTACCGGTCCCAAGCTTATTTTGGCCGACGAACCCACCGGTGCGCTGGACTCCAAGGCAACCGACGAACTGCTGTCTTTGTTTAACGAGGTCAACGCCACCGGTCAGACCATTCTGATGGTTACCCACTCCGTAAAGGCTGCCAGCCATGCGGGCAGAGTTTTGTTTATCAAGGACGGCGAAGTGTTCCACCAGATTTACCGCGGTCAGGACAGCTTCTCCGCCCAGTACCAGAAAATTTCTGATACGCTGACTCTCCTTCAGCAGACAGGCGGTGATCGGGCATGAGAATAGGATTTTATATGAAGCTTGCCGCCAACGGCATGAAAAAAAACGGGAAATTTTACATTCCCTATCTTTTAACCTGTATCTGCACGATTGCCATGTGCTACATCGTATCAGCGCTGTCCGTGTCCCCAACACTGGCTGCCATGCGCGGCGGCGACATGCTGATAAGCCTGCTGAAATTAGGCGTATGGGTTATCATTATCTTTTCCGTACTGCTGTTAAGCTACACCAACAGCTTTCTAAGGAAAAAACGGACCCGGGAATTCGGACTTTACAACATCCTCGGCATGGATAAACGGAACATCGGTCTTATTTTATTTTTTGAAACCATAATAATGGCTTTTCTGTCCCTGTTTTTCGGTCTGCTTGCGGGTATTCTCCTCTTAAAGCTTGCGGAGCTGCTTCTTGTGAATATGCTGCATGCCGGCGTCACGTATACGCTGATCGTATCCTGGTCCAGCATCCGCTATACCATTATTCTGTTTCTCCTTATTTTTTTGCTGAACCTGCTGCGCAATCTTTTCCGGATTACCGTGTCAAGACCGGTGGAACTGCTTCACAGCGAGTCCTTCGGGGAGAAACCGCCCCGCGCCAATTTCCTGATGGGACTTTTGGGCATCCTTATTTTAGGCGGCGCCTACTACCTTGCCGTCAGCATTGAAGACCCGATTTCCGCTACGGTCTGGTTTTTCGTAGCTGTCTGCATGGTCATTATCGGAACCTATCTTTTGTTTATTTCCGGTTCCGTGGTCTTTTTGAAGCTGCTTCAGAAAAACAAATGCTACTACTATAAACCCAACCATTTTATTTCTGTTTCATCCATGGCCTTCCGCATGAAACGAAACGGTGCCGGGCTGGCTTCCATCTGCATCCTGGCAACCATGGTTCTGGTTATGACCGCTTCTTCCTCCTGCCTGTTTTTCGGCGAAGAGGACAGTTTAAAGGAACGGCATTCCAGGGACTTCAGCATTACGGTGCAAGAGCGTCTGTCTTATGGCACTGTGGCTCCTGAAATCACGGCATCTATTGCTAAAAAGACGGAGGATGTCATGCTGCTTCACAATGCGCAGGCTTCGGATTTACTCACCTATTCCTACCTGAATGTATCCTGTGTCTTAGATGGCAGCGCTTTGCCTTCCGATTTTGAAGAAGGCTACCTGCGGACGCAGAACAACTTTTCCGGTATCTGCCAGTTGTATTTCTTTTCCCTTGACGACTACAACCGGATGATGGATACGGACTACACACTGAATACCTATGAAATGTTTTTATACAAAAAGGGAGGAAGGAATTATGCGTATCAGGAGCTGACACTGCCCGGACAGACAACCTATCACCTGAAGGCTGCCCTGAAGAGCTTTTTTGATGTGGAAGATACCAATTCCTATATCGGCAGCACCTATTTTATCGTTGTCCCTGATCTTGAAGCCGTACGCAGCCTGCTGCCCGAAGATTACTCTACTTTTCTTTGGTATTACGGATTCCGGACACCCCTTTCCGCAGAGGAACAGGATATCATGATACACGATATGGAGGTGGATTTATCCGGAATATTTACGGAGAATTCCCTGGATGCCATGCTCCGTGTGGAGTCCGTGGAAAATGACAGAACGGACTTTATAGCTGCCTACGGCGGTCTGTTCTTCTTAGGCATTCTGCTTAGTGTGGCATTTATTTTAGCTGCTGTGTTAATTATTTATTTCAAGCAGATTTCCGAAGGCTACGAGGACAAATCCCGCTTCGCCATTATGCAGAAGGTGGGACTTACCGACAGGGAAATCCGGTGCAGCATCAATTCCCAGCTTTTAACGGTCTTTTTCCTGCCGCTTTTATTTGCCGGTCTGCACCTGTGCTTTGCCTTCCCGCTGATTAAAAAAATCCTGTTGTTGTTCGGCTTCTTAAACGACAGGCTGTTTATCCTGACCACTTTAATAAGCTTTGCGGCGTTTGCGGTTTTCTACACCGTTATTTACCGCATGACCTCCAATGCTTATTATGACATCGTAAGAGGACCCAGGGAAAACCGATAGGCGCCGGAAGGGGAAAACGATGCCGCAGACAGCGCAGACGGACAGGGCAGCGCCAGGAGACAGACCGTTCAGCGGCTGAGAGGCAGACCGTTCAGCGGCCGGGAGGCAAACCATTCGTCGGCTGAGAGGCGGCTCGGCTGCGGTCTTGCAAAAATTCAATTTTGATGATTTTTTTATGGCGTTTTCCATGCTTTTCCACTATAATGAAAATGACGGTTGAAAATCAATCATCTGGTTATGCGTTGTCATTTGATAAAGATTGTCGTTTGATGAAGATTATCATTTGAGGGAATTTGTCATTTGATGAATGTTAACAAAAATTAGGAAAAGGATTGGAGAATACTATGGAAATCGTATGTTTAGACTTAGAAGGTGTACTGGTACCCGAAATCTGGATTGCTTTTGCGGAAGAAACCGGCATTCCCGAACTGAAAAGAACCACCCGCGACGAGCCGGATTATGACAAGCTGATGAAATACCGCATTGGCATCTTAAAGGAGCACGGACTCGGCTTAAAGGAAATCCAGGACACCATTGCCAAAATTGAGCCCTTGGAAGGCGCAAAGGAATTTTTAGACAGTCTGCGGGAAATGACGCAGGTTATCATTATCAGCGATACCTTCTCCCAGTTTGCGGGCCCTCTTATGAAGAAGCTCGGCTATCCTACCATCTTCTGCAACTCCCTTGTGGTCGCCGACAACGGCGAGATCACCGACTTCAAGATGCGTTGTGAGAAATCCAAATACACCACGGTAAAGGCTCTGCAGTCCATCGGCTACGATACCATTGCCAGCGGTGACAGCCACAACGACCTCGGCATGATTCAGGCCAGCAAGGCAGGCTTCTTATTCAAGTCCACCGACGCCATCAAGGCAGAATATCCTGACATTCCGGCTTATGAAACCTATGATGAGCTGCTTGCCGCTATCAAAGAAGTAATTGGGAAATAAGATGAGGAACCACCCTATATGTGAGGTCTCTTAACCCTCTGAATACACACAGCCGGCGTCCAACTGAAGCAGGATACCGGCTGTTTTCTTTTTCATCTTCCTTAAAGCATTTTGCTTATTTTCTTGAATTTGCTGTTTCCTTTTTCATCTTCTTTAAAGCATTTCGCTTATTTCTTACAATTTGCTGCTTACTTTTTCACCTTTTTTAAAGCAAATTTCTCATATTTTTCTTTCTGCTTCTCATTATCTCTTTTTATTTAAAGCAAATAGTCCCCATTTGCTTTTTTTGCTTCTTACACCTTATCTTTGTTTAAAGCATTTGTTCTATTTTTCAGTATTTGCCTCTTTCTTTTCTATCATCTTTAAAGCATATATCATGTTCCTTGGAATTTGCTGCTTTTACAAATCCACCTCATTGGGGCAGGACGTATAGTCGTAAATCTGCATCCCCAGTTCTTCCATCTCTGCCATGTTTTTCTGGGTGTCGAACTGTTCACCCTGGATAAGCCACTCCGGTGCATCAAAAAAGGCAGCCTTTGCCTTCGTTTTCTCGTAGAATTCCCGGCACATGGTATGGTTTCCGTGGTGGGATACCTGCACATAGTCCACTTCCAGTTCCGTGTCATAGTTTTGCATCATCTGCTTTCCCAGTGCTTCATCATAACAATCTCCCATAAAGAGCATGCTCTTGTCTTCCGACTCCACAGTAAACACCAGGGAGCTGTTATTGGGCATATCCTTGGTGGTTTGCGACATTCCCTTCCGGTAACTGTTCAGGAAATGCAGGGACAAATCTGAAAACTGCAGAACATCCCCTTCCTCCACACTTTCCACATTGGAGGCGCTTTCCGTCAATTCCTCATATTCCTGCAAAACCGCAATGTCATCCCATTCCTGGTCCACACTGTCATACTCTTCATAATCCACGCCATTATCATATACGGCATCTATTTTAATATCTTTATCCTCGTACAGTTTTACGAAAGCTCCGATATGATCTGGATGAGGATGCGTCAAAATCCAGGCATCCACCTCGCCGCCGTTCTCCCGGATGACCTCTTTCACCTGTCCGGCGTTCTGTTCGGAACCGCCGTCAATTATAATCAGTTCTCCCCGGTTGCTGCTTAAGGTATAAAAATTTGCCTGCAGTCCCGACTCATCGGCATACTGCGTCACTTTCCATTCGGTATTTTTCGCCTTTCCGCAGCCTGCTGCCAGTAAAACAGTAATACCCATTGCCCATAAAATATGTCTCTTTTTCATGCTCTTTCCCCTTATACAAAAAATGCCCGGTTACTTCTTTCCCCTACTATACACGGAATATCCGGCATATCCCATACCCTTCCGGCAGAATTAAATCTTTATTAACTTTTTGCCTTGGAATTGATAACTCATTTCCTTAAAAAAGAATTTTTCTTTTTGCCGACACTTTTCTCTTCTGATAACGCTTTCGTGCCTACTATCCGTATACAGAGAATGCCGGTACGCATCTTTGCATACCGGCACTTCTTTTGTAAGTCAATTATGAACCAGACAATCGTCTGTCTTTTAATGTCTTAGTAATTGTAATCAATTCCCAGACTGTCAAGGAAATCATAGACATCCCTGTAGTTCATGTTGATATAAACTCCCAGTGCGGAATTGGCAATCGTCAATACCAGGAAGATGGAGCAAAGGATAATACCGGCAATAGCCATTCCCTTGCCGCCCTTTTTCATTCCGACAATACCCAGAATCAGACCTGTTACATTCACCGGAATACCGATAATGGGAATGCAGCAGGCAACAATTCCCACAATACCGAGTACCAGCGAAGCAATGGATAAACCGTTGTTCTGCTTGGTCGGCTGATTGTTGTACTGATAATTGTTGCCGGGATAATTGTAAGGTGCCTGATTGTTATAAGGTGCGTTGTAAGCATTACCACTGCCGTATGCTCCGGCATTGTAGCCGTTGCTGTAGGCTCCGGTGTTGGCTGCATTTCCGTCCTGATAACCGTTCGCTCCGGTATTGTAGCCGTTGCTGTAGGCTCCGGTGTTGGCTCCGGCATTCTGATTTCCGTAGCCGTAACCATATCCCTGGGACATGTTATAGGCATTGCCTGCAGGCTGTCCGTTCTGTGGCTCCTGCGGTCTTGTGTTGTCGTAGGTTTCAAATTCTTCGCTCATGTTTTTCTCCCTCTCAAATGCGTACTATGTAATTATCTTTTCTGGGTGCTGCTGCCGGTGCTTAAAAGTTCTTCCGACTATTGCACGAAAGTCCATGCTTGAAGAAAATTGTAACACATTCCCTGCTCTACTTCAAGCCGCTTCCCGATTTTACTTTTCCTTCCTGACCGCAAAATAAAAGGCAAGGAACATCATGGCAATGCCCCAGGACTCCCCGCCTCCCAGTACATGGGAGAAAATAGAATTGCCGGTCACACCCGTTAATACTGCCGCTGCAACCTTACAGATTACATACAGAACCAGCGGACCGATGACAATAAAAAACTTCGGAACGGGGATTTTTCCCTTTGCCACCATAACAATGAATGCCACACCGGAAATAATATCGGCGGTTGTCTGCCATATGGTGCCCACCGTAAACGGCACCAGTGCCGACTGTGTAAAATATGTGGCAATACTGTCTGCCGAAGCGCCTGCCAACAGGGCTGCCCTCACGTTCATCAGCGCCATGCAGCAAATGGAATGAATGCCGAAAATACCCACCGACATCATGGTTGTGCCAAAAGAAAATGCCTTATACAGTCCCGTTCTGTCGCCGTTCTGCCTGTCGAGTATATAAAAGCATGCTGCGCGGGAAGCCAATAGATAACCCACACAGGCAATAATGCCGATGACGAACGAAGCCTGATAATACCACAGGGGTACGTTTACAATGTCAGCACTGATAATACCCGCCAGCACATGGGGTTCCCCATCTCCCATGTAGGACAGCAGGCAGTCACTGATGCCGCAAAGCAGCATAGCAAAAAATCCGATTAACAGATATGCTTTTCTTTTTGATTTCTGAATATAACCCATAATTTACCTCTTTCTTTTCCCGCGACGGATACCCACCACCCCAATATTACACAAGTTCAGACTGCTTTCCTTATCAAGTTAGCAACATCTAACAAAATGATAATACGGCCTATCTCCCACGTCAAGAATTTACTTGCTTTCCGCCACCTGTTATATTACTATAAAAATAATGACAAGATCAGCATGGAGAACGGCGAAGGGAGCAGGAGTATTATGAGCTTAAGAGATCAGATCGGATACGGAGAAAATATCATGTGGAGCGGAAAAAAAGCAGTGAAGGTGTCGGTGCTGGAGTCTGTTTTCAACCCCATGCTGCCGTTTGCGTTAATCTGGCTTTTGTTTGACGGAGGCATGATTTTAGCCATGAGCGCCACCGGTTCCTCCGGTCCCGGTTTCATGGGCGCTTTTCTGGGCGTCTTTTTCTTGATACACCTGATGCCGGTATGGATTTATTTAGGAGGCGTGATTACCTCCGCCTTAAAGGCCAAGAATACCGAATATCTGATTACCGATAAAGGTATTTATGTGCAGTCCGGCATTTTTACCAGACGTGTGGATATGAAACCTTTTACCGATTTATCCCACGTATCCATCCGCCAGGGAGTATTTGACCGTATGTGCGGCACCGGCGACATCATCAGCACCTGCGGTCACGGTCACGGAGCCGGCGGCGACATCTGCAACATCACGGATTATGAGCACGTATTCCGCCTGGTAAAACAGCTTCAGGAAGATATTTATTCCGATACCATGTACCCCAACGACATGCGTCCCGCCGAAAACCACGGTTACCGGACACAGTACACCCGGGAACAGGATTGGTAATGGTATTCGCACACAAAAAGCCCGCAGGCATTTTCGCTGCGGGCTTTTCTTTTTTTGCATTATTTTGCTTTTCTTTTTGGTTTTTCTTTTTTGCGTTTATTTTCCTCTTACGATAATCTGTGTCTTCTCCGGGTCTATTTTATCCTTCTCCATAATCAGTTCTTTGATTGCCTCTGCGGAAATCCTGCCGGAGGAAGGGTTCATCACACTGTCAACCTCTCCCGTAATGTCGGCATCCACACTGGAATACTCGAACGCCAGCGTGGTATTGATAAGCTTGCAGTTTTTCATCACCAGATTGTCAATGTAACAAAGTCCCTGCAGACTTTCAATGGTACAGTTCACAAGTGTCAGGTTCTTTGCATTCCAGCCCAGGTATTCCCCGGAAATAAAGGAGTCGTAAACCGTTACGTTTTCACTGTTCCAGAACGCATCCTTGGAAAGAAGAGTAGAATTGCGGATTTCCATATTTTTAACCCCGTCAAAGGAATAATTACCGTCCAGACGCAAGTTGTCAATCTTCATATCCGAACAGTTCATGGCAAAATAGTCCCCTTTTGCGGTTACATCCTTCAGTTCCACCTGCTCGCAGCTCCACAGGGTTTCCGCAGCATTGGCAAAATAAACATTGTTAAGCTCAAGTCCCCTGCACCGTCTGAAATTCTTGGGCGCCTGAATTAACGCATTTTCCACGGAAATATCGTTGGTGTACCAGACTCCCGCCCTTGCCATCTCAAACCACTGGCAATCCTTCACGGTAATGTGATTGCAGTACCAGAGCGGATATTTCCACTTAAACATACTGCCCTCCAGCTCGATATGGCTGCTCTCCTTTAATGGCGACTCCCCGTCGTCAAAAATAGTATCTGTAATATGCAGATTTTCTGCGTGGAACAAGGCTCTCTCCCCTGTCAGGAACGCCCTGCTCACCTCTTTTGCATTTTCCATTCCCATCCTTACCTTTCTTTATTTATCCTTCTTCTTTTTGATTTCATAAATCAGATAATCTAAATATTCCAATTTTTTCTGCTCCGCATGCACGCATTCCAGCAGACATTTCCGGTAGCAGTTCAATGCCTGAAGCTGCACGTCCTCGTTTTCCATTTCACCTATTCTGCGTATTTCCGTATCCGGACAGCCCGTGCACTTTAAGTTTTCAATCATATCCTCCGTCAGTTTCATGACAATCCCCTTTCCCGGCATCCGAAAGCCCTTCTTGGCATCTCAAAATCTCCCTGCATCAGGAAGCCTTTTTTCATGTCCAATTTCCCGGCATCTGAAAGCCTTCTCTGCATTTCAAATTTTCCCTGCATCAGGAAGCCTTTTTTCATGTCCAATTTCCCGACATCCGAAAGCCCTTCTTGGCATCTCAAAACCTCCCTGCATCCGAAAGTCTTTCTCTGCCCTACCACATGATTGTATCTCTTTCTGTTAAAAATGTAAAATATCTATAATTCATACTCTGTCATGTATTTTTCTCATTGCAAATAGTTTGCTTTTATTTTAAAATGGAATTCCGGAAACACTATCGTAAAGAAAATCATAACCGAAATTTTAAGATTTTACAGACACAGAAAGGCACAGGTATCGTTATGGAACATCGCACCCTACGGTATTTTCTCACTATCGCCCGTGAGGAAAATATGACAAACGCCGCCAACATTCTGCACGTTTCCCAGTCCGCCCTTTCCCGACAGATGGCGGATTTGGAGGCAGAACTCGGCAGGAAACTTTTTATCCGCACCAACCGGAAAACCATGCTGACGGAAGACGGCATGCGGCTCCGACAACGCGCGGAAGAAATCGTTTCCCTGGTGGAAAAAACCGAGATGGAATTTAAGGCGTCCGATGAAACCATTTCCGGACAGATTGCCATCGGTGCCGGCGAAACACGCACTTTTTCCCTGATAGCCCGGGCGATGAAGCAGACCCAGAGCCGGTTCCCCCATATTCATTTTACCGTATACAGCGCCAATGCGGTGGATGTAACCGAACGTCTGGAGCACGGCACGCTGGATTTCGGTCTTTTATTTGAGCCGGTGAACAAAGAACTTTATCAGTATCTTTCCATGCCCTGCGCCGATACGGTGGGACTCCTTGTTTCCAAAAAAAGTCCCCTTGCCGTTAAAGAAACCATAACGGAAGAGGACCTTCTTTCGGTGCCGCTTATTGTGTCAACCCGGTTCAGCCCGGATACGCTGCTTAGTGCCGTTTCTCCGGCTGTTGCGGAAAAACTCACCATACCTGCCACCTATAATTTAATTTATAATGCCACACTCATGGTCGAGCAGGGCATGGGAGCCGCTCTTGCCATTGAACACCTGGTGCATATCACACCGGAAAGCCCCTATGCTTTTCTCCCGCTCACTCCGGTCACCACCATGCGCACAATTTTTGCCTGGAAAAAATATCAAATCCTCACAAAAGCCGAAGAAATTTTTCTTAAAGAACTCTCCTCCGTACTGGAAAAAACAAAATCATGGGAAGCAGAAGATAAAAAATAACCGGAACCAGTACATCCCAGACGGTAATGCTATGGTAGGCAAGGAGGGATATTCCTATTTTTGCCGCTAAGATAAACAAAGTAAGAAAAAAACAGGGTTTTATGAATTTCTTAAACTTAAAAATCCGGTACTGCAGTTCGGATACCGGCAGGTATTTTAAGAGCTCGTTGACGGATTTTGCCGGACCATTCTGTTCACTGTAAATCGTAAAACGGAAGCACAGCATGCTGATGCCGTAAATATAAAGCATGTATACGGCAAGGCAGCTCCAGAACGCATCTCCATCCATCGCCTTCTGCGGAAACACCGCCATGATAAGAGATACTCCAATCAGTAAATATCCGCAGTACTTGTAAAAAATATTGTTGGCAAACCAGGTCTTTTCTTCCTCAAAAAATCTCTCCAGTGTTTCCTGCTGCTTTACATCCACTTTCATACGTCCGCTCCTTTCCGCTCTTCCTTCCCGCTCTTCCTCCCCTGTCGTTCTTCCTCCACTCTCATGTGCCTGCTCTCCTGTCCTTTCATACGCCTTGCCCTGCCGCGTCCTCATAGCCCGCAATGGTATCCAGACTCTCCTGAAAAGCCCCCAGGCGTCCCTGCTCCATAACCGCCACATAATCCGTCTGCTTATGGATTTCCGTCATGTTGTGACTGGTCATAAGCACGCAGCAGTCTTCCTCTGCTAACAGCTTCCTTAAGATGTCAAAGAATTCCAGCCGGAAAACCGGGTCCATGCCGGCAGTTGCCTCGTCCAACAGAAATAATTTGCTGTGATGGGCAATGGCAAATCCCAACTGAAATTTTATCTTTTCTCCCCGGGACATCATGCGGTAGGTCCGGTCCGCCGGTGCCTGCATCTTTTCCATGACGCGCTTAAACAGATCCTTATCAAAGTCATCGTACAGAATACCTAAAATCTCTGCATTCTGATTTCCGGTTCTGTCCTCGAAAAAAATATTGTCCTCGGACACATAGCCGATAATCTGCATCATTTTATCATGGTTTCCCCGCACCGGCTGTCCGTATACGAAAATATCCCCGCTGTAACGGGCATTTTCCTGCAAAATCGTTTGAAACAGCATGGTCTTTCCGGCGCCGTTTTCACCCACGATAGCATAAATATAGCCGCTTTCCAGCTCTGCACTAATATCTGACAATTGAAATTTTTTCCGTTTTCTGCAAACATTTGCAAGTTTTAATGCAAAATCCATAAAATTTACTCTCCTTCGTACAGGGTCTTTACCATGCTGAGGAAATCCTCACAGCTAAGCCCCGCTGCTTTGGCTTCAAAAATAATTTCCGAAAGCCTTTTTTCCAATGTCATGAGCTGCTTTTCCAAAAGGTAACCCGTATTGTATTCACACACATAAAAGCCCTTGCCCGCCACGGAGCGGATAAGCCCTTCTTTTTCCAGTTCCTCATAGGCACGCTTCGTGGTAATCACACTGACCTGCAAATCCGCTGCCAGCGCACGGATGGACGGCAATGCTTCCCCTGCGGAAAGTGCGCCCGTTACTATGGCATTTTTCAGTTGGGAAACAATCTGTTCATAAATAGCCAGCGTCCCCTGCGGGGAAATGATGATTTTCAGGTTCATATTACATGACCTCCTCAAAGTTCCTCGCTGCACACAGTTCTTTTTTGATATATTGGGAAAAACCGATAAACAGCGGCAATTCTATCAGGAAGAATATGGCATACAAAATAATCTGCACTGTCCGGTGGGGCTCCGGTCCCGAAATAACAACCAACTGCGCCATATTTGTCAGCATAATGGCAATCAGGAGAACCACCAGTTGAAAAGCTGCCTTTCCGTTTATCCCATATATCGGCACTATCGTACTCAGCATAAAATCATTGAGCAGCAGAAATACCAGACTTTCCCAGTGAAAAAATCCCACAGAAAACAGGAGCAGCAATCCCATCAGGAAAATAATCATATGAATTCCCACACGGAAATAATATGTCAGCCTGACAGACCGCGCTCTTTCTCCTTCCGTCTGCGGACAAAGATAACGCATCTTGCGCAGTCTGATGGGGTGTTCCATCACCGATACCATGACAATACAGATTGGCAGAAACATACCGATTGACAGTAAAGCATCCGTCAGTTGAAAATTTTCTCCCGCTATGGAAGCAGACATAGAAAACATCATAACAAATGCTGCATACATGCAGTTCCAGACCGCTTTATTTTCCTTCGCTCCTTCTTTTATTTTTTTCCAGCTCCAATCTGCCATATATTCCCGAAACATGCTTCTTTTCATAATGCCCTTCCTTTCCACCCATGGGTACGAGTGCGTACTGTCTTTTCAGGTCCGTACTGTCTTTTCAGGTCCGTACCCTTCTACTTTTTTCTTTCGTACAGGTACATAAACTCCTCAATGGAGGGATAGGTTACGGTAAGTTCCCTGTCGTATTCCCGGAATTTATGATGCCGCACAAGCGCTCTCGTTCCCATCTGCCTCTGCTCGATGCCAAGCACGCTGTCGCCCAGCAGTTTTATTTTATAATTTTCTCCCGCCACAATACGGTATTTTTCCCGGAAGCTTTCCATATCCCCCGCATATAAAATCTGTCCTTCCTGCAGATAAATCAGATAATCCGCCAGTCTGTCCAAATCCTCCGTCATGTGTGTCGCCAGAAGCACCGTATGCTCCCCATCCATGACAAACTCCTGTATCTTTTTCAAAAACGCAGCCCGAAACTGCGGGTCAAAATTGGCAGTGGGTTCATCCAGAAACAAATACTTTGGATGGCACGCCAGTGCAAAGGCAAACTGGCTTTTTAATTTCTGTCCTTTCGACAGCTTTCGGAATTTCTCCTTTTTTTCTAATTGAAACTCCTGCAGCAGGTCTTCATACTCTTTCGCATCAAATTTGCTGTAATAGGCTCCGTACAGCATGCCGTTCTCCCAAAGGGAATATGTTCCATCAAACAATTCTTCTACCAGAACCGTGCCGATTTCATCATGAATTTCCTTTTCCTGTTCCGGGTAATGCATGCCGTCTATCTCCAATTTTCCCTGCCTCATCCGGTACAGCCCCAGCAAAAGGTGCATGAGCGTCGTCTTTCCGGCACCGTTTCTTCCCACCAGCCCGCAAATATAGCCGTCCGGAATGGAAAATGAAATATTTTTCATTTGAAAAGAACCCTGATGTCTTCCCACATCTTCCATCACAATCATTTCCGCACCTCCTGCGCATCTCTGTCTATTATCCGTGCACCACTATACATTATCTGTGTATCTCTGTGCATTATCAGTGTATCTCTGTGCATTATCTTTGTATTACTATACAATATCTCTGTACTTCTACATAGTATCTCTGTGTATTGTCTGTATATATCTATATATACACTAAATACACAGCTTTGTCAACCTATTTTAAAATAAAAAAGCCGGGACTGTTTAAGTCCCGGATGATACTTCGTTCCAAAGGGTAAAACCCAATATCAGCAAACCGCCCACCGCCTGCCAGACTGTCATACTTTCCCCTAAAACCGTAACGGAAATCACAACAGCCACCAAAGGGTCAATATAACTTAAAGTTGTGAGTGATACTGTAGTATATTTTCATATGAGATATCGTTTTGCCATTGCCTCTATAATTTCATTATTTAATGTCGTCTGCCCTGTTTCAAATGTAAGAATTAATCTTTCTCCCGGAAAAATTCCGTTTTTCTCATATAACTCGATTTTCTTAACAGCCTTTTGCGCATATACAACATCATCCATCATACCATTGTGCTCCCAATACATTTCCTGTCTGCTTTTGGGCGATAAAAAAGTAAAATCAGGATATATAACACCATACCCTTTTAGCAGCAACGGATATTCATACTTGTATGGAATGCCGTGATAATAGAAATAGTCCGCCAATATCTTTTCTGACTTAGAGCGGACACGCTCCCCTTTTTGTGTATAGATTTCTATTGTATTATCCTGAAATCCCTTGCCTACATACTCTTTCTCCTTCCAATCTTTCAATTTGTCCTGCCATGTCTGTTCTATCGGTACAATCAATTTTTGTTTTGCCGCATGCTCCCCATAAAAACACTTTTCGACCTCATCATCCTCATAATCCTTAATGATATTCTCAATCTGTTTCAACCTTTTCTGTATAAGCTGCAGTACTTTGGAATTGTATTCCTTTTGCGCCAGCTTCTGGGCAGTCTCCTTATCCTGCTTCCTTATGTAATTCCCCACCTTATCTCCTTCCAGACACCTATAATACCGCGGATACCCCTTGTCAACCGATACCCTCAAGGTTCCCTCCGGTAAATTTTTCATCTGGCAAATACTTTTTTCCATAAGGTCTTCCAATCTCTTTTTCTCTTCCCTTAAAATGTTTTTTAATCCAGCCATGCTCCCTCTTTCTTTCTGCAATTTTGACTCTGTCTACTTTTTACACTTTCTATCAAATACAATTTCTTACTTTTCCACTTTCTTTTGACTCTATCTGTTGTTTTATATCATGAAGTCAAACTGGCATTTCTCAAATTTCTATTCTCTTTGACTCTATTCATTATTCTTTCCCTCTGGGTCAAACTAATTTTTCTCTTTCTTCTATTTTCTTTGACTCAATACGTTGTTTCTTTCCTCAAGGTCAAACTGGCTTCCGACTCCTTTCCTTTTTCTTTGACCCCGTACGTTGTTTCTTCCCTCAAGGTCAAATTCACGCTCTAATACATAATGAAAGAGTGGCGAACCATAAAATTTGGAAATAAAAAACTACTGAAAATATAAGATAATAACTAATAAAAGAATAAAACTAAGACATTAGATTTGAAAAAATCCCGGAAACAAATGTTTCCGGGATATGATTTTGAAGTGATAAATGATTATCTCTTTGAGAACTGAGGAGCTCTACGAGCTGCCTTTAAGCCGTACTAAACATCTCTATGGTGCGTTTTTCCTTGATATTACG
>FR880810.1 GCA_000434615.1 Clostridium sp. CAG:510
GCTCCCAGAGTACAGTGAAAACTCTGGAAAGTGCATCTCAATTACCCTATCGACACATGTAGAGACTGTGTGCCTTTTGTCCAAACTCCATGAAGCGAAGCATCATGTGAATGTGAGACTGGATATGGATGAACTGGATTTGACAGCTGCGGAGAGGCGCTAAAGGTCCAGGGGACCTTTGCCCAGCGCGGACCGAAGCGGAGCGTAGACAGGCGACTTATGAGGAGATAAAGAAGTACGTGGCTGAGCATAATGATGGAATGAAAGTTTCAAATCTGTATATTGCACAGGTTAAGGCTAAGTATGGGATTATAGAGCGAGAAAATTATAACAAGCCTAAGTCAGATGATTCCAGACAGCCTAAGTGTCCAAAGGAGAAGGAAGAGGCAATAGTAGAAGCGTTGAAAGCTTTTAAGATGATTTAGTTTAGGAGTATGACGATATGAGGGTTTTATTAGGAACAACAAATCCATCAAAGGTAAAAAGATTTTCGGATTTGTTAAAAGGGTATGATATTGAATTTATTACTTTAAGAGATATCGAAGTTATAGAAGAACCTAAGGAAATGGGGAATACACCAGAAGAAAATGCTATTATGAAGGCAGAGTTTTATGGACAATACTTTGATGTTGTTATTTGTAATGATTCTGGATTATATTTTGAAGAACTGGATTTTGAGGATTTGCGTCAGCCGGGACTAAATATTAGAACACCTATGAATATGGATAGACTGTCAGATGAAGAGATGATTGATTACTATTCAAAACTTATTGCAGGGCTTGGAGGTAAAGTCACAGCATATTACCTAGATGGAATTGCAGTTTATAATCACGGAGTAATTTCATCGTTTATGGACAATATGGCAGCTCAAAAAAACGGATTATTCTATATGATTGATAAAGCTTCATCAAAAAGATTTGAAGGATGGCCTCTTGATTCATTATCAATCAATAAAGAAAACGGCAAATATTTTGTTGATGGAAGTATTGAAGAAAGCAAAGAAAATATCATAAAAGATCAATATCAAAAGAGTGTCGTAGATTTTTTGATTAAGTCTTTACATATAGCATAGTATAGGAGAAATGAGACAACTGGAGTTTCCTAAGAATATTCAGGCAATTGTCGGCGGAAAAGAATATTCGCTAGATAATGCTGTCTTAAAAATCTGGCCGGAAAGTGAAGAAACAAAAGGAGCACTTTGCGTTGAAATGGAAGGTGTTGGTTTGTTTACAATAGCTAATTATAGAAAATGTGTGGCAACAGGTATATATGTTGTTTCTGATGTGTATTCAGAGAATGATTGGAAACTTGGATGGGAAGGCAATGATATTAAAAGAGCTGTTGGTGCTGTTATTGATATGATAATTGAGTCTATAAGATAGATTGGAGTGTGGTAAGATAGTCGTGAAGTTTGAAAATGTTTATTTTATTAATGGGACAGCATATGCTGGAAAATCCACAATGGTAAAACTTCTGGCAGAAAAATATGACGGAATCGCCTGCGAAGAAAATTATCAGGATAGACTTTTAGAAAATTTGGATACCAAGGAGTTTCCTAATCTTACTTACACAAGAGATTTACAGGATTGGGGTGAATTTGTCAGAAGAACTCCAGATGAATATGAGGCGTGGGTAAATGGAGTTACGAAAGAATGTACTGTCTTAGAAATTGAAATTTTAAAGGATTTAGTTTCCAGAACAAAGAAAAAAATATTTGTAGATACTAATATTTCGGTTGAAATTTTACATGAAATTTCAGATGAAAATCATGTTTTGATTATGTTAGCAGATCCGAATATTTCTGTGCAGAGATTTTTTGAAAGACCAGATAAGGAAAAACAGTTTTTATATCAGTTGTTATTGAAAGAAGATAATCCAGAGGATGCTATGATAAATTTCAGAGAATGTCTGAAAAGAGTTAATTCACAGGAAAGATATATGATGTTTCAAAAATCTGGATTTAATGTAATAACAAGAGACGAAAACCGTAGTATTGATGAGACATTTGCTTTGGCAGAAAGTATGTTTGGATTAAATCGATAAAGTCGATACAATGTCTGAGAATGTTAATGCGGAGCAAGGTGTTAGTGCACATTGACAGACTTTTGGTAAAGCCGGTTCCGGTGGCGGTGAAAATGATGCCGGATGCTGAGATGGAACCGCCGTATGATGGTGCGAAAAAAATGATTCTGGTTGATGATGTGGATAATCGGCAGTTTCTGTGTGAATTGGTTGAGAGTATGCGGGAAGAATTGACGAAGAAGAAAGAGAAAAAGTTGAGAAAAAGTGCAAGTAAGACTTGATAAAATCGAACAAATATTCTGTATTAACAGCGGAGATTTTATACCAAAAAGCAGAAACTACGAATGTACAAATGGAGCTCAAACCCTTGCGGTTTGGCTTTTTCTAATTTTGTAGAAAATCTGAGAACAACTATTTCTAAAAGTCAATTATCATTTTGTGATAGAAAATGAACAGAATTTTTCACAAACCTATTTGTACAATACTAATAAATTTTTGAGAGTATATAGTTTCGCTAAAGTAACAGCATGGCAATCGAGTAACAGCGGTTACTTTTTTGTTGTCTATTTTTAGGAATCAGGATTGTTATCTTCGCATGAAGAGAATAAAACAGTTGTACATGGAATTATATAAAACAGAAAATATTGAGAAATTCAGAAGTATTATTATTCCCATTGAAAGAAATGCTGCGGCATGATAGAATAACCGTATAAACGGAAATTAAATCTATAAATACGGATATATAACATAGCGGAGGAAAACACATGATTATCAGTGAAAGAATTTTTTACATAAT
>FR880811.1 GCA_000434615.1 Clostridium sp. CAG:510
TTTGTATCAATGTGCCCGAAGGGATTCGAACCCCCGACCCACGGCTTAGAAGGCCGTTGCTCTATCCAACTGAGCTACGGACACACAGTGTGGTTTTCACACCGACGAATGATATTTTACCTTATGGAATTACAAATGTCAACACTATTTCCATAAAAACTTTATATTTCTTTCAACTTTCTTTCAAGTAATCGTAGCTTACAGTTCGTTGCCGTTCTTTCTGCCCTCTAAGAATGCCAGTGCATTGTCCATCGTGGTCTCGCTGATGGCTTCCAGCGCTTCCTTTGTGAAAAAGCCCTGGTGGGAGGTCACGCAGACATTGGGGAAGGACAGCAGACGTGCCATGGTAGAATGCTCCAGAATCCGGTCGGACATATCCTCATACACGGTACCGGTTTCCTCTTCGTACACATCCAGCCCCACAGCAAAAAACTTCCCATCACGGATACCCTGAATTAAATCCTCCGTCTTAATCAGGGCACCTCTTGAGGTATTGACTAAAATCACACCGTCCTTCATTTTGGCAATGGTGTCCTTGTTAATCAGATGATAATTTTCCTCCGTCAGCGGGCAGTGCAGGGAAATCAGGTCCGACTCCTTAAGAAGTTGGTCAAAGTCCACATATTCAATAAAATCCAGCGCTTTGTTGGGGAACTTGTCATAGCCGATTACACGCATACCAAAGCCCTTGCAGATTCTTGCCATTGCGGCGCCGATTTTACCGGTGCCCACGATGCCGGCGGTTTTACCGTATAAATTAACACCCATAAGGCCCGCCAGATTGAAGTTATTTTCCCGGCATTTAATGTATGCCTTGTGCATATGACGGTCCGCTGTCAGTACCAATGCCATGGCATGCTCCGCTACCGCCTCGGGAGAATAACCGGGTACACGCATAACCGTTATGCCGTTCTCCTTTGCCGCATCCAGATCTACATTGTTAAAGCCTGCGCAGCGCATCAGGATGAGCTTCACACCGCACTTCTGTAAAATGCGGACAGTCTTATCGCAGATATCCATATTGACAAAAGCACAGACTGCGTCGTAGCCGTCCGCCAGTTTTGCCGTCTGCGGGGTCAGATTGGGCTCTATATAAGTAATGTCTATATCATGGTATTTGCCGCTGCTGTTGAGCTTGTCAAAAAATTCCCTGTCATAACTTTTGGTTCCGAAAAATAAAACATTCATGTTCATATCCGTCCTTTCTTTTTGTATAGTATACCTCTTTTTGCCGCACACAATCCCCAAAACCCTAAAGAGAAAAAGAGTTAAAGGTATCTTATTGCGTGCATTTAAAAAAACCTGCATTCTCATGCAGGTTTCCTAACGTTAATCGGGGTGACAGGATTCGAACCTGCGACCCCCTGGTCCCAAACCAGGTGCTCTAGCCAAGCTGAGCCACACCCCGAAACATTTCGTGCAAGGGTTATTATATACTAAATCCGCCCTCTGTGTCAACTGTCATCCGCTTTTCCCGCTCACCGGCTATGCTTCCGGCTTTTCCGCTCACCTGCGCATCCGGCTTTTCCCGATTATAGGTATTTCAGGGTGAAATCCGCTTCCCCTTTTTCATTTATCTCCATCAGCACGTAGGACGGCTTCTTACCTTCCTGGCGCGGATAGGAAAGGCTACCCGGATTTATCAGGGTCACACCGTATGCCGTTTCAATCACCGGACGGTGCGTATGTCCCACCATCACAATGTCCACACCGCGGCTGGCTGCTTCCTGACAGATAATATCATAACCCATGGATATATAATAATGATGTCCGTGGGTCACCCAGACCTTGTATCTGCCTATCCGCAATTCCTTTTCCATGGGTAAATCGGAAAACACATCATTGTTGCCTGCAACCATCTCCACCGGGCAGGAAGCCGCTGTGGTAAGCGCATATTCCGAGCCCTCCACATCTCCGCAGTGAATAATCAGATCCAGCGGAGCCTCTTTTTCCAGCACCTTGAAATAGTTGTCGTTCCTCCTGTGTGTATCGCTTACAATCAAAACTCTCTTTGCATTGCTCATCTGCGTAAAAGCTCCTCTTTCATGGCACGAAGTGCTTTTCCTCTGTGACTGACGGCATTCTTTTCCTCACCGGTCAGCTCTGCCGTTGTCTTGTGAAATTCGGGTACATAGAAAATCGGATCATAGCCAAAGCCGTTCTCCCCTTTTTCTTCGTAACCGATTCTTCCTTCAATCGTGGCTCTGGTGGTAAGCTCCTCCCCACCCGGCAGAACCGCCGCAATGGCAGAAACAAACCTTGCCGTTCTCTGTTCATCCGGCACCCCTTCGAGCCTCTCTATCAGATTATTGTTCTTAATTGTGTAGGAAGTATCCTCTCCCAGATACCTTGCCGAATAAATACCCGGCTCCTTATTGAGATAATCAATCTCCAGTCCGGAATCGTCTGCCAGGACAATATCATCCGGTGCCTCCTTTGCCACGGCTCTTGCCTTAATGAGTGCGTTCTCTTCATAGGTCCTGCCGTCCTCCACAATGTCAGCCTGAATACCGGCTTCCTTCATGGACAGAATTTCCAGTCCCATATCTTTCAGTATTTCTCTGATTTCCCGCATTTTACCGGCGTTTCCGGTTGCGAAAATAATTCTCTTCTCCATGTTTCCCATTTCCTTCCTGCATCACGCCTGTGCGCAATGTCCTTCCATGCTGCGAATTTATTTTCCGCATTGCTGCCAGGCTTCCCCAAAAGCTGCATAAACGGCATCTGCGATTTTCTCCTGCTTTTCCTTTTCGGAAAGCTGTTTTTTTTCGCTCGTGTTTGTTCCGTAGCCAAGCTGCATTCTTCCACAGGGAATGCCGCAGGTCTGCAAAAGCAGATCGTCCTCATCCGCCGCGAACAATCCGTTTGCACGCGTCTGCAGTGCCTCAGCCGTCTGTTTCTCTAAAAGATCCGCAAATGCAATATTGCCGAAGCCCGGTATAAAATACTCCGCCGGGTAATAACATTCCACGCCGAAATCCGATGCATTTTCACTTTCCCCTATGGAAAGCTGCAACAGGAAATCCGGCTGCCATTCGGCAAGCAGAGAAAGCTTTTCCTCGTCGGTAAGCGCCGCATCGCCACCAAGATAATAAATCTTTGTGTCCGCTTCCGTTTTCTTTGCCTGCAGGGCATCCTCCACACCGGCAAGAACCCTTTTTTCCCATTCATTCTTCGGCAAAAAATCCACTACTGCAATCCGGCTGTACAGTTCATCCGGCGCACAGAATTTTACGGACAGCCTGCCGTTTCCCACTGTGCTGACACATTCATATTCACTCTTCAGTTTCAGACGGATCACCACACCATTCTCCGCCGTCCGGCAATCACCCGCCAGTATGGCATTGTCGTTTCCGTACAGGGCTTCCGTCCGGTAAAAATCCACGGATCCTCCGTTAATATACACCCAAAGCTCCCGCTGCAGATAGCGGTTTTCCACGGATACCGCTTCCGCCGCGATGCCCTCCGGCAGGGGGATAAAAAGAAACTCCGCTTTCTCTTCCTTCTTCTGGAAATGAAGCTCGCTCACTTTTTCCGCATCCTGTCCGGATTCTTTTGTATACTCCTTCCCGGGGGAAGAAATTTCTGTCACGGCAATGCTTTTATGCGCTGCAAAGTAAAGCATACCCGCCATGGCTCCCCCGCACAATAAAAGGGTAAAGCCAATGGTCCAGATTATCATTTTCCTGCTCATTGTCTTTTTTCTTTCGGCGGCTTAGGCCCCATGAACTGATAATAGTACGTCTTAAGCATACCGTTGTAAATTTTCCGGTTCTTATCAGCCTTTCGTCCGATGTCCCGTTCCGCCTGGTCGTATGCCGTAATCAGGTACATGCTGAAGCTATCCAGTGCGGCAAAACGCTGCCCGATGGTCTTATACAGCTCCGGCAAGTCCTTCTTATCCTCCAGACGTTCTCCATAAGGTGGATTGGTAATAATAAAGCCATATTTCTTAGGATGACTCAAATCCTTCACATCACGTCTCTGAAAATGTATCAGGTGGTCAACACCTGCCATTTTTGCATTTTCTCTTGCAATGGAAACCATTTTGTCATCAATATCAAAACCCTGGATATCTGTTACAATATCCGGATTTACCATGTCGTTTGCTTCCTCTATGGTGTCCTCAAACACACCTTCGGAAATAATGTTTTTCCATCTGCGGAAGGTAAAATCCCGCTTCATGCCGGGTGCAATCTGCGCTGCCATCATGGCCGCTTCAATGGGGATGGTTCCGCTGCCGCAGAAAGGGTCAATCAGAATACGGTCCTTATTCCACGGTGTCAGCATAATCATGGCTGCCGCCAGATTTTCGGCAATTGGTGCCTTTGCGGTAAGCTTGCGGTAGCCTCTCTTGTGCAGGGACTCTCCCGTGCCGTCCAGCCCTACCGTCACCTCATCCTTCAGTAAAAAGACACGTACCGGATAGCTTTCACCGTCCTCTGCAAACCAGTTTACATGGTAAACTTCCTTCAGCCTTTCCACCATGGCTTTTTTCATAATGGACTGAATATCGGAAGGACTGAACAGCTTGCTTTTGACGCTTCCCGCCTTTGCCACCCAGAACTTGCCGTTCACGGGTATGTATTCTTCCCACGGAAGGCTTTTCGTTCCCTGAAACAGCTCTTCAAAGGTTTCCGCATGGAAGGAACCTACTTTAATCAGTATACGTTCCGCTGTACGCAGGAAAACATTGGCACGGCAAAGTGCTTCCTCGTCACCGTAAAACGTAACCCTGCCGTCCGATACTTCCGTTACATCGTATCCCAAATCTATAATTTCTTTTTTCAAAACCGCCTCCATCCCGAAATGGCAGGGCGCAATCAGTTCAAAACGTCTCATCTTTTCTATCCTTCCTGTTCGCCATTCAGTATATCATTTTTTTGTATCGGTGGCAAACAAAAATACAGCCACCTGTCGGAGATTCTCCGGCGGATGACTGCATCTTTATGAAAATAACCGCAGACAGATAATAAACTAATAATTATATTTCTGCTCGTCCTGGTTCTTCTGGTTGTTCTGCTGGTTATTTTTCTGATTGTTCTGCTTCTTGTTCTGCTGATTCTGGTTGTTCTTCTGCATACTGTTGGAGCAGTTGTCGTACTGGTTCTGGTTATCATTGTACTGATTATTGTTAGACATATAAAAGCCCTCCTAATGGTTTTATTGTTACACCGTTAGTATGTCTGACAACAGAAAATTTATACACCCGGAAATAAGATTTTACGAAAATTTTATAGGACTTTTTTACTATTTTTTATTGCTTTTAGTACTAAAGTATTATATAATCAAGACGTGAACAGGAACGCATTAGAATTTCTTTCACACCCCTTATATTTTATTTATACTCCCCTCAATGAGCCACCAGCCCCCCTGGTGGCTCATTATTTTCCTCTTTTTATTATTTATAGCCATCCGCTCCGCCGCACCAGCCTGAAAATCAGTATCACACAGGCAACCGGAATGATAACCGGCAGCAATACGGACAGGATGGAAAAAACGGCCGCCAGAATAAGCACCAGTACCAGCACCACAATCAGAATAACCAGCCACAACGGCACATGATGTACCTTAACCTTGGGACCGCCATTCTCACCACTATCGGCATCCTCGTAAATATATTCCTCGGAACCTTCATACTCGGAAGAAGCTGCAGCTCTCTTCTCCGCATCTGCAATATTTCTTGCTAAAAGTCTGGGGTCGCCCAGACCGGTAATGACCTCATCCTCGTTTCTGCCCTTCCGTACTTCCGTGTTGATATACTCTTCGTAATAATTTATATTTTCAGTCACTACCTGCGAATTTACCCGGCTGGCAAGTGCTGCTTTCAATTCGTTGATAAATGTAACTCTGTCCATACTCCTCGTTCCTCTCTAAAGCTTCTTTTCCCGCACATGCTTCCGTGCAGGACTGTTACATTTTCCTTTCCTTATAACTTTCATTATAACAAAAAGGAACATGCTATATGTTGTTCACATTATAACATGCTCCTATGTTTGCGTAAATAAACCCCAAAAGAAGGTTTCCTAAACTTTTTATAAAATTTACAGTTTGAAATTGTCCAGACCGTCGCTTAAGCCTTCGGAAATCTCTTCCAGTTTGTTTGCTGTTTCTTCGAGCTGTCTCATTCGCTCATTCATATGATTGGTGTTTTCCATCATATCATCCGCAGCAGCCACAAACTGATTGGAAATATCGGAAAGACGTTTTACTCTGTCCAGAACACTTTCCTTGGCTGCATCCAGTGTCTCCATACTGCTGTTGACACTTTCCACATTTGTCAGGGAGCTTTCTACACCCTGTGCCACGGAAGCAAACTTCTCTACAGTTTCCTGCATCTTGCCGGCCTGTGTATCCATCTGCTGTTTGGTCTCTTCCATGAGCTGAACCATCTTGGCTGTTTCGTCCATAATGCTGGACAACGTCTTTTCTACTTCACCTGCATTGTCGGCGGACATACTTGCTAACTTACTGATCTGTTCCGCAATAACGGCAAATCCGCGGCCTGCCGCACCGGCATGTGCTGCCTCGATGCTTGCATTTACCGCCAGCAAATCGGTTTCATCCGCAATGTTGCGAATCATATCAATCGTCTGCTGGATTGCCTGTACGGAATCATTGGTAACCGTAATCTGTTCTGCAATACGTCCGATTGTATAAAGCATTTCCTGGTTGGCATCGTTTAATTCTTCCATAATCCGGGAAGCATCCTTCTCAGCTACGGAAACGGCATTTACAGTATCGTACATATCTGTCATTTCTTTGGAAATATACTCAATCTGTGTACTGATGTTGTAGATATTTTCTACGGACTCAGACGCCTTATCCGCCTGTTCGGAAGCATCCTTTACAATGCCGTCCATGCTCTTCTTCATAGCGCCCACATCCTGTGTTGCACCATTGGATATGGTAATCAATCCGTTGGAAGAGGCTAAAAGACTGTCGGTCGACTCCTTGATGTTGGATACAATCCTGTAGAGTTCATCCTGCAGGGTAACGGACATCTTGAAGATATCGCCGATTTCGTCTCTGCTCTTTACGTGCTTCGTCTTTCCGCTCTTAGTCAGGTGACCGGAAGCAACCTGTTCCAGGAATTTACGGGTCAGGGTCATCTTTCCGGCAAGGTTTTTTGCGAAAATCAGAATGATTATCATAAAGGCAACCATAATGGCTATGGTCGGAATAATGATTTTGCGAAGCTCGGTATTGACCTGTTGTTCAACATCCTCTGCGGTTCTGCCTGCAAATACGGCTCCGACCGTTGTACCGTCCGAATTAATCAGCGGTGTGAAATAACCATAGTAACGTACCTTCTGGAAAACATAATTCTGTTCAAAAACCGGTTTACCTTCCAGCACCTTCGCCAAAATATCCTTATCCATGGGCGCACCGGATGCTTTTGCACCTGTCGGATACTTGAGACTCGTCATAGTAAGACTGCCATCATAAATAAATGCCGTGTCAATCCCTACGTTTTCCTTCAGTGTATCCAAAAGCGATGTGTCACTGGATATAGCGATAGTGCCCTTATAGAGCTTACCGCCTTGATCCTTAAAATAGTCGCCCTCATACAAATTGGAGTAAGTGCAGACAATGGAATCCGCTGTAATCTGCAATTCCTTCTGTATTTCCGTATTCAGATTATTCCGCAAGATACCGGTACTAAGCGCCGCTACAATCACACCTATCATAAGAAGCGGAAATGCGAACAAAACCAGTAATTTTTTGGAAAATGAGAATTTCATACGTTTAACCCTTTACGCTACCTGCGGCAACGCCCTGTACAATGTATTTAGAGAGGAATAAATAAACAATAATAACCGGGAAAATGGAGAATACGATGGTTACATATACCTGACCCATATCAAACTTCAGCCAGTCAGCACTTCTTAACTGTGCAATAATGATGGGAAGGGTTTTAACCTTATCCTTCTTCAAAATCAGCGCCGGCTGGAAGTAGTTGTTCCAGCTGCTTACAAAGGTGAAGATTGCCTGTACGGAAATCGCCGGCTTCATAAGCGGTAATACGATGCTGTTGAAGGTTCTTGCTTCACCGGAGCCATCAATTCTTGCTGCTTCCACTAAGGAAAGAGGAAGAGTACTCTCCATGTACTGCTTCATATAGAAGTAAGTAACAGGAGCCGCGATGGAAGGAATGATCAACGGAATGAAGTTGTTCGTCAAATGCAGGTCATCTACCAGGTCGATGAAACCAAGTGCTGTAACCTGTGTAGGAATCATCATGACTGCCAAAATGAAGGTTGCGATAAACTTCTTCAGTTTGAAATCGTATACATGAATAGCATATGCGGTCATGGTAGAGAAGTATGTACAAAGGATAGCACTGCAGATAGCAATGATACAGCTGTTAATCATACCGCTGACAACCGGCTGGCTGCCCTTCATGACATTGGTCCAGTTTTCCAGGAAATGCGTACTGGGAAGTAAAGTAAATCCCTTTGTCAGTTCACCGTTGGAACGTGTTGAATTAATAAACAAAATGTAAAACCAAAACAGGCAGAGGAAGGAAAGAATTACTAATACTATATAAGAAATAACTCTTCTTGTGCCCACTCCAAGGCCCTTACTTTTTTTCTGTGCTACTTCTGATCTCATTTCCTACACCTCCTACTTATCCTTGTTGTTTGAGAACTTAAATACGATAAGGCTCAGGATACCGGTTATGATAAACAGGATAACGGAAAGTGCACCGCCCTTACCATAGTTCTTACTGAATAAGTGTTTGTTCAGATACATAATCATTGTCATGGTAGTGTTAGCCGGGCTACCCTTACCATCTGTTAAAATCTGAGGTACATCGAACATCTGCAGACCACCGATTAAGGAGGTAATCATAACGTAAATCAGAATCGGCTTTAACATCGGCAGAGTGATACGGAAAAATACCTGTGTAGAAGTTGCACCGTCTACCTCCGCTGCTTCAAACAATGCGGTATCAATACCCATCATACCGGCCATCAGAAGGATGGTAGTGTTACCAAACCACATTAAGAAGTTCATGGCTGCCACCAGACCTCTGGTACTCCATGTGTTACTTAAGAATTTATAAGGTGCATCAATAATATGCAAAGACATTAAAATATCATTGATAGGACCGCCTTCGGAGAACAGAACGAAGAACAACATGGAGAATGCGGATGCCATGATTAAGTTCGGCAGATAAATAACGGTCTTAAAGAATCTGGTTCCTTTCAGTCTAAGACTGGGATCAGAGAACCATGCGCCTAAAAGCAGGGAAACGATAATCTGCGGAACGAAGCCCAATACCCACATGATCATTGTATTTCTAAAATAGGACCAGACATCCGGGTTGGAAAACATTTCCTTGAAGTTGGTAAGTCCGACAAATCTGGGTCCAATGTGGGTCAGACCGGACATGTAATTTTCCATGAAGCTGTTGTAAACAGTCTTAAACAGAGGAATTAACTGAAAAACAAAGTATACTACAATGAAAGGTATTAAGAATATATAGCCCCATCTATTATAGCTTACTACCTTTCCCTTTTTAACTTTCACTTTTGACATATGGGTTGCCTCCACTTACATTATTTTACAGAGCTCGCAGTAAATCCTTGCAGCCAGACATGCCGCAAGTAATTTGCTGCCGGCTCTGCTTTACTGCTAACTTATGTCTTGTCAAAATTCAAAAAGCCATGCCCGCCTGCACACAACAGGCAGACATGGCTATTTTTAACCAACTGCTATTTTGTAGTAATTAGTATGTTAAATCCGGATACTTAACTACTACTGCCTTCTTGAAGTTGTCAAGAGCAGTATCAAGGTCAACATTGCCTTCGAAGTAATCCTTCATAGCATTCTGGAATTCTTCGTTGCATCCCTGATCGTAAGCGGAAAGGTTGCTTAAGACGATGGACTTAGCACCTGCAACGTAGATACCCAGAGGGTTAACACCGCCAAGGATTGTGGAAGTATAATCAGATTCAGCCATAGCTTCCATTGCAGGCTGGTTGTTTACGAAGTCGTCATCCTTCTCAACGATTCCCTTCATGATGTCTTCATCACAGGTAAGTTTCAGCATGATGTCTTTAACAAGGGACTTGTTGTCTGTACCGGTTGCAGCGCAAATCCAGGTACCGCCCCAGAAGAAGCCCTGAGGTCCTTCAGTGATACCCCAGCCACCCTGGTTACCGATAGAACCTTCGGTATCAGCAGCCATGGAGAAGTTTATTAACCAAGCGGGTCCAAAGTAGCAGAATACTTTGCCATCGGGATAGAAGCCTTTAGACCAGTCATCAGACCACAGTGCATGTGTTCCAGCATAGCCTTCATCAGCCATCTTCTTGGAGTCATCAACCCACTTCATAATGTTGTCGTCGATGTTGATCTTGCCATCTACAACCCACTTAGAAGATACGTTGTTGGAGTATACACGATATGTATCCATTACGGAAGAGCACATCTTGTAGCCTTTTTCCTTAGCGGTTGCTGCGGTAGCTACGAAAGTATCCCAATCCTTAACAGCTTCCTGAACGGTTGCTGCATCGTCGGAACCTAAGATATCCTTAGCTGCTTCTCTGTTGTAGAATAAAGCGCCGGGACATCCCTGCCATGAAACACCCTTTAATACGCCGTTGGAATCGGTAACGATGTCCTTGGTGTACTGATACTGGTTAGCAAGGTCTGCATCTGTGATACCAAGATCAGCAACAGGCATTGTGTAATCAGAATTAACATATTTCAGAGCGTAGTCAGCTTCTACAAGGAAGATATCAATCTTGTCATCAGCTGCTGCATCTGCCTGATTTAATAAAGTAGCATCCAGGTTGTTCTGGTAAGCGTTGTCTGCGTTTGCAACGATGGTCCAAACTACATCAACGTCACCAATCTTACCATGGGTAGCGTCTACTTCTTCATATCCAGGATAGTGATCGGTTACACGAGACTTAAATTCCTCGTTCCAGCAGTAGATGTTCAGGACTTTGCCTTCATCAGCTGCTACATCTGCGTCAGTGCTTTCTGCATCGGTAGATGCAGCAGGAGTGCTTTCAGCAGGTGTTGTGCTTGTGGGTGTGTCATTGTTTGTAGTTGTGTCACCACATCCAACAAGCATGGTAGCTACGGTAGCTACAGTAAGCAGAATGCTTAATGCTTTTCTTTTCATTACTTTTTTTCCTCCCTTAAATAATGATAGATATTTGTTGTTTACCAACACGTATACTATACATCACCTTTGATATTTTTGCAATACTTTTTCAAATTTTTTTATGCACCTTTTACACATATATTCCCCTTCAATGTCTTTTTTTGTTTCTTTTCTATCGTTTTGCACAGTGGACAGACCTTTTTTTTCGATAATAATGCCTTATAGGGCAATTTTTAGTTGCGCTGTCATTTTATCTTGTGTATAATTCAATATAAGTATATGGAATATTATACAATTATATAAAAAAGGAGATAAGAAGGCATGAAATTTGGTTTCTTCGATGACGCCAATCAGGAATACGTCATCACAACCCCCAAAACGCCGCTTCCCTGGATTAACTATTTAGGCTGCAACGATTTCTTCAGTCTGATTTCCAACACCTGCGGCGGTTATACTTTTTATAAGGACGCAAAGCTGTTACGTCTGACCCGTTATCGTTACAACGATATCCCGGCCGATACAAACGGCAAGTATTTCTACATAAAGGATGGAGATACCGTGTGGAATCCCGGCTGGCAGCCTTCTAAAACAGAGCTGGATTCTTACGAATGCCGCCACGGTATCGGATACAGCCGTTTCACCGGCAAGAAGAACGGTGTGGAAGCCTCCACTCTTGCATTCGTTCCCATGAACGATACCTGCGAAGTAAACAAGCTTACCATTACCAATACTTCCGATTCCGTAAAAGAGTTAAAATTATTTTCCTATGTAGAATGGTGTCTGTGGAACGCAGACGACGATATGAAGAACTTCCAGCGTAACCTGAGTACCGGAGAAGTAGAAGTCGTTGATTCCACCATCTTCCACAAGACCGAATACAGAGAGCGTCGTAACCACTACGCAATTTACTCCGTAAATGCCAAGGTAGATGCTTTCGATACCAGCAGGGATGCATTCCTCGGTGCTTACCGCGGTGCTGCTCTTCCCGAAGCTGTTGAAAACGGTGCCTGCACCAATTCCATGGCAAGTGGCTGGTCTCCCATTGCTGCTCATCAGATTAACCTGACTCTGGCTCCCGGAGAAAGCAAGACTTATGTTTTCGTTTTAGGCTACATTGAAAATCCCGAAGATGACAAGTGGGAATCCTACGGTGTTATTAATAAGAAGCGTGCTTTCGCAATGCTTGACCGTTACAAGACCGAGGCAGATGTTGATGCTGCTTTCGCTGCCCTGAAGGATTACTGGAAGAAGCTTCTTTCCAAGTACACCATTGAATCTTCCAATGATAAGGTAAACCGTATGGTCAACACCTGGAACCAGTATCAGTGTATGGTTACCTTCAACATGTCCCGTTCCGCTTCCTATTATGAATCCGGTATCGGACGTGGTATGGGCTTCCGTGATTCCTGTCAGGACTTACTTGGTTTCGTACATCTGATTCCCGACCGTGCAAGAGAAAGAATTATCGATATCGCTTCCACCCAGTTCCAGGATGGCAGCGCTTATCATCAGTATCAGCCCCTTACCAAAGAGGGTAATGCCGATATCGGCAGCGGCTTCAATGACGACCCTCTGTGGCTGATTGCAGGTACTTCCGCATATGTAAGAGAAACAGGCGATACTTCCATCTTAAAGGAAATGGTTCCTTACGACAACGATATGTCCGTAGCTACCACCCTTATGGAGCATCTGAAGCGTTCCCTGGATTACATCATCAATCACAAGGGACCTCACAAGCTTCCTTTAATCGGACGTGCAGACTGGAACGACTGTCTGAACTTAAACTGCTTCTCAGAGCATCCGGGTGAATCCTTCCAGACCTTTGGTCCCAGCGAAGGCCCCGTTGCAGAATCTGTATTCATTGCAGGTATGTTTGTAAAATACGGCGAAGAATATGCTCAGTTAGCCGAACTTCTCGGCGATGAAGCCGAAGCTAAGAGAGCCCGTGATGAAGTTGCCGTTATGTACGATGCTATCTTAAAGGATGGCTGGGACGGTGAATGGTTCATCCGTGCATACGATGCATATAGCCACAAGGTTGGTTCCAAGGAATGTGAAGAAGGCCAGATTTACATCGAGCCCCAGGGCTTCTGTGTACTTGCCGGCGTCGGTGTCAAAGAAGGACAGGCTAAAAAGGCTCTGGACTCCGTTAAGGAAAGACTGGATACCAAGTATGGTGTCATGATTTTACAGCCTGCTTACACCAGATATCACTTAGAGCTTGGTGAAATCAGCTCCTATCCGCCCGGATACAAGGAAAATGCAGGTATCTTCTGCCACAACAATCCCTGGGTTTCCATCGCAGAAACCGTTATCGGACGCGGTGACCGTGCATTTGAAATCTACAAGAAGACCTGCCCCGCTTATGTGGAGGACATCAGCGAAATTCATCGTACCGAGCCTTATGTATACTCCCAGATGGTTGCCGGACGTGATGCCAAGTTCCACGGCGAAGCTAAGAACAGCTGGCTGACCGGTACTGCAGCATGGACCTTTGTCAACATCTCCCAGTACATCTTAGGTGTATATCCTACCCACAAGGGCTTAAGCATCAATCCTTGTGTACCTAAGGGCTTTGGTGACTTCAAGCTGACCCGTGCTTTCCGTGAAGGCATCTACAACATCGAAGTCAAGAACCCGAACGATGTAGAAAAGGGTGTTGTTTCCATGGTAGTTGACGGAACACCTGTTGAAGGTAATGTTATCCCTTACGAAAAGGGCAAGACTGTTTACAACGTAGTTGTAACCATGGGCTAATCCCTTCTCTTTCCAGAGAGAATTTTCACAGGTAAATAAAAACTGCTTTCCAAAGCAAAAAAGACTGTATCTGCTTTAGTGGATACAGTCTTTTATATTATAAATATTTCCAATATTTTTTTCTCTTTTCTCTTGACATATGCTCTATAAGAATATATAATGTTTAATGTTGTGAGAGCAACAGATGTGCGTTTAGCTCAGCTGGATAGAGCGTTTGGCTACGGACCAAAAGGTCGGGGGTTCGAATCCTCTAACGCACGTTAAAAGCTTCTTCCATTAGGAAGAAGCTTTTTTTGTACAGATTATTTAAAAGCAGCCGCTCTCATCTGCAAAGCGGCTGTTTTCTAAATTCTTCTGCGTTTGAATTGTTAATCTCTTTAGATTACAAGGTATTGTCTACTCTTCTTTTGTTTCCTTTTTGGCACCCAGCTTGTCGCTGACCTGCAGCAGCCATACACATGCAATAATTACCACGGCTGCCACAAAAATGCCCGCCATACCATAACCCATTATTTTAAGTCCCAGCATAACTGTTTCCTTCATAGCTTTGTCTCCTTTTCTTTTCTGTCCTGTATTCCGCGGCCTGCGGAAAGTTACTGTTCTGCTTTTCCGCGATCTGCGGAAAGTTACTGTTCTGCTTTTCCTGATTCTATTACATAAACTGTGTCACAATCTGTATAATCAGACCGCCTGCAATTGCGGAGCAGACCTGACCTGCCACATTGGCTCCGGCTGCCTGCATGAGAATGATATTGCCGGGCTTTTCTTCCTGTGCCATTTTCTGAACCACACGGGATGCCATGGGGAATGCGGAAATACCGGCTGCACCGACCATAGGATTGATTTTGTTTTTCAGGAAAATATTCATAAACTTGGCAAGCATAACACCGCCGACGGTATCAAGGATAAATGCCGCAAGACCGATTGCCATGACAAGCAGGGTATCCAGTCTTACAAAATCCTCCGCCTTCATGCTGAAGGAAATGGTAATACCCAGAAGCAGGGTAATCAGATTGGTAAGAGGTCCCTGCGCCGTTTCGGATAAATTCTGCAGAACACCACACTCTCTGATTAAGTTACCGAACATCAGACATCCGACTAAGGATGCGGAAGAGGGAGCAATAAGTCCCACAATAATAGTAACAATGATCGGGAACAGGATGCGTGTTCTCTTGGATACGGAGCCCGGCTTGTAATCCATGGAAATGCTTCTTTCCTTTTTAGTAGTAATCAGCTTTATGGTCGCCGGCTGCACAATGGGTACCAGAGACATATACGAATACGCAGCTACCGCTATGGCACCGATGTATTTGGAATGCAGCACCTGCGATACCAGAAGGGATGTGGGGCCGTCCGCCGCACCGATGATACCGATGGACGCCGCATCCTTTAAATCAAATCCAAGTAATAATGCCAGCAAAAGTGCTGCAAAAATACCAAACTGTGCGCCCGCACCGAACAAAAACATAATCGGCTTGGCGAGCAGGGGACCAAAATCAATCATGGCTCCGATACCGATAAATAAAAGCAGAGGCAGAGCTTCCGATGCCTCAATACCCACTTCGTACAACCACTGAATAATACCATGTGACTCCGGAATGCCCTCTAAAACCTGATTGATGGCATTGCTGCCGGGAAGGTTTACCAGAATTGCCCCAAATCCCATCGGCAGTAAGAGTGCCGGTTCATATTCCTTTTTAATTGCCAGATAAATCAATAATGCGCCTACTGCATACATAACAAGCTGCTGCCAGGTAATGGCACAGACGCCCTCCCATAAAAAACTCATTTTTTCGTCCTCCACGTATAAAAAATTTTTAACGCATCAAATTAAGTATATTACATTATATCGGGAAGCTATTCCAAAGTAAAGAATTATGTGGTAAACTTTAACAGGAATTTAATACTAAAAATGAACGTTAGGAGATGTTATCGTGCATTTTGATCTACATTGTCACACAAAAGAAGGTTCCTTAGACGGAAAAGCAACGCTTCGCGAATATGCACTTTTGCTGAAAGAAAAGGGCTATGACGGCATGCTTCTTACCGACCATAATTCTTATAATGCCTACCGCTGCTATAAAAAGATAAAGGATGAACCGGTTTTTAAGAATTTCACGGTGCTAAAAGGCATTGAATATGATACCATCGATGCCGGACATATTCTGATTATTATGCCGGAGTATATCAAGCTGCCCATTTTGGAGCTCAGAGGACTTCCGGTTGCAGCACTGATTAAAATTGTTCATTTCTTCGGTGGTATTTTAGGCCCCGCACATCCCTGTGGGGAAAAATTCCTGAGTTTCTGCCGTAGCAAGGTCTACCGCAAAAATCCTGATATTTTAAGAGAATTTGACTTTCTGGAGTCTTTCAACGCCTGCGAGAGTCCCGACTCCAACCACAAAGCCCATGAGCTTGCCCGACATTACGGTCTGAAGGAGTTCGGTGGCAGTGACTCCCATAAAACGGATGCCATCGGTTTTGCCTACACAGAATTTGAAGATAGCATTTTTACGGAATCCGACTTAATACATGCGCTAAAGAAAAAATCTCATATTACCTGCGGCGGGCGTTACTACCACGGCACAACCAAGGAAAGAATCGGCGTATTCAACAATGTCCTGGTATACTCCTTTTTCTTCTACAACAAGGCAGCCGGTCTTTTTCGCTCTCATAAGAGAAAAAATGCCATTACAACTTTACGCAAAGGGGCATGAGCAATTGCCCCTATAAAAAAATTTTGTGTAATGCTGATAAGTATAAAAAAAAGCTTCAAATACTGATAATTCGTACTTGAAGCTTTTTTACTGCTGGTGGCCGGACTTGAACCGGCACGGTGTTGCCACCGAGGGATTTTAAGTCCTAGACTATCAATACCATATTTACGACAAGAATAGAAATAACTGGAATATAATATCCCATCAAATACCCATTCTATCAATAATTCTGTGCAAAATCCCCCGAAATCTCACAGTTCCAGACTATGTAACAAAAATACCTTCCAAAATACGTTCGGAGGGATATTACAAACATTTTATCAGGAACCGTGCCAAATTTGTTTCAGTTCTCTGCCATGACATACATAATGTTTTAAAAAAGACATTCTCGCAAAGGATGTCTTTATTATGAAAGGGGTAAATATGGATTATCAGATTGAAATTAAACAAATCGTGGACTATCCACGCTGCCGCATTTACAGAAATTTTTTAAGAGATCTTATGGAAGATAGGAATATCCGGACAAACGGAAGTTCCTATCTTTTTTATTACATGACACTTTGCTCCTTTGCTAACTTCCGGAGCTCCTACAAAAGGATTGAAGGAATCTCCTACCTTATCAGCCCCGGGGAATGGATTTGCACACTTTCTGAGTTATCGGAATGGTTCCGCATCCGCTTCCAACACCAGGCAGTATCAATTCTTGATTTTCTACAGGAAAGACATTACATCACTTATAGTAAACTTGCTCGGGGGAATCTGATCAAATTTACGATATCAGACTGGAAAAGCAACAATACCTGGCTCGAATATAACTATCCCTGTACAAAAGATATAGGATTTTTCTTTTTTCCGGTATCGACAGTACATGAGCTTATCAGCATGGGCCGCTGTTCTGAAATGGATATTGTATTAGACCTTTGGATTCACGCTATCTATAACGACGCACAAATCCAGGGCTCCGATATCGGCCCGGTTGTATATTTCCGTAATTCCACAAAAAATCCGCTCATTAGCTATACGGAGCTTTCCGCACGTTGGGGGATCTCCAAAGCTACTGTGTCCCGGGTTTTGAATAAACTGCAGGAAATGGAATACTTGTCACTGGTATCCTTCACCGGCAGGCACGGCAGCGTCATCTATCTGTGCAGTTATCTATCTACCATGTTTGCAATCAGTGACGTAATAATCGACAAAGAGGAGGTTTCCATGACTTTCAAAGTACCTATTCATTTACCTGACGAAACTCCGGCTCTTGACAATACAGCCATCCGGGAGGAACAAATTATCATTGATGAATCTGTAAGCAGCGTTTCAGATAACGCTCCTTGCGTTTCAAATTCGCACATTCGCGCAGTCATCAAAAAAGTAGCCGGAATCCTTCCTGCCTTCTTCTCTTATGATGATTTTTGCACAAATACACTTTTAAGAAGGAGGCCATATGAATAGTATCACAGATTTACTCGACCTTGAAGACTCTGATATCATTATCAGTGACATTTCCATTCAGGGTACAAACAAAAACATTACTCTTGAAACCCGTCCCGTCCCACATTTCTGTCCTTCCTGCGGTTTTCGCATGCATTCAAGAGGTATTAAGCAGCGAACCATCAATCATCCGATTCTTCAGGACAACTACTCGCTGACTCTGATTCTGAAACAACGCCGTTGGCGGTGCACAAATCCGGATTGTCTCTATGACACCAGTGAATCCTTTAAGTTTGTCAATAAAAAACGACGTACCACAAATGCTACTGACATGCTTATTGTAACCGCCTACCGCAACCTAATGGAAACATCTGTTTCCATCGGCAACCGTTTTCACGTCTCTGATACCCATGCTCATGAAGTCTTCGACCGTTACGTAAAAATGGATCGTCTAAAACTTACTGATGCCGTCTCTATTGATGAGGTCCACCTGGATATGGATGAATACTGTATGTACGCTTTAGTGATACAAGACTTCCATACCGGTGACCCCATTGACCTGCTTCGCAGCAGAAGAACCAACGTAACGGAACCATACTTTGTCTCAATCCCCATGGAAGAAAGAAATGCCGTCAGTTATCTTATTTCTGACATGTACAATCCTTATCTGTCTTATGTCGATAAGTACTTTCCAAATGCTGTTCCTGTTGTTGACTCCTTCCACGTAATCCAGTGGATTACACGCATGATTGATAATTACATAAGACAGCTTCTCAAAAAATTTCGCCAACGGGACAGAGAATATCAGGACAAACTCTCATATGAAGAACAAAAGCCGGTTTCCTTACCTCCTTCTGATGAAGTTTATCTTTTGCAAAAATACAGGTGGCTGATTCTTGCCAACCAGTCAAATATCAAATATCACACAGACCTGCGTATGGATTCCCATTTTCACTGTATGATGAACACCTACGATTATGAAGATGCACTATTTCGGATTGATCCCAAACTCCGCGATTTTCGGGATTTAAAAGAACTCTACATCCAGTTCAATAATCATAATGCCGGGATTCCGGTAAAAGCCCGTGAAGAGTTAGAACAGCTCATCACCAAATACAAATCCTGTGGTTATGAAATGTTCCGTGAGTTTGCTTCACTTTACGGTAATTCCCTTCAGTTCGTGCAATGTCCAGATCTATGAGTAAGTCTGGCATACGAACATACCTGGTGTTGTAATACTGCTTGCATGCTT
>FR880812.1 GCA_000434615.1 Clostridium sp. CAG:510
TAATTCAGCCTCAATTTCTTCAATGGTAGGCATACTACCTTTGAATTCTTCTGGTATAAGTTTTGATAATTCATAACTAGAAATTCCAAGTGGCTGGCTAGTAGATTCTAATGCATACTGGGCTTCTACTTTATCCATATCTTTACAAATCAGAAGTCCCAAAGTAGGGTTATCAGCTTCTGTTTTCATCTGATGATTAACAGCCACAACATAAGTTCCCAATTGACCTGCGTAAGAAGAATCAAATTTTCCTGTCTTTATTTCTACAACAACATAGCAATGTCTTTGCGTATTGTAAAATAACATGTCTATAAATTTTTCAGTATCTCCTACCTCAATTCTCACTTCCCTGCCCATATAAGCAAAGCCAGTACCTAACTCCATAAGGAAATTATTAACTTTCTCTATAAGCGCATCCTTTAGTTCCTTTTCATCATACCTTTCACGCAAAGTCAAAAAATCAAAATTATATGGATCCTTCGTAATTGCTTGTGCTAAATCGCTCTGTTCTATCGGAAGTGTATTAGAAAAGTTAGTTATTGCTTTGCCCTGGCGTTCATACAAATCCGTTCCTAAGAAATTTAGTAAAACATCTCTTGACCAATTGTTTTCAATAGTTTTTCTGATATAAAACAATGCCTTTGCAGAATTTCCTTTGCATTTATCAAGTATTATTTTGTTATGTCCCCATGGAATTCTAAAAATGATTTGTAAATCATCCCCAACTTGGGGACGATTTGCATCTATAATCAATTCGTCCTCAACCTGAGGACAAATCACTGCGTCAGGATACATCTCATAAAAGTATCTCATATATTTCAAATTAGTTGGAGAAAATGATTTCACATCTGGCAAAATGGATTTCAAATCGTCACTCACCGTTTTATAGAAGCCCATTCCATATCCGAATTGTTCACTCATAGATGAAATGCCCTTACCAAGTTTCCAATAAAATCTTAGCATCTCATCATTTATCTTCATAGAAGCCCTGATTTGGCTTTTTCTAAAATCATTGGATATTCCGGCAATCCACTCCTTATATTCATTATCAGCCTTAATCAACTCACTCATATATAATCCTTTCTAATGTGTCAGTTCGATAACTTCCGATTGAACAAAATCGCTGCGCGATGGCCTGCCAAGGCTGTGGCGCAGTTTTA
>FR880813.1:0-13535 GCA_000434615.1 Clostridium sp. CAG:510
TACCGAAAAAAAGAAAGTAGGCACTAAGCCAACAAAAGTTGACATTGATGCCTACAAGCAAAAAAATGAATTATTTTATAAAAAGTAAAAATGAATAAGGTTGTCTACATAGTTTAAGTCAAGTGGATTTTCCTTGGTTTCACAGGTTATAATGAGCTGCTGGGTAGGTATAATCCCATTTTTAATAAAATGCTGTAACTTAGAAGCATTATCTTTTAGATAAGTTTCCTTGTCCAACAGTCCAAGATGTTCCCAGTAATAAAACCTCCCTGTTTTTGGATGCATGATTGTAAAATCCGGATAATAGATAATGCCATCTAAAGGCAAAGGACATTCATAGCGAAAAGGAATTTGATATTGAACCAAAAGAGACACAATTAGAGCTTCTGATTTTGAGCGGACATAGATGCCGGCATTTGTTTTATAGATGAGATGTTCATGATAATTAGGATTGCTTTCAAAAGGTGCTTCCATCCATTGACGTGCGGTGGTTGAAACTGGCATGATATAGGGCGATAGCAAAGATGGAAATTGCGAATTAGAATATAATAGTTTTTCACTTTGGCAGGTGAGGTTGCGTTGATATTCTATATAAGGCGATAGGGCTTTCTTTTCTGCAAGGAGGTCCTTTTGTAAAGCAAGAAGATATTTTTTATAAGATAATTGCTGTATCAGAGTAGCGTCTTTGGAAGAAAGATAGGTTCGAACTTTATCACAACTTAAATAATATTTGGGATGTCCTTTATAAAAACCACATATCAGCCTTCCGGGTGGTAAATGCGGCAGCTCTCTTTCTATCTCGGTCAATTTGGCTGTAATGTAGTCATAGCGGTTTTGGAGTCCTTGAAATATCATATAAAAATACCTCCTTAAAATTGAAAATAGGTTGGTTAAAACTTATAAACGGGTACACGACAAAAAGGAAAATCATGAAATACAGTAGAGTAAAGTATAAGAAAAGGCGCCGTTAGGCGGATCGAGTATAATAGAAAATAAAAAACAATTTTATTTATTATAACCGACATACAGAAAATCCGCAATCAAATTAAAAGAAAATTTATTGAAGATTGTATACATTTCCGGAGGGATTGCGGTTTTACTCCTGCTGTTGTATGATAAATGTGAGGAGTTTGGAAAATGGACGAAAGAATAAAAATTGATGACAGATTAGCTTCTTTTTATGATAAATTGTATGCGGACGATTCCACGGTGGAGGCATGTAAGGGCAGGGTGGCAGAAGCCCTCGCGGAGATGGCGGACAGCCTGCGGCTCGGAAGAATGGAGCTGACGCTGGATTCACCGGTGTCTGCATTAAGACCTTCGGGCGCATATCAAACGAACGTTCTTTATGACAGAAAAGACGGCACTGTTTGCGAAGAATGCTTTTTACGGGTGTACCCGGTTTCGGACGGCGGACAGGTGCGGTGCAAGTGGTATCCGTACGGCGAGGCGCCTTTTTCGGAAGAAGAACAGAAAGTACTGCATATGATTTCCAAGGAAATATTCCAGCAGTTCAGCCGTGCTATCTTGCAGAATTTACTGGCACATGTGATGCAGACGGATATGGCAACCGGCGTAGCCAATCAGGCGGCGTTTATGGGGTATGCGGCAAAATTGTTTGCACAGAGAAAACTGGATGGATATGCTATTCTTTTCTTTAATATTCATAATTTTAAATATGTAAATAAGGTGTTTCCCTATGACGAAGGCGATAAGGTGTTGAAAAAATATGCCTGTGAGGTAAATAGCTATTGTCAGGAAGAGGAAAAGCTTGCCCGCCTTGGGGGCGATAATTTCGTAATGCTGGTAAAAATGGAACGCCTGCCGGAAATGCTTGAAAAGCTGCAGAATGTAAGGCTGTTCCATGAAACACCCCGCAAATCCAAGAATTTTGTATTTGGGGCAACCATCGGTTACAGTGAATTAAACGGTATTACCAGACCGCAGGATGTGATGGCAAGAGCCAGCATTGCTTATCAGGCAGCCCGGCTAAAGGGTACGGGTGTTGCCGTGAAATTTTCCGACGACATCCAGAAAATCATGATGCAGAACCAGAGCATTATTGCAAACTTCATGGCGGCGCTGGAAGAAAGAGAATTTCAGGTGTATTACCAGCCTAAGGTCAACATTAAAAATCAGACAATCTGCGGTGCGGAGGCCCTGGTCAGATGGCAGAGGGACGGAAAACTGATATCTCCCATGCAGTTTATACCGCAGCTGGAAAGGGAAGGCAGTATTATCAAACTGGATTATTATATGCTGGAAGAGGTCTGTCGTTTCCTGAGAAAATGGATGGACGAAGGACATGCTCCCATCTGTATTTCCGTCAACTTTTCCAGAAAGCATCTGGATGAGGACGATATGGTGGAGCATATTGTTTCGATTTTGGACGAGCATGGCATTGCCCATCAGTACATAGAAATTGAACTGACGGAGAGTGAGGATTTCCAGAATTACGAAATTATGACGAACATCGTCAACGAGCTTTCCGAAGCGGGAATCGGTACTTCCATGGACGACTTCGGAACCGGATTTTCTTCCCTGAACATGATAAAGAAGCTGGATTTGAAGGTGATTAAAATTGACAGATCCTTTATTCCGTTGGAAACGGATTATTCCGGCAAAGACAAGGACATGATTATGTTCTGCAACATTGTGACCCTTTTGCGTGAGCTGGGCAAAAAGACCATTGCGGAGGGTGTGGAAACACAGCAGCAGCTTCGGTATCTGGAAAATGCAGGCTGCGATATCGTACAGGGATATGTATTTGACAAGCCGCTTTGTGAAGCGGATTTCCGGATGAGACTGGAAAACGGCTACGGGAGCTGCTGAAAAGCAGTTATGAAAAGAGCGGCAACACCGGAACGAAATGCAAAACAGAAAAGAACTTGAGCAGAAAAGTAACTGTTTTGAAACTATGAAATCATGGAAAGATTAAAATGAAGAACGAGAAAAATAAATTACTTATTTATATAGCGGGCGGCTGCGGAGCGCTGGCACTGGGACTGGGAATTGTGGCGTACCGGCATCCGCATGTGGCAGCAGCCAACGGCGCAGTGGTATCGACAGCCGGAAAGGACATGGAGCCGGTAGCAGACAGCACGGCAACGGAGACAACAGTCTCAGGCAACGACACTGCCACAGCTTCCGGCAACGATGCGGCCACAGTCTCCGGCAATGATGCAGTGACGGGCGCGGCGGCATTTTCCACCCGGGCTCTGGAGGAGGGCATGACGCTTAATGACCTCCCGGCGCTGACCATTGCGTCCGGCGTTTCCTTTGCCGAGGTGCAGGACCCGGAAGCCATCAGCTTTGCCGTAGCGCCGGATGAAGAAGAGTCGGAATATGCAAACCTGGCGATTGCCCAGGTTACCGATTATGTGAATGTGCGCAGCCTGCCCAGCACGGACGGCGAGATTGTGGGAAAGATTTATAACGGTTCCGTGGCGCAGGTGCTGGCAACGGCAGGGGACAATGACGACTGGTTCCAGATTATTTCCGGCGATGTGGAGGGCTTTATCAAAGCGGAATATTTCTTATACGGCGAAGAAGCGGAGGCGGTGATTGACCAGTATGTAACGTATTATGCGACGGTATTGGCGGACCGTCTGAATGTAAGAGAAGAGCAGTCCGCGGACAGCAGGCGGATTGGTTACATAGACAACGGCGAGAATGTCAAAGTGGTGGAAGATTGCGGAGACTGGCTGAAGGTGCAGTACACGGACAGCAAACAGGGTTATGTTTCGGCGGAATACGTTTCCGTGCATGAAGAATTTGTGTATGCCAAATCCATAGAGGAGGAACGCCGGGAAGAAGCGGAACGGCAGGCGCTGGCGGCGAGAGCGCAGGAAGCGGAGCAGAGCACCCCGGAGGTGATTGGCGACATTACCTTCCCGACCAACCAGTATACTTCCAATGAGGAGCTGCGCACAGCCATTGTGGACTACGCGATGCAGTATCTGGGCAACAAATATGTGCACGGCGGCAGAAGCCTGGCAAGCGGAACGGACTGTTCCGGTTTTACCAGCTATATCTATAAAGACTTCGGCTATTCCCTAAGCCGTACTCCCGGTGGGCAGTATTCCACCAATGGCAGAAGTGTCAGCTACGACGAAATCCAGCCGGGCGATATTATCTGCTACGGCAAAAGCAAATGTACGCATGTGGGACTGTATATAGGCGACGGACAGATTATCCATTCCGCCAATTCCAGAAAAGGAGTCATTATCAGCGCAGCGGACTACGACAACATATTGGCAATTAAAAATGTAATCGATTAAAAAAGAGCCTTTGGAAATTTTCCAAGGGCTCTTTTATCATTAGCATCCGAAACAGTTACGGATAAGGTTAAGCAGATTGCAGTTATTGAAAAACTTGAAACACATACTATTTACCTCCTTTTCAGATTTTGTGCCCGGCGGTTCTGCGTTGCAGAAGATGGTATCTATGGATTAGTTTGTCCGGCGTCTGACGTGTTGCCTTGTAGTACGCCTTGCCTGAGCACAAATGAATTGTAACAATTTTGTAACAATTACGCAATGGGAGATGAATGGTAAAAATGGGGATCGCTTCCAATCCTTTATTCCAAATCAAAAGCACCGGTGTACAACTGGTAATAGGTGCCCTTTTCGGCAATCAGTTTTTCATGGCTGCCGCGTTCAATGATGCGTCCGTGGTCAAGTACCATAATTACATCGGAGTTCTGGATGGTGGAAAGTCTGTGGGCAATGACAAATACCGTACGTCCCTGCATCAGCTTATCCATACCGTTCTGTACAAGAGCTTCCGTTCGGGTATCGATGGAAGAGGTTGCTTCGTCCAGAATCATGACCGGCGGATTGGAAACAGCCGCTCTGGCAATGGAAATAAGCTGGCGCTGTCCCTGGGAAAGACCACTGCCGTCACCCTTTAAGACGGTGTTGTAGCCGTCCGGCAGCATGCGGATAAAGCTGTCGGCATTGGCAAGCTTTGCGGCAGCAATGCATTCTTCATCCGTGGCATTGGGATTGGAGTATCGTAAGTTTTCCATAATCGTGCCGGTAAAAAGGTTGACGTCCTGCAGCACCATGCCGAGGGAACGGCGCAGGTCCGCTTTTTTGATTTTGTTGATGTTGATGCCGTCGTAACGGATTTTACCGTCGGCAATGTCATAAAAACGGTTAATCAGGTTGGTAATGGTGGTTTTGCCCGCACCGGTGGAGCCGACAAAGGCGACTTTTTCGCCGGGGTTCGCATACAGGGTAATGTCGTGCAGAATTTCCTTGTCGGGATTGTAACCGAAGTCCACATGGTCCAGTACGATTTCGCCCCGCAGGCGGGTGTAGGTAACGGTGCCGTCATGGTGGGGATGCTTCCATGCCCAGATGCCGGTGTAGCGGTCGGTTTCGGTAAGGGAACCGTCTTCGCTTTCCACGGCATTTACCAGGGTAACATAGCCTTCGTCGGTTTCGGGCGCTTCGTCCATGAAAGCGAAAATACGGGAAGCACCGGCAAGAGCCGTTACGATGGAGTTATACTGGTTGGAAATCTGGGAAATCGGCTGGGTAAAGTTTCTGGACAGCGTCAGGAAAGAAGCAATCATACCGACGGTCATGGTGTGGAAGCCGGTCAGCCCTAAATTGGGAACCTTGGCAATGGCAAGGTAAGCGCCAAAAACGGCAACGATAACATACTGGATGTAACCGAGGGCGTTCATAAGAGGCATCATGGCGCCGCCGTGACCGTTTGCCTTAGCGGAATTTTCTTCCCACAGTTTATTGCGGCGGACCATTTCCTCACGGGCTTTTCCTTCATGGCAGAAGACCTTGATTACCTTCTGGCCGTTAATCATTTCTTCAATGTAGCCGTCCAGATCAGCCAGCGTTTTCTGCTGCGCCATAAAGTAGCGGCCGCTTTTCTTCATGATAATGCCGGCAAACTGCATAACGAGGAAAAGTACAACAAGCACCACGATTGTCAGCCAGATGCTGATGTTCAGCATGCAGACGAACACGGCAGTAATGGTAAAGGCGGAAGAAATGAGCTGCGCCATGGACTGGGCAATCATCTGACGTAAGGCATCCGTATCGTTGGTGTAAAGACTCATGATGTCACCGTGGGTGTGGGAGTCAAAATAACGGATGGGCAGCTTCTGCATTTTTTCAAACATCTCATCACGGATGGTTTTTAAGGTGCCCTGGGCTGCGGTTACCATCTGTCTGTTATAAAGATAAGTGGATAACGCACCCACCAGGTAAATCACAGCCATGACAGCCAGTGCTTTGATAAGTCCGGAATAATCGGGTGCTCCGGCGGAGGCTAACAGCGGCGTGATGTAATCGTCAATCAGGGACTGCAGAAACATGGAGGAGGCAGCACCTGCCAATGCGGAAAGCAGAATGCAGACGGTAACGAAAATCAGGGTGCCCTTGTATGCCTTCAGGTAAGAAAGCAGTCTTTTTAAGGTTTTCATATCTAACTTCTGCCGGGGGCGTTTTCCAAAATCGGGTTCTTTGCCGGGCATGGCTTTTGTTTCATTTTTTTCGTTAGGCATTTTCACTCTCTCCTTTCTGCTGGGATGCAAATACTTCGCGGTAAATGCCGCAGGTCTTTAACAGCTCGTCATGGGTGCCGACGGCACCTACTTTTCCGTCATCCAGGACAATAATTTTATCCGCATTCTGTACGGAGCTGATTCGCTGCGCAATAATAATTTTCGTGGTCTCCGGCAGATACTCCTTGAGTGCCTTCTGGATCAGGGCATCGGTGCGGGTATCCACGGCGCTGGTGGAGTCGTCCAAAATCAGCACCCTGGGTTTCTTAAGCAGCGCCCGGGCAATACAGAGACGCTGCTTCTGACCGCCGGAAACATTGGTGCCGCCCTGTTCAATATAGGTTTCGTAACCCTTCGGCATGGCATTGATAAATTCATCCGCACAGGCAAGACGGCAGGCTTCTTTTATTTCCTCATCGGTGGCTTTTTCATCGCCCCAGCGCAGGTTTTCCGCAATGGTGCCGGAAAACAGTTCGTTTTTCTGAAGTACCATGGCAACGGCGTTGCGCAGGGTATCCAGATCGTATTTCCGCACGTCCACACCGCCCAGCGTCAGGCTGCCGGAGGTAACGTCGTAGAGTCTCGGAATGAGCTGCACCAGGGAAGACTTGGAGGAACCGGTACCGCCGATGATACCCAGGGTTTCACCGGAAGCAATGTGCAGGTTGATGTTGCTTAACACCTTTTTATCGGCTTTGGAGGCGTAAACAAATTCTACATTGTTGTAGTTGATTTCGCCGTCAGCCACATGCATAACCGGATTTTCTGGGTTGGCGATATCTGTTTTTTCCTGCAGGATTTCCGCAATTCGTCCGGCGGAGGAGCTGGCAATGGTAATCATGGCAAATACCATGGAAAGCATCATCAGACTGGACAAAATCTGAATGGAATAGGTGATGAGTGCGGTCAGATCACCGGTGGTCAAGCCCAGAGCGGTGTTGTTTCCGCTGGCAACAATGGCCTTTGCCCCAATCCAGGAGGTTAGAATCATGCAGGTATACATACAGATCTGCATCAGGGGAGAGTTTAAGGCAAGCATCTGCTCCGCCTTGGCAAAGCCCTTGTAAATATCCTGGGAAATTTTCTTGAATTTACTGATTTCCAGGTCTTCCCGGTTGCAGGATTTTACCACGCGGATGCCGCGGAGGTCTTCCTGCACCACGTTGTTTAAGTCGTCATAGGTATGGAAAACCTTTTCAAAAACAGGATGCACCTTGCGTACAATCAGGGCAAGCAGAACGCCCAGTACCGGTACAATTGCCAGGAAAATAAGGGAAATCTGACGGTTGATGCGGAAGGAAACAATCATGGAAACAATGAGCATAACGGGCCCGCGGACCGCTAATTTGATTAACATCTGGTAAGCATTCTGTACGTTGGTCACATCCGTGGTCAGACGGGTAACGATGGATGCCGTGGAAAAACGGTCGATGTTGGAAAAAGCAAAGGTCTGCATGTTGTCGTACATATCCTGACGCAGGTTTGCGGAAAAACCGGTGGAAGCTTTCGCTGCGGTGTAGGCGGAAAGCATACCGGTGGCAAGCTGCAGCAGGGCAAAAACAAGCAGCAGAATGCCGAATTTCCAGACCATGGACATATTGCTTTTTTCAATACCGTTGTCGATTAAATTGGACATGCACAGAGGAATTACAATTTCAAAAATAACCTCTATGCCGGAAAAAAAGATGGCTGCAAAAGAGCTTTTTTTGTATTCTCTTAAGCTTCCTGCTAATGTTTTTAACATGGGGTCTCCTCCTCTTCGGTATTTAAGTTTTCATAAATGGTTTGTAATAAAAAAGTAAGCTCTTTCACCTGTTCTTGGGATAAGGAAGCAAACAGTTTTTCATCCTGCCTGCGGATGATTTCCTTCATTTCCTTGTCAACCCGAACGGCTTTTTCCGTAAGCACCACCACCTTGTTGCGCTTGTCCGCGGAGTCCGGGTGAAAGGTAATAAATCCGTTCTGCTCTAAACGGGACACGATGCCAACAACCGTGGGATGGGCTACGGAAAGGAATTCTTCGATTTCCTTCTGGGTGGCTTCTCCGTCGTGGTCGGATAAAAAGCAGAGGACCCGGGACTGTGTCATGGTAAGTCCGTGCGCCTTTAAATCCGCATCGGCTTTGGCATGTAACTTGTCTGTGATCAATTTAAAATAAACTCCGGTTTCCGGTTGCTGCATGGGAAACTCCTTTCTTTGCATAAACAATTTCTTTACAAAAAAATGTAGCGTGCTACACAAATATATGTAGCACGCTACAGATTATAGTAAAGGGAATTTAAATTGTCAATGAGTTTATAAAAATTTTAGATTTGTTTATTTTGACAGTACGAAATCACCGAAGATTTCCGTGCTCCATTCCTTCAGCTTGTCCGCTTTTAAGCTGACACCGCCGTATCCGCGGATGCCGTGTGCGTCGGCAAGCTCCTGCGTATAGTCCTCTAAAAGGTAAATGTGGTCGAAACGCACGGGACCGCTCTTGTACTGGCATACCAGGGGGATGACGCCGGACTTTTCCTCATCGATGGTAACACCGCCTGCGGTTGCCTCAAAGGTCACCCATGCCATGCCCTCTAACATACTGATGGCATCCTTCTGGGTGGAAACATAGTTGCCGAGGGAGTAGTAGCAGAGGGCCTTGTTGCCGTTATCCGCTTCCACCCATTCAATGGGCTCCACCACATGGGGATGGGTTCCGATGATGATATCGGCGCCCGCCTCTGTCATCTGCCGGGCAAATTCCTTCTGATAAGTGGAGGGCGTGGTGACATATTCCGTACCCCAGTGAGGGAAGACCAGAACCACATCGGCAAGTGCGTCCGCCTTTTCAATATCGGCAATCACCTGCGGATTTAAGGTGGTAAAGTCAATCACATTGGTCCGCTCATCATAAGCACAGAGCATATTCAGGTGCCCTTCTATGGAAGAAGGCAGAATCTCCGCATTGGGTCCGTAGGTATAATTGAGGATGGCAAAGGTGACGCCGTCAATGGTAAGAAGCGGAATTTCCTCGGCTTCGGACGGGTCGTCAAAAATGCCCACCATCAGCACTTCCGGGTGTGTTTTCCAGAAAGCAATGCAGGAGAGCAGACCGGCAATGCCCTGGTCGGCGGAATGGTTGGAAGCATGCAGCACCACGTTAAAGCCGGCAGCAGCGATGGCATCCCCCACCTCTGTGGGAGAGTTGAACCGGGGATAACCGGAAAAGCCCCGCTCGTTGCCGCCTAAAATGGTCTCCTGATTAATGACCTTGATATCCGCAGCCGCCAGAAAATCTGCAATGTCCGCATAGAGCATGGAATAATCGTAGCTGCCGTCCGCCTGTTTGCCGGAGGCGACAATGCCCATGTGCATGAGGTTATCGCCCACTGCCATCAGCGTGATTTCCTTGGAAATAGGTTTGTCCATTTCCGGCATGACTTCCGGAAGAATGTTCTTAGCCAGAGGAGAAAAATCCTGTGCCAGGTAAAGTCCTAAATTGCCGGGCATCTCCGCTGCGGCAGCCGTGTCAGCCGAACCGACATCCGTATCGCCGGTAGCTTCAGTACCGGCAGAAGTGTCTGCCGGTGCCGCCGCGGGCCGCGCATCGTCCGTCGTGATGCTGGCGGTCAGAAATAATGTAATTGGCAGAATAATGCAAATAAGTATGTTTTTTAAGGTTTTCATGGCATGATTATAGCATAGATTGGAATGGATGTCTAAAGAAAACGGCTGTGGAAAGCGGCAGACACAAAAATTGTTTGCCCGGGACTGCATCCTGTGCCATAATAAAAAAAGGGGGTAAGCATATGCAGATAGAATACCTGAAAATTTGTCGTTTCAAATCCATAATCTGTCTGGAAATTGAGGATATTTCCCAGGCGCTTATTTTGGTGGGACAGAACAGCACCGGCAAAACCACGGTCTTGGATGCCATCCGTGCAGTGGGCGGCGATTACCGGATTGTACCGGAGGATTTTGATGAGTCCGGCGCCAACATAGAGATTACAGTAAGGCTGTCCCTTTGTGAGGAAGACTTAAAAAGGCTGCAGAAGAGGGGAAAAGTCAGCAGTTACCGGAGATGGGATTCTTTTCTTGCCGATGTAAAGAAAAAGCTGCCTTCCTTTGACGGAGAAACACTTACATTTACCTACATTGTAAACCGGGACAGCAGGCAACGCTTTGATGACGGCTTTAAGAAAAACAATCCGTACATCCGGGATGTTTTTCCTACCATTTATTATATTGATGCGGAGCGCAACCCGGAGCAGTTCCAGAATGACATGCTGTATCTGCAGGAGGACGCAGAATTAAAAAGCATCCGGGAAAACAGGTGCCTTTTTAACGGAGCCAAAGCCTGTACCCACTGCTTTTCCTGTATCGGTCTTATCAATCAGAAGAAACCGGAGGAACTGACGGCACTGGAAACCTTCCGGCTTCTTAATTACAAACTGTATCAGCGGAACTTAAACACCTTTGCCGGAAAAGTCAACGAAGCCTATGCGGCGAACGGCGGACAGGACACTATTTTCTTTTCCATGAGCCACAATACGGATGCCATGCTTACCGTGACAACGGAATTCAGTAGCGGGCAGGAGGGAACAAGACGGCCCATTGAACGGCTGGGAAAGGGTATGCGCAGTATTTACATGCTGTCCGTTTTGGAGGCGTATGCGGAGGATGAAAATGCGGAGGACTGCATCCTCATGATGGAAGATCCGGAAATTTTCCTGCATCCGTCCATGCAGAAGACCACCGGGGATATTCTGTACCGGCTGTCGAAAAAGCATCAGGTGATTTTTTCCACCCATTCCCCCAATCTGCTGCCGAATTTCAGCATCCGACAGATACGTCAGATGGTTTTGGACAAAGACGGCATGCCTGCCGTGCGAAAAGACACTGACATCAGCGCCATTTTGAATGACCTCGGCTATACGGCGGGGGATCTGATGAACGTGGATTTCGTGTTTATCGTAGAGGGACGGCAGGATAAGACGAGACTTCCTATCCTATTAAAGAAGTACTATTCGGAAATTTATGACAAGGACGGCAGACTTTCCCGGACAGCTATCATCACCACCAACAGCTGTACCAACATCAAGACCTATGCCAATTTAAAATACATGAACCAGGTTTACATAAAGGATCACTTCCTTATGATAAGGGACGGCGACGGCAAAAATGCGGAAGATCTCCGCAGAGGCTTATGCAAATATTATGAGGAGCAGAACGTGCGGGATGTGGACAGACTGCCCCGTGTGAAGCCCGAAAATGTACTGGTGTTAAAATATTATTCGTTTGAAAATTATTTTCTGAACCCGGAAATCATGTGCCGGATAGGAGTTTTGAAAAGTCCGGAACAGTTTTATAAAATTTTTCTTTCCAAATGGAAGGAATATCTGTATAAATTAAAAAGCGGCAGGCATCTTACCGCTGTGTTAGGCAGGGATTTTAACACAACGGAGGACGTGAAGGCTCACATGGAAGAAATCAAAATTTACATGAGAGGCCACAATCTGTTTGACATTTTTTACGGCCGTTACCGTAAGGAGGAAAACGAACTTCTGACCCGCTACGTGGAGCTTGCCGACAGAGAAGAATTTGCGGACATCCTGCAGGCAATCGACCATTTTATGTATTTTGAGAGCAGGAAAAAGGAGTAAAGGGCACAGCTGTTTACAGAGGCCCGGGAGGAAAAGGAGAGCAGTATGTTACCGGAGAAATTTTTAGAGAGAATGCAGAATATGTTGGGGGAGGAATACCCGGCTTTTTTAGAGAGCCTTTCCGGCAAACGTTACCGGGCGCTGCGGCTTAATCCGCTGAAAACCAGGATACAGGAAGGAAAAGAAAAACTACCGTTTACCTTAAGTCCGGTTCCCTGGACAAAAAACGGTTTTTATTACGAAGAGGAGGAGCAGCCGGGAAAGCACCCTTACCATGAGGCGGGCTTGTACTATATTCAGGAGCCGTCCGCCATGGCGCCGGTACCGTGCCTGATGGAGGAACGCGCTTCCGCGGCAGCGATACCGGAACGGCAGGAGGGGCATGTATCCGCGACAGCGATACCGGAGCGGCAGGAGGAGCCTGCAACGCCCGGACGCGTTCTGGATTTGTGTGCGGCGCCGGGCGGCAAATCCACCCAGATTGCCGAATATATGCGGGGATGCGGCATGCTCATTACCAATGAAATTCACCCCCAGAGGGCTAAGATATTATCGGAAAATATAGAGCGCATGGGCATTTCCAATGCCATTGTCTTAAATGAAACCCCGGAAAGCCTGAGCAAAAGGTTTATCGCATTTTTTGACCGTATTTTAGTGGACGCGCCCTGCTCCGGGGAAGGAATGTTCCGCAAAAACGACAATGCCGGAGAAGAGTGGAGTGAGGAAAATGTGGCGCTCTGCGCCGAAAGACAGGACGGTATTTTGGATTGTGCGGCAACGATGTTAAAACCCGGCGGCAGACTGGTTTATTCCACCTGTACCTTTGCACCCGCGGAGGACGAAGGCTCCGTCAGCCGCTTTCTGGAAACACACCCTGATTTTTGCCTGGAAAAAGAAGAAAGGCTGATGCCGCATAAGATCAAAGGAGAAGGGCACTTTTTAGCCGTCCTGCACCGCGAGGGCGGACAGCTTAGCAGTGCGGCAACTGCCGGAACGGAGAAGTCCCTTACCCTGAAGGACTGCAGGGAGTTTCTGGACTTTGCAAAGGAAGCTCTGACGATACCGGCAGAAGAACTGACAGAAGGAAAAATTCTTTTGCGCTTCGGAGAACAGCTGTACCTGGCACCGGCAGAGACACCGTCCTTGAGGGGGCTTAAGGTATTGCGTCCGGGACTGCATCTGGGAACGGTGAAAAAGAACCGGTTTGAGCCGTCCCACGCACTGGCATTGTTTTTGAAAAAAGAACAGGTTGTACATGCTGTCAATCTTGCCTGTGACGGAACTGCCGTCAGAAAATATTTAGAGGGACAGACACTGACAATCGGCGAAGGATGCGACGTGGAAATGGCGGATGCTGCTCT
>FR880813.1:13566-24272 GCA_000434615.1 Clostridium sp. CAG:510
CTTCCGAAGGGCTGGTGCCTTGTCTGCGTGGACGGATACAGCTTAGGCTGGGGAAAAGCAGCCGGTGCTGTTTTGAAAAATCATTATCCGAAAGGACTGAGAAAATAAAAAAATCCGGTACCGAGAAAAGTTCCGGAACATAAAAAAGAGTTCAGAAAAACGAAGCGTTAATGCATAAATACGGAAAACGGGGTTCATACTGATTTAAAAAACCGGAAAGAGAGGAATTGACAGTATGGACAGTTTTCAGACTCCTTTTTGGGAGCTTCCCATTGCTTTTGCCATGAACGAAAGCGTACGTAACAGAATAGGTGAAATGACGGACGAGGAAAGAGAAGTGCTGCGGCAGAAAAGCAGCTTAGCCGGCAGTGAAGAGGAACTGGAAGAACTGGTGCGCATGGTTGCCGAGGGCAGGTTTGAATAAAAACGGCTCATGGAATGGATAGTGGAAACAGCTTGCAGAGCACAGGCTGATAAAAAAGGAAAGCAGGAAAGGGAATAGTATGAGTGCACAGCTTTGGCAGGGAAAACAAAGTATCCGGCTGGATGAGCCGGTTTATATTAACGGAAATGCCTCCGTAGTAGGCAAAAAAGAAGGCGAGGGTCCTCTCGGCCTTCTTTTTGATATGGTGGGAGAGGACGACATGTTCGGCTGCAACACCTGGGAAGAAGCGGAAAGCAGCCTTCAGAAGGATGCTGTGAGTCTGGCACTTGGAAAGGCAGGAAAAAAGGCAGAGGAGATACGCTATGTTTTTGCGGGAGATTTGCTCGGACAATCCATCGCAACCTCCTTCGGCATTATGAATTACCGGATTCCACTGTTTGGGGTATACGGAGCATGTTCCACCTGCGGAGAGACCCTTTCCTTAGGCGCCATGACGGTGGCGGGAGGCTTTGCCGAACAGGTGCTCTGTGTGACCTCCAGTCATTTTGCCAGTGCGGAAAAAGAGTTCCGTTTTCCGCTTGGATACGGAAACCAGCGTCCACTCTCCGCCACCTGGACAGTAACCGGAAGCGGCGCCTTTATATTGGGAAAAGAAAGAGAAGCCGCCTGCAAGGGGAAAATTACCGGCATGACAGTGGGAAAGATTGTGGATTTCGGACTGAAGGACTCACTGAACATGGGGGCATGCATGGCACCTGCGGCAGCAGATCTGATAGAAGCCCATTTGACGGATTTTCATGCAAAACCGGAAGATTACGATAAGATTATCACCGGAGATTTAGGCAGTGTGGGACAGCGCGTGCTTTTAGATTTACTCCGGGATAAGGGATACGACATTTCCGACAGGCATATGGACTGCGGACTGGAAATTTACGATGCGGAAACCCAGGACACCCATGCGGGCGGCTCCGGCTGCGGCTGCAGCGCGGTTACCCTTTCGGCGTATATCTTAAAGCAGCTTGCGGAAAAGAACTGGAAAAAAGTGCTGTTTGTACCGACGGGTGCGCTTCTCAGCAAAGTAACGTTCCACGAAGGCCAGAGTGTGCCCGGGATTGCTCACGGAATTGTAATTGAAAGCATATAAAAACAAATTTTACTGGATAAATTGTGCTTTAATGGTTAAAATGTATATAAACTTAAAGCACGGAAAATGGGTCGGTATCTGCGGAGAGCTGGGAGCGGATACGACCCTTACAGAGAGATTTGTCCGGATGGGTATAGATGAGCTCAGTGTTTCTCCTTCCATGGTACTTGGTGTACGCAGCAAAATATGCGAAATGGAGTGATGAACCCTGATCCGGTCTCTCGGAGGGATAGATCTTCAGCTTCTGGGAATAGGAACGATTATGAGAGCAAAGGAAATCCTGGTTGTGGCGAATGGTGAGGGCAAGGCGGAGATTGTCCGGCAGGCTTTTTTCGGACCGGTTACCCCATACGTTCCGGCATCGATATTACAGCTGCATAACGATGTTATTCTGGTCGCGGATGAGGCTGCGCTCAGCAGGATTCCCTGAATGACGGATAAAAACAGATGGATGGAAGGTGAGTCGGATGCTGATAAAAAACGCAGAGGTTTATACACAGGAGCACAGATTTGTAAAAGAAAACGTTGAGATTAAAAACGGCAGATTTTCCGCAATAACCGGAGAAGTATCAAAGGACACGGAAGTTGTGGAGGCAGAAGGCCTTTATATGGTACCGGGGCTGGTAGATATACATTTCCACGGCTGTATGGGAGCAGATATGTGCGACGGTACCGTAGAAGCGCTTGATATGATCTCCGCATACGAGGCATCTGTCGGAGTGACGAGTATATGTCCCGCCACTATGACAATCCCAAAGGATGAGCTGCTTGCAGTCATGAAGAATGCGGGGGCATATTCTTATCGCGGAGGAGCAAAGCTTGCAGGCATCCATATGGAAGGACCGTTTATCAGTCCTGCAAAAAAGGGTGCACAGGCGGCAGAAAATATCATGCCCTGTGATTATGAATATTTCTGCCGGCTTCAGGAGGCCTCGGGAGGCCTGATCAGACTTGTGGATATTGCACCTGAGGAACCGGGAGCAATGGAGTTTATCGACAGGGTGAAAGGAAAGGTCGTTGTGTCACTGGCTCATACGGCGGCAGATTACGAAACGGCAAAGGAGGCTATAGAGCATGGAGCATCCCATGCCACGCATTTATACAATGCCATGCCGCCTCTTAATCACAGGAATCCGGGAGTGATCGGGGCAGTCAGGGATGCCGGGGATTGCCGCGCAGAACTGATATGCGACGGTGTGCATGTGCATCCGGCTATGATACGTGCCACCTTTGCCATGTTTGGGGCAGAACGTATGATTCTGATCAGTGACAGTATGAGAGCGACGGGACTGGCGGACGGAGAGTATACTCTCGGCGGACAGACGGTAACGGTAAAGGGAAATCTTGCAACACTGCATGACGGAACGATAGCCGGCTCGGCTACTAATCTGATGGACTGTATGCGTTATGTTGTAAACAAGGTGGGTATTTCCCTGGAAACGGCATTGATGTGTGCTACGGAGAACCCGGCGAGGGAGATAGGAATATTTGATGAAACGGGAAGCATCCATGTCGGGAAAAAAGCAGATTTTGTTCTTTTGGATAAAAAACTAAACATTGTTGGCGTGTATGTCGACGGAAAGGAGGCCGGGAGACCGGGTAAAGAAGGGCGATTTGCTCATGGGTATCGGATACTATCTGTGCCCGGCAACCATGCAGGGCGGTGAAATCCTTGGTGCGAGAAATCTGATCGGACTGTTTCTGGTTAAAGCCGGCGGCGCTTTGATTGACAACACGGCAATCCTCTTTGCCATCAAGAAGTGGAATCTTAAGACTCCCGGCAGAGAAGATGACGATATTGAAGCAGAGAAGAAGGCGGAACTGGCAAGTGATGATTATACAGCCATTGCAAAAACCATTTTCAAGGCTTTGTGAATAAATGACGGTAAAATTGAATAAAGGATAAATAAACAGAAAGACATATGAGGGACGAACTCCCCCATATGTCTTTTTGAGGTAGAGGACAGGAAGCGGCAAAGGAATGGTTTTGCAGAACTAAGTCTTGCAATAGGGGATAACTTTATAGTAAAATAGACAGAAAAGAAATGGGGCGTTTTTATGAGAACCATGGAATTTAAGATGGAACGGCCGGGCCTTCTTACTGTCGGACAAAAGATTACGGTGACAGAAGGAGTACTGCCCAGCAACTATTATTATACGATTGATCCGTCACTTGCCATGTCAGGCAATATACCCTTCCGCAACAGAATGCTTGCGAGGGAAGGCATTGTGACAGACATCATAGAAAATGAAAGAGGCTTTTATGTGACGGCACAGTTTGATGCGCCGGAGCCGAAGGCCTGAATAAGGAGGACAAAATTATGTTGGAAACCATTCACACAGACAAAGCACCGGCAGCAATCGGCCCTTATTCCCAGGGTGTGATTGCAGGACATTTATTTTTTGCATCAGGCCAGATACCCATCAATCCGGCAACCGGCGAGATTACCGGAGCGGATATTGCAACCCAGGCAGAGCAGGTAATGAAGAATATCGGCGAAATCTTAAAGGCAGCGGGCGCTTCCTATGAAAACGTGGCAAAAACCACCTGCTTCTTAGCGGATATGGGCGATTTCGCGGCATTCAATGAAGTATATGCAAGGTACTTTACCGGCAAGCCCGCAAGAAGCTGTGTAGCGGTAAAAACCCTGCCGAAAAACGTTCTCTGCGAAGTAGAAGTGATTGCAGACCTGACCCATGCGTCCTTTGATTTATAAGGAGCTATAGGAAATGGACAGAAGAAAGAATGTTGTTCTGATCGGAATGCCGGGCGCCGGAAAAAGCACCGTGGGTGTCGTGGCTGCCAAACGGCTGGGATTCCGGTTTCTGGACTCCGACCTTTTGATTCAGGATGAGTACGGAAAGCTTTTGCATGAGCTGATTACCGAGTATGGAGTGGAAGGCTTCTGGAAGATTGAAAATAAGGTAAATGCATCCATTGATGTGAAGCAGACCGTTATCGCAACCGGAGGAAGCGTCTGCTACGAAGAAGAAGCCATGAAGCATCTGTCTGAAATCGGCGTGGTGGTCTATCTGAAGCTTTCCTATGAAGCATTGGAGGAACGTCTGGGCGATCTGAATGCAAGAGGCGTTACCTTAAAGGAAGGGCAGACTCTCCGGGATTTGTACGAAGAACGCATTCCCATGTATGAAAAATATGCTCTTGTGACGATAAATTGCGAAGGTAAGGAGCTGCGCGAGGTGGCGGAAGAAGTGTCTGCCAGGGCAGTGGAATTTCTGGAGTAGCCAGAGTAAAGAGTGCGTAATCAGAGCGGGCATGTATAAAACCGAAAACAAAATACATAATAATCCATGATGAGAAAACCGTAGGAGGGATACATCATGGATTATTTTTATGCCTTTTTAGTGGGAGGCGTTATCTGCGCCTTAGTACAGATTTTAATGGAAAAGACCAAAATGCTGCCGGGGCGGATTATGGTGCTGCTGGTCTGCCTGGGGGCCATCATCAGTGTATTCGGCTGGTATGAACCTTTTGCGGAATGGGCGGGAGCCGGAGCAAGTGTTCCCTTACTTGGCTTTGGTAATGTACTGATGAAGGGCGTTAAGGAAGCGGTGGATGCGGAAGGCTTTCTGGGGCTTTTCAAAGGAGGCTTCAAGGCTGGCGCCGCAGGATGCAGCGGGGCGCTTGTTTTCGGACTGCTGACAGCCATCTGTTTCCGGCCTAAAATGAAAATCTAAATAAAAAAATAAGAAATATAATCTCCCTTTTTTCGACAAAATATGCTAATATGTGGAAAAGAAAGGGAGAAAGTTATGATCTGGCTAATTATATTGTTTTTTTGCACATTTTTATATATGGAGGCAGTCTACCATATTGCCTGCTTCGGATTTGCGGCGGTCAATCCGCTGATTGCGGTTTTTATATGGTTGTTTCTGGCGGGCTTTGCGTCCCTGCTTATGGGCTTTTTCCGAAGAAAGAAAAACCGGATTATCCTCTGGGTTCTGCTGGCAATAGATTACCTTTTGTTTGCGTCCCAGCTTGTATATATTAAGATATTCAAACAGCCGCTTCTGATGGCAGCCATTAAAAACGGCGGGAAAGATGCCATGACCAACTACTGGAAAGAAGCTCTGGTGGGCATTTTGAATGTGTCGGGCTGGCTGCTTCTGATGGCAGTGCCTTTTGTAGTGACGGGGCTGCTCCTGCATATGTATACCCTGAGCTTAAAGAGCCACACGAAAAAGGAAAGACTGCGGGAACTGACGGTAATGGCAGCCGGCGCGCTGGGCTTTATGGCAGTGCTGATGGTTGGTTCCCTTGCGGATGCGGAATACGAAGACGCATATGCCGGATTTTATGACCCGCAGGGTGTCATTGAGGAATTCGGCGTTATGCCCTCCATCACAAGAGATGTTTTTGCCGGTGCGTTTAAGAAGGGCGACGGGCTGGACACCTGGGTGGATTTAAACAACGACTATGCGGAAACACCAGAGGAAACGGGAGCCGGTGACGAAATGCCGGAAACCACACCGGAGGAAGCCGGAGATGTTTCCGGGGACGACAGCAGGCAGGAAGAGGCGAAAAAGCCGGATACTTCCCCCCATGTCCTGCCGGTGGATTTTACCGCTCTTTCCGACAATGCAGATTCCGATACGGTGAAAAAATTAGCGGATTACATGCAGAGCATGACGCCCACCAAACGAAACGAATATACCGGTATGTTTGAGGGATACAACCTGATTTTCCTGACGGCGGAAGGATTTTCCCCCTATGCGGTGGACGAAAATCTGACACCGACCTTGTATAAGCTCATCCATTCGGGCTTTGTATTTGACGATTATTACGTGCCTCTGTGGCAGACATCTACCAGTGACGGCGAATATGTAAACCTGACGGGACTTATCCCCGACCAGCAATTTTCCATGAAGCGCAGTGCGGAGGATGACATGTGCTTTTCCTTAGCTTCCTATTTTGCTTCCGAAGGGGTAAAGAGCTATGCTTACCACAACAATTCCCTGTCCTATTACGACAGATATCGTTCCCACCCGAACCTGGGCTACAATTTCAAGGCATGTAAATTAGGAGATCTGGATGAAAAAAAATACGGCGGTCAGGTATTTACCATGGAACACTCCAATTACTGGCCGGCTTCGGATCTGGATATGATGAAAGCAACGATACCGGAGTACATACAGGAGGACCGTTTTCATGTGTATTACATGACGGTTTCCGGTCACATGAATTATAATTTTACCGGCAACAAGATGTCTTCCCTGCACAAAGAGGATGTGGCAGATCTGCCCTATTCCGAGGAAGGAAGAGCCTACATTGCCTGCAACATGGAGCTGGACCTGGCGCTGCAGTATTTGATTGAACAACTGGATGCGGCGGGAAAGCTGGAAAATACGGTTATCTGCCTTTCCGCCGACCATTATCCTTACGGCATGGAAGTAAGCAATCTGGAGGAACTGGCAGGCAGACCGTTAGATGGTACACTGGATATTTACCACAACAATCTTATCCTCTGGAACAGCGAAATGGAAACCGTGGAAGTGACAAAGACGGCAAGCTCTCTGGACATTCTGCCCACTCTGCTTAATCTGTTTGGATTTGATTATGATGCAAGACTGTATGCCGGAAACGATATCCTGTCGGATGCTTCTCCGCTGGTTATCTTTGCGGACAGAAGCTTTATCACGGATAAGGTTTCATATAATAAAAAATCCAAAGAAGTTGTATGGGCGGACGGCGTGGAACCGGATGACGAATATCTGGATGCCGTGAAGAGCCAGGTCAAGGGTCTGTATAATTATTCTGCGGGAATTTTGAACCAGAATTTCTATAAGTATGTGGAAGAGGCGCTGCCGGAGGAATACCATTCCAAGGTAGACCCGGAATGGATTGCGCCGCATCCCAAGACGGAAACACCGAAAGAGAATACGGCGGGCAGCACAGAGGCTGCCGGAACGGAAGAATAAAAAGATTGCCTGTGAACTATAGACGTTCGCAGGCAATTTCTTTTTTGAGCAAATATTTTTCACAGGCGGCATCCCAGAGCTTTTCGGGCTCTTTGTCCGCCACAAAGGTCGTGTAAGCCGTGCCGGTGTAGAGCGTCGCAATTTCCCCGTTGTAGCGCAGCGTCAGTACAAAAGCACGGATGAGCGACGGGTCAACGGCAGCATCGGCTGCCTTCAGAATGGACTCCACATGCTTTGGCATCAGGTGAAACACAAACTGGAAATGAAGGGGAACCCTGGTTCCTTTGATTAACTGGAAGCAGATACCTTTGATATCTGCCCAGGGAATAAATTCATATTCGCAGGGCGAAAAGTCCTTTTGGGCATGTCCGTCGATATGGTAGGTGACCGCTGTGGTGACAGAAGCCTCCTCTAACAGAAATGTATCAAAGACATTGCCGGTAAGCATGGCATTCATGAAATTTTTAAGTCCGGTAACCTGCAGTGCAATCATTTTTTGCCTTTCTGTAAACGAAGCGCGTAATCGGTTTGATAATCAGAATACATACACCGACGCATTGTATTGCTAATAGTATAACTTTCTGCGCATAATAAAGGCAAGAGTTAATTTGGAAAATGTTGTGACTTGTTTTCTTGTTTTCCTGTCATTATAAGTGGGAAAAGGAATATAAGAAGGAAGGATTAGGTATGGATGATAAAAAAATAATTGATTTATATTGGAAACGTTCAGAGTCTGCTATAGCAGAGACGGATAAAAAATATGGAAGATATTGCAGTACCATTGCATTTAATATTTTACATAACCGGGAAGATGCAGAAGAGTGCGTCAATGATACCTATTTTAAGGTTTGGGGGGTAATACCTACGTTACGTCCCCTGAAATTCTCTGCGTTTATTGGAAGAATCACACGGAACCTTTCACTGAATAAATATGAATATTATAATGCAAAAAAACGTGGTCAGGGTGAAACGCAAGTTGTATTTGAAGAATTGCAGGGATGTATTGCCAGTACCGGAAACGTAGAAGATGCTATTGAAGATATGCTTCTGTCAGAAAAGTTAAATTGTTTTTTAGAGGGTCTGCCTACAGAAAAACGTAAGATTTTTATGCGTAGATATTGGTATCTTAGTGGAGTTAAGGATATTGCATCTGATTACCAAATGAGTGAAAGCAAGGTTAAGATGATATTGCTTCGGACACGGAATGCCTTAAAAGAATATTTGGAGCAGGAGGGTATTGTCTTATGAGGGAAGCAAAACGAATTATCAGGGCACTTGGCGATGTAGATGACAGATACATTGAGGAAGCAGCACCTGGAAAGAAAAATAGAACGCATTTATCCTATAGGAAACTGGCAGTTTTAGTTGCATGTCTTGTATTGTTGTTATCTTTATCCATAGTAGCCTATGCTGCTAATTGGTTTGGACTTCGTGATTTGTTGCTGCCTTTTATAAACCGGTCTTCTTCCATAGAAGAGGAAAGTAGTACCATTGGTTTATCTGGGTATCAGGGAAGTAAAGAATGGCAGGCCTTGGCAGAATGGCAGGAGTTTGTGAGTCAGTATGACCCGGATGGAAGAATTTATCAAAATATAGATGGTCGATTGGATTCCAGCTTTTCTCGTTATAGCTGTTATCTTGTGTATCCACAGGAGATGGCTGAAGAAATAGACAGGATTACAGAAAAATATGGATTGGCACTCCATACAACATCCTATGACCTTCAGGAGCATCCGGAATTGGTTGAAACACTGGGGGATTTCCTTGGAGATAACGGTGGATATTACACTTATATGTATGAGGACGGTACTTTCGAGGTGGAAGGAACGATTCAACTTGCAGATACCGGAGCATGGGATTTTGTGCTTCTGCGTTCTGTAAAAGGAACTTTTCATGATGCCATGTTGGATATTGGAGACATTGCTGAATATCAGGAAATGTTGTACGAAACAGAATGTGGCGTTCCGGTCACTTTGGCATTGGGAAAAAGCAGAGCTTTGGTGCTGGCAGATTTAGAGGATTGCTTTGTTACGATAACGATACCTTACGGAACGGAAAAGGGACTGGGGCAATCTCACCTGAAAATATTGGCGGACAGCATTGATTTTGCTGCACTTACTCCGGTTGTGAAACCTCAATCAGATTTATCAAACAGCAGTGGGTCAGTAGAACATGATGAGGTGGTAAAAGATGGTAGTGAGGTCGCGGTAGAATATGATGCGGATGCAAGGCAGATATATGCAGCAACTTTGCGCAATCTTTTGTATAACAATATTCTGCCGGATGGAAGTACGGCAGAAACCTCGGTAGGAGAATATTCGAGTTTTGCAATCAGCGATGTGGATTCTGACGGAAAGGAAGAGTTGGTACTACTATATGACCCTGGGGTAATGGCAGATGAGAAGGGTTATATTATGGGCTATGATAGTGATACAGGAGAAACATATATCCAATTAGAAGAATTCCCGTATTTTGCTTTTTTGCGTAATGGAAATCTAAAAGCACTGTCTTCACATAATCAAACTTATGGAGACATGTGGCCATATTTGTTTTACCGGTATATTCCGGAGAGTGATACTTATGAATTGGTAGGATATGTGCATTCAGAAGATAAGCAGGTTTTGGAATTAAACGGAATGTCAGACCAATATCCGTATAAAGCAGACACTTCTGAAACAGGAACGGTATATTATGTAGGAACAGACGGCTGGGGAACGACTCCCATGGATGAAACGGACTATATGGAATGGTTGAATGCAAATGAAGGTAATGTTCAAGAACTGGAGATTCCATATTTACCATTTACTGAAGAAAATATTGGGAAAATGGAATGCCAAAAGAAAAATATGAGTGGGAATAGTATTGATACAAGCAGACTATTGGATGAATGTGAAAACATGAAAGTACATTGGGAAAGTGATTCTATAGATGTAGATGGAAACGGCATTACCGATTATGCCATTGTGGGAACCATTAATGAGGGGGATGAGTATAGAAATATACTGGGAGTAATGTTAGATGATGGTAAAACCGTTGTTTCAGAATTTCAAGGTGTAACAGGATGGCGCGAGGATTTTATTACTGTGAGAACAGATAAATTGCGCTATACGGATAAGGATTCAATTGTAATACAGTTTACGGAATCAACCAGTAACTATGGAAGTTCAGATATTCACATTTTGAGTGTGAATGCAGATGCTAATGAAGGGCTACGTCCATATAATGGTGTAAATTACA
>FR880814.1 GCA_000434615.1 Clostridium sp. CAG:510
ATGATAACACAGACTGCAAAGCAGATGCAAGAGTTTATTCGTAATTTAATGTTTTTTTAATTTGTTTGACGTTTTATCGTTAAAAGCAAAGGACTACCGCCACCACCAACTAAAGAGCTTCGACTTGATAGTAAACTTCAAAGTCTTAGTGCCACCATAATTTCCGATACCTTTTACAACTACAGTCGCTGTCCCTTTCTTTATATTGTTATTGTAGCTAACAATCTCGTAATCATCCGACGTCAGCAAAATCTTACCACTTTTTAAGGTGATACAGTCCTGACCGGGGGTAATTGGTTTACCCGTATAAACCTGTGCCGATACTTTGCCGCTTGCCTTCCCAATATCAGCTTTTACAATTCGGTATGTGCCACTGAGTTCGCCAATGTAATTGCCCTTTCCATGTACAGTAATTGTTACTTTTGTACCTGCAGGTAAAACATCCCGTGAGCTTATAATGGTTCCAGCTTTGCGCAGAGTTCCATCAGCCAAAACTGTATCTTCCGCGTATGAATATGTAAACTGTTTCTCATAGTCTACGCCTGCGGTCAATGTCTTTCCATTTATGTCTTTAATTACCGGTTTTGAGATATACTTTCCGGCTTTATTCTGGTAGGAAATATCCGGAACCGATATAGCCAAAAGACTCATCTTTTGCCTAGTAATAGTAAACGTAAATTCCTTACTTCCCTTGTAGTTTCCTTTACCTTTCACTACAACTGTAGGTGTCTTCCTTCCTGTATTTCCATCCGAAATAATTTTATTATTTTTATAGGTTAAAGTATAATCTTTGCCCATCTGAAGTTTTTTACCATCACAGATTATTACAATGTTAGCAGTTGTACCGCCCTTCATATAAGCCATACTCTCTTCCAGTTGTACTTCAATCAGCTTTTCATTATCTTCTCCTAAATCATATGGAAGAATTTTATATGTCTTTTTCAAGGTTCCTGTATATCCGTTAATTCCTGTAAAAATAATGGTAGCTGTACCCGCTTTTCCGGCATTCTGATAGCTTACAACATAGTCTTCATTCTCAATCAGCAAAATTGTTTCATTATTTTCTGTAAACCGTAATTCATAATCTACTTCATTTACATTCGTGCCATTATAAATCACGGATTTCGGAAGCTTCTCAACTTTAGCCTTGCTAATTGATTTTCCTATGATCTTAAAGGTTACTCTCTTTTCTCCGGCATAATTTCCCTTACCGATAATAATTGCTGTTGCAGTACCTGTCGTAACATTATTTTCAAACTGTACAGAATAATCTATATCCTTTGTTAAATATACAGAGCCATATCTGACATTTAACATCGGTTCTATTTCCGTTCCCGTATATGCCTGGTCTGCAATCTTAGCCACTACTGCTTTACTAATCAGATTGGTTCCCGTAATTTCCAGTTCCACATCCCTTGTGCCCGTAAAATTTCCGGTACCGGTAACTCGAACTGTATACTTACCCATATTTTGATAAGCTCCTGCCTGCTTATCCGGATACTCTACAACAAAGTCTGTCTTTGCCCGTAACTTCTTTCCGTTCCAATTTATGGTCGGTACCAATTTTTGAAGTTTTCCGTTTGCTGCCACGCAAATATCTTCAATGGTAACATCATAATCATTGAGGTCTTTCTGCTCGATAACAAATGTTGCCGTTTCCTTACTGGTATAATTTCCGATTCCGGTCACGATAACTTGCGGAGCTGTCTTTATGTCCGTTGCATCATTCGCTTTAATATTATTTTTATAGGAAACCGTATAATCAACTTTTTCTGTCAGCAGAATTTGTCCATTATAAACTCTGATCTTCGGTTTAACAGCTTTGCCGGTATATAACTGATTTGGTATTTCCTCAATCCACAATTCCCCAGTTTTTCTCTCATCATCTACAACGTCAAACCATTTTGCTTCAATGACAATACTTTCCCCGCTAACACTGGTTACTTGTTTACCATCTGCTGTATACCATCCGCCAAATACCTTTCCCTCATATGTAGGGTCTAACAAAGTTATAGTTTCTCCGGCACGATAAGAGACTACATTTTCTTCGTGATTAATTCCACCATTTAAAATATACTCTATGGTATATACTGTTACTTTTTCTGTTACGGTCAATGTCACCGGTTCTGTAGTAATCTGCTTGCCCTGACAATCAGTAATAACGCAGCGGAACTTTGTACCGTTCCATTCCATAGATGTAACAATCTGAATGACTGCATCATCCGAATCAGAAAGCTTTTCGTTGTAATTCAGCCATTCTGAACTATCATTTGGAAAATACTGCCATTGATATTTCAAATCTGCTCCGGATGCCTTCAGACTAAAATAAGCATTAGAGCCTTCTTCTACCGAAATATCTGTTGGACTTTCCTCTATACTGATTTCCGGAATATTAACATGAAGTGTGACAGTGTTTGTTTCTACCACCTGATTGTCATTTCCGCTAATCACACATTTATACTTTGCGTTTTTATTTTCTATATTCCCTATGACCTGCAAAGTATTACTATTATATCCACTTTCCTCTGCCGTCACTTTTTCAAATATGTCACTTCCATTTCGGCAAACATACCACTGATAATAAAAGGCATCTCCGTCTACCTGTACATTGAAAGCACCATTTTGTCCCCATTCAAGATTCGCATCCTGCGGTTGCGATAAAATCAAAATGGGCTCCGGTAATACTGTCACTGTCTCACTGGAAGTAACCACTGTGTCTGCACTGTCTTTTATATCAACGTTTACTGTATATTTACCGGCCTTGGAAGGAGTCCAACTTACCTTATTGGAAGTTGTGTATTCCTGTAAAATATCCTCCTGCCCATTTGTTTGGTTCACAACAGTAAACTTATACCAATAAGAAGGCTGTCCACCGGATGCCTGCGCTTCCAAGTTCATAACCTGATTAACTATATGATTGTCTCCACCTGTTAAAACTTTTTCCACCTTTAATGGATAGGATAATTTTCTATATCTGTATAATATTCTTGTTTCAACATTGGTGTTGTCATTAGCACTTACCGGATTTTCAGACCATTCGCTCCAATTACTCCATAAATAGTATTGATAAACTTTATCTCTGTAGTTCCATGTCGTATTATAGATGTCTCTTGTCTGCTCATTGCTCCAGTTTGTTTTCCATTTACATGGTCCCAGTTCTGCCGAACCTTTATACATCTTTCCCCCTACTGAGGAATCTCCATAATATGTCAATGCATAATCAAGCCAACCGGTTTCTTCATAAGTATACCCTGTATATCCAGACGGTTCTCTCGGAGACGTGTAATTTCCCTTATGCCAGTGACTATAATTATATTGTGTCTTTACAAAAGTATCCTGGCGATTAACCTCACGACTATCTGTCGCTGCTACTTCTGTTGTACTGGTTTGCCAGCCTCCCCAGTATTCCCCATATTTTGTCCAACCGGCTAATGTACTTTGAAGAGATTCTGTTGTCTGCTTTGTCTGGTATCGATATTGAGTTATCTGCTGTACTTCATAATTATGTGTGTCTCCTGTAATATCACCAGACAGGCTCTCCGTCCAGTCTGTCCACTCTCCTGCAGCAATTTCCGCTACCGTCACTGAACAGGTTCTTGTTATTCCCATTACCGTACAAGAAATAACAGCTGTTCCAGCCGCATGCGCAACCACATTTCCCGTACTGTCTACACTTGCTATTGCACTGTTGGAGCTTGTCCATATAGGTGTTCTGTTATCCGTGGTATCTGACGGTGTATACTGGGTAATCCGCAATGCTTCCCTGGTTCCAATATACATGTTCAGGCTACTTGCATTGATATTAAATCCGGTCAATGGTATTTCTTTATTTACAGTAACACATACACCCGAAGATGCGTAATTTCCGGCTATATCATATGCATATATATGAGTATTATATACCCCTCCCTCATTATTGTGATCTGCTGTATTAACATCATAATAATAGGTATCACCCACAACACGGGTACTTGTAGGCCAGTCAGCCGGGAGATCATCCTGTCCGTTTGCCTCTGTCCAGGTTGGAAAGCGCACCACAGCAACACCACCTGCATCCACTACCTTACAAGACACTGTATATCCATTTGCATTCAGGTTACTGATTTGCACATCACTAATAGTCGGAGCTTCTGTATCCACCGGTTCAAAAATCCATAACTGATTATCTCCACCATGAAATGCATGCTGATCAAGCAATGCACCGTTTTCTTTGCTTGAACCGCAAAGATCAACCGCCAAATTGGAGCAGACTGCTATCATTCCATATTTTCCGTTTCCTTTATCTACAAGTTTGAAACGCTGAGCGGCATTACCACTATAATCAAACTGTGTTAACTTTGCCCCACCGGATGTCGATGCATCCTTAATATCCAGACATTTACCAGTATATGCATTAATAAAAGAATAGCCATCTGCTTGCTGCACTGCTTTCCATTGCATCCATGGTTCACCTGAATAAGACCAAACACCTATCTGTTTGGAATTTTCAGTAGTGCCACTAGGTACCTCCATAGTCTTTCCCGAAAGTGCGCTTACAATTTTATAAGTTGCACCGTTTTTGAGGGGAAACGAGGACCTGTAATCTTCAGTAGCTACTTTTCCCAAGTAAACATAACCCAACCATTTTCCTGAAATATTACTTTCAATTTCTGTTCTATCCACGGCTCTAATCACACAAAAGCCATGTGCTGCATCACTTCCACCATATTCTATATTACCAGTATGCCCACCATCACTAACGATTAAAGTATCTCCATTAACAGCTTCTACAACTGCTACATGTCCTTCCCAACATGCTAAAGCTTTGGCTTGTGGCACATTTCCTCTAGTAAATCCATATGTAGAATATGCCGTATTATACCATGTACTACCCGAATATATCGGATTATCTTTTCCTGTCAATTGATATACTCTAGCTGAAGCGAACCAAGCGCATCCAACTTCTGTATATGCATTTATTCCCCATCTAGGTTTCTTTTGATATGTTGTATAAGGTGCTGAATTAATATCAATATATATTCCTCCAGTACCATTCCCAAGGATCCCACTTGGTGCACTTGCTGCATCAACCATAGAAAGACCTGTATTAAAGAAATCCGGTATCGTATTTAGCAACACCATCATTATAATACACGACATAACAATTTTTTTGCATATTCCTCTCCAACTATTACCAAGCAACATCTTTTTCCTCCTTTACATAATCCTCCAGTAATTTTCTCTGTTTCATCGCTGTATAACATACTAAAACATTTCATAGATTAATATAAAATCATTATATCATTACCTCGTTTTTCTATATGGTCTTTTTTTGATAAATTATGGTCTTTTTTTGAATAATCAAATAACAGACGGTGATTTCCAACCATTCATACAATTCCCTAAGTGACAGTTCTGCTATTTATAGATATGCCTATGTTTTTTTATCGCTGTAAGTTTCCCACTATCAGGGCACTTTACAGACTTACTTACAGCGATTAGATTACACCTTTGCTGGGCAAACTAAAAAGAGACAGTCATATCAATGACTGCCTCTCAAACTGATTTAGAATATCAAATCAAAAAACCACTTCAATTCTTTGGGGACAATTCGGAATGTTACTTCCTTGGTACCTCCCCAGTTATCACCAATTCCCTTTAATATAAGAGTTGCACTTCCCGTTTTCACATTGTTACGGTATCCGGTGATAATATAGTCCTCTCCGTAAACAGGAAGGGGAAGCTTTCCGCTGCCCTGGACCGTGATACCGGAAGTATTACCAAAATCAACGGCAGCAAAGGTAATTTCTTCTCCTGTATATATCTGATTTGCAATCTTAAACCTTACTTTTGCCAAATCATATTGCATTACCTTGTATTCCGCTTCCTTGGTTCCGGTATAATTTCCTTTTCCGCGGATAGCCACTCTGAGTGTGGTGCCTGCCGTAAGATTTGCACTTGCCGGCAAAGCAGTGCCTCCCTTTTCCCCAACATAGTAACCGATAATTTCATAATCCTTATTCAGGGTGAGTTTCTTTCCCTGACTGTCCTTAACGGTTATCTTTGTCTGGTATTTTCCCTTTGTGTTTATCAGAACATCTGCTGCTGTAATGAGGATTGGATTCTGTTCATCCGCTACATCTTTAGGTAAAACACTAAATGTAACCGTGCGCGTTCCCTTAAAGTTGCCCTTTCCCTTTATGATAACCGTAGGTGCTTTTGCCTGCGATTGATCCGCCACCTTTTTGTTATTGCTGTACCTTAAAGTATAATCTTTACCGGCTACCAGTTCCTGTCCTTTGTAGTACACCGTCATTGCAGGTTTTGCCCCCGACAGTTCATAGAATGCCGACAAATTCGCTTCATCCGCAATGGTGACATCTTTTAATGTCAAATCATATGCCGTAATCCGAAAACTCTTTTTCACACTGCCGGTATAACCACCGATTCCTTTAATCAGAGCGGTAGCATTTCCCACATTTACATTCTTCTGGTACTCTACAACGTAATCCTTGCCCTGTTGCAATACGTTCTCTCCAATGGTAAGAGAAATCTGCGGTTCCTGGGGATTTCCGTTATATTCAACAGTTTTATCATAAGTAATTTTTGCCTTGGAAATGGCAGTTCCGGTAATTTTGAAAGTTATCGTCCGACTTCCCACATAATTGTTCATACCGGTTATCACTACCTGTGCCGTTCCCACATCCGTATTATTTTTATAAGTTACCGTGTAGTCCACATCTTTTGTAAGCACCTGTCCCTTATATTTTACCACCGGTACCGGCTCTATAGCATTTCCCTCCCGGTAAGGCTGCGCCGCAATGGATGACACACTGCATTTTCCAATCTGCACGGTTTTATCCGATGCAATCGTTAAGGTAACTGTCCGGGTACCGCTGTAACAGTCTTTTCCGGTCAACGTAATGGTATAAACTCCGGGTGCTTTGTAGGCATCTGCTGCTTCATCTGTATATTCTATACTGTAGTCTTTATTTGCACGTAAAGTTTTACTTCCCCACTTTACAACAGGTACCTTCTTTTGCAATTTACCATTTGCGATAACGGTAATGTCATCTATCCGGATATCCTCGTCCTCGATGCTCTTGGGCACAATGCTGAACGTAACATTCACGGTTCCTTTATAGTTCCCTTTTCCCTTAATGACAACAGTCGGGGCCTTGGCTGACTCTTTATCCATTACCTTTGTGTTGTTCTTATAAGAAAGAGTATAATCCTTTCCTTCCACCAGAAGTGTATCCCTGTCATATACCACCGGCTGGGGTTTAATTGCTTTTCCGGTATATGTCTGCTCTGCCAGCTCTTCTGCCCAAAGACCATCCGGTCTGTCACCCCAGTGTGCATATACCGTCATGGATTTTGTAAATACATAGCTATCGGAAATCAATTCTCCGCCTTCAGCCTGTGTATACCAGCCATCAAAGAATTTATCACCGTTTACCTTTAGTTTCGGCAGAGGAACCTGACTTCCTGCCAGAATGCCGCTTAACGGCTCCACGCGCTGACTGCATTGTGTATCAAACAAAATGGTAATGAAATCCTGTTTTCCCGCCTGTACCGTCACATTGCTCTGTGCGGACAGATTACCAAAATGAACCGAAATTACGGTGCTTCCGGAGGATAAAGCCGTAACTACACCGGTATCATCCACCGTCGCCACCTTGGGATTGGAAGAAGACCACAAAAGCTGTGCATTGTCCACTATAGCGTCGTCCGGTGCCACAGTTATAGTAAAGGTATGTGTCTCTCCTACTTGCAAGGCAATCTCAGATTCTGTAAGCGAAATATCTGTCAGCTCTGTTTCCGGCTCCTCCTCTGTAGGTATGTCCACACCACTTCCGTAGCCTATATAAACATAGGTGCTGTTATTACCGATATTTCCATCCATATCGTCCTGCACATCTACATAATAATTTTTACACTCAGTATCATAATCCTCTAAAGACAAGGTATATGCATTGGCCGTTCCTTTCACCAGACCACTGTAATCCGTTTCAAAAATTGCCTCTCCACCTATTTTGTCTTTATATACCCGGAGTGTACCGGAAGAAGCAAATGTATTTTCATTATTCACAACAATATCCAGCCAGTAATGTCCCTCCAGCTGTCTTGTGGAAACAGAAACTTTAGCATCCGGTAGTCCTACTGAAAACTTGGCTTCATTGTTCTGCTCCTGGGAATCATTCGGAACTTTAACAGTTAATGTGCATTCCTTAGGCTCTTTCAGTCCTTCCGGCACAGTATATCCTTCTACTGCAATTTCTCTGCTTTCACCGGGTTTTAAGTCCAAATCCGTTAATGTACAGATAGTCTTACCGTCTACAGCAATTTCTGCCTGTTGAATCGTTGTATTTCCATTATTATAGCATTCTACCTTTAAGGGCAGGGCGGTGCCTTCTGTAGCCTGTGCAATCTCGTACGTTACCCCTGTCACAGAAATATCCGTATTTTCCCCAATATGGTAAACACAAAGATCCTTCAATATGGTTCCGTCTTCCAGGAAATCGCCTTCGAGCAATCCGACAGTAAGCTCTTTTCCATTCTGTAAACCGGTAATTTTAGAAACAATACCTCCACTAACATCAGCCAGCTTAATCACCTGTTCATATTCACCTGCTGTCTTTTGTTCAATTCCGTAAACAGCCAGTGTACCGTCCGCATCCCAGTCTGCATTTTCAAATAAAATCCAGTCTTTTGCATCCGCTGTGGTAATAACGGTAAAAATAGCTGAATTGCTGAATTTCTCGCCATTCATGACCACCTTTTTTGTATTCTCGGTGCTGCTCATCATCTGAATTTCATTTCCACAATTCCAATAGAGATTTCCACTCTTAGATAATACCGGGTAAGTATCCGCAACTTCATTCTCTGTCAGACGCACACTGTTTCCCGTTTTCAGATTGAAAGCAAACAGTTCTCTGTCCGTATCGGTCTGTATATCACCGTCTGTATCTACTTCACAAACCGCATATATTCCATCAGAGAAGGTACCTAAATCCATATTGATAATCTGGTATTTGTCGGGTAATGCAATCTGTTTTTCCGAACCGTTTACCGTATAGAAGAATTTATGGGTGTTGTTGGCAACGATGCTCTCTCCATCCAGTAAATTTTCCACATAAGCCACATACCTATCCGTTCCCTCCGTTGTAACCTGTGGATACATATAATAGGCTGCATGGTCCGTTAGCGTTTCTGTAGAAAGAATCTGTCCGGTAGCAGCATCCATCACGGCACTTCGGATAGACATACTTTCCACCATAGCCTCAATATCTTCCTCTTCACCTAACTCCCTGACTCCATCCTGCCAGACAATATAAATATTATTCTCATCCGCATAAACATCGTATCCTAAATCCGGTGTACTGTTTTCTTCCTCTGGAATAATCTGTACCGGTTCCGACCACTTCTTACCATCGTCCGATAACGAATAAACCAGTGCTGCTCTGTTATTTGCACTTCTGGTGATAATGTCTTCCAGCCAGAACAAATACTGCTTTCCCCCTGCATATACTATCTTGGGATCCGCAAACGGGTATACCGCCGCCTTTACTATCTGTTTATCGGAAATCTCCGTATCAACGCTCTCTATTCCACTTGCCGCCAACGCTTGATATCCGGCCTGATTTGCCAGATAATTACGGCTCATAGGCTTAAAAGAATCGTTGGTGATGGTGCTTGTTTGACTACAGACTGAATCTACCATATATTTATTTTCGTCTTTTCCAGATTCATATAAAACTACACTATATTCCTTAGATTCCCATAACTCTTTTTCATACCAACCAAGTATCAAAGAAACTTTTCCTGATGCATCAAGCCACACTTTTTGATAATCTCTTGCAGGTTTATAAATGTAATTGGCACTTCCTGATATCGATGCATTCACTTCTACCCCTACGCCGACACCGCCGCCTGCAGTAAGCTGAATTTTTACATTCATGCTGCCACCAGAGAAATCAAAATTTGTAATTTTATAGTTTTCTACCGTAAGCTTTGCCTGAAATTCCGGTTTCGCTGAAACAGAACCCTCAACAAATATATTTAAAGGAACAAATCCTACAAAAAAATATTGTTTGTAACCACCTCTTCCTTCTATTTCTGCATAAATTCCTACCTTTAAGGTAATATTTCCTTCCGTAATTTCACTGATATTCCCTTCTCCGTATCCACATACCTTTCCTCCTACATTGAAGAATCCACCCCCAAATGTTTGCGGAGTTCCCCCAAAGGTCTGTGATGCCTGACTTAAATTTTTTGCTCTCTTAACCAAATCTTTATAATCTTTTTCAAACTCATCCATAGAGGAAATAGCTTTTTTATTCAGTGCAAATCTGACTTTTCCGTCTTCATCTATAGACAATTCAACAGGCATATCCTTTTCCTGTAATCCAATGTTTAACATTCCGCCTCCAAGCAACGGAATATTCTCTGGCACACTTATTTTTAAGGACTTTCCAACTTTCAGATTTGCTTTTTGTGTTTGTGTTTTCTGACTGGTATAACTCTTTGAAATATTAATACTTAATACTTCTTGAATTTGATTTCCATTATTATCAGTCACCCGTACATATAACTTCTTTCCGTTTATCAATTCATCTGTCACCGGAGAAGTATAGCTTGTACTTCCTTCCTGCGTAATAACCTTTATGGAAAATTGGCCATTTGTACTTGATTGCAGAATTTTATCATCTTGAATTAATTCATATTTAAGGATATTACTTTCTGCTTTTACTGTGATGTCTATACTTCCATACGTTAAATTGTCTTTTGTTGCTATATTAGGAGCATATGCCATATTAAAATTCTGGCTTATCAAATCATAGATTTCATCATTATACACTCCCATAACATCTACAATAACAAGATTTGTGTCACTTTTTTTAGGGGTTAGCGAAATATATGTAACTTCTCCCTTTTTTAAGGTAACTCTTTTTTCTACTGTATAATATCCATCCGCTGTTATTGTCAGTGTTTTTTTATCAGTGGTCTGGGACATAGGAATTTGAATCAAATCTGTTCCGCTATATGTAGATGTACCATCCGTAACATTTACATTCTTTATTATTTGTTTATTTGTTTTATCAGAAAAAATAATAGATGCTACGTTGTCAGTAACTTGAACGCTATTCTTATCCAGTGTTTGTATTTTTTCTGTATATAACCATATACCTTGTGGCAATTTCTGTGGAAACTGTGTATAACTATTTCCTTTTTCATCATACATAGGTGAAATGGGTAAATCAATTTCACTGCTTAAATTCGGAAATACTTTTATAGATTGAATATTTGTACAACCTGTAAACATACTATTCATATCCATTGTCCATGGTTGTCCGGTGTCAAATCCGCTTATATCTATACTCGTCAGATTACTACAGTCATAAAACATACCACTCATATCTGTAACTTGGCTTGTATCAAAACCACTCACATCTATGTTTGTAAGGCTTCTACACTCTGAAAACATCTCATGCATATTTATTACATTTTTTGTATTAAAGTTACTAACATCTATATTAATTAAATTTTCACATTGCGAAAACATTTTATGCATATATATAACATTATGTGTATCAAATTTGGTCAAATCAAGACTTATTAATCGCTCACAATACCTAAACATGCTATTCATATCTGTAACATTAGCAGTGTCAAAATTACTAACATTTATTTCAGTCAAATTAAAGCACTCTTCAAACATTTGGCTCATATCTGTGACATTCTGTGTATTAAATCCGCTCACATCTATTTTAGCCAAACTATGACATGCCCTGAACATATTACTCATATTTGTAGTATTTTGAGTACAAAAACCGCTCACATCTATATTGAACAAATTATAACAGTATCCAAACATGCCGCTCATATTTGTAACATTTTGCGTATTGAGTTTCCCTATATCTATACTTTTTAGACTTTCACATCTAAAAAACATGTAGCTCATATCCGTAACATTTTGTGTATTGAAATTTTCTATATCTGCATATTTTAGCTTCCCACATCTATAAAACATATGGTCCATATTCGTAGCATTTTGTGTATTAAGTCCACTTATGTCTATATCTGATAAACTTACACATCCTGAAAAAAATCCCTCAGTTCCATGGCCCACGGCATCATCAATTTTAACCTTTGCACTTGTTAAAGATATACAATCCTCAAGCATCCCCCTCAAATCTGCATAGGAAATGTTTACATCTGCTGTTTTTATTTTATCTTTATAGTCCTTCCATCCCCAGTTATCAGTGCCATAGGTTCCGTCACTGTCCCGGACTACAAGTTTTCCCTCCGCATCAATGGTCCATGCGCAGCCTCTGGAAATACCACTGGTAACACTTTCTCCAGAAATATTTTTTTCATCTTCTTTCTCCGTATCTCCATCACTGATATCCCCACCACTGACATCACCAGCACTAATGCTCTTTGTTTCTGTCATTACAATGGCTTCTCCTGTGGTAGAAGATACTTGCTCCCTGCTTTCTGCTGCCACTACATTCACTTTGCCCTCAAACAACGTTGCCGTAAGAAGTACCGCTGCCAAAGTAATACTTGCTATTCGTTTTGCCTTACCCTTTCTGTACATAACTATAACCCTCCTCATTTTCCATTCAACCATAGCAAAATTTATCGTAAAATATAGCCTATACTCTTCGCTATCTTTGAATTATCGTTTTAACATTATTATATTTCACTTAATATTAAGTGTCAACTATATGAATATTTTATCAACCTATGGAATACTTGCGTTATAGTATCATGGTGACATTGGAGGTCATAAAATGGTAAATTTTGGCAATAGACTTAAAGCTTTACGTCGTGAAAAGGATATGTCGCAGGCTCAACTCGCTCAAAGGCTTGGTCTCACCAAGTCCGTGATTAGTGCATATGAAACCGGCATACGACAGCCATCCTATGATGTGCTCATACATATTGCCGGTATTTTTGATGTGAGCACAGATTATCTTTTAGAAGTGGAACGCAAACGGGAAATTGATTTCTCCGGTCTGACACCGGAAGAAACAGATGCCCTTATCAATCTGATCAAGGCCATGAGAAAAAGGTGATACAATATTTCGATTATTTAGGAAGTAATTCTATACAAAATTTGCCGCATAAATTAGTATTATTTTCCATATATTCCATTTAGAACTGGTTCGTAGAGCCACGAGCAGGGTAAACAAAAGAAAGCTCAATGAGAAGATACTATCTGATGCTCCTACTCAAAAGGTAGGAGCATTTTATTATATGGAGGTACATATGGTTTTTAAACACTTATTTATCTTTCACCTATATCTTAAATGCTTTTCATAAAATTATATCGTTGATAAACAGGACTTTTCTTTTCGTACAAAAAAGCTCAAATCCTACTTTCATAAGATTTGAGCTTTTATTCACAATTCTGTTTTGGTCCCTACTCTTCAATATGGTCAAGACCCTGGCTTAAAATAGTCACGATGTGTGCATCCGCAAGGGAATAGAAAATGGTCTTGCCGTCCCTTCTGTTTTTCACCAGGTCCATCTGCTTTAAGACACGGAGCTGGTGGGAAATTGCCGACTGGGACATGCCTAAAAGCTGGGCAATATCGAGCACGCACATTTCCGAAAATTTCAGTGCATAGAGGATTTTTAATCTGGTGGCATCTCCGAAAATACGGAAGAAATCCGCTAAGTCGTTCATTTCTTCTTCGGGTGGCATTGTTTCGGTAATTTCCTTCTCTGCGCTCTCGGAAAGCTGCAGAAACCCATTTTGTATCTGTTCCATATTTGCCCTTTCTTTTATCCGTTCCCATTGCCGTTTTTCTCCGTAACAGCATTTCTATGTCAGCTGCCGATTTCGTCGGGAAACGTCTTACTCCCGTTATTCCTTGATAATGCTTACATACTTCACCGGTGTACGGTAAGTGTAATTGGATATCTTGATGCCGGTCTTGGGGCTGGATGCATGAATAACCTTGCCGCCGCCGATATACATTGCCACATGGTTGATGGAGCCTGAGCTTCCACCGTAGAAAATCAGGTCGCCGGGCTGTAAATCGGCTGCTGTAATCTTCTTTCCTTCATTCGCCTGTGCTCTGGAAGAGTGGGACAGGCTGATGCCGAAGTGCTTGTATACCGACATTGTGAAACCGGAACAGTCCGTTCCTTTGGTAAGGCTGCTGCCGCCGTACACATACTTATTACCCAAAAACTGTTTTGCATATTCTACGATATCGACTCTGAGGTTGGACACTCCCTGACCGTAAAGGAGTTCGCTCATGGTGACAGCAGTATCCAGTTTTTCTTCTACCGTCACATATTCTGAGGAAACATACGCATCTTCACCGTCAATGGATACTTTTACCCAGCCGTCTAACTGCTCAACGACTTCCAGTTCCTCTCCCTTGGGTACGGATGTCAGAACCGTAGCATCCATGCCTGCCTGCTCTCTTACTTTAAGAGCATCCGCATTAACCACTGCTACTGTCTTTACTAATTCCATGGCTCTCATTCCGGCATCGGCGCCGGTATACAGATAATCGGTGCTTACATAGCCGTCAACATCTCCGGATTTAATATGTGCCCAGGTACCGTCCTCGTTCATCTCCACCACTTCGCAGGCAGATCCTTTCGGCATCTTTCCCACTAATTTGCCGTCTGTGGCAGGAATGGCTCTGACATTTAAGTTACCGGTTTCCACATCGGCAATGCCTAAATGGTTATAGCCCCAATACATGCCTTCCGTAGTTGCCTCCGCTGCTTTTAAGCAGGAGTCTTCGTCCAGCTTCAGATCAAAAATTCCACCCGCTGTGGGCATAATATCATTTATGGCTACCGTTCCCGCTGCCCTACTTTCCATCGGGTTGGAAAGAGAAGCTACTGCTAAAAATCCTACGGCGCCGATTATAGCTAATTTGTTTATTTTTCTATTGTAGTTCATCTATTTTAACCTGTAAGTCCCTTCGTAAACCGGGTATAACCTCTTTGTTATTACATCCCGGTTGCTATATCTGTGTTAATTGTTACATCTTTGTTACGGATTTATTATAGCAATCCCTTTTTCTCGCGTCAACCGTCTATGCACAAAGAAACTTATTAAATTTTTCCAATTTCATTTTCCAGCAAAAGGTTACCAGTCCATTTTCCTTTTCTTTTGGGTATTTCTATCCATTTTTTCTTTCTGTACCCATTCTTAAACTTTCCTTTGGGTATGAAAGAGACTTTTTCTCTCCTGTACCCATTTTCCAGCTTTCCTTTGGGTATGAAAGACACTTTTTCTCTCCTGTACCCATTCCCAGGCTTTCCTTTGGGTATGAAAGCATCTTTTTCTTTCCTGTACCCATTTTCAGATTTTCCCTTGGGTATGAAAGACACTTTTTCTCTCCTGTACCCATTTTCCAGCTTTCCCTTGGGTACTGGAAACTATTTTTCCTTCGCGTATTCCCTGCCGGCGGCAATGTCTTTCTGCATCTGTTCTTTCAGCGCCTCAATGCCGGCAAATTTCTGCTCGGGGCGGCGGAATTCGTAAAGATATACGGAAATATCCTCTCCGTAGATATCCTCGTGAAAGTCATACACATAGGTTTCCACACACATCACAGGCTTGTCCTGCTCAATGGTGGGCTTGTAGCCGATATTGGTGGTGGAACTGTAGTAGCAGTTCCGTATCATAACGCCGGAATAATAAACACCTCTCGGAGGCAGCATTTTGCTCTCATCCGGAATCAGGTTTAAGGTCGGCATCCCCAGGGTGCGTCCAAGCTGTCTGCCGTGTGTTACCTTGCCGCAGATAAAATAAGCTTCTCCGAGCAGGGTTTCCGTCAGGCGCATATCACCCTTTTCCAGAGTTTCCCGCACATAGGTGGAGCTGATTTCCCTGCCTTCATACAAAAGCTTGTCAATGATTTTCACCGTCATGCCGCATTCCGGCGCCAGAATCCTTAAAAGCGCCGCATTGCCTTCCCCTCTTCGACCGAAAGAAAGGTCGCTGCCAGCCGCCACATAAACGGCATTGATGCGGTTGCAAAGCACATTGACCACAAAATCCCTTGGCGACATATCCGCCACCTTACGGTTTAAGGGGTATTCCACTAAAATATCAATTCCCAGACGTTCAAAGATTTCTCTCTTTTCCTCTCTGGTGGTGAGCTGTTTTTCCTTACCGTCACCGAAGAAAACAGCCGGTGAAGGGTCGAATGTGAAGACGCATGCTTTTTTGCCGTTCTCCTTCTGCTTCAGGATTTCGTCAAGAAGCGCCCGGTGCCCGATGTGCACACCGTCAAATTTTCCGATTGCCACTGCTGTCTCATCATTAATATAAAAATCCGCTGTACCGGTAATGATTTCCATTGCTGTATTTCTCCATCCAAATCTTCAGATTGCTTTCACACTTACTGTATATGCATCATTGCTTTCACCATGCACACATCTATTACTTCCATCGTGTCCGCATCATCGCTTCCGTTGCAGACGCATCCATCACTTTAAGTCATTTTCCAGAAACATCTTTTTCGGTACGAAACGGCCTTCCTGCCGCTTCATGGTATAGACGCCGTAAAATCTGCCTGCCTCATCATAGACACGCACATCTTCACCGTCTCCAAAGCCTATTCTTTCCTTTATCTGCTGCGGATAAAAGGAATTACCGTTTTTGATATACTTTATAAATTCGTCCGGGATATGCACCGGCGCCAGTTCCACAAAGAAATGGTCCACAGGCACCACGACCTCGCCGACTCTTTCTTCATCCCGCAATTTTTCCAGCTCTGCCAGGGTGATGGCGCTCTCTTCTCTAAATACCCCCGCCTTGATGCGCTTTAAGCTTTTCATGGCGGCAAGGCATCCGCATTTTACACCGATGTCATAACAGAGTGTCCGGATATAAGTACCCTTGGAGCAGGATACCCGGAAGGTCACCTCCGGCAGCTTCATGTCCAAAATGGTTATATCGTAAATGGTAACCGCTCTGGGCTGACGCTCCACTTCCTTACCGGCTCTCGCCAGTTCGTAAAGCTTTTTGCCGTTGACCTTTAATGCGGAATACATGGGGGGAATCTGGTCATAGTCCCCGATAAAAGAAAGAATGGCATTTCGTGCTTCTTCTTCCGTTACCGTGACAGGACATTCCTTTAGCACCTCTCCCGACAAATCCTGGGTATCCGTGGAGATACCAAGCTGCATCACCGCTTCGTATTCCTTGTCCCGGTCCGTCAGCATGTCGCAGAGCTTGGTGGCGCTGCCTAAGCACACCGGCAGTACACCGGTGGCATCCGGGTCAAGAGTGCCGGTATGTCCGATTTTTTTCTGTCTGAGTATTCCCCGCATCTTGGCTACCACATCATGGGAGGTAAAGCCTTTTTCCTTATAAATATTGATAATGCCGTTGTACAATGCTTTTCCCTCCCTTGTCAATTCCCATGTGTTCAGTCAGCCAGACTGCCTGCCGCACTTCTTTTATTCCTGCCTGTCTTAACCGGAATGCAATCCGTTTCTCACTTATATTACTGTCCCAACTGCAGTGCAACCTGCCCGGACAGGTTGTTGATTACATCATGCATGGTGCCGCGGATGGTGCAGCCGGCTGCCCGGACATGTCCGCCGCCGCCGAAGAAGGATGCTACCTTTGCCACATCCACATATTCATCGGAACGCATGCTGACCTTGTATTCCATGTGTTCTTTTTCGTAAATAAAAATTGCGCAGTGCACGCCGGCAATGTTTCTGAGCTGGTTGACAATGCCGTCCAGGTCGGAGGGTCTTGCTCCGTAAAATGCCATTTTTTCCTGATCCATGCAGCTGAAAATACACTGTCCGTCCATAAATCGGATGCTTTCAATCAGGGCTCTTCCCAGTACCTGGGTCTGCAGATAGGTCTTCTGGTAAAAGCTTTCCTCTATAATTTGTGCAAAAGGGAAGCCGTAGCCAATCAGTTCCGCGCCGATTTGCATGGTCTTCGGAGAGGTGTTGGTATACTGGAACACACCGGTGTCATGAATAATGCCGGTATAGATTGCCGTAGCAATCTCCGTATCCATATCCTCCTTGGGAATTAAACCGTAAAGCACCTCTGCCGTAGAGCTGGCGTCGGGCACTACTAAATTCACGTCCCCGCAGCCGGGCACATTGCTGATATGATGGTCAATATGCACTTTTTTTGCCGCACAGTTGAAAAATTCTTCCGCGCCGCCCAGTCTCTCCGCATTGGTGTCCAGTGCAAAGAACACGTCAAAATGCTCTTCTTTCCGGTATTCCGTATCCGCTTCGGACAAATGGGGAAGATGGGTAAATCCATCGGGTATGTTCTCTAAATACCAGTGGATTTTTGCTCCCGGCATCTTCTTTTTCAAAAACAGATACAGTGCCATGCCGGAGCCTATGGCATCTCCATCCGGTCTTACATGGGCGCTGATACCGATGATCTTTGCCCCGCTACACTCCTGTAAAATATCCATAACCTTATGCCTTCCCGTTCTGTTCTTCCATGACTTCATCAATCTTTCTGGACATATTGACACCGTACTCAATGGACTGGTCCATGATAAATGTAATTTCCGGTGTATTGCGCAGATTGATGGTCTTGGCAAGGCGGTTACGGATGTAACCTTCTGCACTCTTTAAGCCTTTATAGGTATTTTCTCTCGCCTCTTCATCCCCAAGGACACTGATCCATGCCTTGCAGGTTTTAAGGTCGGGAGCCACTTCTACCGCAACGACGCTTGTAAGCGGACAAATCCGGGGATCTTTGATTTCTCCCCGGATAACTTCCGCCAAAACGCGCTGCACTTCCCCGTTAATACGGGTATTCTTCACGCTGTTTTTTCTCATATTGCTATATTCCCTTCATAATCTGCAAACTTTGGGCTTCTGCCCAATATTTGCAAAGTGAACTCTGTTCACTTGTGAAATTTATCTTCACACTATTACTGGCGCGGTACTTCAACCATGATGTAAGCTTCTACGATATCAAGCTCCTGCATCTTGTCGAAGCCGTCAAATACCAGACCACATTCGTAGCCTGCTTTTACTTCCTTTACATCATCCTTGAATCTCTTTAAGGATGCTAACTCGCCTTCGTAAATCTGCTCGCCGCCTCTGGTGATACGAACCTTGCAGCCTCTCTGGAAGACACCGTCCTGTACATAGGAACCGGCAATGTTGCCCACTGCGGATGCCTTGAAAATCTGACGTACTTCCGCATGGCCGATAACCTTTTCCTCAAATACGGGATCAAGCATACCCTTCATGGCTGCTTCGATATCCTCGATAGCCTGATAAATTACCTTATACAGACGGATATCCACGCCTTCTCTTTCGGCTGTTGCCTTTGCGGTTGCGTCAGGACGTACATTGAAGCCGATGATAATTGCGGAGGATGCGCTTGCCAGCATAACGTCGGATTCGTTGATGGCACCTACACCGCCATGGATGCATTTTACCACAACTTCTTCGTTGGAAAGCTTAAGCAGACTCTGCTTAACGGCTTCCACACTACCCTGAACGTCAGCCTTTACAATCAGGTTCAGTTCCTTTAAGTTACCTTCCTGAATCTGGGAGAACAGGTCATCCAGAGACATCTTGCTCTTGGTTTCTTCCAGCTTCTTCTCCTTGTTCTGCTCAAGATAGGTATCCGCAAAGGATTTCGCTGTTTTATCGTTGTCATGTGCCAGAAATACTTCACCGGCACTGGGTACATCGTTAAGACCCAAGATTTCCACAGGTGTGGAAGGTCCGGCTTCTTTTACTCTTCTGCCCTTGTCGTCAATCATGGCACGTACTTTACCATGGCTTGCGCCTGCGGAAATGAAGTCACCCACATGCAGGGTACCCTTCTGTACCAGAATGGTGGCAACGGGACCGCGTCCCTTATCCAGCTCGGCCTCGATGACAAGACCTCTTGCCTTTCTGTTAGGATTAGCTTTTAATTCCAGAATATCCGCGGTAAGCAGAATGGTTTCCAGCAGATCATCGATACCCTCACCGGATTTTGCGGATACAGGTACAAATTCTGTGGTTCCGCCCCAGTCTACCGGAATCAGTTCGTATTCGGTAAGCTCCTGCTTTACACGATCCACATTGGCATTGGGCTTATCAATCTTGTTGACTGCCACGATAATTTCAATGCCGGCTGCCTTGGCGTGGTTAATTGCCTCCACTGTCTGGGGCATAACGCCGTCGTCGGCCGCTACTACCAGAATGGCAATATCCGTTGCGTTGGCACCACGCATACGCATAGCGGTAAATGCTTCGTGTCCGGGTGTATCGAGGAAGGTAATCTTTCTGTTGTTGACAGATACGGTATAAGCGCCGATGTGCTGGGTAATACCGCCTGCTTCCCTGTCGGTAACGTTGGTCTTCCGGATGGCATCCAGGAGGGATGTTTTACCGTGGTCAACGTGACCCATAACACAGATAACGGGAGGACGGGAAACCAGATTTTCATCGTTTTCATCATCTTCCTTCAGCAGCTCTTCGATAACATCGACCTTGACTTCCTTTTCGCAGAGGATGTCATACTCCATGGCGATGTTTTCGGCTTCTTCATAGGAAATTTCCTGGTTTACGGTAACCATTTTGCCCTCTAAGAAGAGCTTCTTGATAATAGCGGAAGACTGCACCTTCATCTTGTCTGCCAGATCCTTGATGGTAATGGTTTCAGGCAGCACAATAACCTTAATGGCTTCTTCGGTTGCTTCTTCCTTCTTCTTTTCCGGTTTGATAAATCTGCCGGGCTTGTTCTTTAACGGTTCCTCTTCTTCATACATGAAGTCCTTGCGGGAGCGTTTATCCTTCTCCTGGCTGATACGGCGCTTTTCTTCATCTCTGTGCTTCTCCGCATCCTTAGCGGTTGTTTCGGGAGCAAAGCCCTTGCTGCCGCCCTGACCGGGTTTGCGGAATCCGCCGTCTCTTCCGGCACCGTTCCGGTTGTCGCGGTTGCCGAAGGAAGGTCTGTCGCCACCCTGGCCGTTTCTGTTATCTCTGTTTCCGTAAGGTCTGTCACCGCCCTGGCCGTTTCTGTTGTCTCTGTTTCCGTAAGGTCTGTCGCCTCCCTGGCCGTTACGATTGTCACGGTTTCCATAGGAAGGTCTGTCTGCCGCCTTTTCCGTAAGGTCTGTCGCCGCTCTGACCGTTTCTGTTATCTCTGTTTCCGTAAGGTCTGTCGCCTCCCTGGCCGTTACGATTGTCACGGTTTCCATAGGAAGGTCTGTCTGCCGCATTTGCCTGTACGGGTCTGTCTGCCTGACGCTCTGCAGCCGTTCTATCCGTTGCGGGTCTTTCTACAGCAGGCTTAGGAGCAGCAGTGCCTGCTGCAGCCGTATTGTCTGTCTGGCTCTGAAGCTTCTCTTCCCTTGCGGGTTCTGCCTTGGGAACTGCCTTCTGAGGCTGACGGGACGGTACCATCTGCACACTGGGTGTTGGAGAAGGAGGTGTCAGCGGTTTAATGGGACGGACCGGTGCAGGCTGTCCGGAGCGGACATTCTGGTTGTTTCTCTGGTTCTGACCCTGGTTACCGTTCATGCCGCCGCGGTTTCCCTGACCCTGGTTGTTTCTGCCGGAGGGCTGACCGGGTACACGGGAATTCTGTGGATTGCTGACAAAGATAATCGTCTTTTTCTTCTTGGGCGCTTCCGCATTTTCCTTTCCTGCTTCTTTGTTCTCCGCTGCCTTTACGGTTTCTTTGTTTTCCACGGGTTTACCTGCTTCCTTTGTATCTGTTTTAACTGCTTCTTTCGTTTCTGCCGTTTTGGTGCTTTCCTTTGCTTTGGGCGCCGCCTTGCTTTCTTTTTCCTCTGCTGCGGGCTTGGGAGCTCCACTGCCGAAGTGCTTTCTTACAAGGCCGGCTGCATCATCCTCTACCGCACTCTGTGCCGCTTTGGCTTCGATGCCCTTACTCTGCAGAAAGGCAATGACCTCTTTGCTTTGTACACCAAATTCCTTTGCAAGTTCATGTATCTTAATTTTTGCCATGCAATTATTACCTCCTAATTTTCGGATGCGTTCAGATATTGAATCATTTTTTCTGCAAGACCTTCGTCCACGACGGCAAGGGCGGCTCTTTCGTCCTTTCCGATACAATGTCCTAATTCCGCTTTCATGCCGTAATCAAAAACAGGCACTTCATAGAACGAACATTTGTCATGGAATAGTTTCCGGGTATTGTCTGATGCATCCTTCGCTACAATAACCAGCACAGCAGAACCGTTTTTCACTGCATTTTCCGTTGCAAACTCGCCGCTTACCACATTTCTTCCACGCGCTGCGAGCCCCAGCAGTCCATATATTTTATTCTGCATTTGTCTCACTAAACTCCTTCTCCAGTTCCTCATATACCGCATCCGGTATGCTCATTTTGAACGAACGCTCGATGCCTTTGTTTTTGCGTGCTTTCTTTAAGCATTCGCCACTCTTACAAAGGTATGCGCCTCTTCCGTTCTTTTTACCTGTTAAATCCAGTACGATGGTATCCTCCGGTGTCTTTAAGACTCTCATCATTTCTTTTTTATTCTTCATTTCACCGCAGCCCACGCACTGTCTTAAGGGAATTTTTTTATTCATTGTCGGTATCAGCACCTTCCTCTTCGGCCTCTCTTACCTCTTCCTCGTACTCCTCAGCATCGTAGCCGTCATCTTCGTACTCATCCATATAGTCTTCGTAACGGAAGCCCGGTGCATCCTTTGCCTGGGTTTCGGACTTGATGTCAATCTTGTAGCCTGTCAGTCTTGCTGCCAGTCTTGCGTTCTGGCCTTCCTTACCGATGGCAAGAGATAACTGGTAATCGGGTACGACTACCTTAGCGGTCTTTTCATCCGGGTCTGCAAATACGGCTACAATCTTGGCGGGAGAAAGAGCATTCTGAATCAGATTGCCGGGGTTCTCATCCCAGTTTACAATGTCAATCTTTTCTCCGCGGAGCTCTTCCACAATAGCGTTTACTCTGGCACCATTCATGCCGACGCAGGCACCCACGGCATCCACGTTGGGGTTGTTGCTCCATACGGCAATCTTGGTACGGCTTCCGGCTTCACGGGCAATGCTCTTGATTTCTACGGTGCCGTCCTTGATTTCCATAACTTCGGACTCAAACAGTCTCTTTACTAATTCCGGATGCGTTCTGCTGACATTGATGCGGGGTCCCTTCGGGGTGTTCTTCACTTCCAGAATGTAAACCTTAATTCTCTCGGTGGGCTTGAATACTTCACCCTTTACCTGTTCGCTCTCATTTAACATGGCATCGGCTTTTCCTAAATTGATGCTGATGTTTTTTCCTACATAACGCTGTACCACACCGGTAACTACGTCATGTTCTTTTTCATAATACTGGTTGAAGATAACGCTTCTTTCCTCTTCGCGGATTTTCTGTAAAATCACGTTCTTGGCATTCATGGTGGCAATACGTCCGAATTCCTTGGACTTGATCTCCACATGCAGGATGTCTCCCACCTTTGCCTTCTTGGAAATTTCCTTTGCGTCATCCAGTGCAATCTGCAGGCAGTCGTCTTCCACATCTTCCTTTGTGGGTACGACTTCCTTTTCCGCATAGCAGAGGAAATCGCAGGTATCCCTGTCAATTTCCACCTTAATATTATCTGCTTTTCCGAAGTGATTCTTGCATGCTGTCATAAGGGAATTTTCAATCGCATCGAACAGAGTTTCCTTGCTGATTTCTTTCTCCTTCTCCAGTATGTCAAGTGCCTCCATTAATTCTTTATTCATTTTCCCATATCCTCCTTGTTTTTGCGGAGCAAAAATCCGAGTCTCCATGACGAGGAGAGGATTTATACTCCTTGTTTTTGCGGAGCAAAAATCCGAGTCCCTTGACGAGGAGAGGATTTATACTCCTGTGTTCTATATTCTATATATCCGCTAAAAATCCAGTGCCAGCCTGATGAGCGCCACATCGCTTCTTTCAAAGGTCTGCTCACCGTTTTCTGTTTCAATGGTAATGCTCTTGTCATCGAAGCTCTTTAAGATGCCTGCAAATTCCTTACATTTTTCAATGGGCTTGTAGGTCTTTATTTCCACTTCTTTCCCTATGCTTTTCTGAAGGTGCTTATCTTTTTTCAAGGTTCTGCCCAGTCCCGGACTGGATACCTCCAGGATGTACGCATCTTCGATAAAGTCCTCTTTGTCCAGTGCATCCGACAATGCCCTGCTCACTGTTTCGCAGTCATTGATGTTTACACCTTCCGGTTTGTCAATGTAGGCGCGCAGATAATAATCCGCTCCCTCTTTGACGTATTCCACATCATAGATTTCCACCCCGCAGCCTTCTGCAATGGGTAAAAGCAGCTTTTCCGTTCTGCTTTCGTAGTCTTTTCTTGACATGTCTTTTTCCTTTCTCAATATGAAGTTGTAAGTGATTGGAACATATGCCCCGGGCATTAAGAAAGAGTGGTACGCGACCACTCTTACCTTATGTTCCATATTTAACTGTATTCAGTGTAAACCTTTAAGATTGAAAAGTCAATGGTGAAAATGTAAAAATGTACTATTTCTCACATTTTTCTTCCTCATCGGTCAGAACCAGTTTCTGTTCTACCGTAACTTTTTCTTCATAACATTCAAAGATTTCGTTTACCTTATCGCCGGAAAGCTTCGGGGTGATAAGGCTTACCACCGGCACTACGATTAATCCTGCCACCATGGCTATGGCTCCTGCGTTGATGGGAGAAGCAATAAAATGGAAGAACATGTTGGACACGGTAATGCCCACGCCACAGATAAAGCTTGCCCAGACAGCGGATTTCGTCACGCCCTTCCAGTACAGTCCGTACATGAAAGGCGCTAAGAACGCGCCGGCCAGAGCTCCCCAGGAAATACCCATGAGCTGTGCGATAAAGGTGGGCGGGTCAAGGGCAATCACAACGGAAATTACCACAAAGAACACTAAAAAAATTCTCATGGTGAGAAGCTGCTTCTTCTCGTCCATCTTCTTGATGATATTTCCCTTTAAGAAGTCCAGTGTCAGGGTGGAGCTGGATGTCAGCACCAGGGAGGACAGCGTGGACATGGATGCGGAAAGCACCAGCACAATCACGATACCGATCAGGATATCGGAAAGGGAATTTAACATAGTAGGGATAATTGCATCGTATACAATACCGCCCTGTCCGTTCCGGATGGCATCGGAGTCAAACAGTCTTGCAAAACCGCCCAGGAAATAGCATCCGCCGGATACCACAATGGCAAACAACGTGGAAATCACCGTACCGGTCTTGACTGCTTTTTCATCCCGGATGGCATAGAATTTGCTTACCATCTGCGGCAGCCCCCAGGTGCCTAAGGAGGTCAGAATGACAACCCCCAGTAAGTTAAGCGGGTCGGGTCCGAAGAAGGAAGTAAAGGCTCCCTGTTGTCCCATGGTTACGGGAATATCGCTGGGAATTTCAGACAGTTTAAAAACTGCCTGCATAAAACCGCCCTGCCCGTTTAATACGGAAGCAATGACTGCCACAATGCCGACCAGCATAACGATACCCTGTACAAAATCGTTAATGGCCGTTGCCATGTAACCGCCTAAAATCACGTAAACGCATGTAAGGGCTGCCATAACCACAACACACACCGTGTAGGGCACATCGAACGCCATTTCAAACAGACGGGAAAGTCCGTTGTATACGGATGCGGTATAAGGAATCAGAAAAACAAAAGAGATGACGGCTGCCGTGACACGAAGGGCATTGCTGTCAAAACGCTTCCCAAAATAGTCCGGCATGGTCTTTGCCTTTAAGTGCTTGCTCATAATTCTTGTTCTTCTGCCCAGCACAATCCAGGCAAGCAGGGAACCGATCAGGGCATTGCCGATACCGATCCAGGTGGCGGAAATTCCGTATTTGTAGCCGAACTGTCCTGCATATCCTACAAAAACCACAGCACTGAAATAGGACGTACCGTAGGCAAAAGCCGTCAGCCACGGACCGACACTTCTGCCTCCGAGTACAAAGCCGTCCACGTTGGTGGCATGTTTACGGGAATAAAAACCGATTCCTACCATTACGGCAAAAAACAGTATTAGAAGTAATACCTTCACTATCATCTCTTTACCCTCATTTTCCTATGTTTTTATTTCCTGTATTTCTTTTTTTACACCGTTGTCCGGTGTATTAAACCGTCTTCCGGATTTCATCCTGTGTGACAAATTCCACATCGGTTTCTTTTAAGAGTTCTGTTGCTTTTTCCAGATCGGAAGTCTTCATGACGATGGAAGCATCATCGTTTCCGGTCTCAAGCGCATACATGTACTCAATGTTGATATGGGATTTGCAGATTACCTCCAAAAGCTCCTGCAGGCAGCCCACCTTGTGGCGGAGCTTTACCCCCAAAACATCCGTAAGCATGGCGGAAAAACCATTTTCGTTCAAAGCTTTCCTGCCTGCTTCCGGTTCGGTAACCAGAAGCCGTAAAAGCCCATAATCACTGGTATCTGCCAGACTTAAGGAAACGATATTGATGTTGTTTTTCTTTAAGACATCCAGGACCTCTTCCAGTCTGCCTTCCCTGTTTTCGATAAAAACGGATAACTGTTTCAAATACATACAGCCGTTCTCCTTCCTTAATAAAGCCATGCGGGCACCGGACGTGCCCGCACATTTTCCTGTTCTTAAATCAGCTTTCGGTTGTCGATTACATGCACGGATTTGCCCATACTGCGCTCAATGGTCTTGGGCTCTACCAGTTTTACCTTTACGGCAAGACCGATGGCGTGCTGGATGACCGTTGCAATCTTCTTTGTCAGCTTTTCTAATTCCTTGATTTCATCGGAGAAGAAACGCTCCTCTACCTCCACCTGTACCTCCAGGGTATCCAGATTGTTCACACGATCCACAATCATCAGGTAGTGAGGCGCCACTTCACCCATTTCCAGCAGCGCAGACTCAATCTGGCTGGGGAATACATTGACGCCGCGGATAATCAGCATATCATCGGAGCGACCTTTGAAACGGCTGATACGCGCCGTGGTTCTGCCACATTCGCAGGGTGCATAATCGATGCTTGTCAGATCCCTGGTGCGGTATCTTAAAATAGGAAGTCCCTCTTTGGTAATGGTGGTAAATACCAGTTCTCCCGTCTCTCCTGCCGGCAGGGGCTGCAACGTATCCGGGTCAATAATTTCCGGAATAAAGTGGTCCTCCTGCACATGCAGTCCTCTGTGATATTCACAGTCGCATGCCACACCGGGTCCCAGTACTTCGCTTAAGCCGTAAATATCATGGGCATGGATGTGCAGCTTGTTTTCAATCTGCTTACGCATGTTTTCCGTCCAGGGCTCCGCGCCGCAGATGGCGGTTTTTAACTTAACCTTGTCAAGGTCTCCCATTTCCTCCAGGGTCTCCGCAATATGTAACAGATAGGAAGGGGTGCAGGCAATCGCCGTTACATCGAAATCCTTCATCATGGTAGTTAATTTTTTCGTATTGCCGGTGGACATGGGCACAACCGTGGCTCCCAGTCTTTCCGCACCCGCATGGGCGCCTAAGCCGCCGGTAAACAGACCATAGCCGTATGCAATCTGGATGGTGTCCTCTCTGGTAACACCTGCCATGGTAAAGGCTCTTGCCACACATTCGCTCCAGAGGTCCAGGTCCTTTCTGGTGTATGCCACTACCGTTGCTTTTCCGGTGGTACCGCTGGAGGCATGCACGCGCACAATTTCAGAACGGGGGACTGCCAGCAAGCCGAAGGGATAGTTGTCTCTTAAATCGCTTTTGGTAGTAAAGGGAAGCTTGGTAATGTCTTCAATACCCTTGACATCTCCTAATTCCAACCCCATTTCCTGCATTTTTTTCCGGTAAAAAGGCACATTGTAATACACACGCTCCACCATTTTTACCAGTCTTGCACTCTGCAGGGCATGCATTTCATCCCTGCTCATACATTCTTTCGACTCATTCCAGATCATGCGTTTTCTCCTCCGTCAAATCCTAACAGGAAAGCCTTCTTATTGATATCCACGGTCTTGGGCGGAACTGTTTTTTCGATTACGGAAAGCCATGTCTCTTTATCGAAATCCATGTGCTTTGCCGCAAGTCCCAGTACAATGACGTTGAATGCTTTCACATTGCCGATTTTTTCTGCCTCTTCCATAGCATTAATGGAATAGACCTTATGTTTTTTTGCCAGGTTTTCAATGATATCGTCCGGATAGGATGCCGCACCCGTCACAACGGTAATCGGGTCAATTCTCCAGTCATTGACAATAATAACGCCGTCTTTTTTTAAGAAATGGGCATAGCGCAGGGCTTCCAGTCTTTCAAATGCTATCAGCACATCTGCCTGTCCTTCTTCCACGATGGGCTCTGCCACTTCACTGCCGTAGCGTACAAAGGTGACCACGCTGCCGCCACGCTGCGCCATTCCGTGCACCTCCGATAATTTTACATCATAGCCGGCAGCCTTTGTCATTCCGCCCAGTATACGGCTGGTAAGAAGGGTTCCCTGTCCTCCCACGCCTACAATCATAATATTCTTCGTCTTCACTGTTTCGCCCTCCTATTACTTTGCGCAGGTCTCAATGGCCTGGAACATACAAAGATTTTTACAAAGTCCGCATCCGTTACACATGGTAGTGTCAATGGCAATCGTGCCGTCTTCCTTCTTTGTCAGGGCAGGACAGCCGGGACGCAGGCAGGCGCCGCACTTCTTGCATTTTTCGGGAATGGGCTTGCATACGTTGGGGAATACATTTCCTTTTAAAAGTACGCAGGGAGACTTGGTAATGATAACGGAAACTTCATCCCTTGCCACTTCTTCCTTAATAACTCTTTCCAGTTCCTTTAAGTCAAAGGCATTTACTTCCACTACATGCTCAATGCCCATGGATTTGCACAGATAATAAATGCTGATAGCCGGAACGATTTCTCCCTTTAAGGTCTTGCCGGTTGCCGCATGGTCCTGATGACCGGTCATACCGGTGGTGGAGTTGTCCAGAATCATAACAGTACCGGTACCCTGGTTGTAAACCATGTTCATCAGGGAATTGACACCGGTATGCATAAAGGTGGAATCGCCGATTACGGCTACCCAGTTTTTAATGTAATCCTTGCCCTTCGCCTTTTCCATGCCGTGCAGGGTGGAAATGCTGGCGCCCATGCAGACGGTGGTGTCAATGACATTCAAAGGTGCTACGGCGCCTAAGGTATAACAGCCGATATCGCCTGCGGCGTGGATTTTCAGTTTATTCAATACGGAAAATACGCTTCTGTGAGGGCATCCCGGGCACAGAATAGGAGGTCTTGCCGGAACCTGTGCCGGTGTTTCTACGGAAAATCCTTCCGGCTTCAGGGCTTTTCTTAACATATTGGCGCTGTATTCGCCCTGAATGGTAAAAATTTCCTTGCCGATTGCCTTGATACCCCAGGATTTTACCTGTTCTTCAATGACCGGCTCCAGCTCCTCGAATATGTACAGCTTATCTACCTTGGAAGCAAATTCCTCGATTAATTTTCTCGGCAGCGGATGTACCAGACCGAGCTTTAATACGGAAGCATCGGGACAGGCTTCTCTTACATACTGGTAAGGAATGCCGCTGGTGATAAAACCGATGGAGGTATCTCTGTATTCCACACGGTTAACAGGAAAATCACAGCCGTCCTCCGCCATTTTTTTCATTCTTTCTTCTACATATAAATGACGCTGCTTGGCATTGCCGGGCATCATGACAAATTTCGCCGGGTTACGGGTATAGGGCTTGTCTTCGATTTCCTGTCTGTCGCAGAGCTCCACCGTTCCCTGGGAATGGGAAAGTCTTGTGGTGGTGCGCACCATAACCGGAGTATCGTATTTTTCGCTGAGTTCAAAGGCATACTTGGTAAATTCCTTCGCTTCCTCGCTGTCGGAGGGCTCTAATACCGGCACAATGGCGGCTCTTGCCACGGCACGGGAATCCTGCTCGTTCTGGGAGCTGTAAAGTCCCGGATCATCCGCTGCCACCAGCACCAGACCGCCGTTTACACCCGCATAAGAAATGGTGTAAAGAGGGTCACTTGCCACATTGACGCCTACATGCTTCATGGAAACAATGGCTCTTACACCACTGATGGAAGCGCCGATTGCCACCTCTGTTGCCACCTTTTCATTGGGAGACCATTCTGCATAAATCTCCGGGTATTTTACAATGTTTTCACTGATTTCTGTGCTGGGAGTACCGGGATATGCCGCGGATACTTTCACACCTGCTTCGTAGGCGCCTCTGGCAATAGCCTCGTTGCCCAACATGATTTTCTTTTCTGACACGATTACTCTTCCTTTCTCCTATGGTTCATTTTACATTCTCTCTTTTCTCCGATTGCATCTGCAATTTTGCGCAGAAACAGATATAATAATCATACCACGCATTTTTAGTACTGTAAAGCGTTACTGATACAAAGTATCCAACAGCTGTTTCATGGTCTTCTGCAAAACAGGGTGGCGGAAATTCGGTGCGATTTCTGCCATGGGTTTCAGTACAAAATCCCTGTTCTCCATATCCACATGGGGAATGATAAGATTTTCATCCTCATAGATTTCCCTGCCGTAAAAAATAATATCCAGATCAAGAGTTCTCGGCCCCCAATGGATTTTACGCTCCCTGCCCGCTTCCTGTTCGATTTCGTGCAGCCTGTCCAGAAGCTCCGTTGGCGTATAAAGTGTTTCGGCAAGAAGGACACCGTTTAAGAAGTCCGGCTGCTCCACTCCACCGTAAGGTTTGGTGGAAATAATGCTGCTCACCTTTTTTATCCGGATATATTTTTCTTCCAGTTTTTTTATGGCATCCTCTATTAACTTCCTGCTGTCACCTAAATTGGAGCCGAATGCTATATACACATCCGTCCGGCCTCTGTGGATTTTCACGGAAACCGATTCAAAAGGCAGAGGGATGGGGGCTTCCGGTTTTCTCAGCTCCAGATCCAGCGCCTTTACATTCGGAAACGAAAGCAGTACCGCTTCCGCCGTTTTTTCCGCTGCTGTTTCTATCAGATCATAGCTCTGTTCCGTCAAAACCTTTTCCATCAAAAGGCATACCTCTCCGTAATGCGTGGATGCCGTCAGATCATCGGATTGTCCTGCCTTTCTTAAATCCATGTAGAGGACGGCATTTACATAAAAATGCTGTCCTTTCTCCTTTTCTTTTGCAAACACACCGTGGTGTGCATATATTTCAAGATTGTCGATTCTGATTTCATCCTGTATCATAGTAAACCTCATTTCTGAGTCATTCTGCATCTCTGAGTCATTCCGCATCTCTGAGTCATTCCGCATCAGCTGTTCAAAATAGCCTCCGTCATCCGGATGGCACGCACATTTTCCTTGATGTCATGCACCCGCACAAACATGCAGCCCTTCATCACGCCCATGACCGTCGTAACAAGTGTGCCCTCCACCCGTTCGGTAACCGGCACATCCAGTGTCAGACCGATGACGGACTTGCGGCTGGTTGCCAGAAAAATCGGGCATCCCAGCACCTTAAGGCTTTCCACGTTGTTGATAATCTGTAAATTCTGCTCGTAGGTTTTGCCGAAGCCCACACCGGGGTCTAACAAAATTTTATCCGGTGCGATGCCCGCCTTGTCCGCAATGTGCAATGTTTCCGCCAGGTCTGCTGCCACATCCTGCATGAAGCTCTCGTACACAGGCTCCTTCCGGTTGTGCATCAGGCAGCAGGGCAGACCGCTTTTCGCAATGACATCCGCCATTCTTTTGTCCCACTTTAAGCCCCAGATATCGTTAATAAAGTCGATGCCCGCCTTCACACCTTCTTCCGCCACCTCCGGCTTATAGGTATCAAGGGAAACAGGCACATCAAATCTTTTTTTGACCGCCTCAATAACCGGCAGCACTCTTTCCAGCTCTTCCTCGCAGGAAAGCAGTCGGTAACCGGGTCTGGTAGACTCGCCGCCGATGTCCAAAAGGTCCATGCCGTCCTTAATCATTTCTTCCACATGGAACAGCGCCTTATCCTGCTCCACCCATTTTCCGCCGTCGGAAAAAGAGTCGGGTGTCACATTCAAAATACCGCAGACATATGTTTTACCGCTTTCCTGAAATTCCCTGTTTCCTATTTTCATGCTTACGCCGCCTTTCTTCCTCACACCCCAAGTGTCAGGTTCTTCTTCTCATTGCTCCAGTTGCAGGCTTCCTTTGCTTCACAGGCAAAACATGCCCTGCTTTTCTTGTCCGCCCGGTACAAAACACCGCTTAACGTGGGTTCTTCCGCTACGGACTTTGTGCGGTGCTGTAAAACAGCCTCCGTAATCTCCGCTATTTCCGCCTCCGTGTACCCGCATTTTTCCAAAATAAGCGGGGCAATCCTTGCGCTTGCCTCTTCATGGGGCGTCCCGTTTTCATACTGTTCATGTTTGCCGATATCATGCAGAAGCGCCGCCGCATAAAGCAAATCTTCCGGAATTTGCAAATTTTCCCGAAGATTAAAAATCATGCCGATACGCGCCACATCCAGAAAATGTACCATATCATGCCGGCAGAAAATACGGTCCTTTTCCGCTTCTTTGTTTTTTCCAAGGTGTTCCCGAAAAACTTCATTTTCCAAAATCCGGTTTACTCTGTCCGTTTCCACTGTCCGTCCCCGCTTGTTTTTACTGTCGTTTTCTGCTGCCATTATCCCGTTATCTGTGAAGCATCATAAAAAACTGCTTCTGCAGCTCCGTGTTTTCCTTAAATTCGCCGCGGACCGCCATGGTTTCGGTGAGGCTTCCGGGCTTTTTCACACCGCGCATGGTCATGCACATGTGCTCCGCCTCTATCACCACCATGACACCCTTAGGGGACAAATGCTCCATGATGGCATCCGCTATCTGTGCCGTCATCTGTTCCTGAATCTGCAGTCTTTTTGCAAATACCTCCACTGTCCGCGCCAGCTTGCTTAAGCCCACCACCTTGCCGTCCGGGATGTATGCAATATGTGCTTTTCCGTAAAAAGGCAGCATGTGATGCTCGCACATGGAGTAAAATACGATATCCTTTTCCATCACAATCCCGCTGTCCGAAACGGAAAACGTCTTCTGAAGGTGCGTGCCCGCATCCTCCGTCATGCCTCCGCAGATTTCCTCGTACATTCTGGCAATGCGCTCCGGGGTTTCCCGTAACCCCTCTCTGTTCAAATCCTCTCCGATGCCCTCCAAAATCAGACGGACACCGTCCTGTATTTTTTGCTGATTCATATCTGTATCCTCCGGGCAGTTTCGCTGCCGTATCACTGCTTACCTAAAATATCCCTGACCCTTCCCAAAAAGGAAAGGGAGCCGAAACACAAAATCACATCTTCCTTACCGGCTAAAAGATATGCCATTTCCACCGCTTCCTCCACACTGCCAGCCGTGGTCACCCGCGGATGATACGCACTGACCGCCGCTGCCAGATCCATGGCGGAAAGCGCCCGTTTGTTTTCCGGCGGTGTCACCGTGATAATCTGGTCGGCATAAGGATATGTGATTTCCGCTACTTTTTCATATTCCTTGTCTTTTAACATTCCCATTATATAGATAATTCTTTTATTTGAAAAGTAGGCAGACACAGATTGCACAAGTTTTTTGGCAGCCGGCTCGTTGTGGGCGCCGTCAATGACAAAATACGGTTTTTCCCGCAAAACCTCAAACCTTCCGGGCCACGAGGTTTCTAAAAGTCCGCGTCTTAAATTTTCATCCGATACATAAAAACTCTTCTGCCGGTTCAGTGCTTCCACCACTTCTATGGCAACTGCAGCATTTTCCGCCTGACAGACTCCGGGAATGGTTATTTCCATATCCTTGTGCAGAGTGCCGAACGCATCCCGGTAATTAAACCTCTGCTTTTTCAGACCGTATTTTTTCTTTTCGGGCACAGTTGCAAAAAATAAGGAACAGCCTTGTTTTTCCGCTTCCTTCCTTATTTCTGCTGCCGCCTCTTCCTGCTGTGCGGCGCTGACTGCCACACAGCCTTTCTTAATGATACCCGCTTTCTGATATGCAATTTTATCTAACGTCCCGCCTAAAAACTGCATATGGTCCATACCGATGGGCATAAGCACCGCAGCCAGTGTCCGGGTAATCAGATTGGTAGCATCCTCCCTGCCTCCCATTCCGGCTTCCAGTATCACAATATCGCACTTTTTATCCGCAAAATAAAGGAATGCCAACGCCACCTCCGCTTCAAATGCCGTGGGTGCTGGCAGGCCATCCGCCTTTATCGCCTCCACTGCCTCCTTTATTTTTTCCAGACCTTCCGTGTATGCCTTCTTTGTCATATTTTTCCCGTCCACCCGGATAGTTTCCCGGGACTTAAACACCGCCGGTGAAGAAAAAGCTCCCACGCGGTAGCCGGCCGTTTTATAAACGGTAGAAAGATATGCCAGCACGGAGCCCTTGCCGTTTGTACCCGCAATGTGAATGCAGGGGAAGGCATCCTGCGGATTGCCAAGCCGTCTGCATAGCTCCTTTATGCTGCCGAGTCCCGGCACAATGCCGCTTTTCTTTAATTCATCCATAAAATCCAAACATTCTTTTTCCGTCATCATTTTCTACCCGCTTTGCATATTTTTTGCTTTCCCGGAAACACTTTTCATAATAGAAAAAAAGGAGTTCCGTTATCTTGAAAAAACTACTGCACAATTTTCTCCATTGCGGTATCTTAGGCTGGTGCATGGAGATTATTTTTACAGCCCTGTCTTCCTACCGCAGGCGGCAGTTTTCCTTAAAAGGCAATACCTCCGTCTGGATGTTTCCCATATACGGCAGTGCCTGCCTGATTGCCCCTCTTTGCAGACGTCTGCGGGGAAAACCGCTGCTTCTGCGCGGCTTTCTGTATGCCGCCCTTATCTTTTCCGTAGAATTTCTAAGCGGAAAGCTCTTGCAGAAACGGCACATCTGCCCCTGGGATTACAGTCATTCCAGGTGGAATATCGGAAAAATCATCCGGCTTGATTACCTGCCCTGCTGGTTTCTGGCCGGCTTACTGTTTGAGCGCCTGCTTTTGGAGAACGAACCGGCTTCCGCATCCCGCCGTCTTACCGAAGAAAAGGACAGAGACATCTCTCCGCCCTTTTGAAGTCATATCCTTAATCGTTATCCATATCGTCCATGGTTTCCGTGCCGATGTTTAACGTATTTAAGGTACGTCTTCTCATGCGGGCTGCTTCGGAAGCCTCTAAAATATAGTTTTTAATTTCCCTGGACCTTTTCACATGCTCAATAATAAGCTTGGGATGGGTGGTATCACCGGTAAAGCAGGTAATGGTGCCGAGTCCCACCAGTCTTTCAAAAAAAGTCTGTGTATGCTCTACATCCTGTACTTTATACATATAACAGTCATTTTCAATTTTTTTGAAAAATCCCTGATCTATCGTAAGTACATCATCCTTGATGATGTAAACCGTGAATGTAAACGGCAGTCCCAAAAACACCCATCTTTTTCTTTCCCTGTACTTGATATTCTCATCCGTTTCTTTAGCCATATCCGCAATACCTTCCCTTTCCTTTTGTACACAAATATCAATATTATAAAGAAGATTATACGTGAAAAGAAGATATTATGCAAGGCTATTACGGGATGGAAAATTATTTTCAAAATATTTTTTGAAATCCCCCAAAGACTAATTGCATCACCCCTCCCTTTGTGTTACAATGTTAAAAATTTGAAAAGGAGGATGATATCGTGACAGCTAAGGAATGTATTAAAGGACGCAGAAGTATTCGTAAATTTGCAGATACTCCCGTTTCCAGGGATGTGATTGCAGATATTGTAGAAACCGCTTCTTATGCTCCCAGTTGGAAGCATACACAGATTACCCGTTATATTGCAGTGGAAGGCGAGCTGAAGGACAAAATCGCCGATGAATGTACCAGCGCTTATGCAAAAAATGGTGAGATTATCAAAAATGCTCCCATGCTGATTGCTGTTACTTTCATTAAAAACCGCAGCGGATTTGAACGTGACGGTTCCTATTCCACTCCCAAGGAAGGCGGCTGGCAGATGTTTGATGCCGGTGTTGCTTCCGAAGCTTTTTGTTTAGCAGCTTACGAGCAGGGACTCGGTACTGTAATTATGGGGATTTTTGATGAAGCCAAAGCCGCTTCCCTTCTGGAAGTTCCCGAAGAAAGAGAATTGGTTGCTTTAATTCCTATCGGCTATCCCGCTGAAAGTCCTGCCGCTCCCAAACGCAAGAGCGTGGAGGAATTATTATCATTCAAATAAATACATTAAAATCGAAGAGCTTTTTCTCTTCGATTTTTTTTGGGTCTTTCGCAATGTTCCATGCCGTATCCGCGGCAGAATAAATACAATGCGCCGCAGTTGCGGCAGAATGTGAGGAAATAGAATGAGACATTTAATGAGCCCACTGGATTTTTCCGTGGAAGAATTGGACAAGCTTTTTGACTTGGCGGAGGACATTGAAGCCTCTCCCGAAAAATATGCCCATGCCTGTGACGGCAAGGTACTTGCTACCTGTTTCTACGAACCCAGCACCCGTACCCGTTTAAGCTTTGAGTCCGCCATGATTCATCTGGGTGGAAAGGTACTCGGCTTCTCCGATGCCGCCAACTCTTCCGCTTCCAAGGGTGAAAGCGTATCCGACACCATCCGCGTTATCTCCTGCTTTGCCGATATCTGTGCCATGCGTCATCCCAAAGAAGGCGCGCCCATGGTAGCTGCCGAGAAATCAGGCATTCCGGTTATCAATGCCGGTGACGGCGGTCACCAGCATCCCACCCAGACCCTGACGGATCTGCTTACCATCCGCAGTCTGAAGCACCGTCTGGACAACATGACCATCGGTCTTTGCGGCGACTTAAAATTCGGCCGTACCGTACACTCCTTAATCCGTGCCCTGGTGCGCTATGAAAATGTCCGGTTTATCTTCATCTCCCCCGAAGAGCTCCGTGTGCCCGACTACATCACGGATATGTTAAAAGAAAAAAATATCCCCTACGAAGAAGTCATCCGTCTGGAAAACGTAATGCCTTCTCTGGATATTTTGTACATGACCCGTGTACAGAAGGAACGTTTCTTCAACGAAGAAGATTATGTCCGTCTGAAGGATTTCTACATTCTGGACAAGGCCAAAATGGAATATGCCAGACCGGATATGCTGATTTTACATCCCCTGCCCCGTGTCAATGAAATTTCCGTAGAAATTGATGATGACCCCAGAGCCGCTTATTTCAAGCAGGTGCAATACGGTGTCTATGTAAGAATGGCGCTGATTTTAACACTCTTAGGAAAAGGAGAAGTGTGAAAAATAAATTTTTCCAAGAGAACGCAGTTCACTTTGCAAATATTGTGCCTGCGGCCCAAAGTTTGCAGGCTATGAAAGGAATATAAATTATATGTTAAACGTAGGAAAGATTGAAGAAGGATTTGTACTGGACCATATCGAAGCCGGCAAGAGCATGGATATTTACAAAAACCTGCAGCTCGGCAAATTAGACTGCACCGTTGCCATTATCAAAAATGCCCGCAGTAACAAAATGGGCAAAAAGGATATTCTTAAAGTGGAATGCGACATCAACCAGCTTGACTTGGACGTCCTGGCATTCATTGACCACAACATCACCGTAAACGTCATCAAGGACGGTGAAATCGTGGACAAAAAGGAACTGGTTCTTCCCAAGACCATTACCAATGTCATCCACTGCAGAAATCCCCGTTGCATTACCTCCATTGAGCAGGGCCTGCCCCACATCTTTGTTCTGGCAGACGAGGAAAAAGAAATTTACCGCTGCAAATACTGCGAAGAAAAAGCCGACAGAAAGAAGCTGTAAATTAAAAAGCAGTAAATTAAAAGGAGAGGCCCATCCGGGTATCTCCTTTTTGTTTGTTATCTTTTTTTCTTACTTTACTTATCTCTGTCTTTTTTCTTACCCAGCCAGCCTTCTTTTTGCAGCTCCTGTAAATCCTCGTCATATAACCTGGACTTCATGGTCGGGTTGTTCTTGAATATCTTCGTTAATACCTTGTTGTTGCGCATGCTTTCATGCTTGGCGGCATTAATCCTGTACTGCGCCTGCAGATCCATAATTTCCTCTCTGTCGTCCTGGGAATACTGCTCGGATTTCTGACGCAGGCTTTCCTTGATGGCAGCAAAGCTCTTTTCGATGCCTGCCATACTTTCGGCAAATGCCTCTTTTTTCTGACCCATGCTCTCGGCAAATGCCTGTTTCCTCTGGTCAACCGTTTCCGCAAAGGCCACTTTTCTGCGCTCCGCATTTTCCGCCATAGCTTCCCTGCGTTCCGCCCAGTCCTCTCCCGCTACTGCGGCAATAACCTCGGCTCTCTTCTGGATACGCTGCATTTCGCCCTTAAGCTTCTCCATAGAAACCAGCACATCCCGCAAATCGAGAGCTGCCTTGAAGGAAAGAGCAAAATCCCACACAATATAACAGGTCAGAAGAAGTGTCGCTATGGTCAGGATATTGTCCGGAATAGCCAGCACCAGTTTTTCCACCGGTTTGTGGATAACATAATTCATAAGCAGGGTAAGACCGCCCCAGGCGAGTGAACATCCAAGACAGATATGTCCCTGAAAGTTAAAGGGCTGATTGGAATAATCCCAGTACCTTACCTTGAACAGCGCTTCCATTGCCACACCGGTAAAATACTCTAAGATGGTGGCGCCGATGCAGCCGGCAATATAGACCGCCCACCAGTGTCCGATAAAAGGCTTCGAAACCACTAAAAGAAGAATGGCGCCGCTGCCGTACAGCGGCAGGAACGGTCCCTTCATAAAGCCTCTGTTTACCCAGCGTTTTGACTTTAAGGACACGTAACATGACTCAAAGCACCAGCCGAAAAAACAGTAAAAATAAAAGAAAAACAGCCATTGAATGATTGTGTAAGAATACATAAAATCTCTCCCATCAGGTAAAAGTCTCAAATCGCAGACAGAGCTTACCTTTTTTCGTTGTGTATTTTTCTTCCGCAAAAATAAATTTGCCGAAGCCTCTGACGTTGACCACATCTCCCACGGCAAGAGGTCTGCTGTTGTTTTCCGTCAGCCTGCCATTCACAAAGACCCTGCCTGCCGCAAACATCTGCAGGCTTTCGCTTCTGGACAAATTACACAGCCTGGAAATACAACCATCCAGGCGCAGGGAGCTGACAAGTACCTCCTGCTCACCCGGCTTTTCAAAGGAAAAGCTCACCGCCGGGTCTGTTTTTTCGCATTTCACATGGGTGTGCTTAATCTGCAGAAGATTTTCACAGATAAAGTCCGCCATGGAACGGATGCAGAAAATATAACCTTCTTTTTCTCCGGTCCGGATGTCTCCGATGCAGCTTCTCTCCATTCCCAGATTCATCAGTGCACCGAGAAAATCCCGGTGGGAAAGTTCATCCGCAAACTTTGCCAGAAGCGGCGTCACATGAATGCAGGTAATGGGAAACTCTTCCTCATAGCCGAATTCCTGCGGGGAACCAAACCGCACCATCTGTCTTTCCGCCATCTCATAACCGCCGAAAAGCATTGGATGGGCAAAGGAAATCTCTTTCTTCATCTGCTCATAAACCGATATTTCCGAGAGTCCCAGGAACGCACTGAAGGTGTAAATATTCTGCTGATAGGATTTATTTGCAAGGTCCCGCAGCCTGTTGCAAAACTGCTGCTCATCTTTGTCTGAACTAAATGCCATAGTGTTTTTTATTCCTTCTCCGGTCTGCTGCCCCGGATCCGGTATGCAGCACATGCCGGGTAAATCGTATTCCGCTCAGCCTAATGCCACATCCAGAATCATCATTAAAAGAAATCCCACCAGTACGCCCAGCGTACCCGCATGGGAATGTTCGCCCAGATGCGCTTCGGGAATCAGTTCTTCCACCACCACATACATCATGGCGCCTGCCGCAAAGGACAAAAGCCATGGCATGAAGGGAACCAGTATGCCTGCCAGAAATACCGTCAGAATACCGAAAATCGGTTCTACAATGCCGGAAAGGCATCCGTACAGAAATGCCCGGAAAGAAGAAGTTCCTTCCTTCTTCAGGGGCAGGGAAATGGCTGCGCCCTCCGGAAAGTTCTGGATACCGATACCGATAGCCAGTGCAAACGCCGCCGCATAATCCGCCGCCATGCCTCCGTTAATGCCCGCATTGGCAAACGCAAGCCCCATCGCCATTCCCTCCGGAATGTTGTGCAGGGTTACGGCAAACACCATAAGCGTTGTCCGTCCCAGGGACGTATGGGGTCCCTCCGCCTTCGTTTCTCCTATATGAAGATGTGGAATGAGTATATCCATCAGAAGTAGGAAAACAGCCCCCAGCACGAAACCTCCCGCTGCCGGAATCCATCCGATACTACCGTTTTCTTCTGCCTGTTCAATAGACGGAATCAGAAGTGACCATACACCTGCCGCTATCATGACTCCCGCCGCAAATCCTAAAAAAGCCTTGTGAACGGACTCTTTCATGGACTTTGTAAAAAAGAAAACCACTGCTGCTCCCAATGTCGTCATAAGCCACGCAAAACCGGTACCTTCCAGTGCCAGTATAAAAGTATTCATTTTTCCTCCTAACCTTAATTAAAACTGATGACCTCTTTTTTCGGTGCCTTGGCTTTTTCCACACTGACAGCCGTAAGCACCGGTCCTTCTCCCTGGTAATCAGCCCAGTATTTTCTGTGTACCACCGCTTTTACCTTTACCCATTCCTTCTGCTTCAGGGCATCCGCTCCTTCGTATTCACAGGCATAGCCTAAGAAGGAAATGTCCTCTGCGCAACAGGTCATTGCCATACGGCCGGGTACAAAATAATTCTTGGGAAAATCCTTGGGTTTCAGAACCATGGCAAGGAACTCGACGGTCTTTCCTTCGTATCGTTCCGGATGGTCCATAATATCCAGAAACCAGATACCGTATCCGTTATCGTCCAGCTTCAGCACATCTGCGGATAAATCATAAGGAAGGTCATCCTCTAAGATATCCGTAATTTCTCCGTTGGCATCTTCAAAAATAACGTCTGCCCTGGGATTTACCGCTTTAATGTTTCTCTTATACGTATTTAAGTCCTGCACTCCGTCACAGCGGTTCATGATAATCATTTCGGAATTCTTTACCATTTCCGCAAGCCGGGAACGCATATTTGTATAATACATGGGGAATGTGGAGCCGTCAATGGTGGTGATCTGCTGCTCGATGCGCCATGACCTGGGCAGCTTCATGTTGCGGATATTCCACATACCATTATATTCTATGATAATCCTGCCCGGTTTGTGCTTCTTCTCCAGCTCCGTCAGATATTCCGGAGTAAAATCTTCTTCGTTTTCAATAACTTCCATTACCGTGTGGTTCTTTTTCAAAAGCTTTTCGTCATATTCTTCCACACCTTCCTCGCAAAGAACCAAAAGGGTTGTTTCCCTGCTCTGGAAGTAGGGCTGTCCCAGTGTGTAGGAAATGAACTGTGTTTTGCCGCTTTCCAAAAAGCCGTTAATCATATATACGGGTTTCATACTTTTCAGGTCTCCTTATCTCAAGATACCTGCCGGCTTTCACCGGCAGGTATCTCCTACTTGTCACGTTTACTCATTTATTTCAGGAAAAGGTCTGCCAGCTTGTCCTCGTCAATCTTGGAGCCGATGACGCAGAGCTTACCGGTTACCTGTGCGGCACCGCTGCGGATATCGCTTTCTCCGGGTACATAATCGAAATAAATCCAGGTACCGTCCTCTGCGGGCACCATACCCTTGGCACGAAGGATCATGCCGTAAGAACCGTCCTCCAGGGCATGAAGCTTCTCTTTGATTTCATCGGTTGTAAACTTCTTTGCGGTTTCTTCACCCCAGCTTGTAAACACCTCATCCGCATGGTGATGATGATGGTGGTCATGGTCGTGGCAGCCGCATGTGCAGTCCGGACCGTGGTCATGGTGATGCTCATGCTCGTCGTCATGATGATGGTGCTCGTGGTGGCAGCATTCGTCCTCATCGTCATCATCATGGTGGTGATGCTCGTGGTGACAGCATTCGTCCTCATCGTCATCATCATGGTGGTGATGCTCGTGGTGGCAGCATTCGTCCTCATCATCATGATGATGATGCTCATGTTCATGATCATGCTCTTCTGCCAACAATGCCTGAATCATATCCTCCAGCTTGTCCGCTCCTTCGATGGTCTTTAAGATATCTTCGCCCTGTAATGCCTCCCAGGGAGTCGTAATAATGGTTGCTTCCTTGTTGTACTCCCTTATCATATCGATGCAGGTCTTAAGCTTATCTTCGCTCATATTCTGGGTTCTGCTTAAGATAATGGTTCCGGCGCAGGCAATCTGGTTGCAGAAAAATTCGCCGAAATTCTTGATATACATTTTGCACTTGGTGGCATCCACAACGGCAACGGCGCTGTTGACCTGGACATCCATATCCTTTGCCACATCGTCAACTGCCTTTACCACGTCGGAAAGCTTGCCAACGCCTGACGGCTCGATTAAAATCCGTTCCGGCGCATAGGTGGAAAGAACTTCCTTTAAAGAAGTACCGAAGTCACCTACTAAGGAACAGCAGATACAGCCGGAATTCATTTCCTTGATTTCAATACCGGATTCCTTTAAGAAACCGCCGTCGATACCGATTTCACCGAACTCGTTTTCAATTAAAACCACCTTGGTATCATGTAAAGCTTCTTTTAAGAGCTTTTTAATCAGGGTTGTTTTACCGGCACCTAAGAAACCGGAAAAAATGTCTATTTTTGTCATGATAAAAAACCTTCTTTCTGTATGCATTTTACACTGTCTTCCGCACATTGCTGCCGGAAGCATATAAAACAAAAAACCCTTGAATAAAATCAAGGGTCTCTTAGAGCTGCTGACGGGAATCGGACCCGTGACCTCCGCACTACCAATGCGACGCTCTACCGACTGAGCCACAGCAGCGGATTTCTGGAAGTTTGTCTCCCGCAATCACCGAAAGTTAATATACCATACGGGTATGCAGATTGTCAATCACTTTTTTTATTTTTTTTGACTTTCTGCATACCCTTGCCAAAAGCCTATGCCTTCGTCTCATCTCCCGGATATTTGGAGTACAGAAGCTTCAGCAGAATAGGTGTGGAAATACTGGATACAATAATCAGCAGGATAACCGCTGTAAAATAAACGTCGGTCAGAAGTCCTACGGAAAGTCCCTTCTGGGCAACAATCAGCGCCACTTCTCCACGGGTCATCATGCCGATACCGATTTTTAAGCAGTCATGATTCTTAAACCGGCACATCTTCGCCATCAGTCCACAGCCGATAATCTTGGCAACCAGACCTACAATCACAAAGCATATGGAAAACAGAAGGATTTCACCGGTCATACCGCTGATATTGGTCTTCAGACCGATGCTGGCAAAAAATACGGGACCGAACAGCATGTAGGAGTTGATATCCATCTTCTCCGCAATATAACCGGAGTCCTGAATGGAGCAAAGGATAATACCTGCCACATACGCGCCGGTGATGTCGGCAATACCGAAATATTTTTCCGCAATATAGGCAAAAGCCAGACACAATGCCAGACCGATAATGGGAATACGTCTCGTATGCGGATATTTTTTATCCACAATCTTAAATACCTTATAAATAATATAACCCACCACAACGGCAAAAACAAAAAACAGAACCGTACTTAAGATAACCTTTCCCGGATTGGAATCCGGGTTTTTGAAGCCGATAACAAAGGTCAGTACCACGATACCGATTACATCATCAATAATGGCGGCGCTTAAAATGGTGGTGCCTACCGTACCCTTTAATTTTCCCATTTCCTTTAAGGTCTGTACGGTAATACTTACGGATGTGGCCGTCAGAATAGTACCGATAAAGACTGCCTCGTAAAACTCATTATCTCCCCACGGTGCAAATCCGTAAAATCCCATGTAAAGCAGGGCTCCGCATACAAGGGGCACAAATACACCGGCCGTTGCAATCAGAAATGCTTTCGGTCCGGTTTTTAACAGCTCTTTCAAATCGGTTCCGAGACCTGCGGAAAACATCAGAAGCACAACTCCGATTTCCGCCATCTGTACAATAAAGTCCGTCTGCTGTACCAGTCCCAGTATGCTGGGTCCGATCAGTAAGCCCGCGACAATTTCTCCTACTACCTGCGGTGCCTTCAGCTTTCTTGCAAGCAGCCCGAAAAACTTTGCAAAAATAATAATAATCGCCAAATCCTTAAAAATACTGTACGCTTCCATAATTCTTCCCATTCTCCTTCATTTAATCAGAAAAAGCAATCCTTGGATTTGCTCATCAGGAACCGGATTTTGTCGCCGTTCTCCCCGGCAAGTCCGTTAATCAGCTCTTCCGCTTCATCCTTGGAATTCTCGTTTACGCAAAATACACAGACATTTTTGCTGTTCCAGAAAAAGCCCTGTTTATACCATTTTATGTAATAAGAAATCCTGTTTTCCAGAAGTGTCTTTTCAATCCGGCTTTTAACATCCATATCCGACGTCTCGCAAAGCTCCACTTCATTATGAACCTTTACCTTTGTGTAAATCGTCTGCATACACGTTCACCTCTTTCCAATTTTACTATGAGTTCTAAAAAAATCAACTGCAAATAATTCTCTTTATTTTGGATTTTATCCGCTGCAGCGCATTGTCCGTGGATTTTTCATCCTTTCCCAAAACATGTGCTATCTGTACATACGTCATGCCGGTTATATACAGATCCAGCACTTCCTTTTCAAATGAACTCAGTTCGTCCTCAATTTTTTTCTCCAGATTTTTCAGGTTCTCCCGGTCAATCACAAGCTGCTCCGGATTCTGCCCGTCATCCACAAGCTGGGCAAGCCACTTCTGCTGTTCCTCTTCTTCCCCTTCTTTGCTTTCTGTCGAAAGAGAAATGTAGGAATTGAGCGGAATATGTTTTTTTCTTCCCGCCGCCTGTATCGCCGCATACATCTGCCTGCTCACGCACAAATCCGCGAAAGTATAAAATCCGGCATCCCTGCCGCTGTCGTAATCCCGGACCGCCTTAAACAGGCCAATCATGCCTTCCTGAATCAAATCCTCTCTGTCAGCTCCCAGTATATACATGGATGCCGCCTTGTTACGGACCAGATTTTTATACTTTTCCATAATATAGTCCGTAACCGGTACTTCGCCCTCCCGGAGTCTGACAATCAGTTCTTCATCCGTAAACTGCCGATAATCCTGCATCGTAATACCTTCTCCTGCCGCAGATTATTATCCCCGCAGACGTTGTCTTACAATCTCATAAGCCAGCACGCCTGCTGCCACTGAAGCATTCAGGGAGTCAATATCCCCCTTCATGGGAATGGATGCCACCATGTCGCATTTTTCCTTCACCAGTCTGCCTACGCCTTCCCCTTCGTTGCCGATTACCACACCGATGGGACCTTTCAGGTTCAAATCATACATCACCGTACCGTCCATATCCGCACATACAAACCAAAGACCTTCTTTTTTCAGATCTTCGATGGTCTGCGCCAGATTGGTAACCTTTGCCACGGGTGTATAATTTAACGCACCTGCGGATGTTCTGGCAACGGTGGCCGTAAGACCTGCCGCCCGGTTCTTGGGAATAATCACACCGTGTGCTCCCGATAAATTTGCGGTACGGATAATGGCGCCCAGATTATGCGGGTCCTCTATGTTGTCTAAAAGGAAAATGAAAGGAGGCTCTCCCTTCTTTCTGGCATTTTCTAAAATATCCTCTACCTCCGCATAGGAATAGGCTGCCGCATAGGCAATAACCCCCTGATGCTTGCCGGTTTCCGACATCTGGTCGAGTCTTTCCTTCGTTACAAATTTAACGAGGGTTCCCGCTTTTTTTGCTTCCCGTTTGATGGTCATGACCGGTCCGTCCGTGCAGCCGTCCAGGATAAAAAGCTTATCTATGGTTTTGCCGGCACGGTAGGCTTCAATGACAGCGTTCCGTCCTTCTATGGTAAATTCTTCGTATCCCAATTCAATCTCCTTTGAAAACAATGTCTATTCCGTAGACATTGTTTTCCTCCCTGTTATTTTCATTCAGTTCCGTTAATGTCCTTCGCGTACCGTAAGCTCCAGCCGGGTAAAGCCCTCTTTCATAAGCTCTAACACCCTGTCCATTCTGTCGGACAGATACAGATAACCCATAAGAGCTTCCAGTCCCGTTGCTTTCCGGTAGTCCGCCACGCTGGCATTCTTTGCCGTGGTGTAAGCCTTGGCGTTCCGTCCTCTTTTGTAAACCGCTTCTTCCTCTTCCGTAAGCAGCTCCTCCAGCGCCTCTATCATGGCGGCCTGGGTCTGTGCCTTTACAAAATGGCTGGAAATTTTATGCAGATCGTGTGCGGAGCGGTTGGCATGCTCCACCACAAAGGTGCGCACCACCACGTCGTACACATCATCCCCGATATAGGCAAGCGCCAACGGAGAATAACTCCTTACGTCCACCCCGGGCAGTGCAAATGTCTTCCTTATTTCCGAAACAAGACTTAAGCCTTCTTCCATTTTACGCCCTCTCTGGTATCTTCAATCACAATGCCCTTTTCCAAAAGCTCCGCACGGATGGCATCCGCCTTTGCAAAATCCTTTTCCTTCTTGGCTGCTTTTCTTTCTTCAATCTTGGAAAGCACATAAGCCTTTAATTCTTCATCCACGGACTCCTCCGTGCTGTCTGTAGCCTTGCCGGACAGTAAATCCAGGGAAAGTACTTCGTCAAAGCTCTTTACCAGTTCTCTCTTGGTCTTGTCGTTCATGTCTGCCTTTAGCATCTCATACAGAACGGTAATCGCCATGGAGGAATTTAAGTCATCGCAGAGAGCATCTTCAAAACGGGTTTTGTACTCTGCAAATTTCGCTTTGTCCACTTCTCCTTCCTCGGACAAATCGGCAATTCTCTTTAAGAGCTTATTGTAAGCGGTCGTCATGTTGTCCAGCACTTCATAGGAAAACTCAAGCGGCTTGCGGTAATGGGACTGTAAGCAGAACAGTCTGTATACAAGGGGATTGTAGCCCTTTTCTTCCAGTAAGGAGACGGTCAGGAAATCGCCCTTGGATTTGCTCATCTTACCGCTCTTGTCGTTTAAGTGATGCACATGGAACCAGTAATTGCACCATTTATGTCCGAGATAGGACTCACTCTGCGCAATTTCATTGGTATGGTGCGGGAAAATATTGTCCACGCCGCCGCAGTGGATATCCATGTATTCGCCCAGATGTTTCATGCTGATGCAGGAGCATTCAATGTGCCAGCCGGGATATCCCAGTCCCCAGGGGCTTTCCCATTTTAATTCCTGGTCATCAAATTTGGACTTGGTAAACCAGAGCACGAAATCACTCTTGTTCTTCTTGTTGGTATCCTCTTCCACGTCGTCCCTGACGCCTACCAGAAGTTCATCCTCGGTCTGTCCGGAGAATACGTGGTAATTCTGCAATTTGGAAGTATCAAAATAAATGTTGCCGCCCATTTCATAGGCGAAGCCTTTTTCCAGCAGCACCTCAATCATATGGATAAATTCGGGAATGCAGTTGGTCGCCGGTTCTACCACATCCGGACGCTTGATGTTTAACTTTTTGCAGTCGGAAAAGAACGCATCCGTATAGAACTTTGCCACCTCCATAACGGTCTTGTGCTCTCTCTTGGCGCCCTTTAACATCTTGTCCTCGCCGGTATCCGCATCGCTGGAAAGATGCCCTACATCCGTAATATTCATGACACGCTTTACATCATAGCCTAAGTAGCGGAGTGTTTTCTCCAACAGGTCCTCCATGATGTAGCTTCTTAAGTTGCCGATATGGGCAAAATGATATACGGTAGGTCCGCAGGTATACATTGCCACCTTGCCGTCCGTATTGGGTACAAACAATTCTTCCTTTTTGGTAAGGGTATTGTAAATGTGTAATTTATTTTCCATTTTTACATTGCCTCCGATTGTCGTTTTCCTATATTGTTTTTGATAAGAAACCGTTTTTCCATGGGTACACTACCACATGTATAGTATACATTTAGTAGAATAAGCAAAAAAATGCCGTTTGTCAAGAAACAAAGCGCTTCCTAGCCCTCTTTATTCCTGCATTACGGCAAAAGACGCAGCCCGCTGTGAGCTGCGCCTTGTCTTATAAATTTTTCGTACATCCCGTGCATCCCGCACATCCGGATGCGGTTCTGCTCTTTTCCAAAAGCTCCACATCCTGGGCGTACAGTTCTCTCGGGCTGTTTAACATGCAGACAGCCTGGGCGGATATTCCTTCCTTGTTGCCGGTAAAGCCAAGCCCCTCTTCCGTAGTGGCTTTTACGTTTACCTGGGAAAGGGTAATTCCCAGCCGTCCTGCGATATTTTTCCGCATTTCATCAATATAGGGACGCATTTTGGGCGCCTGCGCTATAATGGTGGCATCAATATTTTCCACGAAGAAACAGTTTTCCTCCAGCAAATCCCTCACTTTTTCCAAAAGCACCAGCGAAGAAATGCCTTCGTAAGCGGCATCCGTATCCGGAAAATGTTTGCCGATATCGCCCAGTGCCGCCGCTCCCAGCAGCGCATCCATAACGGCATGCAGCAGTACGTCCGCATCCGAATGCCCTAAAAGACCTTTTTCATACGGGATTTCCACCCCGCCGATAATCATCTTTCTGTTTTCCGCCAGTCTGTGTACATCATATCCCATTCCGATTCTCATATGTTACCTCCGTTGGTATCTCCACCGGTATTACCGTTTCTGTTTTCTGTTTTGTTTCCGTTTCTGTTTCGTTTTTCCGCTTCTGTTTTCCCTGTCTGTTCCGATTTTTTTAGTCTGCCGTGTGGCTATGCGGTTTTTAAGTCCGCCACATGCTGTGCGATCAAATCCTTCGCCTCTTCCATGCTGATACCCGCTTCCGCAAGCATCCTGGTAATGGCCTCCGCTTCCTTGTTTCTTTTTTCCGTAATCAGGTCATTCAGTTCTCTTTCCTCCGACTGGATACGCACCTTTAATGCCCCAATCAGTTCTTCCTTTTCCCTGATTTTTTCGTCTATGGATTTTCTCTGTCCTCTTGCCATATGCTGACCTCACATTCCGCCCCTCGGGGCTTTTTTACCAGTATATGGACAAGATGGGGAAATTATACCTCGGAATCCATTTTTTTGTAAATCCAGCCTCGGTCCGCGTAGCAGGCATTGCAAACCCGGAATTCATAGCCGAAGGGCAATGTCTTTCCGCAATATTTACAGGTGTTGATATATTCTTTTTTATTCTTGGCAAGAGCCTGCATGATGCTTAACTCCGTCTTTTCCCTTGCCGCATCCAGACGCCTTACGTCGATTTCCTTGCCCAGTCTGTTGGAAAACTGGTGGTATAAATCCAGCATCTTATAGTATGTTTCGTACCGCATCAGACCCTTGTCGTTGCAAATGCCGAGTGTTGGGAAAAACAACGTCACATCCGCCGTATAGGTCTTGCAGTATTCCAGCCACAGGGACACTATATCCCTGTTTTTGACATCGATGGAGCAGGTTAACATCCGGTAAAGCACATGCTTGTCCTCAAAGCCGTCGATGTCCTTCCGCTCCCGGTAAGCCTTTTCATAGAGGAAAAGCATATCCTCAATGCTGATTTTTTCAAAGGGCTCGTCCGGCTCCACGCTTTTCCACACCGTTAAAATCCGGTCAAGGGGCTCGTCCATGTTAAGAAGCACCGTCGGAAAGCCCAGACTTACTTTTTCAATCGGAAGTTCTTCCTTATTATAGCGTTCTTTGATGTACTCCCATTCCTCGTCACCGCAGGCATTCACATAGCCGGTATCGTACATGCCGAATCTTCCCGCTCTTCCCGCTATCTGACGGATTTCCGGTACGGTAAGCTTTCTTTTTTCCTTGCCGTCAAATTTTTCCGCCTGTAAAAATACAATTCGTCGTACCGGCAGATTCAAGCCCATGCCGATGGCATCCGTGGAAACCACCACTTTCGTTTCCTTTCCGGCAAACAGATGAATCTGTCTGCGGCGGATTTCCGGCGGCAGGCTGCCGTAAACCACACTGGTCTTGATGCCTTCCCGCTCAAGACGTCCGGCAATATCCAAAACCGCCCTCTTGGTAAATACGATCAGGGCGTCGCCGTCCCTTACATCATCCGGGAACACAAAGGGCCTTTCCTCATAAACAAGCGGCGTCTTTCTTTCATAGTGATGCTCCTCATAGGTATCGCCGCACATGTTGATTAAGTGCTTGATAACCTTTTCCCCGGCAGGACTCATGCATATGTGGATTTCCTTTGCCTGTACGCCCAAAACGGCTCTCGTCCAGGAGTGCCCTCTGTCGGAGTCCACTATCATCTGTGCCTCGTCAATGACCGCAATATCATATACCTGTTCCGTATCCATCATTTCTATAGTGGAAGAAATGACCCGGCTGTTTTCCTGATAAATGCATTCCTCACCGGTCAGCATGGTACAGGTTACCCCTTCGTCCGTCATCTTTTCATACACTTCCAGCGCCAGCAGACGCAAAGGGCCTAAGTACGCTCCGTTTTCCGCTTCCTTTAGGCGGGTCAGGGCATGGTAAGTCTTTCCGCAGTTGGTCGGACCGATGTGCAGAATAAAATGTCTCTGCATGGCACGCGCTTTGGGAAATTCCGTTTCCGGCTTCAAGGGTACCAGATCAATAATCTGTTCCCGGATGCCGTATTCCGCATAGGAAACCGTAAGGTCTTTTAAGGTTCTGACACAGAGTTCCCCGTTCATCTCATTCCTAAGATAGTCCAGAAATCTCTCCGTGACAATTTCCTGTTCCGAAGGCTTCATGGCAGCCAGATCCAGCCGTACCAGCTCCGGCAGAAGGAAATCCCGGATTTGCATAATGGCTACCTGATTGTTCTGCTTAAAGGCAAAGTAGCAAAGATTTCTCACCTGTCTGTGATAGTCCTCCAGCTTTGCTTCCTTCACATGACCGGACCTTATCCTCTGCAGCTCTATGGACAGGCTTTTGGCTCTTTTGGCATAACCCGCCTTGCCGTCCTGATTCTTTTTTCGGTACCGGGCTGTACCCTCCCGGTATTGTGTAAAATAAAATTGTGACAGTTTTTCCTTCTTTACCATGCTCCTGTTTCTCTCCAATCTTTTCCAGTATACACTAACCGCCACAATTACACCACAAAAAAATGCAGAAAAATCCGGCACTTTATGCCCTCGTACAAATTTCTTCAAAAATTTTCAAAAAATCTATTGACAAAATGCCCTTATATAGGCTACAATAGCCAAGTCGGTTGCGACAAGGGGTCTTAGCTCAGCTGGGAGAGCATCTGCCTTACAAGCAGAGGGTCATAGGTTCGAGCCCTATAGGCCCCACTCCGAAAGAACTTTCGGAACAAAATTTTATATGTTTTTATTCCTTATGGCGAGATAGCTCAGTTGGCTAGAGCATACGGTTCATACCCGTAGTGTCGAGGGTTCGAATCCCCCTCTCGCTATTTTTTATTGTTTAAAATTTCTTTCAGCTATAAAAGTATAAAAGAGCAGGTGCCTACGCCCTGCTCTTTTACTTATGGTATCACAACGTCAAATCTTCTACACTTACACCCATGGATGACAATTTTGCAGTGGTTGTCTTAATCTGATACTCCAGTTCTTCATTGAAAGTATCACCATTTGCCTTTTTAATCCGTTGCAAATTTGTGTACTGTTCTATCAGCACCGTTTTCAATTCATTATCCGTCATTCCTTCCATCCTTTCCACCGCCTTTCCTTATATGTTTCAGTATAGCGGTTTTGTTTTGCGTTTACAAGTTTCTTTTTATACATTTAATATTTGAGAATAAAGCAGGAATTTCCGACCTGTGCGGAACCATTGGGAGTTCCCTCACAAAAAGATTTGAAATTAGATTGTTATTTTGATAAAAGAAAATCTGCTTTACAGTCATAATAACACAGACTGCAAAGCAGATGCAAGAGTTTTTAAGTTTCCGTTTTCTACATTCTGTCCGGTGCGGAAAATCCCAGCACATCGATACAGGTTTCCATAATTTCCTTGGTCAGTACCAGAAGGGCAATCAGACCTTCTTTTCTCTTCTCATCCTCTTCCGCCAGAATTCTGGTTTCGTGGTAGAAACGGTTGAAGGCGTTTGCCAGGTCGTAGATGTAAGCGCAAATCTTGTGGGGTGCCAGTTCGGCTCCCGCACTCTCCATGGTGCTCTTGAAGCCCGCAAGCTGCATCATCAGATCCTTTTCGGAAGCGCTTACGGCATCCATAAGCTCTGCCGTATCCGGGCTGCCGCCCTGTTCCTTATACTTGTTCAGGATGGACTTGATGCGGACAATGGTGTAAAGGATGTAAGGACCGGTATCACCCTCAAAGGAGGTAAAGCGGTCTAAGTCAAACACATAGTCCTTGGATGCCTGATTGGAAAGGTCGCCGTATTTCAAGGCTGCCAGTGCAATCAGTTTGGCTGTATTCTTGGCTTCCTCTTCGGAAAGCTCATGGTTTTCGGTAATCTTGCGGTACATTTCCTCGGTAGTTTCCCGAATCAGCACCTCTAAGCGCATAACGCCGCCATCACGGGTCTTAAAGGGCTTTCCGTCCTTACCGTTCATGGTGCCGAAGCCAATCCACTTTAAGATGGTTTCCGGCTTAACAAGCCCGGTCTTTCTTGCGCAACGGAATACCTGCACAAAATAAAGCTCCTGTCTCTTATCCGTCAGGTAAATGATTTCATCGGGATGAATATTCTCCATACGGTCCATGATGGTTGCAAGGTCCGTGGTGTTGTAAAGGGATGCGCCGTCGGATTTCAAAATCATGCAGGGAGGAATTTCCTTGGTATCGGTATCTTCCTTCACATCCACTACGAGGGCGCCTTCGCTTTCGTGGGCATAGCCTTCCTTCTTCATGTATTCCACCATGCCGGGAATGATATCATGGACATCGCTTTCCCCTTTCCATAAATCGAAATCCACGTTCAGGCTGCCGTAGTTTTTCTTTAAGTCCGCTACGGAAACATTTAAGATATGCTTCCAGATAGCGCGGTATCCTCTCACACCGCTCTGCATCTTGAAGGTAACATCCATGGCTTTTGCCTTGTATTCCGGGTCTTCCTTGCTCTTTTTGCTGGCTGTGGGATAAAGCTCCTCTAATTCGGAAATGGTAAAGGGCGCTTCTGTGGGATACTCTCCGGTAAAGCTGTCATCAAAATAAACCAGATCCGGCTTTCTTTCCTTTAATTCGGTAATAACCAGACCCATCTGCAGCCCCCAGTCGCCCAGATGCACATCGCCGATGACCTCATGACCGCAGTAACGTAAAATACGCTTTACGCTTTCGCCGATAACAGCGGAACGGATATGTCCTACATGGAGGGGTTTTGCGATGTTGGCTCCGCCGTAGTCCACTACAATTTTCATGGGCTTTTCCGGTTTGTCCAGACCGAATTTATCCGCCTTTTCCATTTCTTTTAAGTAATCGGTAAAAAAGCTGTTCTTTATTTTCAAATTAAGGAAACCGGGAGCCACTGCCTGCACCTCGGCAAAAACCTTGCTGTCGCTTAATTTTTCTGCCACATCATTAGCAATCATAATCGGTGCTTTGTGGTACTTCTTGGCGCCTGCCATGGCGCCGTTGCACTGGTATTCACAAAGGTCGGGGCGGTTGGATACGGTTACCCGTCCCAATTCCGCATCGTATCCGGCTGCCGCAAATGCCTGCTGCATTTCCTCCGATATCAAATCCAAGATTTTCTTCATACTGCTTTTTTCAATCCTTTCCTAACCTGCACATTATTGGTAACAACTTATTCCTTTTCTCTGCGCTGTCTCTCCCGTTCCGCCTTGGAATAGGCGCAGCCGCAGAAATCCTGTCTGTATAATCCGTATTCCCCGGACAGCTCTATGGACTGCTTATACCCTTCTTTTTTCTTAAAATCCGACGGCAGCCACAAAATCCCCAGTTCTTTTTCGATGCGCTGTCCGATTTCATTTAACTTTGCTGCGTTTTTTAAGGGGCTGATGGTAAGGGTGGTGCCGAAATAGGAAAATCCCCGTGTCATCGCTTCTTCCGCCGTTTTCCGAAGCCGCATTTCATAGCAAAGAAAGCAACGCTCACCGCCTTCCGGACAGTCCGCATAGGGCTTTGCCATTTCAATAAATTTGTCAAAATCAAAACAGCCGTCCACGTAGGAAATTTCATAGCCTTTTGCCTGTCCCGATTTTACCTGTTCATTGTAAATACCAATCAGCCGTTTCTGTTCCTCCGCCCGTTTCCGGTATTCCTCCTGTTCCGTAATGTTGGGGTTGTAGTAAAACACCGTAATCGCAAAAAAAGAGCGAAGATATTTCAGCACATAACTGCTGCAGGGTGCACAGCAGCTATGCAGGAAAAGAGTGGGGACTTCTTCTCCACTCTCTTGTTTCTTTTCTATCCCTGCAAGGATTTTTTCTAATTCCTTCTGGTAATTCACTACCTGCATTACAATTCCTCTATGGTAAGAAACGGGGTAAAATCCTCTGTGTCGGAGCCTAACTTTCCGCCGAAGGAAGCCATCCATTTCTGCATGATTTCTCTTACGCTTTTCGCTTCCTCTGCCGGATAGGTCACTGAATATACCTGCTGCATTCCGAGCCCGGAAAGGGTGTCTTCATCCTCTTTCCGCAAGGACTCCTCAAAATCTTCCACATATACCGAACCGTTTTCCAAAGTAAGCTCCAAAAGATTGATTTCTTTCCAGATTTCCACTTTTTTCTTGTCAAAGCCCGCATCGGTCAGCACCTGTGCCAGCTCCTCTGCCGTGTGCTTTTCGGGAAGCAGGTACAGAAATGATTTTTCCACTGTTTTCTCTCCCATAAGTCCTCCTTACTATAAAGAAGCAATATCCACTAAGGAAAGCTTGTCAGCCGTATGCTCTAAGCTGGTGGCCAGCGCGTTTGCCGTATCCATGGCGGTGATACAGTAAACACCGGTTTCAATCGCGGTACGGCGGATTAAGAAGCCGTCTCTTGACTTGTCACGTCCCTGGGTCGGGGTGTCGATTACCAGGTCAATCTTATGGCCTAACAGAAGGTCCATAACGGTCGGGGATTCCTGGGAAATCTTATTGATTTTACGCACCTTCACGCCTGCATCCTTCAAGGCTGCCGCCGTACTTCTGGTTGCGTAAATGATATAGCCTAACTTTTCAAAGCGGCGTGCCACATCCACTGCTTCCGGCTTGTCCGCATCCTTTACGGTAATAATCATCTGCTTATGCTTGGGCAGTTCCACACCGGCTCCCAGGAACGCCTTAAACAACGCTTCGTGGAAGGTTCTGGCAATACCTAAGCATTCACCGGTGGACTTCATTTCCGGTCCCAAGCTGATTTCCGCACCACGGATTTTTTCAAAGGAGAACACGGGCATCTTGATGGCAAAATACTCTGCTTCCTTCTGCAGTCCCGGCTCATAGCCCAGTTCCTTAATGGTCTTTCCTAAAATAACCTCTGTTGCCAGGTCCACAATGGGAATACCGGTTACCTTGCTGATGTAAGGTACGGTACGGGAAGAACGGGGGTTGACCTCGATAACGTAAACATCCTCGCCGATGGCAATAAACTGGATGTTAATCAGACCCTTGACATGCAGCGCCTGTGCCAGTCTCCTGGTATATTCCGCAATTTTTTCCTTCACTGCCATATCGATAGTCGGTGCCGGATATACGGAAATGGAGTCGCCGGAGTGGATACCGGTTCTCTCGATATGCTCCATAATGCCGGGGATTAAAATGTCCGTACCGTCGCAGACTGCATCGACTTCCACTTCCTTACCCTGCAGATATTTATCTACCAGAATCGGGTGGTCCTGTGCAATACGGTTGATGATTGCCATAAACTCTTCGATTTCTTCATCGCTTGTAGCAATCTGCATACCCTGTCCGCCAAGCACGTAGGAAGGTCTTACCAGTACCGGATAACCTAAGCGGTTTGCCACTTCCTTAGCTTCTTCCGCGGTAAATACGGTACCGCCTGCCGCACGGGGAATTTCGGTCTTCTGCAGGATTTCATCGAACAGCTCTCTGTCCTCTGCCGCATCCACATCCTCTGCCTTGGTGCCTAAAATGGGAACGCCCATCTTCATCAGGCTTTCGGTCAGTTTGATTGCCGTCTGTCCGCCGAACTGTACCACCGCGCCGTCGGGCTTTTCAATATTTACTACATTTTCCACATCTTCCGGTGTCAGCGGTTCAAAATACAGCTTGTCCGCAATATCGAAGTCGGTGCTGACGGTTTCCGGGTTGTTGTTGATGATAATTGTCTCATATCCTGCTCTTGCAAATGCCCAGGTGGCATGTACGGAGCAGTAGTCGAATTCAATACCCTGTCCGATACGGATGGGGCCGGAACCGAGCACTAAAACCTTCTTCTTCGTGCGTTCGCCGTTTGCCTCGCACTCGCCGCCGAAGCAGGAATAATAGTAAGGCGTGCTTGCCGCAAATTCTGCTGCACAGGTATCTACCATCTTGAATACTGCCTTGATGCCGTTTGCGTAACGCATTTCCTTGATTTCTGCTTCTTTTTTGCCGGTCAGTCTGGCAATGACGTTGTCCGGGAATTCGATTCTCTTGGCTTCTTTTAACAGCTCTACCGTAAGAGGACCTGCCTTTAAGGCATCTTCCATTTCCACAATTCTCTGGATTTTATCGATAAACCAGAGGTCAATCATGGTAATGTCATGAATTTCTTCGTAAGTAATGCCCTTTCTCAAGGCCTCTGCAATAACCCAGATTCTCTGGTCATCCACAATCTTTAATCTCTCGTATAAATCTTCTTTGGACAGTGCGGAGAAATCGTAGCTTAACAGGCAGTCCACATGCTGCTCCAGAGAACGGATTGCCTTCATGAGGGCGCCCTCGAAATTGGTGCAGATGCTCATAACTTCACCGGTTGCCTTCATCTGGGTGGTCAGAGTTCTCTTTGCGGTGATGAACTTATCAAACGGCAGTCTGGGCATCTTGACAACACAGTAGTCCAGCGCCGGTTCAAAGCTGGCATAGGTCTTGCCGGTAATGGCATTCTTGATTTCGTCCAGTGTATAGCCCAGTGCGATCTTTGCCGCAACCTTGGCAATGGGATAACCGGTTGCCTTACTTGCCAGTGCGGAAGAACGGCTTACACGGGGATTTACTTCGATAACACAGTATTCAAAGCTGGTGGGATGCAGGGCAAACTGTACGTTACAGCCGCCGGTGATGCCCAGCTCATTGATGATGTTAAGTGCAGAGCTACGAAGCATCTGGTACTCTTTATCGCTTAAGGTCTGGGAGGGTGCCACTACGATACTGTCGCCGGTGTGCACACCTACCGGGTCAATGTTTTCCATGTTACATACGGTGATGCAGTTGCCTGCGCTGTCACGCATTACTTCATATTCGATTTCCTTCCAGCCGGCAATACATCTTTCCACCAGAACCTGTCCTACACGGGAAAGACGGAGACCGTTCTCCAGAATTTCCTCTAATTCGGTCTGGTTGTGGGCAATACCGCCGCCGGAACCGCCTAATGTATATGCGGGACGAAGCACAACCGGATAACCGATCTGTTCGGTAAATGCCACACCGTCCTCTACGTTTTCCACTACCTTGGATGCGGCGCAGGGCTCTCCGATACGCTCCATTAAGTCCTTAAATTCCTGACGCCCTTCCGCATTGCGGATGGTTGCCGCCGTGGTGCCCAAAAGCTTTACATTGTGGGACGCAAGGAAACCGGATTCCTCTAATTCCATACCGAGGTTTAAGCCTGCCTGTCCGCCCAGGGTCGGCAGAATGGAGTCGGGCTTTTCTTTTTCAATAATCTGTTCCAGTACCTTTAAGGTAAGAGGTTCAATGTATACTTTGTCTGCAATATCCCGGTCCGTCATGATGGTTGCGGGGTTGGAGTTTACTAAGATAACCTCCACTCCCTCTTCCTTTAAGGAACGGCAGGCCTGGGTTCCTGCATAGTCAAATTCTGCTGCCTGACCGATGACAATGGGGCCGGAGCCGATTACCATAACTCGTTTTACATTGGGATTCTTAGGCATTTTTGTTTCCTCCTTCCTTCTTGTCCTTCATCATATCAATAAATCTGTCAAACAGATAGCCGGAGTCCTGCGGTCCGGGGCATGCTTCCGGATGGTACTGCACCGTGAAGATGCGTTTGCCGGTGTAGGAAAGACCTTCGTTGGTTCCGTCGTTTACATTGATGAAAGCGGGAACCGCGATCTCCGGGTCCAAGTTGTCCGTGTCTACCACATAGCCATGGTTCTGGGAAGAAATATACACTCTTCCTGTGGCAAGGTCCTTGACCGGATGGTTGCCGCCTCTGTGTCCGTATTTTAATTTATGAGTATCCGCTCCTGTGGCAAGCGCCATAAGCTGATGGCCTAAGCAGATAGCAAAAATAGGAATATCCGTGTCATAGAGCTTTTTAATCTCTTTAATAATTTCGGTGCACTCCTTCGGGTCTCCCGGTCCGTTGGAAAGCATGATGCCGTCCGGTGCATCCGCAATGATTTCTTCCGCTTTTGTCTGTGCGGGATAAATGGTTACCTCGCAGCCTCTCTGGCAAAGAGAATGAGGAATGTTTCTCTTTGCGCCGAAGTCCATCAGCGCTACCTTTAAGCCGGCTCCGTTCAGTTCCTTTACCATGGAGGGGCGCATCTCACGCTTTCCTGCTTCATAATCGGCTTTCACGAAAACGGCAGAACCGGAAATGGGGCCGTTGTCGGCAAGATCCTTAGAAGGCGCCATGGTATATTTTTCACTGCAGGTTACTTTTTCCACCACATTGCCCGTGGTATAAGCCTTTAACTTCGGAATGACTTCCTCTAACTTGTAATCGGCATTGGTGGTAATCATACCGTTCATGGTACCCTTTTCTCTCAAAATCCGGACCAGGGCTCTGGTGTCGATGCCTTCGATACCGGGAACGCCGTTCTCCTCAAGATATTCCTGAATGCTTACATCGCATCTGAAATTGCTGGGAATTCTGGATAATTCCCTTACAATAAATCCGTCCGGCCAGGGCTTTAACGACTCACAGTCCTCTCTGCACACACCGTAGTTTCCAATCAAAGGGTATGTCATACATACAGCCTGTCCCGCGTAGGAAGGGTCCGTCAATACCTCTAAGTAACCGGCCATTGAAGTATTAAATACGATTTCGCTGATAATTTCCTTATCCGCGCCGATATGATTTCCTTCAAATACGGTTCCGTCTTCCAAGATTAAAAATGCCTTCATACATGCTCCTCTCTGCATATTCCTCCATGCTTGATATTCCTGTTATTTATCTTTGCGCAATCGTTTTATTATAGCATAAGTCATTTTGCGATTCAACTCATTTTCTATTGCCAAAAAGCGGTTTTTTCTTTTATAATAATCCATATCATTTATAAGAAAAAGGAGCTTTCACGTAAAATGACCGAAAAAATATATGACACAAATCCCCATATTACCCAATTTGAAGCCACAGTGCTGTCCTGCGTGCCCGTAAATGACTGCTTTGCCGTTATTCTGGACCGCACCGCTTTTTTCCCCGAAGAAGGCGGCCAGGGCTCCGACAGCGGTACGCTTGGCTCCCTCCCCGTACTGCATGTGTCCATTGGCAAAGACAATACCCTGACGCATTTCCTGCCGTCCCCTCTTCCCGTAGGCGAAAAGGTATCCGGCACGGTGGACTGGGAACAACGCTTTGACTATATGCAGCAGCACACCGGCGAACATATTCTGTCCGGTCTCATGCATAAAAAATGGGGCTACGACAACGTAGGCTTCCATCTCAGTAATGATTATACCACATTAGATGTAAACGGTTCCATTTCTTTGGAAGATATTTCCGAATTGGAAAAAGCAGCCAACCGGGTGATATTTGAGAATCTCCCCGTAAAGGCCTACTTCCCTTCTCCCGAGGAACTATCTTCCCTTTCCTACCGCAGCAAAATCGAAATTGAAGGGGCCGTCCGGATTGTGGAAATCCCCGGAGTGGACCTCTGTGCCTGCTGTGCTCCCCATGTGGACACCACCGATCAGATCGGACTTATCAAAATCACCGAAGCCGTTTCCCACCGCGGCGGCATGCGACTTACCATAAAATGCGGCATGCGTGCCCTCGCCGATTACGGTACAGACCTTTCCGTTCTCCGCCTTTTAAGCAACAGCCTTTCGGTACCCTTTGAAAAAATCCCGGATGCCGTGGAGCACTTAAAGCAGGAGGCTTTTGAAAAGCAGCAGCGTATCAATGCGCTTCAGGAAAAACTGCTCCTGCAGTCCCTCTCCTCCCTGCCGTCGTACGTCGAAACGGACCATGCCGTTTTGTTTACGGAGCCCATGGATGTAAAGGCTGTCCGCAATGCGGTCAATACCCTGACGGCTTCCTATCCCGGCTATTCGGTTCTGTTCTCCGGTTCGGACGATACCGGCTACACCTTTATTGCCGGAGGCGGCGAAGCCTTCGACTGCACGCAGTTAGCGGCTATCCTTCGGGAAAAGCTTTCCGCCAAGTGCGGCGGCTCAAAAAAAATGATACAGGGCAATGTAAATGCCACGAAGGAGGCCATCCTCGCTGTATTACCGTAATCCGCAAAAAACACCCATAAGACTGTCATTTCCGACAATCTCATGGGTGTCTTTTTATACTAAAACCTTGGATAAAAATTCTTTTAAACGAGGGTTCTTCGGATTTGCGAAAAATTCTGCCGGAGGCGCACTCTCCAAAATCTGTCCGTCATCAATAAACAGAACATTGGTCGCCACTTCCTTGGCAAATCCCATTTCGTGAGTCACGATAATCATGGTCATGCCCTCTTTGGCAAGCGCTTTCATCAAATCAAGAACTTCTCCTACCATTTCCGGATCCAGCGCACTGGTGGGTTCGTCAAACAAAATGACATCCGGCTTCATGGCAAGACTTCTGACAATGGCAACTCTCTGCTTCTGTCCTCCGGAAAGTGTGGAGGGATACACATTTGCTTTATCCTCCAGACCGATTTTCCGAAGAAGCTCCAGAGCTTCCGCCTTTGCCTCTTCCTTAATCTTTGCCGGAGTGGTGTTTATGGGCACCGGCTCCTTTTTTGCATCCTTTTTACGGAATACATTGGAAATTTTAAGGAAAAAATTCTTTTTCTTTGCTTTTCTTAAATCCTGACATCTTACATACACGGGAGCCAGCATAATATTCTGCAGCACGTTCTTGTTGTTAAACAGGTTGAAATGCTGAAATACCATGCCCATGTGTCTTCTGTGCACGTTGATATCCACTCTCATATCGGCAATATCCACACCGTTGAATATAATCTGTCCGCCGGTGGGATCTTCCATACAGTTTAAGCATCTTAAAAAAGTACTTTTACCGGAACCGGAAGGACCGATTACCACGACGATATCACCCTTGTTGATGGTTACATCAATACCCTTTAAGACTTCGGTATCTCCAAATTTCTTTTTCAGATTAATGACGTCTATCACTTTTTCTCAGGCTCCTTTCCATAATCTTAATGCCTCCGCTGATAAGCAGCACTATCACTATATAAATGATGGCCATTACCAGGTAAGGAACCATAAACTCGTAACTGTTGCTTCCGATGTAGTTGAATGCCACATACAAATCAGCTGCGCCTACAAAGCTTACTACGGAAGTTTCCTTAATCAGAGCAATAAACTCATTTCCCAAAGTCGGCAGAATATTTTTCACCGCCTGCGGAATGACAATTTTCATCATGGTCGTACCAAAGCTTAAGCCTACGGCACGTCCCGCCTCCATCTGTCCGTGGTCCACGGAAAGAATACCGCTTCGCATGATTTCCGAAATATAGGCACCGCTGTTTAATCCAAATACCAGAATGGATACATTTACGCCCGTCATTTTCACTCCTATAATCGGCAGCATAACATAATAAAATACCAGAAGCTGCACCACCATGGGAGTACCTCGGAAGAGCCCTACATAAAAGCTGCAGAATCCATTTAAAATTCTCGGAAGCACCTTGTATTTGGGAATGACCCTCACAGTGGCAATCAGCGTACCGATGACAATACCGATAATAAGACCGATTACCGCAATCAGAAGAGTATTCTTAAGGCCTTCCACAACCTTAACGTAACCGTTCTGTTCAATAAAAATGTTTATGAATTTATCTACTTTCAGATTAAAATTGCCCATGAAATCTTTTCAGTACCTTTCTGTTTTCGCTTTTACTTACTGCATCTTGTTGATGGCTTCGGTAATGCATTTAGCAGGTGCGGAGTCAATGATCACATATTTGATGTTGCCGTTAATCAAATCCTGTACGGCAAGGGAACCGTTCTTGTAGGGAACACATTCTGCTGCGGAAATTCCTGCGAATCCCCAGCTCTCATCACCTTCTACATAGAACTGACCGGTAGTACCGTTCTGCGCACCGATCTTAACGCCGCCTTCTGCTGCTTTTTCGTTTAACTTGGCTTCTACATCTTCTGCGCTCTTGCAGTCATCGAAATCGGTATCATCGGCCATAACAATCAGTCTCTGGGAAGCGCTGTAGTACGGATTGGAGAAATCTACATATTCTTTTCTGTCTTCCTTAATGGTAAGACCTGCCATAGCGATGTCGCATTTCTGCTGGCCTACGGAAAGACAAACCGCATCGAAATCCATGTTCTGGATAACCAGCTCTTTGCCAAGATAATCGGCAAGTGCTGCTGCGATTTCCATATCGATACCATAGTAGCTTTCACCCTGCATGTATTCAAAAGGCTCAAATGCTGCGTTGGTTGCTATTACAAGCTGATCCTTGGATTCATCTAAAGCTGCAGACTGTACGCCTTCCGGAGTGCCGGAGCCGAAGTAACGGTCACAGATTTCATCAAAGGTACCGTTTGTTTTGATTTCCTCAATAAATTCATTTACTTTCTCAAGCAGTTCCGGCTGTGTCTTATCCACACCGAATGCATATTCTTCACTGGTTAAGTCCACATCGATGACTTTGGTCTGCTTGGAACCGGAAGTACCGGCTTCTTTGCTGCCGCATCCTGCAAGGGTAGCTGCAGCGGTTACACATGTTAATACGATTGCTAATAACTTTTTCATAACTTTCCTCCTGTTTCAATATGCATTTTCATGCATTTATTTGCATAATATACCACTTTACATAAGAAAAATCAATCCATTGCCGGCATTTCTTTTTGTATTTCTTTCGGTACCTTCTTCTGCTTTTCATATTCCCGGATATACAGGTACAGCCCGATGCTTCCCGCTATCACTTCCGACACCGGGAAAGCCAGCCAGGTATAGCTAAGCCCTATCAGGGAAAACAGGCGCAGAAGCTGTACCGGGATTCCCTCAAAGCAAGACACGCCGATGAGCATGAAGGTCATGGAAAACAGAATGGCATCCTTCATAATGCCGTGGCATTTTTCATAATCCTTCCTGGTATAAGTGTAGCTTAACAGCGGCACGATGCAGGTCTGCAGTCCCATCAGCGGAATAAAGAAAAAGGTCTGCAGCTTGTAATACAGTCCCAGTACCGTTACCGCTTCATCGGAAAAGCCCGCTAAAATAATATTTAATGCCACAATGTAAACCGTGTAGAGCATCTGCATCAGAATGGACGGATAACCCAGCCGGTAAATTTTTGCCGCATATCCCTTGAATTCTCTCCACACGGGAGGTTTTCTTATGGCGGAGGAAGTAATCACGGCTGCCACAATCCTGTTTCTTATAAAGAAAAAAGACCCTTGATACAATCAAGAGTCTTATGCGGAAGAAGGGACTTGAACCCTCACGTACGTACATACACATGAACCTGAATCATGCCTGTCTGCCAATTCCAGCACTTCCGCAAGCAAGACATATTGTATCGTCTTTTTGACATTCTGTCAACCCTAAATTTTTTCTTTTTTTCACACAATAGAAAAAGCCACGCACTCCGCATGTTTTGCACCGCTTTGTGTATGGCTTTCTTTTATGTACTTCTTATTTTAGAAATATAAATTCAACAGATTTCCGGTGTTGTAGTTGTTGCCGTATCTGCCGTTTGCCGTATAGGTACCTGCCTTGCTTGCCTCACTGTCCGCCGCAAAATTAATCATGGATGCCTGTGCGGAAACACGGTAACCATAGGAACCGTTGCCCTGGAACAAAGACTTTGCAGTACTTACATCCGCCTTCATGAAGCTGTCCTTGTCAATGCTTAAGGTATTGTCCTCAGTTATCGTAATACCCACCTTGGCTAACAGCTTGCTGTTGGTAGCTGATGCATAAACCATATTGGTGGTTCTCTGGTTTATGGAACTGCTGTCCGTCTTTCCGGCTGCGGAAACTACGGAATTGTAATCCTTTACAAAGCTTTCCACTGCCTTGTAATCCTCATCCGTCATTTTATCTTCTTTGAATACGGCCTGGGAACCGGTTGCTAAAAGGGCATCTGCCGAGTCTTTTAATTTGTCGGTTGTACTCTGCACTTCTGCTAACTTCTTGGCGTCCTCGGAAGTATCCTTTGTAACCTTAGCATTTGCCAAAGCAGCAACTTCCTTGCTGTGCCCCGGATTGTAATATGCCTTCAGAAGCTTTCCGTAGCTTCCGTTCTTGATGCTCATGTAATCCGACAGGAAATTTAAGTTGGTGCTTCCAGTGGAACTGCCAAGTCCCTGAAACAGATAAGAATAATTTTGTTTCGCTGAAATATTCATACTCCATCCTTCCTTTCGTACTTACTATTATAACAAGGTTTCCGAAAAATGGCAATCTATTTTAGAGTATTTACCGCTTTTCGTCAGCTTCTGCCCTTACACAAGAAGGAAGCAGGCATAGCAGGCAATAATTCCCAGCATGCCGCAGACTTTTACCCAGTTCTTCTTAAATTTAACGGCTGCAAACATCAGCACGGTTCCCGCGATACCGAAGTAAATCAGGTTGACCGTCTTGGGGTCACTGAAATCGTATACGCCGCCCTTTATATACAGTACATCCGTCAGTGCTAAGATTGCCATATTGAAAATATTGCTGCCAATCATATTCCCTGCTGCAATATCAAAGCTTTTCTTCTTAAATAAAGCAACAGACGAAGCCAGCTCCGGCAGAGAGGTTGCAATTCCCATAAACAAGGCTCCCGCAATGCCCTTTCCCAAATTGAGTTTATCGGAAATTTCATCCGTAACATAAGAAATGACAATGCTTAATGCTATAATTCCGATGCTCACCAGCACAAAACGCACAATAACCTGTTTTAAGGTAAGGCGGCTGTCATCCTCATCGGAAGCCTCTCCTTCTTCCCCCGATAAATGCTTGAAGCTGACACCGTAGCATACGAAAATAATAAGACTGGTAATGCTTACCGTGAGAATTTCTACCTTCAGAATGCCCAGCATGTTCAAAAGAATTGCCGCGTAGCCCACCAATATGGTGCCCAGTACATACAAATGGCTCTTGGAAATATCCGCCTTGGAATAGGTCCTAAAAAACACCAGTGCCAGAACCGCCAGTATCAGCAAGTTGAACAAATCGCTTCCCAAAATGTTTCCCATGCAAAGTCCCGGCTGTTTTAGCATAAGTGTCGAAGAAATGCTCGTAAACATCTCCGGCAGGGACGTTACCGCCGACAGCATGACACCGCCGATGAAAGCTCCCGACAGACTTGTCTTTTTGTCAATCAAGTCCACATAATCCGCTGCTTTAATAGCCAGAAAGGTAAGTCCGGCCGCCACACACAAGTACACTACATAAATCATAATTCATCCTCCTGTAAATAAAATGGCCAAAAAAATACCATGTATGCAGGTAATCATACACGGTTTTAAAAACTCCATGCACAATTACAGAATTGCACATGAGTCTCATTATTTAAGATATGCCAGGCATTGCTGCCGGTATGTTGACACATCGCGCTTTCGGCGCCAACTACTCCCTCATTGGTAACTTTTGCATTTTATCGCATTTTTGCGGCACTGTCAAGTACGATGCTGTTCGTGTACCCATTCAAAGTTCTGCCTCTTCTGTCTGATTAAAAAGGGACAGCCGGCACGCTGGCCGGCTGTCCAAAACCCTAATACACCCTGTGGTCCGGAGAATGTCGTTTTGATATTATTTAGTGTAACATATCGGACCACAATCTATGGATAAAGATGTCTTTACGCTTCCAGTAATTCCGATTCGAATCTACCGAATATATGTCGATTAAAATATGACTCTGCCATGGATTCCCCTTTCCAGGCATACCAGATGTCTTCCGGCACATCATAAAATCTGAGTATCTGTCCATCCGGTAATAATTCCAACTCCAGAGTGGCGCAAAGTGCATCGTATCCCGCAGCATTAATTGCTTTCGTAATTAGGTGGTATTTCTTCATTTGAATTCTCCTTATCAGGGTTTGACATATTTAAATCCATCTGTTGTGTTGTCATAGTGATAATAATTTCCTCCTATGTATGCGTAATGTGTACATTTAATGCGGTAAGTTTCTCCACTCACTGCATTTGTACAGTCACAAGAACCGCAAAAAGTATGGTCATTTGTAACCGACCCTCCACCTGAAGTTGCTATGGTATTCCAAAAAATACCATTTTTTATTTGAACTTTTATATCTTTTACTCCCAATTCCGATGCATCTACTGTCGTACCAGTTTCCGTTTGGATATACATTCCATAACTCATAAAAGCTGCTGAGATATTGCAATTTTTAAGATAGCTAGAATCTCTGCTCGTATTTGTCATGTTTGGATATCCATATGTTACAATGTCTGGATTTTCTAAAACATCATCCGTAATTCTTATCTGCATATACTCTACAGAGTTTGTACTTGCTGCAAAAACATCTGTCGGAAAAATTCCCGCAAAAAGAATTGCTGCTAAGAGTAGTGA
>FR880815.1:0-9975 GCA_000434615.1 Clostridium sp. CAG:510
TTCCGTTGCTTCCTTCACCGTTTCCCATTCGCCGAATTCATGACCGAGAGGTTCCGTATAATCACCGGTATAACTGTCGCCACACTTCTTACAGGTATAGGTCGTATAGCCTTTTTCCGTACAGGTGGGGTCTGTGACAACCTTGTCATATTCATGGTTGCAGACAGCTACCTTTACGTGGCAGAGGGAAGTCACGCCGTTTGCGGTTACCTTAATGTCTGCTTCGCCGTAATTCTTCGCCGTCAGCACACCGTTTCTTACGGTTACTACCTTGGTATTGGTAGAAGCATAGCTTAAGCTCTGGCTGTAGTCTACGACATCCGCCGCAAGCTGGGCGGTTGCTCCCTTGTCCATGGTAATGTTTTCCGTTTCAAGAATAACTTTGCTTTCTTTTACGGTAATGCGGCACTCTGCCACAACGTCATTTGCCGTTGCGGTAATAGTGGTTTCACCTTCGCCGACTGCGGTTACTTTACCGTTTACAACCGTTGCCACTTCCGGGCGGGAGCTTTCCCATACGGCTTTCTTCACAGGGCCGTCAATGGTTGCCCGAAGGGTATAGGTATTGCCTTTTTTTGTATATAATGTGTACTCTTTCTGGCTGAGTGTAATGGTCGGTTCATAGGCACTGACCGTTACTTTCACGGTGTCGGATACGCCGTTTGCCGTTGCGGTAACGGTTGCGGTTCCCACGCTCTTAGCGGTCAGCTTGCCGCCGCTTACGCTTACCACTTTGCTGTTGGAGGTCGTCCACTTTATGGTATTCCTTCTGCCTGTTACCTGATAAGAAAGAGTACAGGTTTTGTCTGTTCCTTTGGTTTTCAGAGAAATTTCTTCATTATAAATTTCCATGCGGCTGTCTTTTACCGTTACTTCACAGGTATCCGTGGTATCACGGGAAACCGTTCCTGCTGCCGCATTGCTTAAGGAAATCCGGATGGTTGCCGTACCTTCGCCTACGGCGGTCAGCTTGCCTTTTTCATCCACGGTAACCACATTGTCGTTGGAGCTTTCCCATACGACAACTTCCTTGCGCGTGGCATTGGAACGAATCTGCTTGGTTTCACCGGTATACAAAAGAACTTTTTCTTCGCTGATGGAAAGAGAGTCTTTGATAACCGTTACTTCACAGGTTGCGGACACGCCGTTTGCCGTTGCCGTAATGATAGCCGTACCCGTATTTTTACCGGTTACCCTGCCGCCGCTTACGGTTGCAACCGTCTTATCGGAGGTGGTCCATTTTACAGATTTGCCGGTACCCACAATGGTGGGTGTGAGCTTGATAGCGCTGCCGTTTCCCTTGGTGCCGAGCTGCATGGTATCCATATTCAGGGAAATGCTGTTTTTTAACACCTTTACCACGCAGGTATCGGTTTTGCCGTTTGCCGTTGCCATAATCACTGCCTGACCGTCGGAAACAGAGGTTACTTTACCTTTTTCGTCCACCGTAGCAACTGCCGGATTTAAGCTTGTCCATGTCACTGCCTTGGATGCACCCTTTACGGTCACCCGAAGCTGTACCGTCTGTGTGGAGGTGCCGCCGGTGTAAATAACTGCCGTCGGTTTGTTCACCTTGATACTGCTGTCCACGACCGTTACCGTACATTTCTTATAGGTAAGGCCTATTCTGGCGCTGATGGTGGTGCTGCCCTTCCGAACCGCGGTCACCTTACCGCTCTGATCGACGGTTGCAATGTTCACATTGTAAGAAGCCCATTTTGCAAGTTCTTCGCTTCCCACAACGCTGAGCTCCGCAGAGTCGCCGATGTTTAATGTTACTCTTGTCTGACTTAAGGAAAATGTGGCAGCACTGACTGTCATACTTCCCACAAACAAAAGACAGATAAGGGTACATAATAACCAAATCTTCTTTTTCATCTTTTGTCCTCCTTTGCCTTGTATCTTAAAATGATTCATTTATCTTAGAAAGACCACCACAAAAACTTCTTTGCGTTAATCTTAAAGGTAACTTTTTTCGTACCGCCGTAGTTATCTTTTCCGCGGATAATGACGGTGGCGGTTCCTTTGGCTACGTTGTTCCGGTAGCTTACGATTTCAAACTGGTCAGGGTCCACAACCTTGCCCTTTACTTTTACCGTAATCTGTTTCGGATCGGTTTTGTCAAGCGTAATGGGCTTGCCGGTGTAAATTTGTGCCGGTATGGTAACCGCCGCTCCCGAAATATCGTAGGTTTTGATGGCGTATTCTCCGGTCAAGGGCTCGCCTGTGTAGCTGCCCTTGGGCGTAACGGTCACACAGATAACGGTTCCCGCAGGAATAATGTCCTTCTTGTCGATAACCGTTCCCGCCTTACGCACGGTGCCGTCGTCGAGAGTCGTGTCCTCTTTGTAAGTATAAAGCAGGGTCTTCTCGTAATCCGTTCCCGCGTTCAGTACCTTGCCGTTCAAATCGGTTACGGTAACCTTGGTTGCATAGATATTTCCTTTGTTCCGGTACACCTTGTCCGCCGCCGTCAGGGTCAGCCTGCCAATATCCTGCGCCACGATGGTGAACGGCAGAATCTCCTTATAGGTGCCTGTAAAATTGCCCTTTCCTTTAATGGTTACGGAAGGAAGCTTCTTTTCGTTGCTGCCGTCGTTTAAGGCTTTGTTGTTCTTGTAGGTTACGGTGTAGTCAACGCCTTCTTTCAGCTGCAGGACATCGCCGTTTTCTGTCTTGAAGGTAACGGACAGCTCCGGCTTTACGCCGCCCTTGGCATAAGGCACTTCTGTGGATACAAGCTTTGCCTCCAGCCTGCCGTCCGCATTGGCTGCCATATTAAATGCCTGGATGCGGAAGGTTTTTTTCATGGTTCCGGTGTAGCCGTTTATGCCGGTGAAAACAACGGTTGCGGTTCCGGCATTCTGGTTTTTCTGCCACTGTACCGTGTAGTCCTTGTTTTCCGTCAGGGGCTTTTCTTCCCCGTTTAACTTCATGGTAAGCGTAAGCTCCGGCGTATGGAATTCGCCATTGTATACAAAGGTCTGCCCGGTAAGTCCCGTTACCTTGGCTTTGCTGATAGCCGTACCGGTAATCCGGAACGCTACGCGCCTTGAGCCGCTGTAGCCCGCTTCTTCAATGCCTTCGATAATGGCAAATGCAGTGCCTACCCGGTTGTTATTGCTGTAGCTTACCGTGTAGTGAACACCCTCTTCCAGTACGGTTTTACCGTCTTTTACGGTGATTTCCGGTGTCACAACGCCGTTTTTATTTGCCGTTACATAAACCTGTGACGGTATTCTTGCCACGGTAACTTTACTGATAAGCTTGACTGCCGGGTTGTCTTTCACAGACGGCAGCACTGTCAGTTTTACGGTTCTGCTGCCGGTAAAGTTGCCGTTACCGGTAAGCTCCACGTAGTAGGTGCCCACATCTGTTACGGAGTCAAGTTTTTCCGCACCGTCCGCAGGAGCTGTGTTGTCTGTGCCTGCGGCATGGAGTGCAGGCGCTGCGCTGTCTGTGTTGAGTTCATTGGCTGCATTGTCCGCGGCGGTTGTTTCATCTGTCTTGTAGTAGCTGTATGTAAACTCGGTCTTGTTCTTTAACTGTCTGCTGCCAAAGTACAGGGTGGGCACGGGTTTCTGTGCCTTGCCCGTGGAGGCAATGGAAATATTCTCGGCCCCAAACAACGGTGAGCTGATATCCAGGGGCAGTATCTTAAAGGTCTTGGTATCTTTTCCGGTGTAGTTGCCCTTGCCGGTCACGGTCAGGGTGGGCGCCTTGGCAGCCACCGTTGCATCGTTGGCATTGATGTTGTTCTTATAGGAAACAGTGTAATCCACCTGCTCCTTCAAAAGGACATTCTTGTCATAAACACGCATTTCGGGCTTTATCGCCGTGCCGGTGTAGTCATAACCGCCCTCCCGGAGGCCTGCCACCCAGAGTCCTTCCGGTATGATGCCGTCCTCCGGAGTATCCTCCATGAGAATGTCTCCTCGGTCTGCCACGGAATAGGAAACCGCCTTTTCTCCTTCGTATATGCCGATACCTTTTACGGTAAGCTCATAAGCGCCCACTTCCGTAACCTGTTCCTCATAATATACAACATAATCCTTATCCGGAACAAGGGTTTTCCCTTCGCAGATAACGGTTACTTGCGGGATATGCGGCATGCCGTCGTAAATAATACCCTCTACCTGCACCTCTGCTTCCGACAGGTCGGTACGGCTGTATGCCACGCAGAAAATCTCCGGAGTTTCGCAGCTTTCTTTCAGGGCAAGTTTTGCCTGCAGGGTGCCTTCCGCCGTGGATGTTTCCTGACCGATGTAAAGCAGGTTGTCAGAGCCCAGCACGTTTTCCGCCTCTCTGGATTTCACCGCATAAATATTGTAAATCTCGTTGGGACGCAGACCGTCAAAATTCTTTTCCCAATCTGAGAAATCGCCTGCCGGTGCGGCATCTTTGCTGTCGCTGTCATCTGCGGCATCATTCACATTTTCCGGGCTCTCGGTAGCCACCGCGGCGTCATTCACATTTTCCGGGCTTTCGGCAGCATTTACCGCATCGGTCATTCCTTCCATGCTCCGGACTGCCATCGCCGCCTGGCTCGCGGTGCTGCTCTTAAGTTCCTTAGTAACTACTTTGTCGCCGAACAGATACTGTTCGGTTACCCCCGTCTTTTCTCCAAATAAGGGATTGCCGTAGGTATACAAACCACCCTTACTGTCAACGGCGATGTGCTGCCGGTATACCGAACCATCCACTACATAAGTAGCACAGACTACCGCTTCGACTGTTTCCGTAAAGTCTTCCCTTTGTTTTCCTTCTTTGGTGCCCAACCACTCCCAAAGAGTTCCGTCCTTTTTCACAACCGCAAACTGGGTAAATAAAGTACTGATGGTTGACAAATGAGTATATTCCACATCGGGATATACCAAAAAGCTCTTTATATTTTCCGCCTGAAGCGTGGGTTCCAAATCTGTTTCATCCGCATAGAATGAACCACCGGAAGAACCGCCCTTATAGCTTCCCCATGTATACAGGTCCCTGCTCACTCCGGAAGCTGTGCCCTGCACAATAGCCGCACAAAGCTTTCCGCCGAATAAGAACTGAAATTCCGTCACTTTTTTATCCGCCAGAACAGCCGTAGGCAGGTAACTGTAGCCGCTGGTGCTGCCATTACCGAGCTGACCTGCCTGATTGCGTCCCCACAGATACAGTTTTCCTTCCTTAGTCAGCGCAGCACAGGTTCCGTTCTGCACCGTAAACTCTTTTATTCCGCTGATGCTTATCTTGGCCGGTGTATTATTTTTTGTCGAGGTTCCCGCATTTGCGCTTATGCCAAGCTGACCGTATGCATTTGACCCCCAGGCATACAACTCTCCGCCTGCAGTCAGTGCATACTTGGAACCGTAATTTTCATCTTCATAAAATCCGGCAATTTCTTCCTCCGGTAAAATCTGCTGCTGGGGAATCCACTGTTCGTTGTCCCCTTCTCCTGCCATCTGTCCGTAGCCATAACCCCATATCCAGAGCGTGCCGTTTTTCCGGACAGCCACGCCGTTTTCATAATTGAGGTGTACTTCTTTCACGCCGTCCAGGATATGCACCGCCTCTTCCGGCGAGACAACGGACTGCGTACGGATTTTTCCGGCAATACCGTAAGTATTGTTTCCCCACAGCCAGAGTGCGCCGGATTTCTCTATCGCCGCACAGGTGCCCCGGTAAACGGTAAAGCTTTCCACGTTAGTAAGGAGTCTGGTGGGAACCGTCACATACATGGAATTGCTGCTGTTAATTTCATTGTAGCTGTTGGTTCCCCACAGGTACAATTCGCCGTCGGTAGTAATTGCCACACCGTTTTTGCTGACACCGTCTGACGGGAAATACACGTTTGCCACCTTGGTATCTTTCCTGTCAAACTCCACCTTGTAGGGGGTAAGCTGCTTGCTTCCGAGCTGTCCGTTCGCCAGTCTGCCATAGGAGTCCGAACCCCACATATACAGGCTGCCATCCTTGGTAACGGCAGCACACAGCGGATTTCTGTCGTCCGGGAACCGGAATTCTTTTACATTTTCCAGCACCTTGACCGGTTTGTCCTGATTGTCCGTACTGCCGATACCAACCTGACCGTAGTCATTTCCGCCCCACATATACAGGCTGCCGTCCGCCGTCAGCGCCGCATAGGTTACATTTTTATCGTAGGAGCCTCTGTTGTAAACCATTGCGTACACTTGCTCTACATATGCCGAATCTGAAAGCTTCTTTGCGGCATTCGGGTTAATCGTTAAGGTAACGGTTCCCGTTACTTTGTCCACACCGTCCGGCAGCTTGACTTCTGCCGAATAAAGTGCGCCGTCTTTTTTTACATAAATATTCTGTTTGCCGACATTTAAGTTTAACCGGGTTTCGCCCTTAGAATTTGTCACATTGTTGCCGGTTGCCGCGATAACAGCAGCTCCCGCAACCGGATTTCCTGCTTTGTCCAAAACCCGAACATTGCCCTGATACTGCACATGGGGGCAGTCTCCCCAGCCGAAGTGGGGCGCATAATCCAGGGAAAAATATGCCGAACCCCAGGAAACGTTTTTCTCTATTAACGGCCATTTTTTCGTGAAAATTTTCAAAGTTTCCACTTTTACATCGGCTTCAAAATAAGGCCCTATGTTCACAGTGAAGCAGGTATTGCAAAGGTGTCTGTTGGAAGAACTGTCCAGTACCTTGGCTTTGGCCTTTATTTTCAGCTTTAAGCCGCCCTCCGCTTCTGCTGCCAGGCTTGCAATTTTATCATCAATAAGTTCCAAACCCATCGATATTTTAAGTCCTACCTTAAAGGTCACTTCCACCGTTTTGGTAAGTGTAAGCTCCGGCGTCTTGGAAATATTTTCCACCCCGGTGCTTTTGTTACAACGGAAACCAACAGAACCTGTCAGCGTACCTTCCGCACTGACATTTCCCTCTACGGATAATACAAACTGTACTTTAGCGGAAAATACCAGGCCGGTAAGTCCCAGCGGCTCTTTTATTTCGCCCAGCAGAATATCCTTAGTCCATTCTTTCTCGTCAATCTTTACTTCTGCTTTTATGGTGACACCGTAACTGACACCGGCTTCAATGGTATTGATGTCATTTGCTGTATCCACGTAAATCTTAACAGAAACCGCTCCGCCTATATCACTGAGTTCAATTTTTACGTTGCTCTCAGGCGGCTTAACCTCAAGATTTGCCATCTTCCATGGAAAACTCACACCGCCGTACGCAGTGCCGGCTCTGTTGGCCTGCGTTGCAATGCTGTCCGCTTCTGCCGCATAGGTTGCAGTGTTGTCTGCTTCTGCCGCATAGGTTGCAGTGTTGTCTGCTCCTGCAGCTTCTGTTGTGCTTACGGCTGTCTCCACTGCGTAGGTTGCTGCGGTGCCACTGTCGTCATCGGCGGGATCGGCCGCTCCGTATTTAATAAAGGAAATAACATCCTCGTATTCCGGGTCCGCGCCCTGAATGGTAAGAACGGTATTTTCCGCCTCGCCCTCTGTACTCAGGGATGTAACACGGGTAATGATAACATCTTCATCCGTGTAATAATAGGTAAAAATGTCGCCCTCTTTCAGCGCCAGAAAATCCTCACCGGGATTTTTAATTTTCCAGACAAGATTTTCTTCGTCCGCTTCCGAAACCACATTTACCGAAGCATCCGTGCTCTCAGGAATGACCGTTACAGAGTCCGCAAAAACAAGGAAGTTGTTGGTTTCATCCGCATCTAAATTGAGCACCTGGCTCTCCGTGAAATCACTCGTTGTCTTGGCGAAAAATTCCTGCATTTTCCGGGTATAATCATCAGTTTCAAATACCTTGCTGCAGGGACGCAGACTTACATTATCCACCAGAAAGGCTTTTACATGATAATAAGCAGGCAGGGTATCCGCTTCTATGCTGACTGTGACATCCGTGTCACCTGCAGTGACGTCCGCCGTTCCCGTTGCAATCAGGCGGATGCCGTCTTCTTCATAAATGCCCACTACCAGTGTGCAGTCCTCCAGTGCCTGTATGGAAGCCGTTGCCTTGGTGCCGTCCATCACGACTGAATAAACACCGCAGCCGGTCTGCTCTGTTTCCACTTCCGTTTCGGACATGATATCCTTAAAAAGACGTCCCAGGGAATTCTGCGCTTCCAGGGAAGCATCGCCCATATCCAATTTGGCATCGCCATCAGAAACAGAAGCATCATCTCCACTGACATCTGCGTCATTTCCAGGCTTATCCTTATCTCCGTTTCCTGCATCGCTGTCGCCGGGCTTATCCGCATTTCCGCTGCTGGTATCACCGGCTCCCTCAATATCGCTGTTGTCTGCCTGACCGGCTTCCGTGACCATGGTCCCGTTCTGTGCCGCAGCCGCATATGCAGTCAAGTCTACACTTGAAAAAGAAAGAAGTGCCGCCAGAAACATACTTAATACTCTCGCACCACTTCTCTTTGTAAATATCTTATGCATATTGCCCTCCTCATGTACGTTCCGGTTGTCCGGAACCCTTGATTTTATCCTGATTTTCATATGTATACATTTATAGCACATGGTACTCCGAATACTATATCTCGTCAAGAAACGAAGAGCAATTCTACCTGTTTTTATGAAACAAAAAGCAATTATTCCTGCTTTACAAGGACGAATTTTAATCAAACCGAAAGGCAGATTGCATTTATTGTGTCTTCGCCAGTCCGGCACAGCAATGATTTTATCCGCAATGACTTGAAGTTCCGCTTCTTCTCTGGTTTCCTTCACGGTATTGGATGCCACGGACTGGTTCACATCGCACCAGCCGCCCGGAAGCGACCAGGTTCCGTTTTTCTCAAGCACCAACAGAATTTTTCCATCCTCAAGCATCGCAAATTCTGTCCATTTATTCATATTATGTAGTTCTCTCTGTTGGTTGTTTTTTCCTGTAGGCATCTTGCTTTAGTTTTCCTTCTTGCGTGCCTACTGTTTTTTCCGGCTATAGGCACTCTGCTTCAGTTTTCCTTCTTGCGTGCCTACTTTTCTTTTTCCCGTAGGCACTTTGCATCGATTTTCCCTCATTCGTGCCTACTTTTCTTTTTCCCGTAGGCACTTTGCACCGATTTTCCCTCATTCGTGCCTACTTTTCTTTTTCCTGTAGGCACTTTACACCGATTTTCCCTCATTCGTGCCTATTCCCCGTATCTTCCTCATTATACACAGATAAGCTTCCTCATGAAAAGTCCAAATGGGAAGTTTTAAAAGATGTTGACATCTCAACTTCTTTTCTGTATGATGTGAGATGTTGAGAGTTCAACATTTAAGAGCTTCACACAACATAAAACATGTAGGAACTTCGCTTCCGGAAAGGATATGTATGGTAGACCGTTTTGAAAAATTTTCCCTTGCCATTTCGGAAATATACCGCTATTGGCACAAAATTGCCGCAGATGAGCTGAGTGAGTATCACCTGAAAAGCTCCCATGCCGTATATCTTACAACCCTGTATCGCTATCCCGACGGGCTGACAGCGCCCCGGCTTGCCGAACTGTGCGGCAAGGATAAAGCCGATGTTTCCCGCATGGTTTCCATTATGGAAGCGAAGGGGCTTGTCACCAAGGAAGGCAGCAACCAGAACCGTTACCGCGGAACTTTGAAGCTGACGGAAGAAGGTCTGCATGTGGCTGAACAAATCAGCAAGCGTGCCGCCCTCGCAGTAGAAAAAGCAAACGAAGGCATCACCGAAGAAAAAAGAGTCATTTTTACGGAGTGCCTGGACATTATAACCAGAAATTTACAGAGGGTTTCCGAAGAAGGACTGTAACCAACATCGGACAACGAATTTCATAAGAAAATTGTAACCAATATCACGCATGAATTTCGGAAGAAAATATAACTGATATTCAATGTCAATTCCCCTTGAGGAAAATCTGAGAAAGGAATAGATATGAATATTTTGAAGAAAGCTTACTGCCGTATATATCAGGCGGCATTTCGGGCAGCGATTCCCCTGCTTCCCTATCGGGAGCCGCAAATTCTGCATTCCTGC
>FR880815.1:9989-30814 GCA_000434615.1 Clostridium sp. CAG:510
CGCAATTTCTGCATTCCTGCAGGGAACTGCCGGAGGCACTTTCAGGGAACAGCATCAACAGCCTTATGATTGTGACGGACAATGGCATTGTAAAGTTCGGACTTGCCGCAAAGGTTACGGCTGTGTTGGACGAAGCAGGTATTTCTTACTGCGTCTATGACAAAACCTGCCCCAATCCGACCGTGAAAAATGTGGAGGCCGCCTTAAAACTTTACAAAGAACACGGCTGTCAGGCACTGATTGCCATCGGCGGCGGTTCTGCCATGGACTGTGCCAAAGCAGTCGGCGCAAGAGTGGCATACCCCGGCAAAACCCTGAACCAGTTGAAAGGCACGCTGCATGTACTGCGGAAAATCCCCCTGTTAATTGCTATTCCCACAACTGCCGGTACCGGCAGCGAAAATACACTTGCCGCCGTTATCACCGACCCCGACCAAAAGTATAAATATGTGCTGAATGATTTCGTTTTAATTCCGAGGTATGCCGTTCTGGATGCTTCCATGACATACTCCCTGCCGCCTTCCCTCACCGCAACCACCGGGATGGATGCGCTGACCCACGCGGTGGAAGCCTACATCGGACGCTCCACCACAAAGGAAACCCGCCAAATGGCGCTTTCCGCAACGAAACTTATTTTTGCCAATATTGAAAGAGCCTACGAAAACGGCTCCGATGAAGAAGCCCGTTCCAATATGCTGCTTGCCTCTTACCGGGCAGGATTTGCTTTTTCCCGGTCCTATGTGGGATACATCCATGCCGTAGCGCATTCTCTCGGCGGGCAATACAATGTGCCCCACGGACTTGCAAACGCGGTTATCATGCCTTATGTGCTGGATGCTTACGGCTCCAGCGTGTATAAAAAATTGCAGCAGATGGGCTGCGCCGCAGGTGTATGCACGGAGGAAGACTCTCCCGAAGAAGGTGCTAAAAAGTTTATCGCCGCTATCCGTTCCCTAAATGAGAGGATGCAGATACCCACTTATATAGAAGGGATTCAGGAAAGTGACATTCCTGTCATGGCGGCTCATGCCGAGAAGGAAGCCAATCCTCTCTATCCCGTTCCGAAGTTAATGACCGAAAAAGAGTTGCAAAACTTTTACCGGGTTTTACAACCGGCAAAAAATATCTGAATTTAAGGAGTTATCATGGACAGCACACAAATCGACGACATCTTACAGTTACAACGTGATTTTTACGACAATGGTGCCACCATTCCCGTCAGTTTTCGTGAGAAGCAATTAAAGAAGCTATATCAGGCGGTTCAAAAATACCGGCCGCAGATAGAAGAAGCCCTGAAAAAGGACCTTGGGAAAAGCAGTTATGAGAGCTTTATGTGCGAAATCGGGCTGGTATTGTCCGAAATCAGCTACATGATGCGTCATGTAAAGAAATTTTCCAAAAGAAAAGCCGTCTACACCCCGCTTGCACAATTTGCTTCCCATAGTTATGTGCAGCCGGTGCCTTACGGCAACACCCTCATCATGAGTCCGTGGAACTATCCTTTTCTGCTCTCCATAGACCCTTTAGTTGATGCCATTGCGGCGGGAAACACCGCTATTATAAAACCCAGTGCTTACTCTCCCGCCACTTCAAAGGTTATTGAGATGCTGGTAAAGGAATGTTTTTCTCCCGCCCATGTGTCGGTGGTAACCGGCGGCAGAGCCGAAAATGCGGCTCTTTTAGAAAAGAAATTTGATTTCATCTTTTTTACCGGCTCCCAGAACGTTGGCAGGGAAGTCATGCGCCACGCAGCCGCTAATCTGACACCTGTTGTGTTAGAGCTTGGCGGCAAGAGCCCCTGCATTGTGGAGGAAAGCGCCGATATCCGTCTGGCTGCCAGACGCATTGTTTTTGGCAAATACTTAAACTGTGGGCAGACCTGCGTAGCTCCCGACTTTATCCTCTGTCACAAAAGCATTCAGAACAAGCTGCTGCAGGAACTGAAATTACAGGTAGAAAAACAGTTTGGCAGTGATCCCCTGGCAGATAACGATTACGGAAAAATTATCAATCAGAAGCACTTTGACAGACTGTGCCGCCTATTACAATCCGGGGAACTATACCTTGGCGGGGAAACCGATGCAGAGGCTCTCCGCATTGCGCCTGCTATTATGACACATGTGACTTTTGATGATCCCGTCATGCAGGAAGAAATTTTCGGTCCTGTTTTACCGGTCCTTACCTATGAGAATTTTGATGAGCTGATGCTTCTTCTGAAAAAACGTCCCAAGCCGCTGGCGCAGTATCTTTTCAGCAGCAATAAAGCACACATCCGCCGGGTAAACGAAGAACTTTCCTATGGCGGCGGCTGCATCAACGACACCATCATCCACCTTGCCACTTCCGAAATGGGCTTCGGTGGCGTGGGAGAAAGCGGTATGGGCGCTTATCATGGAAAAGCCGGTTTTGATGCTTTTTCCCATCAGAAAAGTATTGTGGACAAAAAGACCTGGCTGGATTTACCCATGCGTTACCAGCCGTATACCAGTAAGCTTTACCGTAAACTTTTGCAGATTTTCCTGCAGTAAACCTGACCTAAAAATCACGGAAACTATTTACATATCAATATTGTCCTCGCGGATTTTCGCCCGGAACCAGAGAAAGGAAACCCTATGAGCATTAAAATTATTGTAGACTCAACAACCGATTTAACCAGCAGCACCAGAAACCGTGTAGCGGTAGTACCTCTTACCGTCTGCTTCGGTGCGGACGAATACATAGACGGTGTCAATCTGACACACAAGGAATTTTATGAGAAGCTGATTGAAAGTGACACTCTTCCCACCACCAGCCAAGCGGCGCCTGCTGCTTTTATAAAGGTGCTGGATGAGGTCCTGAAACCGGATGACAGCGCTGTCATTATCACACTTTCGTCCAAGCTTTCCGGCACTTATCAGAGTGCAGTGATTGCTGCCTCCGACTATGAAAATGTCTACGTGGTGGACAGCAGCTCCGTTGCCATCGGCACTTCCATTTTGACCGAATTTGCTCTTCAGTGTCTGGAGGAGGGCATGTCTGCCGCAGAAATTGCCGAAACATTGGAAAAGAAAAAAGAGGATGTCTGCCTGATTGCCATGCTTGATACCCTCGAATACCTGAAAAAAGGCGGCCGGATTTCTCCGACCGTAGCCTTTGCCGGCGGACTGTTAAACATCAAGCCGGTTGTGAATATTGAAAACGGAGTCATTAATATTTTAGGAAAAGCCCGCGGCTCCAAGCAGGGCAACAATCTCCTGGTTCAGGAAATCCAGAAAGCCGGCGGCATTGATTTTTCCCTGCCCATTCTTTTAGGCTACACCGGTCTTACGGATGTGCTGCTCAAAAAATACATCGAAGACAGCAAGGCTCTTTGGGAAAACGGCACGGAAAATCTGCGTTACACCTCCATTGGCAGTGTAATCGGAACCCATACCGGTCCGGGTGTCATCGCTGCCGCATTTTTCCGGAAGTAAGTTTTACAAATTGCAAACCGCATATAACGGAATGTTTTTCATCCATCCCTGGTCTGTGTATTTCCTTACAGAGAAGCGCACTGCTTCCCGGGGATGGAATTTGTCACAATAAGCTTTCAGGCTTTGTGAACGAAGGTTGGTTTCCGCTTTTACTTCAATCGGAACAATGTCTTTTTCCTTCTGTATCAGGAAATCCTGCTCAAAGTTTGCATTCTCCGTTCCGTAATAATAGGGAGTGTATGGGGTATCCGCTATCAACTGCTGCAGAACATACTGCTCTGTAAGCGCTCCCTTAAACTCTACAAAAATGTCATTGCCCTCTAAAATAGACTCTGCAGGCAGTTCACTCAGTGCTCCCAGAAGCCCCACATCAAGCACAAATAATTTATAGGCACTCATACTTTTGTACGCTTTCAAAGGCATATGGGGCTCATTCACACGGCTCACTTTATAGACAAGTCCGCAGTCAATAAGCCACTGAATGGCGATTTCATAGTCGCTGCTGCGTGCTCCCTTTTTTATCTGTCCGAAGAAAAATTTCTTATTTTCCTTTGCAAGCTGCATGGGGATGGAGTCCCAGACCATCCGTATCCTCGGCAGTGTTTTCGTGTCCACATGTTTGCCGAAATCGCCTTCATACTGCCTTACAATGTCACTCTGTATCCGGCGGACCTCCTGATAATCTTTCTGCACACTGAAAGCTTTTACTACTTCCGGCATACCGCCCGTGTAATAATAATTTTTCAGCCAGAACAAATATTTATCGGAAAAATTATCGATTACTGTGTAATCTTTGGTCGCAAGGGCATCCGCTAAAGGCTTTTCTCCCATAGCGCATAAGAATTCGCGGAAATTCAGCGGATACAGGTCCAGTATATCCACCTTGCCAACCGGATAGGAAACACCTTCATGAATAGCAACCCCCAAAAGAGAACCCGCTGCTATGACATGGTACTCCGGCGCTTCTTCACAAAAATATTTCAACGACTCCAGAACCTTGGGAGTGTCCTGAATTTCATCCAGAATAATAAGGGTATCTCCGGGAGTAATTGTTACACCCGACTCAATGTTCAGGTTCATAATAATTCTCTGTATATCAAAGTCCACCTGAAAAACATCATCCATACGCTTATTATTATAGAAAGAAATATACGCCACCTTCTCGTAACAGGTTGTGCCGAACTCCTTCATCAGCCAGGTTTTTCCTACCTGTCTGGCTCCCATAATAATCAGAGGCTTTCGGTCTTTTTTTTCTTTCCATGCCTGAAGTTTTTCCATCGCAAATCTGAGCATAATGACAACCACCTTCCCTATAAAGCAGTATATCACATTTTGGGGCGGCTATTCAATGGCAGTTTCGCATTTTTTGTTACCTGATTTATGCCATTATTAACACTTTTTGGCACCTAAGTTCCATGTAACTCAACATTTTTTCGCACCTCATTTATGCTGTGCTCAACACTTTTCGTTACCTGATAAGACGCAGGTATTTCTTTGCTCCTTCATCATAATTTCACTGTGTAAGAAGCAAAGTCTTAGGATATACTACCTCAGTAACCTCCATGCAGTCTCCTCAGACTCTGCATGGAGCTAATGCAATACAAAGATGCATTGAAATCCTCCCCTTTTTATCACATATCCCTCATATGGTATGTGGCTGCGGACCTGGTTAGCCCTTTAATCCTCTTGCCTGTCTGTCCATGTCTTCTACAACGATGTCGTAGATTTCGCCGAGGGATGCGCAGTACTCCAGCACCTTCCAGGGTTCGTTGGTATGGAAATGAATTTTAATCAGTTCGTCGTCGCCAACGGCTAAAAGGCAGTCGCCCTTGAAATTCTCTGTGAAGTAATCGCTGATGACATCCTCGTCTAAGTCGTGTCCTTCAATCAGTAACTGTGTATCATATCTGAATTCTATCATGGAAAATCCTCCTGAAAATTTATTTTACCTCTGTATTATAAAGGCTGGTGATGTTGTTTGCAAGCGCTAACCTATGCAATACCCGGCGGCTTTCATGTCCCGCCCGGCCTGTATATAATGCTGCGCGCTTTCTTTAAGTCCCGCTATTTCCTCCGGAGTAAGCGCCCGGGTAACTTTGGCGGGTCTGCCCATGACCATAGAGCCGTCCGGAATATTCTGGCGCTCCAGAACGAGGCTCCCCGCCGCCACCAGACAATTTTTCCCGATGACGCTGCCGTTCATGACGGTAGCTCCCATGCCAATCAGGGTATTGTCCCCTATTTTACAGCCGTGAACAATGGCATTGTGTCCCACTGTGACGTGGTTTCCGATAATCGCCGGGTCCACGGGTGAAGTGTGGATGGTGCAGTTGTCCTGGATGTTGGTGCCGTTTCCGATTACAATTTTATTGTCATTTCCCCTGAGTACCGCATAGAATAAGACAGTACTTTCCTCGCCAATCGTCACATCCCCGATAACTACCGAGTCTTTGACAATGTTGGCGGATTTTGCTATGGTGCCGGTTACATTTATCATAAGATATCCCTCCGTAATGTATGTCCTTTCCTTTTCGCTCCGATATCGAATTCCGTTCAGCTGTTTAACAGCTTCTTCCGCTCCTTGTAGTCCGGCATGATTTCCGCCACCAGCGCCCAGAATGCTCTCGAATGATCGGGGTGGGCAAAATGGGCAAATTCATGCACCACTACATATTCAATGGCTTCTTTCGGATAAAAAATCAATTTGCTGTTCAGTGTGATTTTGCCGGTCTGCGGCTGGCAGGAACCCCATCTGGATGTCATAGCGCGGACGGTCCAGACCGGATACGGCGCTCCGTAAGGAACAAACTGTGGGTATGCCCAGTCGATGATTTCCGAAAAAGTCTTCCGGGTGAAGAAACGCATCCATTTTTCCATCATATTCTTCTTATGGGGATAATGGTCGGGCCATTTTGTCCGCAGCACAAGGCTGTCACCCCGGAAGAAAATCTCTTCCCGCCCGGTCTGAGAAAGCGTTTCCCCCGCTGCACCGGCTTCCTCCACCACCAGGGTATAATCGCGCCCCAGCAGGCGGAATATTTCCCCGGTTTCATAATTGTGGGGCCGGTCGCCTGTTTCCTCCCGGCGCTTTTCCACACGTTCAAGTGCTTCTAAGATAAACGGTGCTTTGCTTTCCACAAATTTGTCCACGTAGGCTGCCGGAACCCGCCGGTGTGCAGACACCGCTACCTCCCCGTTGCTCTTGATGCGCAGATTGATGTATTTTACCTGTTTTCGGGTGAGCACATAAGAAATGGTATAGGCTGCATCTTCTGTTTTGTAATAAATATGTCTGATTTCCATGTATGTTATTATACTCCTTTTTCTCCGGATTGACATTCCCAAAATGCAGTTCTATAATGCCAGCAGAAAGGATTCTTAAAATGAAAGAGGTAAACGAAAAAGAAGCACAGTACCGGAAAATGACGGAGACGCCGGTGGTAAAGCTGATTTTGGAGCTGAGTCTTCCCACCACCGTCAGCATGCTGGTTACAAATTTATATAATATGGTAGATACTTATTTTGTCAGCGGTATCAGCTTAAGCGCCTCCGGCGCAGTGGGCATCGTTTTCGGACTGATGGCAATTATTCAGGCGTTTGGTTTTATGTTCGGACACGGTTCCGGCAGCATTATCAGCCGTCTGCTGGGTGCCAGAGATACCGAACGGGCAAGACATTTTTCCGCAAACGGCTTTTATCTTTCTCTTGCCAGCGGTCTGTTTATTATGATAATGGGGCTGGTTCTTTTAACGCCTCTCTGCCGGCTGCTCGGCAGCACCGACACCATTCTGCCCTATGCACGCACCTATGCCTTTTACATCCTGCTGTCCGCTCCCGCCATGACCACAAGCTGCGTGATGAACAATATTCTGCGTTACGAGGGGCATGCCTCCTTTGCCATGGTGGGGCTGATTTCCGGCAGCATCATTAACATGGGCGGCGATGCGCTTTTTGTGTCAGGTCTTTCCATGGGAATTGCGGGTGCGGGACTTTCCACCATGATTTCCCAGTACATTTCCTTCTTCATCCTGCTCTGGTTCTTCTTACGGGGAAAGGTGCAAAGCAGCTTTGCACCGCGCTACATCAATCTGAACGCAAAGGATATCTGGGACATTGTTTTCACCGGTTTTCCCAGTATGCTGCGGCAGGGCATGGGCAGTGTTTCCACCATGGCTCTTAACCGGCTCGCCGCTCCTTACGGGGATGCCGCCATTGCCGCTTTGAGCGTGGTTGCCCGCATTTTCAACTTCCTCTACAGCGTGGCGCTTGGCATTGCTCAAGGCTTCCAGCCTGTTTCTTCCTTTAATTACGGCGCAAAAAAATATCCCCGGGTACGGAAAGCATTTCTGTTTACCCTGGGACTTGGTACCTGTATTATGTTATGCTTCGGCGTGTTGGGATTTATCTTCGATAAAGAACTGATTGCCATGTTTTTACAAGACGTGCAGGCTGCGGACATCGCTGTCTACACCCTGCGCCTGCAGTGCGTCACCCTTGCCTTCGTGCCGGTGTGCATCTGCGGAAATATGCTCTTCCAGTCCATCGGTCTTGCCGGAAGAGCCTCCTTTTTATCCTCACTGCGGAGCGGACTGATTTTCATTCCCACCCTGTTCCTTTTAACACCGTTCTTTCACCTGAAAGGCATCGAATGGTCGCAGCCCGTTGCGGATGTGCTTTCCGCCGCCATTTCTCTTCCTTTTATTTGGAAGATTTTGCAGCAGCTAAACGTTTCGACGGACGATAAATCATCAGTGCAATAAAAATCAACAATGCCGTTATGGAAAGGCTTAAGGGATATGCCAGCATAATGGTCGTAAAGGTGCGATGACTTGGGAACACCACATAAATCCAGAAAATTCTCACGGCGCACACCCCGATTACCGTCAGAATGGCGGGCACTAAGGAAATGCCGAAGCCTCGCAGATAACCGGACATGTTTTCATACAACATACTGAACGTGTAAGCTGCAAAGATAAGCACCAGCCGGATGTAGCCCGTTTCCACAACCTGCGGGTCATTGTTGAACAGCGACAGCAGGAATTTGCCGGACAAAAGTACTATGAGGATAGTGGTGGCAGAAGCAATGGCATCTTCTAAAATGCAGAGAAGCAGTGTCTTTTTGCAGCGCTTCAGATTGCCCGCCCCGTAGTTTTGCCCTACAAAGGTTGTGCACGCCTGGCTGAAGGAGTTCATCACATCGTAAGCAAAAATCTCAATATTGAATGCCGCACTGGAGGCCGCCATAACAACGGTTCCCAGACTGTTGATTGCGGATTGGATAATAATGTTTGCCACCGCAAAGACCGCACTCTGAATACCCGCGGGCAGACCAATCTTCATAATTCTTCCCAGAATATCCCCATCCACGCGCAAATCCTGTATATTCACATGAATAACCTTGTCCGAATGCATCAGCTTGATAAACAGAAACACCGAGCTTATCACATTGGACAGCACCGTGGCAATCGCCACGCCGTTTACCGTCATTTTCAGCACAATAACAAAGAATAAGTTGAGCAGCACGTTCAAAACACCGGACACAGCCAGCGCTGCCAGCGGCATCCTGGTATCACCCACACTTCTGAAAATCGCCGCCTCAAAGTTATACAAAAGGATGGCGGGCATACCTAAAAGGTAAATCCGTATGTAAAGCAGCGCATAGGGGTAAACCTCATCCGGCACGTTTATCAGACGCAGAAGGTTTCCGATAAACAGTTGCCCTACCAGTGCTACCAGTACACCGCCGATGAGCGCCATTAAAATAGAAGTATGTACTGCCTTGTGAATGGTCTTTTCATCGTTTTTTCCCACTGCATTGGCAATGACCACGTTGGCACCCAGTGCAATGCCGATAAACAAATTTAAGATAAGACCGATAATGGGGCTGTTGGCGCCGACTGCTGCTACCGCCACCGTCTTGATATCCCCGGTAAAGTTTCCGACAATCGCAATATCCGAGGCATTAAAAAGCTGCTCCAGGATGCCTGTTGCAGCGACGGGTAATGCATACATGGGAAGTTTGTTCCAGATAGACCCGTGCAGCATGTCAATTTTTTGTTTTTGTACTTCTGTTTCCAATTTTCTCACCTGATTTTATGATTGATTTTTACTATTTTATGCTTTCCTTATTACCGTTTACAGGGGTAATATGGTATAGTAGAATATTAGATAAAGAAGTTTTTCTTGTCAAGAGATTTATCAAAGGACACCCTGCTAATGAAAAATATATTTTACAAACAACGGGAGGATTTTCTTAAGACTCTTCTCGAAAGAGATAAAAAATTTACTTTCCCGGATGATGTGGAAGAAATAAAAAATGTTCCCTATGCCTCAGACGGACTGCCTGCCCACAGGCTGGATATTTACCGTCCCCGCAAGGCCGGCGGGCAAAAGCTTCCCGTGATTGTGAATGTGCACGGCGGCGGCCTTATTATCGGCTGCAAGGAATTTAACCGTTATTTCTGTGCCAATCTTTGTAAAAAGGGATATCTTGTTTTCAGCGTGGAGTACCGGCTGGTGCCGGACTGCCTGTTTTTTGACCAGTGCCGGGACGTGTTTGCCGCCATGGATTTTATCGGTGAGCATCTTGCGGAATACAGCGGTCTGCCGGATCGGATTTTTGCGGTAGGCGACAGCGGCGGCGCCTGCCTGCTGACCTATTGTCTGGCCATGCAGAATTCCCGGACGGTAGCAAAAGCTGCCGGGGCAATGTCTTCCCCGGCTTACGAAGCGTCCAGTGCGGATTTCGCCCCGTCATTCCTTCCTGTAAAGGCGGCCGGCTTCATCAGCGGCATGTTTTATACCACCCGATTCGATAAGATCGGGCTTTTCCTGCCGAACTACCTGTTTGGCAAAGGTTATAGACACAGCGCCTTTGCCCCTTATGTCAACCCGGAGCATCCCGACATCATAAAGGCTCTGCCACCCTGCTACCTGGTGACAAGCCATAAAGACCATTTGCGGAACTACACGTTGCAGTTTGAAAAAGCATTGTCCCATTACCACATGCCCCATAAGCTGCACGATTTTCCGCCTGATAAAAAATTAGTGCATGCATTCAGTGTATTTGAACCATTTCTCGAAGAAAGCGACGAAACCCTGCAGGAAATAGCCGAGTTCTTTCAGAGCATTGACTAAGGAGGAATTTTATGAATTACGACGAGTCCGTTTTTAAAGAAAAAGCAAACCGGAGAGCCCGGCGCATCTGGCTCATCTTCGCTATTCTGCTTTCCGCAAACTATGGTGCCGATGTGGCAAACCATTTACAAAGTACGACCTATTATTTCATCTTTCTGGCGCTCTGCTGGCTGCCCATCATCATCGGCGAAATTTTACTCCGTGTGAAGGGCTTTGCCTCCGACCTTTATAAATTCAATCTGGTTATCGGGTACGGCATTTTTTATACTTTTGTGCTGAGTACCACCGAGTCACCCATTGCCTTCACTTATGTTCTGCCTGTGACAAGTCTTTTGGTCCTGTATAAAAACAAGAAATTCATGGTAGGCTGCGGCATTGTAAACTCCCTGATTATCGTGGGAAGCGCCGCCTACCGGATGATGCTGGGATTTCAGTCCGCTTCCAACATGAAGGACTACCAGCTGGAGCTGGCCTGCATTATCCTCTGTTACGTCTGCTATGTAATGTCCATCAAGCACTTAAATGAGTCCGACGGTGCCATGACCGACAGCATCAAAGCGGATCTGCAGCGTGTCATCACCACTGTGGAGCAGGTAAAACAGGCATGCAACACCATTATGAACGGCGTTACCGTGGTTAGGGAGCTGGCTTCCGAAAACAGCCACGGCGCTACCATTGTGGTAAACAGCCTGCACAAATTAAACGAGCACAACACAAATCTGCAGGAAAGCACGGCCTCTTCCAATCAAATGACTTCCGATATTCATGCCCAGGTAAACCATGTAGCGGAAATGATTGATCAGATGGTAGCTCTCACGACCACTTCCATACAGCACGCAAAGGTGAGCTCCGCGGATTTGGCGGACCTGGTTACCACTACCAACACCATGGCTTCCCTTTCCGGGGAGATTGAACAGACCCTGCAGAACTTCAAGGCCGAATTTGCCATGGTAAAAAAAGAAACCGGTATTATTGAAAATATTACCTCCCAGACGAACCTGTTAGCCCTGAACGCTTCCATCGAAGCTGCCCGCGTCGGCGATGCCGGAAAAGGATTTGCCGTTGTTGCCGAGCAGATACGTTCCTTAAGTGAAGAAACCAAGACCTCTTCCGGTCAAATCAGACAGGCCTTAAAACATCTGGAAGACACCGCCGAAAAGATGACGGCTTCCATGGAAGAAACCCTGCGTTTAATCCAGCTTACCCTTACCAAGGTGACACAGACCGGCAGCAGTATGACGGAAATCGCTTCCGACACCACGCAGATTGGGGAAAACATCCAGGTTATCGACAGCGCCATGAAAGAAGTCGAAGCCTCCAACCTTCATCTGGTTGACAATCTGAAACAGGTTTCCGGCATTGTGGGCGATATGACAAACTGCATCGCCGACTCCAACGAAATTAATAACCGTATGCTCAGCAAATACGATGAATCTTCCAACAATATCAATTCCATTGAGCTGGTTATCGAATCGCTGATGTGTGAACTGGGTATCGGTGGTTTTATGGGCATGGAAGATATTCTGCCCGGCATGAAACTGATGGTTACCATAAAGAATACTAAGAATTTTTACGGAGAAGTGCTGGCACGGGAAAACAATACCTTATCCGTTTCCCTTACCGAAGCTCCCGACATTTCCGACGTTACCGAGTGTAAACTACAGGTAACCGTGGGCAATGTGCTGTACTGCTGGGATACCGCGAAAATCGTACATACGGCAAAGGAGCTTTCCAACCACTTTACCATTAACATTGAGTCCCGTCCCAAGATTAACAACCGCCGCAAATACCCGCGGCTGGATGTTTCCAATACCTGCACCATTACGCCTGCGGACGGCACTACCGTCATCGAGGGCAAGCTGGACAACTTAAGCGCCAACGGCTTTGCTTTCCTGACCCACGACAACTATTTCGCCACCCACAAGGGTGCCGTTATCACCATGAAAATCCACAACTTCGACCTGCCCCAGCACGACGTCCTGGAGGGTCGCGTCATCCGCTGCACCAACAACGAAGGACTCTACATCGTAGGCTGCCAGATGCCCGGCGATGATTTCCTCATCCGTGATTATGTGAAGGAAAGGCTGTAGAGGGATTATTTTTTAATATTTATAGCCCCATTGCTGATTTCTCTAAACTTATTTTCCGGATTTCTATTCCAAAATTTTTGGATATCAAAGTCATGATTTAATAGTTTCTTTTTGAGATTTTTCTCGACTATTAAATCATGCTTGAAATCCTTATTCGATTTGCTCCCTAACAGTTCTTTTATCTGCTTAATATGACAGCTCCGAAGCAATTCGTCCTCCAGATTATTTACCTGCGGTATGCAAATCAAACCCTTCTTTTGCATATGATTTCCCCTATATTGTCTTTTGTCAGCAGTTTGCCAGATCGTATATTTCATCCATTTTGGGTGCCACAGAAAACAAATCATTTTCAACGGCATTTTTTATACAATCCGTGTTCCTTTTCAACAAAGAAGAGGCACTTATGCATTTTATGGGATTTTCCTCATCATTCATATCTTTTTGCAGGAAAATAAAGGAATGCTTAGGCAATGGCAGGTCCAATATATCTGTATTGTGAGTCGTAAAAAATAACTGTTCATTTTCATGAAGTTTGTTAATCATAACCGATAATATGGCTTTTTCCATATCGCTGTGTATATAGGAAAATTTTTCATCACAATAATAAAAGCCAAATTCCCCCTCTAAAATGGAAGTGAGCACTCCGGCAATTTCTATTCCCGCCTTTGTTCCGCTCGACAATATATTGGGCTCTATAACCCTTCCGTCCTGAATAATCACGGACTTGTCCACATAACGTATAATGTAAGTATTGTCTACCTCATCGGATTTTTCCACCTTCAAAATAGCCGGGTCCAATGATTTGAGAATTTTATCCAATACCCTCAAAAAACGCTCTGCATTTTTGGTTGTATATATCCCTTTCATGCTTTCCGAACTGTCAAACGGATACTCAAACATCCAGGATAAATCCTGAATTTTTTCCAGTTCCTGAATATAGGTTGCCGCTTTTGCTTCTTTCTGGGCCTCTATTTTTTTGACACAGGTTTCATAACTGTCCCTGAGTGTTATGTCTGTGGAATGAACCGTTACATCTATATTAGAAAGGGAATACTTCTCTCCGTTCTTCGGTCTTATGACCGTTTTTACTCTATATAGTACACATTTATCTGTAACAAAATCCATTTCGAAAGATGCATTTTTATCTACATCACAAATTACATCTGTCAGACTTTCATATTGCTTTTTATCTATAAAGTTAAATATCCTCATTAACATTTTGCCTATGGAGGTTTTACCCGATGCATTTGCTCCCATAATAATATTTACTTTTTTATATCTGAAATTTGTTCTACCGGGCAAAAATTCATTTTCAATGTATGAACCCACTATCTTTTTAGGATACGACATGTTCATGTGAAAGTTTCGGAAACAGATAAAATTATCAATTTTAACATCCATTACTACCATATCACATTTCTCCTTTTGTATTATTTCGGATTTCACGAACTAATCTCTCCTTTATCATACAATAAGATTTACAAAAAAACAAATACTATTTTATATATATGTGATATTTGGGGATAAAATGCTTTCTTTTTTAATTTAAAGAATATAGTCAAACAAACTCATCTGTGTATCCAGCCATTGTTCCTGCTTTGCCTGATGAATAACATCTTCCGGGCGGCTTTCTCCTATCAGAAACGGTGAATTCGGATTGTGGTGTTTTCGGTTTTCCCTGACTAATACGGCATTATCGTTTGCGTAACAGTAGCGGCATAAGTGTCCGCAGGTATGATACGCCCCACTGTCATTACCCAGAAAGCAGGCGCACTCCGGTCTTTTAGGGGCCTGCTTCGGAATGTGCAAGTGCCCTTTTAAGGCTTTCTCATAAGTGGAAACGGTCATACAACCGTTGCAATCCACTCCAAATCTTTCCAGTTCCCTTCCTTCCACACAACCCCCTCAAAACAAAAAAAAACGAAGTACCATTCGATACTTCGCTTTCCGCTACTGCTGGTGGCCGGACTTGAACCGGCACGGTGTTGCCACCGAGGGATTTTAAGTCCCTTGCGTCTGCCTATTCCGCCACACCAGCGGATGGATGGAGGTGGATTCGAACCACCGAAGCAATTTGCAGCAGATTTACAGTCTGTCCCCTTTGGCCACTCGGGAATCCATCCATAACAGGTTACCCTGCCAAGAAAAAATTCTATCATAAGTCATTTCAAAATGCAAGAAAATTTATTTGTCTTTTTCATCTTTCTTCATTTCAAATATTTCAGTTTTCACATGCTTTACAGATTATTCTCTTCGTCCTCTTCATAAGCGACGTTACGCAGCACCATGGCGGAGAATTTGGGCAGAGTAACCGTGATTTTACCGGAAATTACGGGAATTTCTATTTTTTCCACAGAATAACCGCTCTCGTCCGTGTACATAAGACGGGTGAGCATGGCTTCCTTGGCCACGCCTGCCAGCCAGACGCGCACTGTCTTTTCAATCTGATGCTCATTGTTGTTGATAAGGACAATGGTGTGCTTCTTGTTGTTGAAGCGGGCATAGGCAAGATAATTGTAGTCCCTGTCAAGGCTCTTGATGGAACCGGCGCGTAACTCCTCGCATTCCTTATGCATACGAATGATTTCCTTGTGGAAATTCAAAAGCTCCCGGTCCTCCCTTCCCCAGGGGTAGGTTCGTCGGTTGTCGGGATCGGTAAATCCGCAGACACCCGCTTCATCGCCATAGTAGAGCGTAGGGGCACCGGGCCAGGTCATCTGAATAACAACGGCCTCCCGGAATACTGCCGGATTGTTGCCCTGATTTGCCGCTTCCGGACCAAGAGTATTGGTACGGCCCACCTTATGGCTGGTTCTCGTCATGAAACGGGAATGGTCATGATTGGAAAGCTGGTTCATGGCTACCATCTGACTGGGCATGGAAAAACTGGAACCGTGGTGACGCATGGCGCCCCAGAAGCTGTCCGCATCTCCCAGTAAATCCAGGCGGAAGTCGTCACTGTGTTTTTCCATGCCTGTTAAAAACCAGGTTACGGGTTCCATAAAAGCATCATAGTTCATAACGGAGTCCCACTGGTCGCCGCCGAGCCAGGGTCTGGTATCACCGTAATGCTCTGCTAAAATCAGTGCATCAGGGTTTGCCTGTTTTACAGTTCTGCGGAATTCCTGCCAGAAATGATGGTTGAACTCCGGTGAAAATCCAAGGTCAGCTGCCACATCCAGACGCCAGCCGTCCACATTGTAAGGCGGTGAAACCCATTTGGCAGCAATATGCATTACATAATCAAACAACTCCCTGGAGCCTTCATAATTCAGCTTCGGAAGGGTGTCATGACCCCACCAGCCGTCATAGGTGGGATTGTAGGGCCAGCGGTTGTTGTCATGGAACAGGAAATAATTGCGGTAAGGGCTGTCTGCTGAAATGTAAGCGCCCTTTTCGTAACCTTCCGCATTCTCATAAATGCGTTCTCTGTCCATCCATTTATTAAAGGAACCGCAGTGATTGAACACGCCGTCCAGAATAACCTTCATGCCGCGCTTGTGCGCTTCTTCCACCACCTTGGCAAACAGCTCGTTGGAAGCCTCCAGATTTGCCTTGTTGGTAACACGATTGATGTACTTGGATGCCATGCGGTTCTCGTTCTGCCAGTCCTGCAGAAGCTCGCCCCGGTCGTCCACAATCTTACCGATATGGGGATCAATGTAATCGTAGTCCTGAATATCGTACTTATGATTGGAAGGGGAAACAAATAACGGATTAAAATAAATAACCTCGATACCCAGATCCTGCAGATAATCCATCTTGTCCATAACGCCCTGCAGGTCGCCGCCGTAAAAATATCTGACGTCCATTGTCGCCGGATAGCGGTTCCAGTCATCCACATGCTGCACCTTTTGGTTGATATACTGGTACTCGTTGTTCTGGATATCATTGGTGGGGTCGCCGTTGCAGAAACGATCCACATAAATCTGGTACATTACCGCACCCTTCGCCCACTGCGGCGTCTTGAAGCCGGGTATGATAATGAAGTTATAATAGTCGTTGCGGTCCTGGTGCAGACCGCTTCTGGCATCATAATAACCCACAATCCTGCCGACATTGATCTCAAAGCAGTAGGACAGTTCTTCGTTTTCAAGCTGTACTTCAATGCTGTAAAAATCGAAACACTCATCCGTCCTTTCCCTGGTCATGAGAAGTCTTTCACTTCCACAGATAAAAAAAACACGGTCAATATTATTTTTTGCCGTGCGGAAACGGATGGTTACCAAATCGTAAGGGCTTGGCTCCGCGGGAGTCACATAGTCCTCAGTGGTATCGCTGAACAACGCTTTTTTGTTCAGTACCGGCCGCATGGCTGTAATATACAACTGATTTTGTTCTTTACTACCGAATTGATTAAAGTCCATAAGAAAACCTCTGTCTGATTATAACGTCTTTTTTTATTTTATATGATTCCGTATATGTATGCAAGGAAAAAATGAAAAATACCTTGTTTACAAAAGGGCAGTAAAAAAGACAGCTTGGGGAGCTGCCTTTTTTAGAGAAGGTATTTCTTTCTTATGGGGTATAGCAAAAAACTATATAATGTATTGGGGGGGTTACAAGTAGTATAATAGCATAGCCCCTATTTGTCGTCCATTCCCAAAATTCACAAATATTACAAATCTCTTTGCTCATTTTTAGTAATTTTGCACAACATCCAATTGTGCACTCTGCTTAAATAAAGCGTCAAATTCCTGTCCGCTGATTTTTTCTTTCTCCAAAAGAAGCTTGGCTGCTTTATGCAGAATGTCTTCGTGGCTCATGATAATGGCTTTTGCCCTGGCATAGCAGTCGTCCACAATCGCCTTTACTTCGCTGTCAATTTCACCGGCAACTTTTTCACTGTAAGCGCGTGTATGCGCCAGATCCCTGCCAATGAATACCTCATCGTCATCTTCGTCATAGCTGATAACGCCGATATTTTCGGACATACCAAAGCTGGTAACCATCTTTCTTGCCACCTTGGTAGCCTTTTTAATATCACTGGCTGCGCCTGTGGTAATGTCGTCAAAAATAATTTCTTCCGCAATACGTCCACCCAGGGAAACCATGATGTTGTGAAGCATCTTGCCCTTGGTCATGAACATTTCGTCCTTATCCGGCAGCGGCATGGTGTAACCGGCTGCCCCTACGCCGGTAGGAATAATGGAAACGGAGTAAACCGGCCCCACATCGGGAAGCTCGTGGAACAAAATTGCATGACCCGCTTCGTGATAAGCGGTAATCTTTTTCTCCTTGTCGGAAATAATACGGCTCTTCTTTTCGGTACCGATACCCACCTTAACAAATGCTTTGCGGATATCCTCCTGCTTTACGAAGAGTCTGCCGTCTTTTGCGGCATAAATGGATGCTTCATTCAGAAGGTTTTCCAGATCCGCGCCGGTAAAGCCCGCCGTTGTCTGGGCAATCTGTCCCAAATCAATGTCATCGCTTAACGGCTTGTTCTTGGCGTGAACCTTTAAGATTTCTTCTCTGCCGCCCACATCCGGTCTGCCAACGGCAATCTTTCTGTCAAAACGTCCGGGACGTAAGATAGCGGGGTCCAGAATATCCACACGGTTGGTCGCTGCCACCACAATAATACCTTCATTGACACCGAAGCCGTCCATTTCCACCAGAAGCTGGTTCAATGTCTGCTCTCTTTCATCGTGTCCACCGCCCATACCGGTACCACGGCGTCTTGCCACGGCATCAATTTCATCGATAAATACGATACAGGGAGCATGTCTTTTTGCTTCCAGGAACAAATCCCTTACACGGGAAGCGCCGACACCGACGAACATTTCCACGAAATCCGAACCGGAAATACTGAAAAACGGTACATTTGCTTCGCCTGCAATTGCCTTTGCCAGTAAGGTTTTACCAGTTCCGGGAGGTCCCTCCAGCAATACGCCCTTCGGGATACGGGCGCCCACCTTGGTATATTTTGCGGGTTCTCTTAAGAAATCTATGATTTCCTCTAATTCTTCTTTTTCTTCACGCAGACCTGCCACATCTTTTAAGGTGACTTTGTCATCGCCCACATTGGCAAGCTTGGCGCGGCTTTTTCCGAAATTCATCATTCTTGCACTGCTGCCGCCGCCCGCATTCTGGGCATTCATCATGATAAAAAAGAAAGCTGCCGCCACCACGATAATCAAGGTCGGCAGAATGGAGGTCAGAAATATACTTTCTCTCTGTATATCCAGAACCCTCGGTTCTATACCGTTGTCCCTTACAAGCTTTTCCAATTCGGAAATATCAGTTGCATACAGGGTCTTTTCCTGACCACTCGCAAATGTGACATCCAAATAGCCGGTCGGTCCCTGGGCGTTTGGATGAATGACAACTTCCTCGATGTCACCGTCCTCTAAATCCTGAACCAGCTCCGCTCTGGTATATTCCACATTGTTTTTCTTCCAGGCATTGATAAGCACAATACCTAAAAGCAGCAGAACAATCACTACAAAATATTGACTAAATCCTTTTTGTTTCAATGGTAATTCCTCCTCCGTACTAATCGGCTGTTAATCATCAAATTCTACCACGCCGATATACGGTAAATTGCGATAATGCTGATCGTAGTCAAGGCCGTAGCCTACCACGAACTTGTCAGGAATCTGAAATCCTGTGTAATCCACGTTTACTTCTACAACACGTCTTTCCGGTTTATCCAGAAGGGTGCACAGATGCAGGCTTTTCGGACCTCTGTCTCTTAACATTTCCATGAGATAGCTTAATGTTCTGCCGGAGTCCACGATGTCCTCCACCACCAGTACATCCTTATCCTTGATGGGCTCATCCAGATCCTTTACGATTTTTACCACACCGCTTGACTTGGTAGCGCTGCCGTAGCTGGAAACGGACATAAAGTCAAGGGAAACCGGCATATTCAGATGCTTTGCCAGCTCGCACATAAAGAATGCGCCGCCTTTTAATACGCATACTAAATGCAGGCTTTTTCCTGCGTAGGCACGATTGATTTCATCTGCCATCTCACTGATTCTTTTTTCTACATCTTCTTTGGTAACCAAAACTTCAATATGTTCCGACATCAATCTGTCCTCCTCTTAATTGTACCTGTAAAATATATTTTGTATTCTCATTAATTTTATAAAAACTGCTGATGCGGTAGCCCGGCACCCAGAGAACGTGATTTTCTTCGCATAAAAGCGGCATTTCCTCCCTGATGGCACGCGGTATTTTTTCGTTTACCATGTAGTCCTGTATGCTTTTGCGGTAAAACCTGTCATCTATGGTGAGAAAATCCCCTTTTTGACGGGTTCGCAGTACCAGCGATTTTTCTATTTTATCATAATCAAACCATTTCGTATACCGATTTTGCGGAATATTTATGCTTTTTTCACAATTTATTATGCTGAAAATCACGGAATTTCCGTCAGGCAGAAAAACCTCTTTCTCCCCTTCGCCGGGTTTGGGTAGATCCACGGGAACAGAAGTACCCGGCTGCATGCCGGCATATGTCTGTATGCCGGTATTTTTACCGTTGCGGATAACCACGGAGTCATATTCTCTGCCGGCAATTAACCCATACGGCAGGGAAATTTCCCGGTTTACCGGTCTTTGAAAAAGGGAAAGCAGGTAGTCAACATGCACCGCTCCCATGTCTTTCCGGTGCGGCGTAAGCTGCTCCAGCGCGTAGAGCAACATGTTTTTCTGCAAAAAGGAATGATAGCGGGAAAATTTTTCACAGTCAAAACAGATATGTTTTTCTTCCGCAGCGCCATTCTCCCTTGCACAGTCCTGCCATGCCTTTTTCATTTCCTGCCCCGCAAAGTCGTTCATTTCCAGCAGCAAATCGGCTGTGCGGCAGATGTTACCCACCGCTCCGGGCGCTATCTGCTCTTCCGCATAGGGCAGAATATTATGGCGGATGCGGTTTCTGCAGTAATCGTCCTCCCCGTTGGTGGCATCCTCGCACCATCCGACCTGCAGTTCTTTGAGATATGCCTCGATTTCCGTGCGGCTGACATCAAGCAGCGGCCGGATGACCTCTATGCCGTCCTTGTCTTCGCGGGTAGGGCGAATGCCTTCCAGTCCCACCGGACCGGTGCCACGGAACAGGTGAAACAGCACGGTTTCCGCCCGATCGTTTTTGTGGTGCGCAACGGCGATTTTTAGGTGGCCGCCGACATTCCTGCTC
>FR880815.1:30827-49697 GCA_000434615.1 Clostridium sp. CAG:510
GTGGCCGCCGACATTCCTGCTCAAAGTTCCTGTTTCCGGCACTGCGCGCATTTCCGTGCCTGCTGCTTCCGGCAGCTTACCTGCTTCCATGGTTTCCGTTTTCGGAGTCTTACCTGTTTCCATGACTTCTGCTTCCGGTACTTTGCTCTCCGCGGAAGCACATTTCGTCAGCACTTCCCGGAAGGCTTCATAGCGGATGTTTCTGCCGGCTTCCTCCGTGGAAATGCCTTCCCTGCGGGCAATCTGCTCCACATCTTTTTCATATAAAAAGAACGGCACCTGCAGACTTTCGCACAGCTTCTGCACATAGGCGGCATCTTCTCCGGCTTCATTCCGGATTTTATGATTTACGTGGACAACCATAAGCCGGAAGGGGATTTTTTTCTGTAATGCAGACAACACAAAGAGGAGGCACACCGAATCGGCTCCTCCTGAAACGCCTGCCGCCACGGTATCCCCCGCGGACAGCATATGATATTTTTCAATATAAGTGCTTACTTTATCCAAAAAATCGTTCATGCAGCCATTTTAGCACATTTCTTTCGATTATGTCATCCCTTTCCGGGGCAATTTACGGTAACTTCTTCCGTGCCGTCTTTGTTGTCCACATATCTGCCGTTTTTTATACGTTTTATCCTCTGCTTCAGACGTTTTCCCAAATTCCGAAAACCAGTACGGTCATATCGTCCCGGATGTGTCCGCCGGTTTTGTGCAGCACAATCTGTAGCAGTGCCTCCGCCATTTCCCGAGGATTTTCCTGATGCAGACTGCCCAGAATGGTGCGTAAATCGTTGTTCATGCTATCCCCTTCCAACGCGTCCGTGATGCCGTCCGATACCATAATAATATAATCGCCGTCGCAGAGCTGGCGGAAAATGCTCTCCTGTTCCGGCTCCTTCAAGGTTCCCAGCGGCAGTGTATTATGCTCTATTTTTTCCACCCGGTAATCCCTTTTCAGATAGGACGCCGCTGCCCCGATTTTTGTAAATTCACAGACACCGTTGTACAAATTCAAATCGCAGATATCCAGTGTGGACATGTTCTGTGCTTCTTCGCCGGTCAAAAATGCCGTATTGATAAGCATTGCCGCAGACTTTGGATTATAACCTGCCTCAATCATCCGTTCCATTAAATCCAGAACTTCCTCGCTGTCGGCGCACGCCTTTTCCCCGGAACCCATACCGTCCGAAAGAAGCATGGTCACATTGCCGGTTTCCGACTCCAGAATAGCATAGTTGTCCCCGGAACGGGTTTCGTTTTCTTTTACCGCCTTGGCAGCACCCGTCAGAACCACAAACCCGGCTTCTTCCACAAACACAAAATTGCGCATGCAGTTATCGATGACACTGGGGCTGTTGATGGATGGCACCAGCCTTTCATTGAGCAGCACGGAAAGCATGTCCGCCGCTTCTTCCGCACTGACACCCTCCCGCTTTTCCGCTGCCATGGTAATGCCTATGCGGCTTTTGTCCTCGCGGTCTTCTATGTAATAGAGGTCCCTCACGGTAATGCCTTCTGCCTTAAACATCTGCACAACTCGGCGTTCCCTACGCACCGGAAACGGCCGGCAGGCAAAAACTTCCCCGGCTACCTGCTTCATGACACCCGCCATTTCCCGCAGATTGTCCGCCAGAAGATGCCGGTTATTCTCTAAACATGTGCGATAATAAACACTCTGCCGGGACGGCAAGTCCGTATTTTTTGTAAGCTTGTCCCCTCCGTAAAGGCTTTGGGCTATGGCTCCGAAAGACTCGGCGTACCCAATCAGCCTCTGCCTGCCGTACTCCGACAGCAGATTTGTTTTTTCCCATCTCTCCCCAAGCAGCTTTCTCATAACTCCCTATGTACCTCTCTTTTTCTTTTTTGCCTATCCATTATAGAGGACACTGTTTTCATAATTTGTCAAAAATACACCCTCAAACCTTATTTTTGTGCGACAAAAAGCGCCCGTTCTCCGCGGGCGCATGTTTGCATCATTTATTTCGTTTTCTCATTTCCTATATCGGATTTTATTCGTCCTTGTCAATGAAAATCGTTTCATCAGGATAAACCAGCCCCAGCTTACTGTGGGCAATCTGCTCGACATATGCATTGGTTTTGGTGTAATCTTCAAATTCCTTGATTTCACGGGTCCGGACATTTTCTTCCTCAATCTGCTTCTCAAGGCTGGCTATGGTTGCATCGTATTCTGCGCCTTTTTCCTTAAGGCTGATGCTTCGGACACCGACTGCCACCAAAATCATAACGACAACAAGGCTTACCAGAAACATACTCATGCGATTCTGCCTGCGCTGGCGTTTCCTGCGATATGTACTTTTTCTCTTTCGCCTTTCTGTACTCATCCTGCATCCTTCCTCTATTGTTTCCTTATAGAAATTTTAAGCAATTTCCACTGACTCGTCAACTTGTTTTTTAACTGCTCTCTGCCCGCCTGCATTTTTCGTCTGGTGGGAATTGTGGCTTTTCGTAACATTTTTTTAATCTGCTTTGCCACAAATCGGAATGGTCTTGCAATAAAGTTTAAAATCGACTGCAGTCCAAAAGAAACCCATTTTACAAAAAACGGACTGATTGTTTTCTTATATAAAAACATGCCAAGAAGGGCTCCCAGAATGGCAAACCACCGCAACGTGCCGTCGCTTTCCGCATGCATGAGGTAAAAAACCTTCATGGCACAATATATCCAGAATGCCAGGTCCTCTACAGATACCCAAAATCCGTTATGGGTAATCACTCGCCTGCCGATACGCAGCAGGTCATATAGAAAGGTGATGTAAATGCCCATGATAACGGAATAAAACAAAAACAGATTTTCCTGTGCAGCAGGGCTTTCCATACATTCTCCTTACCTGAATAATCTGGCAAGCAGGGATTCGTTTTTTCCACTCTGTCCGGAAGTTTCCGAATATGTCAGGCTGTCCATTTTGCCATCCACATCCACTTCCCCTTTGTCCAGCATCAGCCGGTTCACATGCAGTTCATCGCCTTTTATCATCAGCATGCCCTGGTCGGTTTCCAGCAAAATTTCATGAATATCAAAGGAAAGCACATCGCAGACACCGTTGATGGTGCAGGTTCTGCGATTTGTCATCATGATTTTATGTACCCGTTTGTTGACTGCATTCAAATCTTCCATAAAAATTCCCCCTGCTATACTTTCTATCAGTATATGACAAGGCGGCTTGTTTTATGTCTTCTCTTACAGATAACGGAACAGCTCCTTGGCTTCGTCTTTTTTCACGGTTTCCTGTACATCAAGTACCTCTACTTTTACTTCCTTGTTTCCGAAGGAAATGGTCAGGATGTCACCCTCTTTTACGTTAGCGGATGCCTTGGCTGGCTTGTCGTTAATCAGTACTCTGCCGCTGTCGCAGGCTTCGTTTGCCACGGTGCGCCTTTTAATCAGGCGGGACACCTTCAAATATTTATCCAGTCTCATATTCGTTCTCCGTTTCTGTTTAATCACTTTCATTTAACTACTGCTTACTGTTACTCTTTGTGGGCAGTTCAATATCTGCTCACTGTCATTCCTTGTCCGTTATTTAATTTCCGTCCAGCTGAACGGTGTCTGTAACGCAACTTCATATTCTTCTGTTTTCCGATTGTATTCGTCTTCCGTAATCACATTTTTGCCTTGATAATAAGTAATGACAGTCGTGTCACCATCTAAAGAACCAATTATGGAAAAATTCTCCACTATCTCCGCTCCGGTTCCGGCTGCATTCATCCGGTAAAAATCATTTCCGGACTCTGAAGCGCTGCCGCTATAAAATACCTCTATAATTCCGTTCTCATAAAGTGAAAAATTGCTGCGGTAGCCAAACTCAAAATCCGGGAAAACATGCACCGCTTTGCTGCCGTCATAAGTATACAAATCGTATTTCCAGGGATTTGAAGCATCTTCACCGCCACCTATAATAAGCTCCTGTGTGCCATTTCCGTCAATGTCATAGAGCGCATAATAAACTTTCTGTGCATGGCGGATTTCTGAGCCGATGTCTTTTCCAAAGCTGTTTTCATAGGCGAGCAGATCCTCCTTTTCCAATAAATCCTGATAGAAGTTATTCTGCACCATGTCGCGGTACTCTGCAATGATATCACTGTAAATTCCCGCCTCTTCATCCTCTGTGTTGCCTGCGGCTCCGGTTCCTTCCGCTGCTCCGCCACTGTCATTGTTGCCTGCAGCTCCGGCTCCTTCCGCTGCTCTGGTTGCATCCACGGCTCCGGCTCCTTCCACTGCTCTGGTTGCATCCGCAGTTCCGGCTCCGGCTGCATCATTGTCCCCTGTGCCGCCGTTCTGCGCATCTTCTTTGGATATGGTTTCCCATAATTGTGTGTCCGGCTCTTTTTCCTGCCCGCAGCCTACAAACAAAACGCAAATGGCGAGTGCTGCTGCCGCTATATAGCCGTATTTCCTGATCTTTCTTTTCATGATTTTCCCTTCTCTTATATATAAATAAATTTTTTGACTTATTTTGTTTTTGCTCATTATGGAGTCAAATTGAAAACTGCTACTTTGGTTTTATTTTTGACTTTATTCCTTGTTTTCCACTACCGGATCAAACTGAAAGTCTCTCCTCTGGATTTTCTTTTGACTTTTCTTCTTATTTTCTACTACTGGGTCAAACAAAAATTCCTTGCTCCGATTTTTCTTTTGACTTTTTTTCCTTTTTTCCACTATGAAGTCAAGCTGAAAGCCTCTTCTCTGATTTTTCCTTTGACTCCACTACCTCTTAAATCATTATGGAGTCAAACTGACTTCCAGAATAGCTTAACGCGACAAATTAAAAAGAGAACCTGGCGGACCAGATCCTCTTTCATTCACGTTCGTCTTTTTAGATTAGTTCATAGCATCCTTTAATGCTTTACCAGCTTTGAACTTAGGAGCCTTGGAAGCTGCGATCTTCATGGTTTCGCCGCTCTGAGGATTTCTGCCTTCTCTTTCTTTTCTCTCAACTACTTCAAAGGTACCAAAGCCAACTAACTGAACTTTTTCACCCTTCTTTAATTCATCTGTAACAACTGCGGTGAAAGCTGCTAATGCTTTCTCTGCGTCCTTCTTGGAAATTTCAGCCTGATCAGCTACTGCTGCAACTAATTCTGTTTTGTTCATGTCGAACTCCTCCTCTTAATGGGCTTTCTTGATTTGTATCCTACATAGATGTTCCGCTTGAAACGTCTATACATATTTATATCTGCTTTTCATACTTTTGTCAAGAATTTTTGCCCTATTTATGCGGATTTCTGCGCATTTATAAGCATCAGACGGCCACTTGAGGAAACGGACCTTTCCGTTAGCGAAATTTCCAGCCGCACAGGTTTTCACGGTCAGGGTTATTTCGGCAGATGCTTCCATGAAAAAAAGAACTGCACCCCGCGGGAATACCGGGCAAGGAAACAATATTGAGAGCTCTTTCTCCCCAAAATTTTTACAATTTATACTGCATAAAGTTGCCGTTTTTTACAAAGCCAAAGTCCGTATATAAAAGAACGCCCATATCAGAAGCCGTAATCTGCACGGTACCGCAGCCATACTCCTTCGCCTCTTTTACGACACGGGACAGTAATTCCCTGGCAATTCCCTGTCTGCGATACTTGGGATTTGTATACATACTGGACAGCAAAGCTATTTTTCCACTGGGACAACCGAAATAAGGTGGCTTTTCCACAAAAGATATGCCGCTTGTTCCTATAATTTCACCATTATCCACCGCCAGCCATGACACGAATGTGCCGTCCGCCATATGCCGGTCGTAATAATCGTTTAACGCAGGTCGCAGATCCAAATCTTCCTTGGCGCCTTCCTCCCTTAATTGATTAATTCTCATTTCTATAAACCGTGGAAGATCCTTCTTTGATAACTTCTGGTACACAATGGACATGCTGTTTCTCCTTTTGCCGTAATACATAAAATGATGCAGATTTTAATTTCAAGCTTATTTGCTTCTTACGTTTTTCTTTGCATAGAAGCAGATTTCGTATTTTGGCTTATTTGCTTCTTGTGTTTTTCTTTACATAGAAGCAAATTTTATATTTTACCTTATTTGCTGTTCCATCTTAGAAGCAGATTTCCCAATTTCTTTCATCTGCTTCTTTTATGTTCTTAAATATGATATGGCAAGAACGTATTTTTGATATTTTATGCTTTTTACTCTTTTTCGTTGGAGCATTTCAGACAAAAAAGCAAATTTGCTTCTACCAGGTCTAAAACAAGAGAAGCAAATTGCCGTTTTTTCATTTTTTTCTTCTAAATTTTGCCGAATAACCTTAAATTATACGAAGCCCGTTCTGCCATATGCCCCTACGATTCGTAAGCCGCAATCACATCTTCAATGCGGTCGGTCAGGATTTGCTCCGGGGAAAGCTTGTAAATTCGTGCTAAATCACAGACTTCCGTTAAAAGCTCTCCCACCTGCGCCTCGGCATCCTTGGAATAAGCTTCTTCCGGCACGGCACGCAGTTTTTGAACTGCCTCTTCTATTTTCTGAAGAGCCTCTTCCTTATTAGTATGTCTGTCGTAAAGCTTATCCGCTTTCTTTAATACCTTAGTCGCTCTGGTCAGTGCCGGAAGCTCTATGGGAATGTCCCTAAGCGGAGTGGAAGCCCAGGTTTGTCCGGCTTTTTCCTGCTTCTTGATTTCTTCCCAGTTCTGCAGCACCTGTTCGGAGGTATCCGCCTCCACAGTGCCAAACACATGCGGATGTCTGCGGACCATTTTCTGCGCCACATCATTTACCACATCCTCCATGGTAAAAATGCCCTCTTCTTTGGCAATCTGCGCATGCATTACTACCTGAAGCAGCACATCCCCCAGTTCTTCCTGCAAGTTTCCGGCATTGCCGGTCGTATCGTAAATACGGATGGCAGCCAGAACCTCCGCCGCCTCTTCCATCATGCAGGGACGCAGACTGTCGTGAGTCTGAACCTTGTCCCACGGGCAGCCATTCTCGCTTCGCAGCATGGCGATAATATCTAAGAAGTCCTCATATGTGTATCTGTCCTTAAATTCCATCTTGTTCCTCCTGATGTCATTTTCAATCAATGCTTCTGTTATCTCATACTTCTGCTATCTCACACTTCTATTATCTCAAGCTTTTATTTCACTGCTTTTAGATTTTCAGCCTTACTGTGCTTTTTCCAGCTCTTCAAAGGAATAGCTTACATCCTTGTCCTCTGAGTCTACCTGAACCGTATAGCTGCGGGGTGTGTAACCGGTTTTCCGCAGGGTCACCACATGCACGCCTTCGGTCTTACGGAAGCTGATGGGAGCAATGCCAATATAGTTGCCGTCCACATAAACCTCCACATCCTTCGGTGCGTCAATGTGCACCTGGTAATAATTCTTAGTGGTGTTGTTGCCTGTGCTGTCACCGGAAGAAACCGTTGTGTTAGAACCGGTCTCTTCGTCCTCATCGCCGTCCGAGCTTTCCAGTTCAATCTCAATGCCGGCGGAAGCTTCCGCCACCTTTAGGTAGCTGACCACGCTTTCGTAGCCGTCTGCTTTGGCAAGGAGCTGGTGAATACCATACTGCAAAGTAACCGGCAGGCTGGTGTCCACCAGGTTGCCGTCCACATACAAGGTAGCCGTAGAAGGCGTCATGGCAAAAACAACCTGACCGTACTGCGGCTCCGCAATTTCAAAATCACTGATATCTACTAAAGTTTCCTGATTTCGCACAATGTTGACATTCTTGGTACCGCCGCCCCCGGCTGTGGAAAACTGCACTTCGTAACTGCCCTCGGGCACCACCAGAAGCATATCCTCCGTAATCTGGCGGATCTGGTTCTGTCCGACTTCAATCCAGCCGCCGATAAAGCTCTCATCTCCCGAGAGCCTGAGGTAACCGTGTCCTTTTTCTACCACAATACTGACCACTGTTGTGTCAATGCCGTAAAAATCCAGTACGTCCACCTCGTTCAAATCCATTAGGTCAACTTCTTCGCCCTCGGAAAAAATCTTGGTCTGACCGGTAATCTTGTATACATCATTGCCAATCGTAACATTATGGCTGCGGCTGTCGATGCTGTAACGGGACACCGATTTGTTGTTCCATGAAGAAGCGGAAAGGCTTAATGTATTCAGCCGCTTGGTGGATTTCATAAACGTAACGTCTACAATATCCCCTTCTTTAATCTGATCGCGGGAAAGCGCCTCCCCGAATTTATCCGTAAAAGAAGTAATACCGTCATAGGTCAGAGTGTAATTTTTATCCACCGTCAGGTTGTAAAAGGTAATCTGGTTTTCCCCTTTGTTTACCTTTACCACCACAGCCGTGTCGGCAGAGTCATAATCGCCGGACTGCGCCCCCGAAGTATTGCCGCTGGTTCCGTCTGCCGGGTTGCCGTTAGTGCCAGATGCCGCACTGCCGGTAGCGCCGGATGCTGCCGATGCCGGATTGCCGTTAGTGCCGGATGCTGCCTGACCGGAGGTTTTCCTGCCGCAGCCCGCTGTAAGCAACATGGCGGGAAGTAATATTCCAGCAATGAAACCCATTCCTATTCTTTTGTATATGTAGCCGTACCGATTACCCATGTATCTTTCCTTCCTTTAACCTATGTGCGACGTATGGTCTTGCCGTACTTTGTTCCGTCACCTTGTGCCGCCGTCTTACCGCAGATGCGCCACGTCCCGGAATACCTTATCCAAAAAGTTCTGCTTCTGCTGCTCCTGTTCCATCAGAATGTTCAACTTTTCAATATTTTTATCCGGCGTCCAGACCTTTCTGGCGTTGTAGTAGAAATTCACAATTTTCCAGAACTTCACCGGATACGCCAGCCGGTAATATAATTCCACAAAGGAACGCGCCGGCAGGGGATTTCCCACATCATATGCATGCAGAATGCTTTCGCCCAGCTCCACGCTCCAGTTGTTTTTTTCCATGACCTTGCGCAGGTACAGGCAGATGTCCCTGACCGGATTATCCATCACCAGCTTTTCAAAATTGATGACCGCAAATTCCCGGTTCCCGCGGATGATGTTGTGCTGCTGATAGTCGCCATGGCACAAAAAGCCCTTTTCCTTAATATACTCCGTGTCACTGTCCAATGCAAATTCCTTCCATTCACCGGACACTTCCAGCGCCTGATTTAAGAAATACGGATACCGTGCGAGCAGTGTCACCTCAAAAGCCGACTTCTGCCCTTTTTTGCACAAATACTGCCAGACCTTTTTCAGCTCCCGGTTGTGCTTCTCATATTCACGGGTAAGGGAATACACCGATAAATCCCCGGCTTCTCCGGGCGGTAAAACCATCCGTCTGTGCAGGCGGGAAAGCATGGACGCCGCTTCTCTACACTCCTGACTGTCCCGGATATTGCACTCCCGGTTGTCAAAATATGACTTCAGCATATATTTTCTGCCGTCGGTATCCTGACAAAAAAGTGCCCCTTCCTTAGTGGGAAAAATCCGCTCGCAGCTTACGCCTTCGTCTGCCAGTTTCTTCAGTACCCGGTCCTGCAAACCCGCTTTCTGCTCACTGCCGTTATATTCCTTAAAAATAAAACATCCGTTGTCTGTGTCACAGAGCAAAGCTCCCCTGCCCTTTCTGACACGAACTGCCTCTATATCATAAAGCTCCAGTAACCCGGTTACTCTGTCATTCACGTCTTTTCCTCCCACACGATATTACGGTTTTCAAAACTCTAACCTATCATATGAAAAGAAAGAAAAAAGTATGTTAAGAATGACGCAGTTCCTTTGCCCGGGAAATCAGATAGTCTTTTTCGTTTTTTTCGGGAGTTTCCAGAACCTCGTCCAGAAGCTGCTTCAGAATATCTCCCAGCTCTCTGCCGGGCTGTAAACCCGCCGCAATCAAATCCCTGCCGTTCACTGCAAGTGTCCGCAGGGAAACACATTCCTCTGCCTCACGGATTTCCCGGTAGCAGGTGTCCCATGCCGCAAGATTGCTTAATTTTTCTTTGCGCAGATACATGCTCTGGGCAAGAAGGTCTGCTTTTTTTACCAGAAGAAAATCGTCAAACAAATCCTCCCCTATTTTGTTGACTGCCCGCCGCACAATACGCCTGTCAGGAGCAACACCGTTGCCGTAATCATGAAAACGCACCAGCCTACAGACCTTATCCGTGGTGTCGTTATCCATGCGGAGCCGCCTTAAAATAACCCGGCTCATTTCCGCGCCCATTTCCTCATGTCCGTGAAAATGGGTAATGCCTTTTTCATCCACGGTAAGACACTGCGGTTTGGCAATGTCATGCAGAAGCATGGTGAGACGCAATACTTTATCCGCCGGAACTTCTAAAAGAGAATGCAGAATGTGTTCTCCCACGTTGTAGCAGTGGTGGGGGTGATTCTGCGGTGTTTCCATGGCAAGGTCAAATTCCGGGAAAAATACTTTAGTGACGCCGCATTCGTAAGCCGTCCGAAGATAATCGGGATGCGGCGAAACTATCAGCTTCAAAAGCTCCGTCTGGATGCGTTCCGCACTGATTTTTTCCAGATTGCCCGCCAGTTTGTGAATGGCGGTAAGGGTATTTTCCTCAATCCGGTAACCCAGCTGCGCCGAAAAACGGATGGCGCGCAGCATCCGGAGAGCATCTTCCGTGAAACGTTCTTCCGCATTGCCCACACAGCGGATAATGCCGTCCTTCAAGTCCTTCTGTCCCTCAAAAATATCAATCAGACCCACCGTTTCATTGTAAGCAAGGGCATTTATGGTAAAATCCCGCCGCTTCAAATCTTCTTCCAGGCTGCCGGTAAAAGAAACCTCCTTCGGGTGCCTGCCGTCCTCATATTCGCCGTCGATACGATAGGTGGTGACTTCAAAGCCTTCCCTGTCCAAAAGAATGGTCACCGTTCCGTGCTGGATGCCGGTGTCGATGGTGTGGGAAAACAGCGCCTTCACCTCCATGGGCTTTGCCGAGGTGGTAATATCCCAGTCGTTGGGTGTTCTGCCAAGCAGGCTGTCCCGGATGCATCCGCCGACCGCATAGGCTTCAAATCCGGCCTCCTGCAGGACGCCGATAATTTTATTTACTTTTCCGGGCATCTTGATTTTCACATCTGTCATAATACGTTTCTTTCCTTTGCAATCTGCACATTCAACCTCTGAGGTTCCATTACCGGAAAAAGGTCCGAATTTCTCCGGACCTTTTTGTCACCTGCTTCCTGCCGTTATTTAATCTTCCATAATCTTTACGGGCTCGCCTTTTTTCACATAATAATAACTGTTGACACCGTCTTCGGTCACCATATAAAGAATGCCGTCTGCATAATTTACCACATCGGTTACATTTTCCGCAACCAGTTCCTTTTTCTTACCGCTTTTACCGGCACTGTAAAGGTTTTCATCCTCTATATAGAAGATGGTCTTGGATGTTTCGTTATAAGCCATGTTGTTTCTGTTTGCGAAATCATTGGAAATCTTAACCAGTTTCTTTTTGCTCTTGCAGTAATAAAGCTCCGCCTCGTCACTTACCACATAGATATTGGATAAATCCCTGCCTGCCACATAACCGTTAATATAAACATCACCTTCGTACAGTTCGGTTTCTTCCCTGTCTGCGCCGAATTTGGTAATCTTATACAGTTTGCCGTCCTTCAGATAAATAAGAGATTTTCCGTTCTGCGCTACCGTAATTTTGCTGATGCCGTCCGCATCGCAAAGCTTGGCGCTGTCCTTGCCGTCCTTATTCAGGTAGCAGATATCGCCCTCGGTTGCAAATACCCATTCCGTCAGTTTGGAACGGTTTACCAAAACACCGCTGCTCTGGTTGCCGAATGTATAATCCTGGGCGGTAGTTTCATATTTATAATTCCACATACCGATCAGGGCATCACCGGCTACCTTGGAAGGCTCGTCCATGCCGATGCGGTAGAAATAAGTATTGTCTGATTTGGTGAAAAGAATTTCGGAAACATTGTTGTTAAAATAATAGGAGCCGGAAACATCGCGGGAAATCTTTTCCGCGTCTTTGCCATTATACCAGTAAAGCTTTACATTGGAAGAGTCGCTGTTGTCCGTGTAGAAAAAGGATTTTCCGTTGTCGCCGATGGCAAGCGGAATGCAGCCGTCCTTGTCCACTTTTTTGCCGTCCTTTCCGACAACCGCCACATAAAGCGTGTTATCGGAATTTCCTTCGTAGTCCTTTAAATAAGCCACCTGCTTACCGTTAGGAGAAACAAGATAATTGTATGCGTATACATCTGTATCGATTTTTTCGGAATTATCTTTTTTCACATTGTATACATAAAGGGTGGTTGCTGTGTAATCAGCTCCAACCGTGTATGCAATGCTGCTGCCGGAGTAGCTGACCTCCATATTCAGGACGTCGTTCTCGATTTCCACCGGAGTAAGCTCACTGTCTATTACATACAGAGTATCATCCGTTGTCAGATATGCAACGACACTGTTGTCATAATTATATGCCAGGGTGTCTACATTATTTACTTCCAGCTCTTTTCCATCCGTGGTAAAGAAGCTGGAACCGTTATACATCAGACTTTTCTCTGAAAATTCAATGCCGTCCTTCGTTTTTCCCTTCGGCAGGAAAATCGCCACAACTACAATCACCGCTACCAGCACAATGCCAATCAGAATCACCGGCACAAAAGGAAATCCCTTTTTCTTTTTCGGCGGCTCCGCTGCCGGGGTACCACTTGACACATTTGTCATATTTGCCGGAGCGTTGCCTGTGCCGTTTCCTGCTGTACTGTTTGCTGCAGCTGCCACGTTGCCAGCTGTTCCTGCTGCATTTGCGGCTGTATTCATCGCGCCCGTCACACTTACTGCACCTGCTGTATTTGCTGCTTCTGGTGCAGCCTCGCCTGCGGCGTTATTTGCTTCACTGTCTACCGATGTCAGTCTGGCACCGCATTTGGGACAAAATACAGAGTCATCGGGTAACTCTGCTCCACACTGGTCACAAAACATATTTTTTCCTCCTTACCAATCCCGTTCTTTCACGTATTTTATTGCATATTTATACTTTTCTGTTTCCAACACTTTTATTTCAGGTTTTCCTGTGAAAATCCAAAGGGTAAAATTTCCCGCAGGGTGAACTGCCTACAGGTTTCGGGTGCGTCACCCGACAAAATCAGAAATTCGTCCGGGGCACAGAATTCTGCCATGACCTGCCTGCATACACCGCAGGGAGTACAGAATACCGGAGGTCCGCCTTCCTTGCCTCCCACAATTAAGATAGCTGCAAATTCTCTCTCCCCTTCGCTGACTGCATGGAAGAAAGCCGTCCTCTCCGCACAGTTTGTGGGAGAATATGCCGCATTTTCTATGTTGCAGCCGCCGTATATTTTGCCGCCCTTTGTAAGCAGCGCCGCTCCCACCTGAAAATGGGAATAGGGCGTATAAGCTCTCCTGCGAAACACCGTTGCCACTTCAAAAAGAGCCGCAACCTGTTCTTCTGACAATCTTTTTTCTGTCATAAAATACCTATACCTTTCAGATACTTTAGCTTTAGCACCCTGTGAAAAGTTTATTTTTCATTCTGTTTCATAATCTTTACCAGACGGCTGGTGCCCAGTCTGTCGGCGCCCAGTTCTACAAATTTTTCTGCATCTGCAAAAGAAGAAATACCGCCTGCTGCCTTGATTTTCACCTGTGGACCTACATGCTCCTTGAACAGGGCAACATCTGCAAACGTGGCTCCGCTTGTGGAAAAGCCGGTGGAAGTCTTGATGAAATCGGCTCCGCTGTTCGTAACCACTTCGCACATTTTTACCTTTTCTTCTTCCGTAAGCAGACATGTTTCAATGATTACCTTGAGAACATTGCCGCCGCAGGCATCCTTCAGGGTACGGATTTCTTTTTCCACCAAATCAAATCTGCCGTCTTTGACCCAGCCTAAATTGATAACCATATCGATTTCATCGGCGCCCTTTTTCAGAGCGTCCTTTGTTTCAAATTCTTTTACGGCAGTGGTGTTGTAACCGTTGGGAAATCCGATTACGGTACAGATTTTAAGCCTGTCCCCCACATAATTTTTCGCCTGCTCCACGTAGGAGGGAGGGATGCACACCGATGCGGTTTCATAGCGCATGCCGTCATTGCAAATCTGCCTGATTTCTTCCCAGGTTGCTGTCTGTGCCAGCAGCGTATGGTCTACTTTTGCCAATATATCTTTCTGTGTCATAATTTTTGCCTTTCCTGTTCTGTCGTTCTGCCCACCGGTTTCTGCCGGCTTGCGGTCTGACTTGTTACTTCCCGGTTACACCAGCTTCAGCGCTACTTCCATCATTTCATGGAAGGATGTCTGGCGTTCTTCTGCGGAAAGTGCTTCGCCCGTATACAGATGGTCGGAAATGGTCAGCATGCAGAGAGCTTTCTTTCCGGCTCTGGCTGCATTCATGTAAAGCGCTGCCGCTTCCATTTCTACGCACAAAATCTGCATCTTTTTCCACTGGTCGTTTGCCGTTTCGTCATCCGTATAGAACGTATCGGAGGATAAAATGTTGCCCACGGCTACGGGAATATTTTTCTCTTCGGCAATTTCCACTGCTTTCCGAAGCAGTCCGAAATCCGCAATGGGAGCAAAGGTGCCGGGCAGCTTGTACTGGCTGGCAAAATTGGAATTGGTGGAAGCTCCCATACCGATTACCAGATCCCTTACCTTTACTTTATCGGAAATTCCGCCTGCGGAACCGATACGGATAATCTGGTCCACATCATAAAAATGGTATAATTCAAAGGAATAAATACCGATGGAGGGCATCCCCATGCCGCTGCCCATGACGGATACTTCTTTTCCTTCATAGGTTCCGGTATATCCAAACATATTTCTGACTGTGTTAAAGCATTTTACATCTTTTAAGTAAGTGTCTGCAATGTACTTTGCACGTAAGGGATCCCCCGGCATCAGTACGGTCTTTGCAATATCACCTTTTTCAGCTCCGTTGTGTGGTGTAGACATAAGAAATCCTCCTTTTTATTGGGATAAAAGTCACGAAATCATAAACAATCATTCACTCTTCTTGCTTGGCTCATTCACTCGAGAATTCGTGCTTACGCACTTCTTGCTCGTGTTTCTTCTCTCACGAATCCGCGCTACCGCGCTTTACATCCTGCTTCGCAGGATATTCGTTCGCTAATGAGCCCAGAAAACCAAATGCCACCTTCGGTGTCGCTTGGTTTTCCTTGAGGCTCATTATATCATCTTTTTTGCAATATCACAAACCCATAGTTGCAGCGTTTTAAGTTTTCGTAGGCTTTCTCTTTTCACTCCGCTTGACGCATCTCCGCCTTTTCCTTTTTTCTCCGGATCAGGAACATGGCAATTCCCGCGCCGCAGATAATGAAATAGCCGAGGATACTTATGATATCCGGCACTTCTCCAAGGAATATCATTCCCAGCAAAGCTGCAAAGATAATTTGCGTGTAATCATAAACCGACAGTTCGCCGGCGGGCGCATAGGTGTACGCCGCCGTAATGGAAAACTGACCCAGCGTGGCGGAAACACCCGCCATCAAAAGGGATGCCAGCTGCCACCAGGCGAGCGGCGCATGGTTAAAAATAATAAACGGAATCGCACTGACACAGGAAAAAACGGAGAAGCAGAACACAATGAGCGGTCCGGGTGCTCCGTGTTTGGCAGCCAGACGCACATTGGTATACGCAAGTCCGGCCCCCATACCGCCGATGAGACCGAGAAATGCCGGGAACGTAGCCACATTATCAAAACCCGGCCGCAGAATAAACAATGCTCCCACAAATGCCACAATCACACAACCAAGCTGGTACGGCCTGATGGTTTCCTTTAATAAAAAAAAGGAGAAAATGATGGCAAAAAAGGGAGATAACTTATTAAGCATGGAAGCATCCGCAATATTAAGCTTACCTATGGCATAAAAATTGGCAAAAACACCTATGGTTCCGAATAAAGAGCGGAAAAATATGTATTTTCCGGCTTCCCCCGGAATGGAAAAAGAAATCCTTTTTTTCTTCATTGCCCCGAAGGAAAAGAAAACTGCCACCAGATTGCGGAAAAAGCTTTTTTCGATAGCCGGTAAATCACCTGCCAGCTTCACAAACAGATTCATGAACGCAAATCCAAAAGCCGCCAGAATGATATAAAAAATGCCTTTATACTTGTCTTTGATTTTCATAAATACAGACTCCTTTTTACAGACACCTCTGCTTTATTTTACTGTAGGGATGCTCCGGTATCACGTCTGGTTCCCACAAATACTGCTGCCGACCGGGGATGCATAAGGTATTCTGTAACCGCCTCCCTGTTATTCTCCTCTTTCCCACTGTCCAGGGCAGTGTCCGCAAAGCACCTCCACTCATATGCTTCCGGAAGCTCAGGCAGTTCAAACCTCTGCGCCTCCCAGTAAACATTCAGTGCCAAATATACCAGATCCTCTCCCCGGTCCGTCTTCCCCGCATAACAGACTGCAAGGGCCTTCGTATCCCGGTCAACATGACCGCTGAAAGGATGCTCTGTATGAATACTTACCGCCGGCAGACCGGTCTCTGACGGAGACAGGTCATTCCGTATTGCCGCATGTTCTCTTCTGAACCAGATCATTTTCTTAAAAAACCGGTAGAGTTCCCGGTTGGTATCGAGCCGCTTCCAGTCCAGCCAGGAAATCTCATTGTCCTGACAATAGGGATTATTGTTTCCAAAACGGGTGTCCCCAAACTCGTCCCCCGCCAGGAACATCGGGGTTCCGCGGCTGCACATCAGAGCCATACATGCATTTTTCATCATTTTCAAACGAAGTCTGCGGATTTCCCGATCCTCCGTTTCTCCTTCTGTTCCGCAATTCCAGCTCCGGTTGTCATCATTTCCGTCTGTATTGTTCCACCCGTTGTCCTCGTTATGCTTTCCGTTGTAGGAATAAAGATCCCAGAGGGAAAAGCCGTCATGACAGGTAATAAAATTAATAGAAGAATCGTAGCCCTGATACTGACCGGTATAAAGATCCGGTGACCCGGTAAGCCTGTTTGCCGCTGCCTCTGCAAACCAGTAATCTCCCTTCAGAAAGCTTCTCATATCGTCCCGGTACTTTCCGTTCCACTCAGCCCAGCGGGTAAATGCCGGAAAACTGCCCACCTGGTAAAGTCCGCCGGCATCCCATGCCTCTGCAATGAGTTTCACGTTCCGTAAGATGGGATCACCTGCCAGATTTTTCAAAAGCGGCGGCTGGTTCATCGGCGAACCATCTTCATTTCTTCCCAGAATGCTGGCCAGATCAAACCGGAAACCATCTACGTGATATTCAATGGTCCAGTATCGCAGACACTCCAGAATCAGCTGCTGTACCACCGGATGATTACAGTTGAGCGTATTTCCGCAGCCGCTGAAATTATAATACCAGCCCTCCGGTGTCAGCATATAATAAATCCGGTTATCAAATCCCTTAAAAGAAAAGAAGGAGCCTTTTTCATTTCCTTCTGCTGTATGGTTAAACACAACATCCAAAATCACTTCAATACCATTGGCATTCAGTTCGCGTATCAGGGTTTTCAGCTCATCACCTTCCCTGTTAAACTCTTTTTGCGCAGAATAACTGGTATTCGGAGCAAAAAAGCTCACCGGATTATAACCCCAGTAATCCAAAAGCATTCTGCCGTTAACCTCACGCTTTCCCATGGTTTCATCAAACTCAAAAATCGGCATCAGCTCCACAGCCGTAATGCCGAGATCCTTCAGATAAGGAATCTTTTCCCGGATTCCTTCAAATGTCCCCGGATGGGCAACACCTGATGAGGCATCCATCGTAAATCCCCTGACATGGAGCTCATAAATAATCAAGTCCTGTATCGGGCGCACCGGATCCGTGTGATCCCCCCAGTCGAAATCGTTGACCACCACCCTTGCCCGGTATCCATGATCCTGATTAGGCTGTTCTCCCCACACACTCTGGCCGGTAACAGCTCTTGCATAAGGATCGAGAAGCGGTAATGTTTTATTAAAAATAAGTCCTTTTTCCGGAGCATAAGGACCATCTACCCGGTAAGCATACTCAAAATCATAGATATCAAGCCCAAAAACTATCATGGAATAGACACTTCCAATGCGGTAATGTTTGGGAAAAGGCAGAATGGCATACGGTTCTTTTTCACCTCTGTGGTACAGAAGCAGCTCCACTCCCGTCCCCTCTATAGAATATACCGTAAAGTTCACGCCTTCCCTGAGAGCCGTTGCACCGTTAATTCCGTAAAATCCCGGTCTTACATCATATCCGTTGACCTTATCAAGCGGTATCAGGTGCTTTCTCTGGTCGGCAACTCTTTTTTTTCCGTCCAAATCTGGTTCCTCCTTCTTTGCTTACGCTCTTTCATAAACCAACAGCAGTGTTCCGTTTTCAACGGATACCATCGCATCCTTTCCGACAAAGGAATTGCTTACGCCAAGGGTGCGGTCGGAAGTAAGCGCACCGGTGTATTCGTATTTGAGTCCCTGTATGGTCACGCCTTCCGCTATATCACTCAGGCAGATAACGGAAATGCTTCCCTTCATGGCAGCGGAAAGCGTCTTGCTGGCGTTGTGCAGGATTTCCAAGCGGACGCCGTCTCCCAGCATCTGGAGAGAGCAGCCTTTCTTCGCATAAAAGCTCATCATCTGGATATTTGCAAGTGTGTGCGAAATCCGCGCACCGCCGCATCCGCCGTACAGCAAAATGTTCCGGTAGCCTTTTTCGTAAGCCTTAGCAACCGCCAGCGCCATATCCGTATCGTCCTTTTCCACCGGAACAATCTCCTTAGGAATGTCTTTCAGTATGTCTTTTAAGGCTTCTTCCAATTCCACCGAGTCCAAATCCCCGACAAAAAAATCCGGCAGCATGCCGTTTTTCAGCAAAAACTTCAATCCACCGTCGGCAACGACGACATAAATGTCCTTATTCTTTATTTTCGCGCTGCATCCGGTATGGCAGGTGTCGCAATTCCTGC
>FR880815.1:49724-121735 GCA_000434615.1 Clostridium sp. CAG:510
GCACTTCCTGCTGCAGTGCTCCGCCTGTTCTCCGTATCCCGCCCATTTCAATAATTTCAGTAATGCGCTCTCCTCGCTGCCCATGGGAGAAGCTCCGATGATAATTGCCTGTTTGTATTCCGTTGTTGCCTGTTTCATGACCAATCAGCCGCCTTTCTTCCTGCTCACCAACTGTAAAAACCTCTTATTTCATATAAAACATACAGAGTGCCGCTACTTTATGATATATTTGGTGCCTCTGCCTTTTCCTTCCACCGCAATAACACCCTTTTGACTCATATCTTTCAATAATTGTGTTGTTTTTGATTTTCCAAATGTTACATACGGTGCAATTTCACTGATTGACTTTCGCATGGTTTTGCTTAAAACTTTGTATACCGTTTTTTCGTCTTCCGATAAATCCAGATTTTCTTCCAGAACAGGAAGCATGACTTTAATTGTATTTTCCGTCAAATCAAAAACCGGTTTTTTTAAGGATTTTTCATACAGTTGTTTTATTCTTGTAATTCCCGTTCCGAAAATTTCAACAAAACCCAATCTGTAGAACACATTTGCAAGATTTCTGTTCCTTAAAGCAGAAATTCTTCCGGATAAATATTCCTCTTCCGTTATTCCGGACGGCAGACCGCCGGGTGAAACCACTTCTACTCTGTCATCAAACATCAGAACCCTGATTTGGGACTCTATATCCCATGCTCTGTGAATAAGTGCGTTTGCAATAGCTTCCCGGAATGCTGCTTCCGGTATTTTTTCTACCTTTTTTCTTTCTGCACCCTCTATTACTTCATATTGATAATAGTCCTTGAAAACCTCAACGGTCTTATCATACACTTCCAGTACCGATATTTTTTCAAAAGTAGACCTCTTTTGAATAATGCTGATATTCTCACCAAATTTCACAATATCAATTCCGGGAAATTGATTTTTATCCGCCAAAAGTCCGGCTGCATTATTATACCCGTTAGTATTATCATACAGGTTCAGGGTTCTTAAGGTATCCTGATTAAAAGTTTCAATTTGAATACTTTCTTTTAATTTACGATGCAGGATTTCAAATGTAAGCACCTGCTCTTTGCATGGCAATTCTTCAAATCTTATATTTTTTCCCTCCAGAATGAGCCTCGAAAGTTCCAATGTATCGACTTCTATTGTTGCGGTATCGTTTCGTTTATATGCTTTTGATTTATATAAATACGGTTTCTGCGTACCGCTTTTTACAGTCAGTTTTATCGTATTATCCCCCTGAGTTTCCAGTGTATAATCCGGCTGTGGTGAAATACTGTCGTTAATTTTATTCTCAATATCCAGGCAAGACTGCTTTACATCCTGTAATCCCTTCGTATTACCGTCATCGTCCACACCGAATATAATCACTCCGCCCTCATAATTGGAAAAAGCACTTACGGTTTTTAAGAAAGTATTCGTAATAGTTTCTTTAAATTCTATTGTACGTGTCTCTTTCATGCTTTTTTCACCCTTTCTACCAATTTTATGGTATTTATTATATGCATTAATACGCAAAAAATCAATCGTAAAAATTTACGATTGATTTTTTGATTGATTTTGTATCATTATGTATGAGTAGGGATTTTTGCAGTAACCTTAGCCGTTACCCAGCTTTTTTTCTGTTTTCTGATTTACCGGTGCAACCGACTTTCTGTAACATATGGTACAGCCCACCGTAACGGTTCTGGCTTCTATTTCCGGCTTACTCCAACGACACTTCATCATGGAAACAGCCTGCTCCGCCATAAATTTTCTCTGGACGTGAACCGAAGTAATGGGCGGTTCCGATATTTTGGAATACAACACGTCATCAAAACCTACCACACTGATTTGCTCGGGAACCTGATAGCCTTTCTTTTTAAGCTGCTGAATTAACAGCAAAGCCGTATGGTCGTTGTTACACACAAAAGCCGTAGGCATCTGCTCCGGCAGCGGAAATTCCTTCAGGATACCGTTCTCATCTCTGTCATCGATATGGCTTCCGCCTTCCTCCGAAATTTTTCCTTCCAAAATTGCTTTATAATATCCCAGATATCTGTCATTTACACTGTTGGTGTAGTTAAGGTTTCCTACAAAAGTAATCTCTCTGTGTCCAAGCTCCATTAAATAGGAAGTCAGGTTGTAACTGGCCTGAAAGTTATCCGATACGACAGAGTCCACTTCCACTCCCCGGTAATAAAAGTCAAGACATACCATGGGAATACCCATTTTCTTGATGAACAATACATATTTCCGGGAAAACTGACCCAGAAACATAATGCCGTCATTTCCTTCTATACCCGGGTTCAGGGTGCAGGTACGCTCCGCCTCCCTGCTCACATAAAAGAGGGATAACTGTATATTGTTCGCCCACTCAAGCTCCTGCAGTCTTTTATACAGACCACTGTAGAACTTTTCATTAGGCGTAAAATAAACTTCGGAAAAAAGTACTGCAACCCGATATTTTACCTTTTTCTTATATTCATATCCCATTTCTTCGGATTTCTTCAAAATCATCTGTTTGGTTTCTTCGGAAATGTCTTCGCTGTTCTTAAAGCATTTGGAAACCGACATTTTGGAAATCCCAAGTTCTGTGGCAATATCCTGCATTGATACCTTCTTCAAAAATTTATATCCCCCTTTTCTACTAAACAGTGCTTGATTATTTAGTTATTTGTTTATTATATACCCAAAAAAGGATTTCGGATAGTCTTGTATTGCACTTCACAGTCAGAAACTCCCACATAAAGCAGAGCATCCTCTCCCATAAGGGTTATTCCTCCGCTGAAAAGTACATCTTCCAGGTCGGGCCTCTTGCTGGGACCGGGTAAAAACTCTTTACGTTCCGCCAAAATCTGCAGCCCCGTGCATTCACGGCTTTGCGGGTCAAAAACAAAACTCATCGGATAATAATGCCTTACTTCATCCGGTTCAAAGCAGGCAATGTGTCCCAGTACTCCAATCCTGTTATCCGAAAGAAGTACCGCTTCATTGACACCGCCCCATTCCTCTTCACCGAACAAAGGCAGAAGCGGTGCATCCTGCATTGTCTGCGCCGTGACTTCTTCAAAACTGTTCACTATTGTAAAGCCGATTTTTCCGCGGCCGCCCTTTGCACCTTGCGGTCTGGTAAAAATTCCGATGCGGCCGTCCGCCAGTTCTACCAGACGTACATCCTTCATGCCGTCGGGTCCTTCGGCAAGTTTTGACATATTTTCCAAATCCGTTCCATAATAAAATACCGTATGCCAGCAAACCCAGTCCGGATTTTGGGGATGCGGAAACACTTCCGTTCCGCCCAGAACATAATGACCGCACACCTTTGCGATACAAGGGTCCTGTAAAGGAAAGCGCTGCCAGCCTTCCGCTGCCTGATAAACATCCATCTTCACTTCTTCAAAAAATACTGCCTGAGAATTTTCACTGTCCCGTTTTTCCACTCTGGCGCATATCATTTTTTTCCCTTTGTAATCAAATGCCTTTGTCGGATTGTATACATCATAGCCTTCTACGCCCCTGAATGTCGGTCTGACCGCAGGCGTATTGCTCTCCTGTTTTTTTTCATGTGTTTCTAACAATTCCCATATAGAGTTCATTTTTCGCTCCTTATTGTTCTAATGCCTGTTGAATTTCTTCCATGGAAAACTCTGCCCTGGCAATCTTGTCATCTGCCGCTCCGTAGTAAACAGACAGTCTGGAATTCTCCAGCACACCTCCGCAGGTAAAAACCACACCTCCGAAAAATCCTTCTGTTTCATAAGAGGCTTCCGGTTCTAAAATCGGCTTTGAAGCTTTTTTCAAAATTTTGTCCGGATTTTCCAGGTCCGTCAGCATGGCGCCTAAGCAATATCTGTTTCTGGTGTCGGCTCCGTGATAGATATGAAGCCATCCTTCTTTCGTCCAAAAAGGAGGAATACCGCTTCCGATACGGCCGTTTTCCCATCCTTCTTCCGATACGCCGCAAACATGACGATGGTTTCCCCAGTGTATCAAATCGGGAGATGTGGAAACCCATATATCCGGCATGCCGATTTCACTGGGTACGGGTCTGTGAAATGCATAATATAAACCTCGAATTTTACGTGGGAAAATTACCACATCCTTATTTTCCGGAGGGAAAATACACCCAATGCGCTGAAAATTCTGAAAATCTTCTGTTATCAGAAGCGCCGGCATGGCTCCCACTTCGGACACTGCCGTGTAAGTAATACAGTATCTGTCCTCTTCTTCCAGATAAGTAATGCGGGGGTCTTCCATTCCCCAGCGTTCATAACGTCCTCTAAAAGGAAGCAGCGGTTTTTCTTCCACTGTGAAATTCACGCCGTCCCTGCTTCGTGCCAGCCGAAGATGCGAGATGGATGTAAGATACTTGATTTTTCTGATGCTTCCGGTATTCTTTTTATAAATCATTCTTGAGTCACTCATGTCGTAAAGACAATCTATTTCTTCCCTGCCAAGTCTCTCTAACTTCAAGCCATCGAGAACTTCATCATATATCGGAATGCACACTGCATCTTCCGGCTGTTCTGCGCAGGATTCTGCCACCCTGCACAACAAAAGGTACTCATCCCCCATTTTCACCGCTCCACAGTTGAAAACGCCATCCACTTTGAGAAAATCATGTGAGGGCTTGACGTCTGCCGCTGTGATAATCGGATTCTTTGGTTCTCTTATCATTTCTCTCCTCATTTCTATTGTTATTTTACTATATTTAATGTTTGAATTTCAATCGAATTGAAGCCTGTTCCTGCCTGCCGTCAGACATTTTCACCGTTACTTTCAGTGTCTTATTGCCCTCGGAAAAGTCTTTTGTATCAAATGCTACCGTTTCCGTCCCGGTAAAAACCAGTTCCCTGCCGTCTGCTTCCAGTATAATTTCTTCCACCGTCAGGTTTTCATCCGTAGAGCATACAACCACATCGGGTTTTACTGTTCCCGTTACCTGCTCATTATTCTCATATCCGGATATGGTAAGAGTCACCGTATCGGAAGCAAACCATTTTCCATCCGCTTCATACCTGCTGTCCTCATGGCTGATTGTACTTCCTGCCGGAAGCTCTACCAGAACCAGAGCCTGTCCTGCTTCCATGGTAATACTTGTTTTTCCGCTGACATTTTCCGCTATAATTTTCTTTTCCACGCTGTCAAATAAATCATAGCTTCCTTCCGGTAATTCGTAGGTAACGGTCTTGGACGACTCATACGGGTTGTATAGCAAATATGTCGCAAAATCATCCCCTGCATAACCGGTATTACAATTTATCTTTAAAATCATATCCACATCGGTACGGTCTACCGCAGCTGCAAACATTCCGGTATGTGCACCGCTGTATAAGGAAATATCCGTTTCCGCCCAGTCGTAGACTGTGGGGTCTCCGCCCACCCAGGGGGTCATGGTATTACTGCTTTTTCTGATTCCTTCATACGGAACAGCATTTCCGGCAATTTCGAGAAAATTCTCTGTCTGGACATTTCCGGCAGCCGATTGATTCTTTTCTGCTGTTTCTGCCGGGAAAAAGTACCGTCCTGCAGCGGAAGCATTCAGAAACCAGATACCCATGGCCTGCGCATAGCGTGTGTCATATTTTGCTAACGGCGCAAGTGCATAACCTGCCGCAAAGGTATTCATTGCAAACGCATAACCGTCTCCGTCCGTCGTACTGCCCATCAGGCCGTTGACACAATATTCTCCCCATGTACCGTTAATCTGTCCCCATCCTCCTCTGGGTATGGAATTTCCGTTCAGGACATCTCCCAACAGATTATCAATGTCGTAATTCATATTGTTCTGTGCATTGAATTTTGCCGCAAGTGCCGGCGCAAAATACAAAAGCACTTCGTAAAGGGAACTTCCCTCATATGCATCCAGGTATGCGAGGCACTGCTCCAATAATTCTTCATATTCTGCTTTTCCCGTCAGTTCCATGCCGATTTCCATCAGCACCGCAATTCCCGCAGCGCAATCCGGCTCTTCCCAGACTCCGTTTTTCCAAGGCTCCATTGTGGTAAAATTGAAGCCTGTGTAAGAAAAGCTTCCTGTATTCAACATGATATTTCCTGCTTCATACCATTTTTCAATGCAGGCAAGGGCATCCTGCCGAATTTGCTGTTCGTCCGGATAAGATACGGAAGTCATGGCAAATAAAACAGCCGGGTATAACATATACCACATAGACGAGCCTTCCGAAGAACCGCCCGGATTATTCAGGACGATATTTTCTGTTTCCGAAAAATAAGCATGTAACTGTTTCACGTAATTTACATCATTTTGTCCGGACTTATCAATGCCGGACAGAGTAGCGCTAAGTACGGATGCTATCGTTGCAACCGCTTCTTCGGAGCCGTCGCGTCCGTATCGGTAATCACCAACATATGCTGCAAAAGCAAAAGTATCGTTTGTTTCATCCTGCCATAACAAAGGTAAAAATACACCTTCCTCTTTGTTGTCAAACACAAGGGCATCAAAGGCAAGAGAAGCTTCCTTATAATTAAACCATTCGTATGCAGGCGGTATTACATTGTCAAACCGTGATATCCTGCTTACTTCTTTCTGTGTCGTCATCGTTTTTCCCGTTGTTTCCGGCAGCTGCCGGCCGCATGCCGCGGCCGACACCATAAAAATCATAGTCAAAATAATTGCTGTTATTCTTTTCATCTTTTTTTATTTGGTATTTACAACAAGTATTTCGGATACGGATACAGTTCCTTCCGGTCCGCCTGCAGGATATATCCAGAGCTTGATGTTGCACTGTTCGCCGTAAATATCGGTAAAGTCATCGCCCAGTGCTTCTTTCAAATCCACACCTGCATATTTGTTCCATTTCAGGTTGTTGTCGGGAATGATATAAAGGCCCCATTCATGGTCTTCAATAGGATTTTCCGGAACAACCTTCATACCCCAGCTGTAGCCATCGGGATTTTCAAATATCTTTGCTAAAATAATAGGGTCTTTGGATAAATCAATTTCAAAATAACCGGACTCGACACCGCCCCAGCCGTCGGATGCTGCCTGAATGGTCACATATCCGTCTGAATCATTGGTTCCCGCAATGCTTCCCGCACCGCTGCCCTCGCTGGGAGTCTGCATGCTTCCCCAGGAAGCGATGTCTTTGTAAGAAAACTCCTGGGATACGCTCCACGTACCTGCCGCAGCTGCGTTATCATTCCCGGATTTTCCGTTGCCACAGCCTGTCAGGCAGGCTGCCGCCGTTACTACTGTCATCACCAATACTAATAATTTCTTTCTCATGTTTTACCCTCCGTAAATTTTGTTTTTTGTTTTATTGCCTATCCCTTAATTCCACCCATCTTTACACCTTCCATGAAATACTTCTGGGCGTAAAGCAGCAGGAAGATTACAGGGATTAATGCCATGAATGATGCCGCCATCAGCGGTCCCCACAATGTTTCTCCGGTCATGGAGCTGAACGATGCCAGAGCAAGCTGAATTGTGTATTTTTCCTGTGAATCGATATAAATTAACTGTCCCAGCAGGTCATTCCAGGTTCCCATAAACGACCAGAGGCAGATGGTAACCAGCGCCGGTTTTGCCAAAGGCAGGAATACCATGTAAAATACCTTGAAATTTTTTGCTCCATCCAGCCAGGCCGCTTCCTCATAATCTTTCGGAACGGTTTCAAAATACATTTTCAGGAAGAAGATGAAAGAAGCCGAACCGCAGAAAGCAGGAAGTATCAGCGGAACGTAGCTGTCTGAAAAACCGAGTTTTGACCAAATCATGAAAGTAGGTATCATAGTCACTTCATACGGCAGCATCATTGTCGCCAGCATAACCATGAACAATACGTTTCTTCCCTTAAACTCAAATCTGGCAAACCCAAAGGCAACCAGCGCCGATACAAAGACTTCTCCCAAAATTTTGGGAATTGCAATAATCAGCGTATTTAACATACATTTGAAAATAGGAACTACTTCCAGCGCTCTGCTGTAATTATCAAAGTTAATCTGGGAAGGAATCCAGCTGATTGGAACCGTAAAAATCTCATTCTCTGCCTTGAAGCTTGTACTAATCATCCAGGCAAAGGGAAGCAGCATGGCAACAGCACCTACTGTAGTTACCACATACCACAGGATTTTTCGCACCAGACTCATCCGCATTCCCATTCTTTTCTTTTTGCTCATTGATATCCTCCGTTCTATCCTCTATTCGCTGTAAACCCAATACTTCTTGGTCCAATTCACCACAAAGGTAAGCAGGAGGATAATTGCGAACAGTACCCACGCAAGGGCAGTAGCATATCCCATCCGGTAGTGGCTGAAAGCTTCTTCATACAGATATACCATGTAGAAGTTTCCTTCCTTTCCGGCGCCGCCCAGCACATAAGCATCTGTAAACTTTCTGAATGCACCGATAATACCCAGCACCAGATTATAAAATATAACAGGTGTCATTAACGGTACGGTGATATATCTGACTTTCTGAAAGGTATTTGCACCGTCAATCATTGCCGCTCCGTACAAATCCTCCGGAATATCCTTCAATGCCGCCAGATATGTCAGAAGACCGCCGCCGGCTCCCCAGATAGCCATAATCAGATAAGACGGAAGTACCCAGTTGGGGTCATAGAGCCAATCCGGTCCCTGAATGTGGAAAAATCTCAGTATTCCGTTGAGCAGACCGTAATTGGGGTCCAAAATCCATTTGAATACGATAGCCACCGCTACACCGGAAACGATTGCCGGCATATAATAAATTACACGGAATATTCCCGTACCTTTGTAGTTTTTTGACAGCAGCACAGCTATTGTCAGGGATGTGGCTATTGTCAGGGGAACCGCTATAATGGCATATCTTACCGTTACCCATAAACTTCTTATAAAATTTTCTTCCTGAAATAATTTGACATAGTTCTGCAATCCTATAAAATGTGCATTTCCTACAATATCCCAGTCCGTCATGCTGATATACACCGCTGCCAGCATCGGTAAAGCCGTGAAGACAATTAAACCAATCAGCCATGGCAAAATAAAATAAAATCCTGCTCTTTGCCTTTTTTTCATTCTTTTCCTTTCCGTCCGTTGCGACTTATCCGCAATTCCGATTTTTTATGTAATAAATACTGCTTATCTCTTTTTTATAAGTTCTTCCGAATAGGTCTGAATTTCATCCATCTGGGATTTGTAATCAAAACCTGCATCACTCAGCATGGAAACGTAAAGGTTATACCAGAGCTTATCGTTAATATCAGACCATTCCGGTATGTAATTAGCGGAACGTGCATACTGCATCGTGTACTCAATCGTATCCATTGCATCCTTTTTCAAGGGGTCAATATTCACAACATTATCCAGAGAATCTTTTACAGGCGGCGCCACCTTCCATTCAAAAAAGCCCTTTGTAACAGCCTCCAATGCTTTGTATGCCGTCGGGTCACCCTCCAGGGACTTTGCCATTACCGTGGAAGCGGTCCAGTCAAAGCTCCATGCCCCGCCGTCATCACACACCGGCATGGGCGCATATCCTATTTCAAACTGTTCGCTCTCATCCATAGCGGCAATCTTACTTTCAAAATTGTCCTGCATACCGCCGAAGTACATTGCTACGCGCTGTTTTTCAAACCATACATTATTATCACCGAGACTTGCTACTTCCGCATATCTGGGGCTTAAATTTTCCTCCACAATGGTCTGCAGATAGCCCATACCGGTTTTTGCTTCCTCGGAATTCAGTACAATGGTTTCACCGTCATCGGCAATGATATCTCCGCCGCCTGCCCAGATAAATGTTTCAATATTGGGCCAGCCGTCCACAATAGTACCGTACACGGAATTTCCCTTATATTCCTTTCCGGAAAACTGTCTGCAGATATCCAGAAATTCTTCCCATGTCCAGTCATCCGTAGCAGAAGGCATGTTTATTCCGAGTTCATTGAACATATCCTTGTTGTAGTAAATAATCATGGGATTGGCAATCCAGGGAAGTCCCCAGTAAGAACCGTTATATTCTGCTGATGCCAAAACACCTTCATAATACATATCCGGTGTAAGTGTTTCACTGCTTTCAAACTGCTTGGTCAAATCCGCCAAAGCACCCATTTCCGCATACTTAGATACCAGTTCCTGCGTCATCCAGAAAAAATCAGGACAATTATTTGCGGCAATCTTGGTTGAAATTTTCACATAATAATCAGAAGGAATACTGAGCACCTCTATACGATACTCTCCGTTTGCCTCCTCATTTACTTTGTCAATTACTTCTTTGAACTCCTGCAGCTCTGTACCGGCAGCCCATGTGGCAAAAGTATAAACATTCTTTTCTTTCGTTTCCTTCCCACAGCCTGTCAGACACGAAGCCAGCATGGCGAACACAAGAAGTAAAGTAACCGTTTTTCCTGCATATCTTCTCTTTTTCATAACGTACCTCCCTTTTGTCTTTTTTATTCATTTGTGATTTGATTTTGTAACTTTACATTTTATATTTTAGTATTATCACAGTGGGAGTATTAATGTCAAGTATTTTTATACACTTTGTATATTTCAATAGTTTTCAATTTGTTTTTTTATCTATTTTGCATAATTTTTATAACTGTACATTTTTGTGTTTCATAGTGATAAAAGTCTTGTTGCTCTTTGTTCCATGCAACTGAAAAAAGCAGGTTTAATCCGTTTTTCTTTCGGTTAAACCTGCTTTGCAGACAATAATATTCCATTATTCAGATAGTCCTAAAAAAGTGTGCACACCCATGCAATCAGGGCACAAACGGGAATATAGATAACAAAATGCAAAAGATGCGCCTTTTTGTTATAGCCGAACATATGCGGTCCTACTATGCCTTTTACTTCCGGATAAAAGTGAGGGAAGAAATTGGAGTGGCAGAGCAGCACCCAGTCGAAGAAAAGGATATCGTAGATTTCCATGCAGTAAAGTATCACAAGAAATCTTGCAAAGAATTTTAAGAATGTGAAACCGTTTCTTATACCGTCCCATATGGAAAGGACTGCTGCCCCCGCAAACAATAAAACTGCGATGACCGCTATCACCCAGCCGATAATGTGCGCGCCGCGAAATCTTTCCTTTTTATCGGGGATAACTGCTAAAATATCCTTGTGGGCGGAAGAGAAAAATCTCTTATCCTGAATAAATCCGACTCCACCGTACAGCACCAGAAAATATGCCGCCATAACCATAAGTGTTGCAACTATTGTGATTACCATTTTGAACCTCCTTTAGTTACTCTTTTGTATTTCCGGCATGCTGATTATAGCAGACTAACCAATCCATTACAATATTCTTCAAGTTTGGGGGTTCTTTTCGCTTTCACCATAAGCATCATTGGGCAAGGCTTCCTTTTATGGGGGCTGTTTTCCGCTTTACGTGTATCCCAGCATTTTCTTTCATATCCGCGTAAACTTTTTTCAGTACTTACGCGGATTTCGCAACTCTCCTTCTATTTCCACGTAATTTTTTTCCAGCCCTTACGCGGATTTTGGGACTCTCCTTCTGTTTCCATGTAATTTTTTTCCAACCTTTACGCGGATTATGAGTTCTTCCTTCCATATCCGCGTAAACCGTTTTCAATTCTTACGTGTATTTCATAAGCTGTTCTTATTTCCGCGTAAATCACTTTTTTCCGCCACTCACACTCATTCATATTTCTTGCCTGTATAATAAATAGGAATAAATAGGGAAAAGACAACTACAAGGATAATGGGTAAAAACATTAACTCACTTATGGGGAGTTTATCAAGAATAAATGTTACTGCCGGATAGCCAATCATAACAGTACCGCTCCATATTCTTAGGGCGTTTATAATGTGAGGCCAGTTGCTATTGTTAAAATGGATGCCCGGGATATTCATTTTTACAATTCCGTCTGTATAAAATGAAATTTTGTTTTCGTCATAATATACCGGGATTTTTTCCTTGGCAAAAATCCAGAAATAAATTCCGAAAAATACTGCTATTCCTTCAACCGTCCACATGTGAACGGAGGCTCTTTCCATATCCACGCCCAGCAAAAACAACAGAATGCATTCCAATGCCACTAGAAGCACAAAAGCAGAAACGGTAACTATCCGTAATTTCAACATTGTTCGCTTCATTGCAGAACGTTGTTCATTTCCTATGGTTAATGTCTCCTGCATCATTTTTTCCACATTGTCTTCTTTTTCGTCCATGTCCGTCTTCCTTCCCTGAACCAGCTCTGTTACGGAAACGTCCAGAATAAGCGACAATGGCTCCAAAAGAGTGATATCAGGATAGCTTATACCCCGTTCCCATTTGCTGACAGCTTTGTCGGAAACAAGAAGTTTATCTGCCAACTCCTTCTGCGTCATGTTTTTTTCTTTCCGAAGTTTACAAATAAACAAACCAAATTCCACCTTATCCATTGGTTCCCTCCTGTTCATTCCGACATGATTATGACACGGCGGGTTGTATTTTCCAACCGACTGTTAAGCTACCTATAGTTTTGACTCTACCGTCGGTTTATTTTTCCTGCAAATCTTATATCCGCAAAGCCTTTTTTGCCTTACCGTTTACAAACTGTATTATGGGACCGGATATGAGTATGGTAACGACCGTGCAAATCCCGAATTTTCCGCCGAGCAGAACACCGATTATAACCATCAGCGCATCCAGTACCATGCGGACTGTTTTTACCTGCCAGTTATTCTTTTCCGCAAGCGCAAATGTCAACGCCTCGTAGGAGCCTCTTCCCAGCGACGCCGAAGCATACAGGCCCGTTCCTGCCGCAAAAAGAACGATGCCCAGCAGCATAATGAGCAGATTAAGCCATAGATACTCACTGTAAACATGGCAATTTGCAAACAAATCCACGCAGACACTGTATACCACCTGATACAGGATTGTGCCTATGTGAATTTGCTTTCTGTCATAAAAAAGGGCAAACAAAATCATGACAACCGCCACTGCAAACGATGCCATTCCCATGCTTATATGAAATGTCTGAGAAATTCCCTGCCACAGCACGGCAAGGGTTGCCCCGCCAAATCCCGCATATAAAGCAAGCGTGATGCCGTAAGCTGCAATGATGGAGCCTGCCACAATCACTATGATTTTTTTAAGTAAATTTCCTGAAAACAAAGTTTTTTCTTTCATCACATCTTCCTTTGCGGATTTTAAAAACACCAATCAAGCTGTTCTTTTTCTACCCCTAATTCCATGCATTTTTTGCATACAGACTTCTTTTCTTCTTTATTTTCAAGATGGTATTTTAAAACAACATCCTTAAGCACAATATACTTATAAACAGCATCCTGAATGTCCACGTACCAAACCATTCCTGATACAGAAGACCGACTTAATGCCTTTGAAAGGTGTTCCGGAAACTCTTCGCAACTGCTGGTAAAGGAAATGGCAGTCCAGTATTTGGGCGTGTTATTTGTCTTCCAGATTTCAACCTTAACAATCTCAATTTCATCTAAAATCTTTTCATCCTGAATGCTTTCTTTAATAATTAATCCGGTATACATAATTCCTTCTCATCCTTTCTGTTTTCTTATTTTGAGAAATATATTCTTAAACTCCATTTACAAATATTTCCAAAAATTCAATTAAAGAGTAATGCCGTTTTTTCCGCCCGTATATAGCGCATGGATTAGCAAAGTCAGTTCTTCCAGCGATATGTCTTTGTCGCGTTTCAGCCACAGCCGGTACATGGACAGTGATATCGTCATGTGAAATTCCGAAATATAAGATTGCAACGGACTATTATTTATGGTTTCCTCCCTTTCCGGGAGAAGTTCCTTCATTAACCTGTCCTGAAAATGAACACCGCCGAACGGACCCAGCAATACCTTTAAGTACTGTTCTTTTTCCGACAGCAATCGCAACAGGTCTGTTTGTGTATGCGTTCCGCTGTTTAATCCTTTCTTAATGTAATGAATTACATCATCTTCTATGTAAATAAGTAACGCATAAATATCCTGAAAATACTCGTAAAAAGTACTGCGGTTATAACCTGCGGCAGCAATAACATCTTTTACATGAATTTTTTCAATGGGACGCTCCCTGTATAAATCACAAAACGCGGCAATAATATTCTTTTTTGTCTGTTCCGTCACTTCCGGCTGCTTTTTCATAAGTTCCTCCGTCCGACATTTTCACTGTAACTGATGGTTGATGATGAGTTTAAGTCACTTTATAATACTATACAACATGATGTCGGACAAAGAAAGGATGATTTTATGAAGCCAATTATCATTTACTACTCACGTTCCGGTAACACGGAAAAAATTGCATTACAGGCTAAAGAAGATTTGAATTGTGAAGCAATCAAGATTGTACCGGAAGAAGCTTACGGAAATTACATTTCCGCCTGCCTGCGGGTGACAAAAGAGAAGAAAGCGCCTGTCGCTCCGGCATTTTTGACTCCTATTCCGGATTTAAGCGGTTATGACGTGATTTTGCTCGGATATCCCATCTGGGCACAGGACATTCCCCGCTTTGTAGCGGATTTTATTGAAAAATGCGACCTGACCGGTAAAACTGTCGTTCCTTTTGCCACCTACGGTATGAGCGGTATCAACTGGACCATGAAGCACTTAAAACAACTCTGTGTGAATGCAGGTATTAAACTTCCTTTCGACAGCGGTGTTTTCAAAAAAGGAAATTATGAACAATGGATTACCGATGTGAAAAACTTATAACCCATTGTGCAGGCATTTCAGCAGGTTATCAGAGCTTTGTATAATCGCTCCTTCGACGCGCCCGGTGTTTCGTCCAGAGCATATGCAAATTCATCAATTAACAGCTTCTCAACCTGATTTTTATAAACGGACTCTCTTTGTCCGAATTTTTTGCCGTCTTCTTTTATCTTTTTCTCCTTCTGGCACAATTCTTTGAATAAAATAAGATGGTCCGTCACGTCGTATTTGGTCAGCAGCTCATCATAATGGGCCGTCAACTGGGTCTGTTTTGCGGCGCAAAAGGGCTTTGTCTGCATACTTTCCAGTTCCGCCAGATACCGATAGGCTTCCTGTCGGGAAATGATGTTTCTCATAGAGGCACTTGCACCGACGGGGACATAAAACCGGGAATTGTTCGTTGCGCATAAGGGGCGCAATGTGTAATACTCTTTTTCTTTGTCCGAAGAAAAGCCGATTTTTCCGATTGCTTCCACTTCACATATTCCGATATTTCTATACATGACATGTTCTCCAATCCGAAACATTCCTTTATTCCTCCGCTTCTGAAAATATATGTATATTTTATCATAATTCCGAGCAGATTTTCAAAGGCACTTTTTCACAAACTTAGATGCTTATACAGTGGTAAAAATGACAACCACCCACTTTGAACCTCCTTATTTTTCCTGAATAACGTAAAAATCCGCAAACGGTCTTAACAAAATTTTAAGTCCGTTTACGGATTTTAGCAAGTCAATATAAGGTTACTCCGCCATCCATTTCTTAATAATTCTTGTTACGTTTCTTTCGATGTCAATACGGGTTTCCTTGCATTCGCGGGGATATTTTCTGCCGGCAGCAAATACGCGGGTCATCAGATCGCCGCCTATCGGCAGCATGGTTTTTACCATGCCTTCCGGGAATACAAAATGGGTGCCGTGCTTGTAAACAAAAGCCTCCACCTTGCATTCGTGAGGATGGGTTTTCAGTCTTTCTTCCATACGTCTGACATATTTTGCGGCTTCCCACAAAACATCATCCTCTGCAGCCACTAAAATAAGAGTGCCTTTTATATTTTCCACCTTGATAAGTTCTTCTTCCTGAACAGGATGTTTCTTCTCGGACTCCCGGAACATATTAACAGATGCCACAATGTCCTTTCCTTCCTTGCTTTCCTCCTGCATTTTTCTACCGTATTCAGGATGTCTGTACGCATAGGGCAGGTAAGGAAGGGGCTTCCCGTGATAAGAAACCGAAGACTCTCCTTCGCCGGGCCATTCCGTAACGCCGTCTCTCTTTCCCTGATAAAATCCTTCCATGACAAAGTCAGCCGGGGTAAGGGCAAGTGTAAGGGTAATGTCGGGAATATAAGAAGCCGCAATAAGGGAAAGCATTCCCGTAGTGGAAGCGCCGGAAATTGCGATTTTTTCATTTCCTCTTTCTTTTAAGAATTTAACAGCTTCTTCCATTCTTTCAAGAGGGTAATTATGATGACCATAATCTTTTTGGGCAGGGCTCATGGTAAGCACGTTAATATGAAAGGTTTTCTGAAGCCACTTTACAGCCGATTTTGCCATGAAATCCTCAGTATCATCACCGTACATGCCGATGATGGCAGCCTTTGCACCTTCTACCGGCCAGTAGCAGCCGTAAAATCTCTCTGTTTCTCTTATTTTTTCCATTGCTTTTCCTCCTTTTTCAGTCTGTCCGACCGAAAATCTCGTATATAATACTATCTCTCATACGTTCCATGGTTTCCTCGTAGCCGGCTTTGTGCAGCATTTCCCTGCCTTCCGCTGCGAGAACATAAATTTTAATCAGATTGGTAACCACCGCAATATTCACATCCTGCCGGACCCCTTCCACATATTGGAAAAACCGGTTGGTGATAACCGTTTCTTTAGAAAGATTGGGACCTACCTGCTCGGGGACCATTTTCAAAAGCCTCTCCTCATCCTCCGGTGTAAGGCTCGGAAACACCGTGTATTTTTCATCAATCATAAATTTCAGATACGTTCTTACCTCTGCGGGGCCCGTCTTTTCCTTTCCGTTCAATGCTTCTTTGATAAACTGGGGAATAAGCCTGCGCCGATACTCCATGACCTCACATACATAGGCTTCCTTGGATGGAAAAAAATTGTAGAAGGTGCTCACGCCGATGCCTGCTGCCTCTGTGATTTTAGCAACTGACATATGTGTCATGCCGTATTCCTTTAACAAATCAAAACCTGCTTCCAACATTTTTTCCCGGTATCCTGCCCGTTCTTCCTCAGAAAATACCCTCTTTGCCATTTAATCCTCCATGCCTTTCCATTATTCGTAAATGAGAAATTCCTTTTGTTTATACGAATATTTTTTCTGTTTCATTCGTATTCATATTAGCCTGTGCTAACTCACATGTCAACACATTTTGCGAATATTTTTCAAATTTTATTCGTATACATACTTTATCTTATTCTGTTTGTTCATACCAACACCTTCCTTACCACACATCTGAAAAAGCTTTCCGTCCCGCTTTTTTCGTAATCACCGCAAACGCAATCACACAGATAACCACGGATAAAAGGGAACCTGTCGCCGTGGCAAGTCCCATGGGAAACAGCGTCGTCGGGAAAAGCTTGGAGGTCAGGTAAACGCCGGGCACTCTCACAAACATAATGGCAATGATATTGTGAAGGAACGACAGCCCGGATTTTCCGCAGGCGCAGAAATAACCGCTGAAGCTGAAATGAATTCCCGCAAACAAACAGTCCCATATGTAACCTCGTAGGTACTGACCGCCCAGCCGTATGACTTCCACACCGCCTGCTTCCTCTTTATCCGTAAACATCGCCACAATGGGCTCCGCCGAAAACTGTATCAGAACCGAAACGACAAGTCCAAATCCCGCCGCCAGCAAAATAGCGTAACGGAGAGTGAGTCTTGCCCTTTCCGGCTTGTCGGCGCCGATATTCTGGGCGCCCAGTGCGGAAACCGTGGAAAGCATGGAGGAAGGCACCAGAAAGATAAAACTTATGAACTTTTCCACAATGCCGACCGCTGCCGCGTCGTTTAATCCACGGCGGTTTGCGATAATGGTGATAATAATAAATGCCACCTGAATCAGTCCGTCCTGTGCGGCAATGGGAACGCCGATTTTCAAAATCTTGCCGATTACCGCTTTTTCCGGCTTAAAGTCCTTCTTTTCCAAGGGAATGCTGTGACGTCTCCGGATGACAAAAAGGGAAATTGCCACACTGACCGCCTGGGAAACCGTGGTGCCGAGCGCCGCGCCCACAGGACCCAGATGCAGGGCCCCCATGAATACATAGTCCAGCGCAATGTTGGTCACGCAGGCAATCGCAATGAAATACATGGGACTTCTGCTGTCACCCATGCCGCGGAATATGGAACTGATAATGTTGTATGCCGTTATAAAAGGTATGCCGATAAAGCAGACGGTCAGGTATGCCACCGTGCCTTCCACCGCCTCTGCAGGTGTGGACATAACGGAAACAATGGGACGCACCAGTAAAAGCAGCAGCACCGTCAGGGCAACAGACACGGAAACAAAAAGAACAACCGTATTTCCCACTGCCTGCGCCGCTTTTCTTCTGTCACCGGCACCGATATTCTGTGCGATGCTTACCGTGGTGCCCATGGCAAGTCCCACTATCATAACCGTCAGCATATGCATGACCTGGGAACCGACAGAAACCGCCGTGGTGCTGGCTACGCCTTCAAACTGCCCGATGATGAACAAATCCGCCATTCCGTAAAGGGTCTGTAAAAAATAAGAGAGAAGATAGGGCAGGGAAAACAAAACTAAATTTTTGAAAACACTGCCCGTCGTAAGATTTTTTTCCATATGTATCATCCTTCTGTAACCTGCAAACTTTTGGTAATCAATCTCCTTGCACAGATACCAGATTTGCAAACATACCTCTGCTTTTTTCAATTTAACACAGACGGTATAAACTCCGCAACAGTTGTAGAGTCAAGAAATAAACTTTACAAAAAACGAAATATTATATATAATTTACTTTAGTTGTTAAATGCGTTAAAGTATTAAATTTTAAGGAGAAGGGAAATGCCAATCACAGATTTATTGGAACGCAACGCCAGGGAATATGCCAACGACATCTGCCTTGTGGAAATCAACCCCGAGGTCAAGGAAGTCCGCCGCGTCACCTGGAAGGAATACGAACTTATGGAGCCAAATCCCACGACCCATTACAGACGTGAGATTACCTGGCATGTCATGAACGAAAAAGCAAACCGTTTTGCAAATTTGCTTTTGAGCAGAGGAATTAAAAAAGGAGATAAAGTCGGCATTCTGCTTATGAACTGCTTAGAGTGGCTGCCCATTTATTTCGGTATTTTAAAGACCGGCGCCCTCGCCGTGCCTTTGAACTTCCGCTACGCACCCGATGAAATCGAGTACTGCGTAAATCTGGCAGATGTGGACATTTTAGTATTCGGTCCCGAATTTATCGGTCGTGTGGAAGAAATTGCAGACCGTATCAGTAAAAACCGCCTGCTTTTCTATGTAGGCGACAACTGCCCGACTTTTGCGGAGGACTACACCTCCATGACGGTAAACTGCTCTTCCCTGTCACCGAACATTCCTCTGACGGACGAAGACGATGCCGCTATTTATTTTTCCTCCGGCACCACAGGTTTCCCGAAGGCAATTTTACATAACCACGAAAGTCTGATGCATGCTGCCCGCGTAGAGCAGAACCATCACGGTCAGACGAAGGACGATGTCTTTTTATGCATCCCTCCTCTTTACCATACCGGCGCCAAAATGCACTGGTTCGGCAGTCTTATTTCCGGCAGCAAGGCAGTTCTCTTAAAAGGTACCAAGCCCGAATATATTCTGGATGCGGTTTCCAGGGAACAGTGCACCATTGTCTGGCTTTTAGTTCCCTGGGCGCAGGATATTTTAGAGGCTCTCGACAGCGGCAGAATTAAACTCTCCGATTATAAATTAGACCAGTGGCGTCTGATGCACATCGGTGCACAGCCCGTTCCGCCCAGTCTTATTAAAAAGTGGAAGGAATACTTCCCGAATCATAAATACGACACCAACTACGGTTTAAGCGAGTCCATCGGACCCGGCTGCGTACACTTGGGTGTGGATAATATTGATAAAGTCGGCGCTATCGGCAAAGCCGGCTACGGCTGGGAAGTGAAAATTGTGGACCCGGACGGCAACACCGTAAAACGGGGCGAGGTCGGCGAGCTCTGCGTAAAAGGTCCCGGCGTCATGACCTGCTACTACCACGATGAAAAGGCAACCGCCGAAGTCTTAAAGGACGGATGGCTCTTTACCGGCGATATGGCACAGGAGGATGAGGACGGCTTTATCTTCCTGGTAGACCGTAAAAAGGATGTTATCATCAGCGGCGGCGAAAACTTATATCCCGTACAGATTGAAGATTTCATCCGCACCCACAGCGGTGTGCATGATGTGGCGGTTATCGGTCTGCCCGACAAGCGTCTCGGCGAAATTGCCTGCGCAATTATCGAGCCGAAAGAGGGCATTACTTTAACGGAAGATGACATCAATACCCTTTGTCAGGCTCTTCCCCGCTACAAGAGACCCCGCAAGATTATTTTTGCGGATATTCCCAGAAATCCTACCGGCAAGATTGAAAAGCCGAAGCTTCGGGAAAAATATGCGGGCGGCAGCGTAGTAGATGCGCAGAACCATGGTTAAAACGAAGAAAACCGGCATAATAAAAAAAACTTGAAATTTCAGGCTGTAAAAGGAATGTATTAAAATGAACAGAAAGATTCTGGTTCTGGATATTGACGGAACACTGGTAAACGATAAGAAAGAAATCACACCCAAAACAAAGGAAAAGCTCATGGAAATGCAGAAAGCAGGCCATGTGCTCATGTTAGCCACCGGGAGACCCACTCCCGGTGCTGCTCGTTTTGTGAAGGAATTGAAGTTAGACGAATACGGCGGTTATCTTCTTTCCTACAACGGCGGACGCATTATGAACTGTAAGACCAAAGAGGTCATGTATCAGAAGGTGCTGCCGAAAGAGGTTATCCCGAAGCTGTATGCTTTCGCAAAAGCCCATAAATGCGGCATTATTACCTATGAAAAGGATACGGTTATTTTAGGAAACGGCATCGACCAGTATATTGAATGGGAGGCAAAATTAAATCAGCTTCCGGTAAAGGAGGTTGACAATTTTGTAGACTATATTACCTTTGATGTGAATAAATGTCTGATGACAGCTCCGCCGAAGGATGCCGAGGTTTACATTGCCATGCTTCAGGAAGAATTTAAGGATACGTTAAGCATTTACCGTTCCGAACCCTATTTCATTGAAGTAATGCCCAAAGATATTGACAAAGCGGCATCCATCGACCGGCTGCTGCCTATGATTGGCTTAAAAAGAGAAGAGTCCGTCTGCTGCGGAGACGGCTACAACGATATCAGCATGATTACCTACGGCGGTGTCGGTGTTGCCATGGCAAACGCCCGGGACGAGGTAAAGGAAGCTGCCGATTTTGTAACCGGCTCCAACGAAGAAGACGGTTTAGTTCAGGTGATTGACACCTTTATTCTTAAGTGATGCTTCTACAAATCCCTTAAACAGCGGATGCGCTTTGTTGGGACGGCTCTTGAATTCCGGATGATACTGGACACCGACATAGAACGGAGAATCTGCAAGCTCTACGGTTTCTACCAGTCTTTCATCCGGTGAGGTTCCGCTTAAAATCAGACCGCACTCCGCTAATTTTTCTCTGTATTCATTGTTAAACTCATATCTGTGACGATGTCTTTCCCTTATTTCCGTTTTACCGTAACATTTTTCCATAGTGGTACCCGGCTTGATCACGCAGGGATAGCTGCCTAAACGAAGGGTGCCGCCCTTGTCGATTTCATCGCTCTGTCCCGGCATGAAGTCAATTACCTTGTGGGCACAGGTAAAGTCAAATTCACCGGAGTTGGCATCCTTAATGCCTGCCACATCCCTTGCAAAGGAAATCACCGCAATCTGCATACCAAGACAGATGCCGAAGTAAGGAATTTTCTTATCTCTTGCATATCTGGCTGCCAACAGCATGCCTTCAATACCTCTGTCACCAAAGCCACCCGGTACAATGATTCCGTCCACTTTGCTTAAAACTTCTTCGTAATTGTCTTCTTTCAAAGTTTCGGAGTCAATCCAGGAAATCTTCACATCCGCTTCGGTTTCGTAGCCGGCATGACGAAGCGCTTCGGCAACGGAAAGATAAGCGTCATGAAGCTGCACATATTTTCCCACAAGTCCGATGGTTACGGTATTTTTCAGTCCTTTAATTCTTTCAATCAGGTTTTCCCACTCTGTTAAATCCGGATTGGGAGCATCGATATGAAGCTCTCTGCAGACGATGGAGGAAAGGTTTGCCTTTTCCAGCATCAGCGGTGCTTCGTAAAGAATGGGAAGTGTCAGGTTTTCAATGACACAGTCCGGTTTTACATTGCAGAAGCCGGAAATTTTATGGAAAATGCTTTCATCCGTAATGGGTTCATCCGTACGGAGTACAATAATGTCAGGAGAAATACCAAGTCCCTGCAGTTCCTTTACGGAGTGCTGGGTGGGTTTGGATTTGTGTTCACCGGATGCCTTCAGATAAGGAACCAGGGTCACATGAACATAAAGGGAGTTTTCACTGCCCACTTCATGTCCTACCTGACGGATAGCTTCGATAAAAGGCTGGCTTTCTATATCACCGATGGTTCCGCCGATTTCCGTAATGACAATATCCGCATCCGTTTTTTTACCTACATTATAAATGAAACGCTTGATTTCATCGGTAATGTGCGGAATGGTCTGTACCGTGCTGCCTAAATATTCGCCTCTTCTTTCCTTGCCGATAACATTGGAATATACTTTACCGGTAGTCAGGTTTGAATATTTATTTAAGTCCTCATCGATAAATCTTTCGTAATGCCCGAGGTCAAGATCGGTTTCCGCACCGTCCTCGGTTACATATACTTCCCCATGCTGATAAGGGCTCATGGTACCCGGATCCACATTGATATAAGGATCAAGCTTCTGAGAAGCCACCTTAAGTCCTCTTGCTTTTAACAAACGGCCAAGAGATGCCGCCGTGATTCCTTTTCCCAGACCGGAAACAACACCACCTGTTACAAAAATATACTTTGCCATACAAAATTCCTCCAAACTGTTTTACTATTGTTTACATTTGCTATATAAAAAAGGTGTCTTTGAGCCTATACTCAAAGACACCTTTGTCTTTCATTATGCTTTATAAATTATAATAAGGTTTTCTTGCCGATGTTGATAATTCGTACAATCACAACACTAAGTAATACATTCACAGCCATTTCTACCAGGAAATTTAATCCTACAAGACCAAAAATCATATATGCACCTGCATTTTCAAATTCGGCTGCAGCAGCCCATCCTTTAATGGTTTCGTAAAAAAACAGACGACAACCCAGTAAAAAAATACCGGTATTTACAATGGGTGCGGAAATTGCTGCAACAAGTACTGCTACATACTCATTTACCTTCTTAAGCACACTGTAGATCAGTCCTGCCACAAGACCGGCCATAATACCCTTCAACAAACAGGTTACAATGGTACCAGGAACGCTGACTGCAAGAAATGCTCCTGCATCGGTAAAAAGTACAATCGCACCGAAGATAAATCCAAGCCATGCTCCTGCAATCCATCCATAAAGTGCCGCTCCTACTACAATGGGAATCAATACAAAGGTAACACTAAAGGGACCGAATTTGATTCCGACTGCAAGGCTTTGCAGTACAACCACAATTGCTGTAAGAAGTCCAATTCCTACAATTTTTTTTGTTTTGCTGTTCATATTTAGTTTTCCTCCTTGTTATCATTCTTCCTCATGGAAGATACAATACAATACCGAAATATATTACCATTCCCGGTTTCTTTTTGCAAGGAGAATATTTTAGAAAATAACACAGAAAATTTTACATCTGTGATCCGGACGCATCCTCATTCTGCTGATACAGAGCTAAAAACTGATTCATATCCGATTTATATAAAAAAGCAAGCTCATCGGAGTATCCCAGAATAATGCCGGGAAATCTTTCATGTACCAGATCAAGCAGTCTCATGGCATCATCCTTATTTTTTACAAGCACACTGTTGATTTCCTTGTTTTTACTGCGGAATGTTACGGAATACGTGGTGGAAACCGTAATGAAATACTGTTTATTCTTGGTTACCTGCATGTAAGCCCATATACAATCCTGCAGACTGACAATCTTCGGAACCATGGAACCGCTGTCGATAATGTAGGTTCTTCCTACCTTCAAATCCTTGTTGAAATCAACACCGGAATCAAATTCGGCACAGACTCTTTCCAATTCCGCAGAGCCTTTTCTTGCTAGAGCTTTTTTCATGCTCTTTAAGTAACCGCCGTTTGCCACATATACCATCAGAATAATCATCATAATTACAAGAAGCAGACCTAAGAAGGCAAAAATGCATACGGAAATCGTCCCGCCGTGCTGCATGCCGTCTACTTTTATGTAATAAGGATGGCACAATTCCCTGATTTCATCATCGGAATAGCCGTAATCCTCAAACATATCCTTGTAGTAATAAAGCATGGTGTCGTCCATGGGAAGCACCTGGCCTTTTACGGTAAGATATTTGTCCAGAGTGGAGAAAAGCTCCTCGTTGGTCATGCTGTAATCATTGTACCACTCGTCATATTTTTCACTGAAATTACTTATGTTGTCTTCGATGACTTCCAGGTCGTCATAATATCTGGAACCGAAGTAAATACCCATGAATTCCATGGTATCGCCGGACTTAAAGTAACTTCTGATATCCGGAATGGTAATGGCATAAACCATGCCGGAGCTGTGGGAAGATATTTTTCTGCCGTTCTGGGTCTGCGTGGAAGTTTCCTCTGCAAAGCAGCCGTAGTTAAAATCGTAGTCAATGACCACATACGGCTTTTTTTCCAGATCATCCGCGGTGAGGTCCTTAAAATCCATGGGACCTTTCAGAACCTTCAGACAGTCCGGTCCGAAAATAACCAGCAGTACAATGCCGGCAATCAGACCTATGCCCGTCAGCCATAAAGATTTTCTAAACGATTTTTTTCTCAAATATTCTAACATCACTCTCTCCCTTTACCCTCTGTGATTTTGTAATGATTATCGAAAGTTTTCAATTCTTATTTTTCATCATCTTCAATGGAATCTTTTTCGTCGCCCTTGTAAATTTTATCCTCTTCAGAATCTTCTTCTTCATAGAATTCCGTTTCTTCGGAGGCTTCAATGGCATCCTCAATGTTTTCAAACTCTTTGTCGTCGCTTACGATTTTCTCCCGCACTTTCGCAATCTGTGCAACCTTCACGCCGTCTTTTAAGTTTATTAGCTTCACACCGGAGGTTATACGTCCCAAAGTGGAAATTTCCTGTACACGAAGCTGGATGATGATGCCCTCCGTGGTAATCATCATAATTTCGTTGTCGTCGTTTACTGCCTTTACGCCCACCACTTCGCCTGTCTTATCGGTAATCTTATAGCACTTTACACCCTTGCCGCCGCGCTTCTGTACGGTAAACTCATCCATGGGCGTACGTTTGCCGAGACCGTTTTCGGAAGCAATGAGTAAAGAGTCGCCCTGGGATGCCAGCTGCATGCCTACGATGCAATCGCCGTCGGAAAGGTTCATACCGATAACACCCATGGAGGTACGACCGGTAGCCCTGACATCGGTTTCTAAGAAACGGATGCACATACCGAACTTGGTAACTAAGAAGATTTCACTGTCCTTATCGGTTACCTTCACTTCAATCAGTTCATCGTCTTCCCTTAAATTGATAGCAGCCAGACCGTTCTTGCGGACATTACTGTATTCCATAAGAGGAGTCTTCTTGGCAATACCCTTTTTGGTAATCATAAAGAGGTTCTTGTTGTCGTCATAGTTGCTGATGGGAATCATGGCGGTAATCTTTTCACCCGGATTTAAATTCAGCAGATTGATAATGGCAACACCTCTTGCGGTTCTGCCCGCTTCGGGGATTTCATAAGCCTTTAAGCGGTAAACCCTGCCCTGATTGGTAAAGAAATTCAGGTAGTGGTGGGTAGTCGTCATGAGAAGGTCTTCAATGTAATCCTCATCAATGGTCTGCATACCCTTAATTCCTTTGCCTCCTCTGTTCTGGGCTTTGAAATTGTCCACGGTCATACGCTTGATATAGCCTAATTTTGTCATGGCAATGACTGTATTTCCTCTGGGAACCAGATCCTCCATGGAAATATCTAATTCGTCATAACCGATTTTACTTCTTCTGTCATCGCCGTACTTATCGGCAATGGCGGTAATTTCTGTTTTAATAACGCCAAGCAGGATATTTTCATCTCCTAAAATAGCCTTTAATTCGGCAATTCTCTTTACTAAATCCGCATGCTCGTTCTCTAACTTTTCTCTTTCCAGACCTGTCAGAGCACGCAGACGCATATCGACGATTGCCTGTGCCTGTGCGTCGCTTAATTCAAAGCGCTCCATCAATCTTTCCTTGGCAACTTGCGCATTGGCGCTGCTGCGGATAATGGAAATCACTTCATCAATATAATCAAGGGCTTTTAAAAGACCCTGTAAAATATGGTCTCTTTCTTCTGCCTTGTTCAAATCGTATTTAGTTCTTCTGGTAACAACATCTTCCTGATGCTTTAAGTAATTTTTCAGGATGTCCAGAAGGTTCATAACCTTTGGCTCATTATTCACAAGCGCCAGCATAATGACACCGAAGGTATCCTGTAACTGGGTGTGCTTGTAGAGAAGGTTTAAGATTACGTTGGCATTGACATCTCTTCGCAGCTCAATCACTACTCTGACACCCTCACGGTTGGACTCGTCGCGAAGGTCGGTAATGCCGTCGATTTTCTTTAATTTTACAAGCTCGGCAATCTTCTGGATGAGGTTTGCCTTGTTTACCATGTAAGGAAGCTCGGTTACGATAATCTGGGACTTGCCGTTGGGCAGGGTTTCAATATTGGTAACCGCACGCACTCTTACCTTGCCTCGGCCGGTACGGTAAGCTTCTTCGCTGCCTCTGGTACCCAAAATCAGACCGCCGGTGGGAAAATCCGGTGCTTTTACAATATCCAGCACTTCTTCGATTTCAGTATCTCTGCCTTCTTCCACCCTGTTGTCGATAATTTTTACAACAGCCTTTACCACCTCACGAAGGTTGTGGGGAGGAATATTGGTAGCCATACCTACGGCAATACCTGTGGTGCCGTTTACTAAAAGATTAGGAAAACGGCTTGGAAGAACAACCGGTTCTTTTTCTGTTTCATCGAAGTTCGGGATGAAATCAACGGTATCTTTGTTTATATCCGCAAGCAATTCCATGGAAATTTTGGAAAGGCGGGCCTCTGTGTAACGCATTGCCGCCGCGCCGTCACCATCCATGGAACCGAAGTTGCCGTGACCGTCTACAAGAGGATAACGGAAGTTCCAGTCCTGCGCCATGTTTACCAATGCACCGTAAATGGAGCTGTCACCGTGGGGATGATATTTACCCATGGTATCGCCGACGATACGGGCACTCTTACGGTGAGGCTTGTCGGGACCGTTGTTAAGTTCAATCATGGAATAAAGCACTCTTCTCTGTACGGGCTTTAATCCGTCTCTTACATCGGGAAGGGCTCTTGCCGCAATAACACTCATGGCATAATCAATATAACAGGTTTCCATCGTTTTCTTAAGATCCACTACATGAACCTTGTCAAACTGGTTTCCTTCCTGAATCTGGTCAAAAATATTGTCTTGCATATTCCCTCTCAATCTGCCCTAATAGGGCTTTATCAGGATACATTTTTCTATCAGATATCCAAATTCTTAACAAACTTTGCGTTCTCTTCAATAAATTCTCTTCGGGGCTCTACCTTGTCGCCCATAAGGGTGGTAAAGGTAAGGTCGATTTCGGATTCGGTTTCCTCGTCGATATTGACGCGGAGAAGAATTCTTCTTTCCGGGTCCATGGTGGTTTCCCAGAGCTGCTCCGCATCCATTTCGCCCAGACCTTTGTAACGCTGGATTTTATTGTTCTGGTCACGGCCTACTTCTTCTAAAATTTTGTTCAGTTCTTCATCACTGTAGGCATACCATACTTTTTTGTTTTTCTCCAGCTTGTAAAGAGGAGGCTGCGCCAGATAAACATGTCCCTGTTTAATCAGCTCCGGCATGAAACGATAAAGGAATGTAAGCAGCAGGGTACTGATATGGGCGCCGTCCACGTCGGCATCGGTCATGATGATGATTTTATGGTAACGAAGCTTGGTAATATCAAAGTCTTCATGGATGCCCGTACCGAATGCAGTAATCATAGCCTTGATTTCCGCATTGGCATAAATTTTGTCCAGTCTCGCTTTTTCCACGTTCAGAATTTTTCCTCGAAGGGGAAGAATCGCCTGGGTTGCACGGGCTCTTGCCGTCTTGGCGCTGCCGCCCGCGGAATCTCCTTCGACGATGTAAATTTCGCAGTTCTTCGGGTCCTTATCGGAGCAGTCCGCTAATTTTCCGGGTAAAGACATACCTTCCAGAGCCGTTTTTCTTCTGGTAAGCTCTCTTGCCTTTCTTGCCGCTTCCCTTGCTCTCTGCGCCAGAATGGATTTTTCACAGATGGTCTTGGCGATGTTGGGGTTCTGCTCTAAGTAATAAGTAAGCTGTTCGGATACAATATTGTCCACAGCGGTTCTTGCTTCGGAGTTGCCGAGCTTCTGCTTGGTCTGACCTTCAAACTGAGGCTCCTCAATCTTGACACTGATAATTGCCGTCAGACCTTCTCTGATATCTTCACCGGAAAGATTCGCTTCACTATCCTTCAAAAGCTTGGCGTTTCTGGCATAATCATTGAAGGTTTTGGTGATGGCATTCCTAAAGCCCTGTAAATGGGTACCTCCCTCCGGAGTATTGATGTTATTTACGAAGCTGTATACGGACTCGGTATAAGAGTCATTGTGCTGGAAAGCAACTTCCACGTACACATTGTTCTTGGTGCCTTCAAAATAGAGCACGTTTTCATAAAGAGCTTCTTTGCTTCTGTTCAAGTAAGTGACAAATTCCTTGATACCGCCTTCGTAATAGAACTCCATCACACGCTCTTTTTTATTTTTTAATTCTTCTTTTTCTTCTTCTCTTTCCTTTTCGTCATCGGGGAAAACTTCCATATTTTCACTGTCTTCATTTTCCCTGTCTTCATAAGCTCTTTCCAGAAGTGTCTGGATTTGGGCATTTTCATGAGTATCATCCTCTACGCGGGTGTCCCTTAAAATGATACGCAGACCTTTGGTAAGGAAAGCCATTTCACGAAGTCTTGTCTTTAAAACATCAAAATCATAAACGGTGGTTTCCTGGAAAATAGTAGCATCCGGCTTAAAGGTAACCTTTGTGCCGGTCTTTTCTATATCACAGGTACCAATCTGCTTCAACGGATAGCAGGTATGGCCTTTTTCATAACGCTGCTTATAAACCTTGCCTTCCTGACAGATTTCTACTTCCAGCCAGTCAGATAAAGCATTAACAACGGATGCTCCCACGCCGTGCAGACCGCCGGAAACCTTGTATCCTCCACCGCCGAATTTACCTCCCGCATGCAGAATGGTAAATACCACTTCCACCGCCGCAATACCGGCTTTATGATTGATACCGACGGGAATACCGCGGCCGTTATCGATAACCGTAATGGAATTGTCCGGATTGATGGTGACTTCAATGGTATCACAATAACCTGCAAGAGCTTCATCCACCGCATTGTCCACGATTTCATAAACAAGGTGATGCAGACCTCTTGAAGAGGTGGAACCAATATACATACCCGGTCTTTTTCTTACAGCTTCCAATCCTTCCAAAATCTGAATCTGGTCGGCGCCATATTCATTTTCCACTGCTGTATTGTTTAAGACTTCCTCACTCATTTATCCTCCAATCCGCCGCCGAAGGCGGCTGCCGCTCCAAAATTTAATTTTCTGAAGTAACAACTCCGTTTGAAACCTTGAAAATCTTATTCATTTCCACTCTGTTATTGACAAACTCCTCAAGACCCGTACAGGTAATAATGGTCTGGATGTCTCCGATACCGTTTAAGAGGAAATTCTGCCTGTTGCTGTCAAGCTCGGACAACACATCATCCAGTAAAAGGATGGGCGTATCCTTTGTAATCTTTTTTATCAGCTCTATTTCCGATAATTTCAGGGAAAGAGCCGCCGTTCTCTGCTGTCCCTGGGAACCGAATCTGCGGATATCAATACCGTTTGCATAAAACGAAAAGTCATCTCTGTGAGGACCTACCGTGGTCTGCTTTAACTTGATGTCCTTATCCTGAGCCGCCCGCAGGGCCGCCTCAAAATTTTCAATCTCCACATCCGGTTCATATACAATTTTAAGCTCTTCCTTATCACCGGAAAGCCTCTTATGTATGTTATAAATAATTTCGTTTAACTGATCCACAAATACTTTTCTTCTTTCGATGATTTTGCTGCCGAAAGAAACAAGCTGGGAGTCCCATATCATTAGGGTATCCTTCAAATCCGGGCGGAAATATAAATCCTTTAACAGCTTATTGCGCTGATTGGCAATCTTATTATAATGATTCAAATTGTAAAGATAAAAGCTGTCCAGCTGGCACAGTTCCATATCCACAAATCTTCTTCTCTCCGCAGGACCGTTTTTTATGATACTCAGATCCTCCGGTGAGAAAAACACAACATTGCAAAGCCCAAGCAAATCTGCCGCTTTTTTTATCTTTGTACCGTCAATGGCAATTCCCTTGGATTTATTCTTGCGGAGGTGCATATCCACTCTGGTTTCCACACCCTCTTTTTCCAGGTAGGTGCGGATATGCGCTTCCTCTTTATTAAAATTTACAATCTCTTTGTCTTTGCTGCTTTTATGAGATTTTGTAGTGGCTGCTACATAAATGGACTCCAGAATATTGGTCTTTCCCTGCGCATTGTCTCCGTAAAGGATATTGGTTCCCTTATCAAACTGAATATCAAGAAATTCATAATTTCTGTAATCCGCCAGTTCCAGTCTCTTAATAATCAAAGTCTTTATCCTTTACTAATTTTAATCTGTTTTCCTTCAAATTCGACGATATCCCCGTCGTAAAGCTTTCTGCCGCGGCGTTCATCAACTTCGCCGTTTACTTTTACAAGACCGTCCTGTATGGCAAACTTGGCATCCACGCCGGACTCACATAAATTTGCCGCTTTCAGAGCCTGTCCCAGCTTAATAAAATCATCTCTTAAATAAAGAGTTTCCATTTTTTTTCCTTTCAAGTCAGCTAAATTGATCTTTTAAATTTAGCTGACTGTCGTAAAGTTTACGGGTAAAATCAGATAAATATAGCTCTCGGTTGCATCCTTTATAAAGCAGGGAGCCTTCGGATTTACCAGATAAATATCGATTTCTTCATCATCAATGACACGAAGGGCATCGATTAAGAACTTGGGATTGAAACCAATCATCATATCACGGCCGCTCTTTTCAATGTCGATTTCTTCGTTCATGCTGCCGATGATGGAATTGATTTTTAATTCCATGGAGCCGTCGCCTATGGTAATTATAATGGGCTTTTTATCTCCCTCTTTTACCAAAAGGGTAGCTCTGTCAATGCAGCTTAAAAATTCCTTCTTATTAATCCTTACCTTAGTTTCGTAATCGCTGGAAAGCATCTGCTCAATCTTGAAGTATTCGCCTTCAATAAGTCTGGAAACCACAACTGTATTTTCAAATTCAAATAAAATATGCTTCTGGGTAAAGAAGATGTTTACATCCTTATCCGCATCTCCGGGTAAAATCTTGCTGATTTCGTTTAAGGTCTTGCCGGGAACGATAACCTTCTTGGGAGTGTATTCATTCTTTAGATCAATCTTACGGATGGAAATTCTGTGTCCGTCCAGGGAAACAACCTTCAGTTCGGAACCGTTGATATCAAAGAGTTCACCGGTCATAATCTTGTTGGTGTCGTTGTCCGCAATGGAAAAGATGGTCTGTCTTACAACTTCTTTTAAGGTGTACTGGGAAATTACCACACAGTCGTTCTTCTCAATGGAAGGAAGATAGGAGAAATCCTCTCCTGATTTGGCAATAATCGTAAATTTAGCTTTTTCACAGGTAATAATGGTCTTAAAGCTGTCGTCTGTTTCAATGGTAACATCATTGTCGGGAAGCTTTCTTACAATATCAAGGAAAATCCTGGCATCCAGGGCAATGGTACCTTTTTCCAGAATATTACCTTCAATTACGGTTTCTATACCTAACTCCATATCATTGGCGGTAAATTTAATAGAACCGTCCTTTGCTTCTACCAGAATACATTCTAAAATAGACATGGTAGTTTTATTGGGAACCGCTTTGGAAACAATCTGCAAACCATTTAAAAGACTCTGTTTGGAACAAATAAACTTCATTGTGTATAACTCCCTTCTCTGAAAACAAGTAACTGCAAGCGTGCGCTTTTATAAATAAATATATAAATATTTAAGAGTATCCTTAGTAATGGATGTTGATATGTGTAAAACTCTTTTTATTATAGCATTTATAAGGAAAAAATGATAGTACAACATGGTGGAAAAGCCCAAAACAGCATATGGATAACTCTGAACTTATTCACACCTTTTCTGAAGCCCTTAAAATGGTCATAAAACTTATTCACATTTCTTTCTTATTTTTACACAGGTTACCCACAGTATGACCACTGAAAAAGTGGACAACTTTATGTAAAAAGAAGAGAGGTGTTGATAAATAAAATTAAACCGGACTCAGTTTCTTCTTAATTATATCAATCTTGTTGTTTAAGTCCTCATCCGTCTTGATGCCGTCGGCAATGGTGTTCACACCGTGGATAATGGTGGTGTGGTCCTTTTTGTTTAATATCTTGGCAATGTTCTGGTAGGAAAGGTCCGTGTATTCCCTGCACAGATACATGACAATCTGTCTGGTAAGAGCAAGATCGGCGGTTCTCTTCTTGGAAATAATGTCCTCCGGCTTCACACCGAAATGTTCGGAAACTACATTAATAATAAGCTCCGGTGTAATTTCCTTCTGCTTGTCCGGGGAAATGATGTCCTTTAAGGCTTCTTCCGCAAGCTCTAAGGAAGGATTTACCTTATTTAATTTGGAGAAAGCAATAATCTTGTTGAAGGCGCCTTCCAGTTCCCGGATATTTGACTTGATGTTGGTTGCAATATAGTTGATGATGTCTTCGTCAATCTGCATGGAGCAGTTTTCCGCGTTTTTACGAAGAATAGCCATTCTGGTTTCGTAATCGGGCGGCTGGATATCTGCAATCAGTCCCCACTCAAAACGAGAGCGGAAACGTTCATCCAGAGTTTCCATTTCTTTGGGAGGTCTATCGGATGAAAGAACAATCTGTTTGCCGGCAGCATGCAGGACATTAAAGGTGTGGAAAAATTCTTCCTGTGTACTTTCTTTACCTATAATAAATTGTACGTCATCTACCATCAGCACATCCACGGTACGGTACTTGTCGCGAAGTTTTGTCATGGCTGCCGCATTACCGCTACGGATGGACTCGATTACTTCGTTGGTAAATTCTTCGGAAGTTACATATAGTACTTTGGTGTCGGAGTCCTTTTCCAAAAGGAAATGTCCGATGGAATGCATAAGGTGGGTCTTGCCCAGTCCGGCTCCTCCGTAAAGGTAAAGAGGGTTGTATGCTTTTCCGGGAGATTCCGCTACCGCAAGGCAGGCAGAATGTGCAAACTTGTTGTTGCTTCCTACTACAAAGGTATCGAATTTATATTTGGGATTTAAATTGGCTGCTTCATAATTGATATTGTAAACGGGAGAGGGTGTAGTAAACTCTTCCCCTTTTAATAAAGAAGAAACATCTTTTTCAATCACAAATTCTACATTATAAGTATGATCAAACATCTCCGAGATGGTGACCTGGAACAGGGATTTGTATTTTGAGTTAATATATTCGGACATACCTGCATTGACATCCGGAATAATAATGTAAACCACGTCTTCCTTGACGCAGCATTCCTTCAGCGGTTTAATCCATGTTTCAAAGGAAACATTGGAAATATTGAATTCGTTCCGCATTTTGTCCGTTATTTCATCCCATTTTTCACTAATAAAATCCATTTTAAAACCATGCCTTTCCGAAACTTTGCCCTATTTACCATAATAATATAAATCATGAAATAATTCAAATGGAAGTTATCAGCAAAGTTATCCACAATATGTTGATAACTCTGTTTATAAGTCCACTTTGGGGAAAGAATAAAAGGAAAATATGTGTATAACTCCGAAAAATATAATCACATATAAAATGCCCTAAAATAAATAAAAAAATAATGTTTTACACACAAGATACACACCGAAAAGTAAAGTTATCCACAAGTTATACACAATATGTGGATTTTTTTAGGTAAAAATAAGGTGGATGAAATGCCTGTGGATAACTTTTAAAAATTTTTTTAAATGAAAAAAAACCTTGATTTTGCTTGACATTGCGCTGTTTATTAAGTACAATCAATATGCTATTTTCCAATAAAATGAATATCAGAATACCTTTATATATGAGGTTATGAAAGAGGAGGTGTTAAAGTATGAAGATGACATTTCAGCCTAAGAAGAGATCCAGATCTAAGGTTCATGGATTCAGAGCCAGAATGAGTACTCCCGGCGGAAGAAAGGTTTTGGCAGCAAGACGTGCAAAAGGAAGACATAAATTATCCGCATAGGTCACAGCAATGTGACCTATTTCTCTTATTAGTGAGAAAGGCATGGTTAAAGAATGCAGTTTTCGGAATCACTAAAAAAAAATCATCAGTTTCAGTTTGTTTATAAAAACGGCAGGTTCCGCGCCAATAAATACCTTGTAATGTATGTAAAGGAAAATGGCTTAGGTATAAACAGGGTGGGAATAAGCGTCAGTAAAAAAGTAGGTAACAGTGTTGTAAGACATCATGTGACCCGGCTTTTGAGAGAGAGCTACCGGTTGCATGAAAATATATTCAATAGTGGTTTGGATATAGTGGTTGTTGCGAGAAAAGGAGCAGCGGATGTAGGATATTATGAAATAGAAAGCGCACTTCTTCATCTGGCAAAGCTACACGAAATAATTAAAGTATATTTATGAAAAAAATTTTAATAAGTGTCATAAAATTATATAGGAAATATATTTCTCCCATGAAGCATACAAAATGCCCCTATTATCCTACCTGTTCCCAGTATGGACTGGAAGCGGTGGAAAAATACGGCGCCCTGAAGGGCGGAGCGCTTGCTGTCTGGAGAATATGCAGGTGCAATCCTTTCTCTAAAGGAGGATATGATCCTGTTCCTTGATTTTTTCAGCAGAAAGGAAAAAGATGACAAGTATTGTTTTAACCAGTTGTGGTAATTTACCGATTATTAAGCAGGTTGCCTGGTTACTTGGACAAGTCATGAACGCACTTTTCAATGTGCTTGATTTGATTGGTATCCCAAATATCGGACTTGCTATTTTTTTATTTACCATCATCGTTTATTTACTGATGATGCCCCTTACCATCAAACAGCAGAAGTTCTCCAAATTATCTGCCAAAATGAACCCGGAATTACAGGCTATCCGCAATAAATACAAAAATCGTACCGATACCGATTCCCAGATGCAGATGAATGCGGAAACCCAGGCGGTTTACGCAAAGTACGGCGTTTCTCCTACCGGCAGCTGTCTGCAGCTCTTTATTCAGATGCCTATTCTGTTTGCATTGTATGAAGTAATTTACAGCATTCCTTCTTTTGTTACAAAAATAGGAAATGCTTTCAGCAGTGTGGCAGGCGAAATCATCAGCAGCGGAAAGGTTTCCGCTTTTGTGGAAAGTGTAAAGGGTGCTTCCACCTATATAACCAATGTGGACAACGTAACGGAAAGCACTTTGATCAATGCCTTAAACAGAGTCAATTATTCTGATGTAGAAGTATTTATTAACAACAATTTTGCAGGTAACGCAGCCGTTGCAGAGGGTATGAGCCAGATTGAAAGGTACAATTCTTTTCTGGTAAAAGGATTTAGTCTTGCTAATTCTCCTTCCTCTGTGGTTACTTCTTTCTTTAATTCCGGTAATGCAGGAAAGATTACCGTAGCTATGTTAATTATTGCCATTGCCATTCCTGTTCTTTCGGCTGTTACCCAATGGGTCAATGTAATGCTGATGCCGAAGCAGGAAACCGGAAACGGCAACGGTGATATGACGGATACCATGGCATCTTCCATGAAGACCATGAATATGATTATGCCTATCATGTCAGCCTTCTTCTGCTATACATTGCCGGCAGGTCTCGGTCTTTACTGGATCAGCGGTTCCCTGGTAAGAAGTGTGCAGCAGGTTGTTATTAATAAACATATTGATAAAATGGATTTGGATGAAGTAATTGCCAAAAATGCAGACAAGAGTGCCAAGAAGATGGAAAAGCTTGAAAAAAATCAGGCGAAGCTTCAGCAGTATGCCAATATGAACACCAAGAATATGGGTGGTACCGTAAGCACCAAGAGTTATACTGCAAAGACCACGGACACAAAGAATGCCAATACAGATAATAAGGAAGTTAAGAAGACCTCTTCCACCGGAGCAAAGCCCGGAAGTCTGATGGCGAAAGCAAATCTTGTAAAAGATTACAATGAAAGAAACAATAAAAACTAATTTCGTTAAAATTTCATAGGAGGTATTTGGGATGGAATATAAAGAGTTCTCAGCAAAAACAGTGGATGACGCCATTACAGCGGCATGTCAGGATTTTTTCGTAACAAGTGATAAGCTGGATTATGAAGTCTTAGAAGAAGGTTCTTCCGGATTTTTAGGAATCGGAGCAAAGCCCGCTCTCATTAAGGCAAGAGTAAAAGAAGATAAAGAAATTGTCAAAGAATCTGTAAAAGAACCCGTTAAAGAAGTTCTGAAAGAAGAAAAGAAATTTGTAAAAGAAACAGCAAAGGTTTCCAATGTAGATGCAAGGGAAGTAGAAGAAGCAGCAAAGAAGTTCTTAGGCGAAGTATTTGATGCTATGGAAATGGAAGTTATAGTAGATGCCAGGTACGACGATGCTGAAAAAGCTCTTGATGTTGATATGAGAGGCGAAGAAATCGGTATTCTCATCGGTAAGAGAGGACAGACCCTTGACTCTTTACAGTATTTGGTATCTTTAGTGGTAAACAGAGGCCAGGCAGATTATATCCGTGTTAAATTAGATACCGAAAATTACAGACAAAGAAGAAAAGAAACTCTGGAAAATTTAGCAAAGAATATTGCTTATAAGGTAAAGAGAACCAAGAGACCTGTTTCTTTAGAGCCTATGAATCCTTACGAAAGAAGAATTATTCATTCAGCATTACAGAATGACAGATATGTAACCACACACAGTGAAGGGGAAGAACCTTTCAGAAGAGTTGTTGTGTCTTTGAAAAAATAATGTGATGGAGCTGTAGTACCGGGGCAGAGACTGCCTTTTGTAGGGAGACAGCTCCTATTTTTTTAGAAATTAAAAGGAATCAGTACTATGAATACAGATACAATTGCTGCGATTGCTACGGCGCTTTCGGATTCCGGTATCGGTATTGTCCGTATCAGCGGACCGGAGGCGGTGGAAAAAGCAGATTTACTTTATAAATCAAAAAACGGTAAGTTTCATCTGAAGGATGCAGAAAGCCATACTATTCATTATGGTTTTGTAACGGATGAAGAGGGTAATATTTTGGATGAAGTGATGGTAAGCGTTATGCTTGCCCCGAAAAGTTACACCACAGAGGACACGGTGGAAATTAACTGCCACGGCGGTGTTCTTATGATGCAGCGGATTCTGGAAAGAGTGTTGCTGACAGGAGTAAGAATGGCCGAGCCCGGAGAGTTTACAAAAAGGGCTTTCCTTAACGGAAGAATGGATCTTTCCGAGGCGGAAGCGGTAATGGATGTTATTCATGCACAGAATGAATTAGCATTAAAGTCTTCTGTGAGCCAGTTAAAGGGAGCAGTTTCCAATAAGATAAAAGAAATGAGAAGTGAAGTCATTTATGAAATCGCTTTTATTGAATCTGCTTTAGATGACCCCGAACATATCAGTCTGGAAGGTTACCCGGAAAGACTTTCTGAAAAAATAGACAATCTGATAAAGGAAACAGATAAGCTGATTTCTTCATCTAAGGATGGCAAATTCTTAAAGGAAGGTATTAAAACCGTTATTTTAGGAAAACCAAATGCCGGTAAATCTTCTTTTTTAAATGTTTTGTCCGGTGAAGAAAAAGCGATTGTAACGGACATTGCCGGAACCACCCGTGATGTTCTGGAGGAACAGATAAGACTGGACGGCATAGCTTTGAATGTAATAGACACCGCCGGTATCCGCAAAACAGAGGACACAGTGGAAAAAATAGGTGTGGAAAAAGCCAGAAAATATGCGGGGGAAGCGGATTTACTCTTATACATGGTGGACTCTTCCGTTCCCTTTGATGAAAACGATGAAGAAATAAGAGATATTTTAAGGGACAGAAAAGCTATTCTTCTGATGAATAAGTCCGATTTAAGCCAGATAATTACAGAAGAGGATATAAGAAATTTTCTGCAAGGTATCGAAATTCCGATCGTGAAGATTTCCGCAAAGGAAGCTTCCGGTATCGAAGAATTCAAGAAGCTTATCAGGGACATGTTTTTTGAAGGAAAGATTTCTTTTGAAAATGAAATTTATATTACAAACCTGCGTCACAAGGAAGCTTTACAGCAGGCAAAAGAATCATTTTTAATGGTTAAAAAAAGTCTGGAAGACGATATGCCGGAAGATTTTTATTCCATTGATTTGATGAATGCCTATATATCTCTGGGAAATATTATCGGAGAAGAGGTTTCCGATGATTTAGTAGATGAGATTTTTTCAAAGTTTTGTATGGGAAAATAAAAAGTGTATGTTATAATATGAAAATAAGTTATGAAAGGCATGGTTATAAAAATGTCAACGGATGAAAAAAAACGTTTTATCATGGATAAAGTAGATGTTTGTGTCATAGGTGCCGGTCATGCCGGTTGTGAAGCGGCTCTGGCATGTGCAAGACTGGGACTGGAAACCGTTATTTTTACGGTAAGTGTGGACAGTATTGCCCTGATGCCCTGCAATCCCAATATAGGCGGTTCTTCCAAGGGACATCTGGTAAGAGAAATAGATGCTCTCGGCGGAGAAATGGGAAAAAATATTGATAAAACTTTTATTCAATCCAAAATGTTGAATGTTTCCAAAGGACCTGCAGTACATTCCCTTCGTGCACAGGCAGACAAGGCGGAATATTCCAGAGCTATGCGTAAGGTTCTGGAAAATCAGGATCACCTTACCATCAAGCAGGCAGAGGTCTGTGAGATTTTGTGGGAAGAGGAAGAAGACAAGGACACAAAGGAGCTTAAGAAAAAAGTGACCGGTGTGGTTACCTATTCTGGAGCCGTTTATGAATGTAAAAGAGTTGTTTTATGTACCGGTACTTATTTAAGGGCAAGATGTCTTTGCGGAGAAGCCATTACTTATACCGGCCCCAACGGACTGCAGCCGGCGAATCATCTTCCGGACAGCTTAAAGGAAATGGGCATTGAGCTTCGCCGGTTTAAAACCGGTACTCCTGCCAGAATGGATAAGAGAAGTATTGATTTTTCCAAGATGGAAGAACAGTTCGGTGATAAAGAAATTGTTCCTTTTTCTTTTTCCACAGATCCGGAATCCATTCAAAAAGAGCAGATTTCCTGTTATTTGACTTATACAAATGAAAAAACACACGAAATTATTCGGTCTAATCTTGACAGATCCCCCATTTATGCGGGTATTATAGAAGGTACAGGGCCAAGATATTGTCCCTCTATCGAAGATAAAGTTGTAAAGTTTGCAGATAAGGACAGACATCAGGTATTTATTGAACCCGAAGGTCTGCATACCAATGAAATGTATGTGGGAGGTATGTCTTCCTCTTTACCTGAGGAAGTGCAGCTTGCCATGTACCGGACGGTGCCTGGGCTGGAGCATTGTAAAATTGTAAGAAATGCTTATGCAATTGAGTATGACTGTATTAACGCAAAACAGCTTTATCCTACACTGGCATTCAAAAAGGTAAACGGTCTTTATGCAGGCGGTCAGTTTAACGGAAGCAGCGGCTATGAAGAAGCAGCAGCCCAGGGACTGATGGCCGGACTTAATGCGGCTCTTTCCCTGCTCGGTAAACAGGAAATTGTACTGGACAGGTCACAGGCTTACATAGGTGTACTGATTGATGATCTGGTTACAAAGGACAACAGGGAGCCTTACCGTATGATGACCTCCCGTGCAGAATATCGTCTGCTTTTAAGACAGGACAATGCAGATTTAAGACTTCGTAAAATCGGTTATGAAGCAGGTCTTGTTTCCAAAGAAGATTACGAGAGGCTTCTGCGCAAGGAAGAACTTATCAAAGAAGAAATCAAACGTCTTAAAAATACCAAAGTGGGCGGTTCCCAGAAAATTCAGGAATTTCTTACAGCACATGAAAGTAATCCTTTGAAGAATGCTGTTTCTTTGGCTGATCTTATGTGTAGACAGGAATTATCCTATGAACTGCTTGCGGAAATTGATGAGAAAAGACCTGTACTGCCAAAAGATGTGGTAGAGCAGGTAGAAATAGAATTGAAATACGAAGGCTATATAGAGAGACAGTCCCGTCAGGTAGAGCAGTATAAGAAAATGGAAAAGAAGCTTTTACCTGTCGACATTGATTATGATGATGTACCCAGTCTACGCATTGAAGCAAGGCAGAAATTGAAGGAGTTCCGTCCGGTTTCCGTTGGACAGGCTTCCAGAATTTCCGGTGTATCTCCGGCAGATATTTCTGTTCTGCTGGTATATTTAGAGCAAAGAAATCATCAGCATAAATAATAGTAACAGGAAAGGCATGGATTTTTAATGTATCGTACCGAACAGTTTGAAGCAGATTTAATGGAATTAGGTATCACGTTGACAGCGGAACAAATTCAGAAATTTATCCGTTATTATGAAATGCTGACGGAATGGAATGAAGTTATGAATTTAACTGCCATTACCGATTATGATGAAGTGATGAAGAAGCATTTTATTGACAGTCTTTCTTTAGTGAAGGCATATGATCTGTCCGGTGATATATCTGTGATTGATATCGGTACCGGTGCCGGATTTCCCGGTCTGCCGTTAAAGATAGCTTTTCCTAATTTAAAAATTACTCTTTTGGATTCCTTGCAGAAACGTGTTAAATTTTTAAACGCAGTCATAGAAGAATTATCTCTTACAAATATAGAAACCATACATGGACGTGCAGAAGATTATGCGAAGCCTTCTTTACTCCGGGAAAAGTTTGATTTGTGCGTTTCCCGTGCAGTGGCAAATATGACAACACTGTCAGAATTTTGTTTGCCTTTTGTAAAGGTAGGCGGTATGTTCATTTCCTATAAATCCGAAAAGATTACAGAAGAAATGAAACAGGCAGAAAAGGCTATTGCTATTCTGGGTGGTAAAGTAAAGAGCCAGACGGAAATTTATCTTCCCGACTCTGATATTTACCGTAATCTTTTTGCAATTGAAAAGGTTGCTGCCTGTCCAAAAAAATATCCTCGTAAAGCAGGACTTCCTGCAAAAGAACCTTTACACTGATAACCGTACTGCTTTGCAGACATTTTTACCCGGAGGTTAGGTAAATATGGCAAATGAGCGTAAGACATCTTTACTGGAAATCTATCAGAACTTTTTAGATGAAGCAGAACTTCTGGAAAGTGAAATCAAGGAAAATGAGTTTTCTATAGAGGAAACAACAGATTATCTTGACCAGTTATATAATAAGGAAACCGATGACTTCAAAGTATTCAGTCCGAGAAATGTATTGAATACCCAGAAGAGAGAAATTGAAAACAACAAGACAAAAATAGAAAAGCTTCAGAATACTAACAGTTATTTGAGAGAAAGGCTGAAGAAAATAAAAGTTTATCTGGAAGCATTGGAAGATGCACTGGATGAAAAACAGGAAAAGAAAATAAAACCAAATTATTCTATTATAGAGGTGCAGGTTAAAGAAAGAAAAAGAATTGCCCAGGATTTGCACGATACTACTTTATAGAATATATCTTATCTGATTTATAAAGTAGAATTGATAAAAAGATATATGGAAATGGATGTTTCACGTGCAAAAGTGGAGCTTACCTCAATGGACGAAAACTTACGGAATATGATGGAAGAATTGAGGGATATCATATATAGTATTCATCCTGTACATTTTTATGATGTAGGATTTCAAAAATCAGTAGAAGATTTTTTCGATAAATTAAAAGAGAGATATCCTGATTATACTTATGATATAGAAATTAATCCTGTTAAAATAGAAAATACTACTTTACAGATTTCTATTTTTCGTATTATACAGGAAGCTTGCAATAATGCGGTGGTACATTCTAAGGGAAATGTATTACAGGTAAAATTTAAGAAGGAGGTAAATGACTACTATTTATTCATAAAAGATAATGGTGTTGGATTTCAGGGGGAAGCTGAACATAAGTCCAATCATTATGGTTTATCTATAATGAAAGAGAGAGCACAACTGTTAGGGGGAAAGTTAGACATTCAAAGTGATGAAGGGGGAACTAAAATAACAGTCAGAATACCAATATCATAATTATTAATTTTAGGGAGTAAATTATATAAGGGAGGGAATATATGAAAAATAAGAAAACCAAAATTATGATAGTAGATGATTTTGCATTGATAAGGGATGGACTGAAGAATTTATTAGAATTAGATGGTTCTATGAAAGTAATTTCCGAAGCACAGGATGGTATAGATTGTCTAAATAAGTTGAATGAAAAATTGCCGGATATTTTATTGCTCGATATAAATATGCCAAATAAAAATGGACTTGAAGTATTACAGGAAATCCGTAACAATGAAATACCTATTAAGGTAATGATACTGACAATGCATAATGAAATAGACTATCTGCTGAGAGCAATTGAAATAGGAGCAGATGGTTATGCCTCAAAAAATATAAAGTTTGAAGAATTAAAAGAAGCTATTGATTTAATAATTCATGGAGAAAACTTTATTCAGAAAGAACTATTGCCTTTATTAAATTCTAAGATAGAAAAGAAAAATGAAGAATTAGATAAAATAAAGTCGTTAACAAAGAGAGAATTGGAAGTTCTTAAAAATATTGCATTTGGAAATTCCAACAGAGAGATAGCTACTTCCTTAAAAATAAGTGAAAGAACCGTGAAAAATCACATATTTAATATATTCAAGAAGATAGCAGTAACCGATAGAACGCAGGCTGCAGTATTTGCAATCAGAAATGATTTAATATCCTTGAATTAGAAAAAAACCGGAAATAAAACCGTAATGTTTCACGTGAAACATTGCGGTTTTTAATATATTTGTGAATTTAAAAACACAAGATAATGTTTCACGTGAAACTTTCTAAATCTATATCTTGTGATTTAATCCGTGAAACATTTAAAAACAAATGCCGTGAAACATTTTTAAAACCCTTATTTAGCGGTATGTTGTTAATAATAGGGAGTCAGAGTGTTCTATGAAGTTAAAAAAATAGGTTTATAAAATGGTAGTAAATATGACGGAAAGAATAATAGATAAAGAAATTAAATTATTTCCTTATTATAGAAATGATGAGGTTTCCCTTCTATGGTATCAGGATTTAGATGTATGTAAGCAGGTAGATAACAGGGACGAGCCTTATGATTTAGAACTTTTGCATTGTATGTACGATTACCTGAGTTCCAATGGGGATTGCTACTATATAGAATATGAAGGTAAATTAGTAGGGGATGTTTCATTGAGGGACAATGGAGAAATCGCCATTGTAGTTTGTAAGGAATACCAGAACCGACATATCGGAAGACGATGTGTGCTGGATATGTTGAAATTGGCAAAAGAAAAGGGAATGAGTAAGGTAAAAGCAAATATATATTCCTTTAATAAACAGAGCCAGACCATGTTCCAATCCATTGGGTTTGTAAAAACAGAAGAAGAGTGGTATGAATAAATAATTTAAATTACACTATGAAGGAGGAACAATAAAATGTTGGTGATGAAAATAAAATTTTAAGAACACTGGGACACAAGATAATGTTTCACGTGAAACATTAAACATCAATATATTGTGATTTACTCCTTAAAATACATAAAATTAGCCATTTTACAACATCTGAAGCCCAGCATTTTCGGTAAAAATCCGCATTTCAAAACTAAACTTCTTATAGCCTATCCCAAAGAATGATGTTATAATGTATAAGGTGCAAGTTAAAAACAAGCGGCTGTGCTATGCACAGACATTTGTTTTTAACGCATCTTATAACGAACAAGCAGTTCTGCGGAGCAGAACAATAGCAAGCGATAGCTTGCAGCTTGTGAGTGTTTGCAGGAGAAAACAAGCGACTGCACTATGTGCAGGCATTTGTTTTTAACGCATCTTATAACGAACAAGCAGTTCTGCGGAGCAGAACAATAGCAAGCGATAGCTTGCAGCTTGTGAGTGTTTGCATTTTTATGTATATTTAGGTCGTATTAATAAGAAAGGCTTGATATTAAAATGGGAAAAGTTATTGCTATTGCCAATCAAAAGGGTGGTGTGGGTAAGACCACAACATCTATTAATTTATCTGCGTCTCTGGCAGTGAAGGGAAAAAAGGTACTGGTTATTGATACCGATCCGCAGGGAAATACTACCAGCGGATTTGGTGTAGATAAGAATGAACTGGAAAACACCATCTATGAACTGATGCTGGGAGAGTGCTCTATTCAGGATTGTATCTTAAAGGATGTTATAAAAAACGTATCCATTATTCCTTCCAACGTGAATTTAGCGGCAGCGGAAATAGAACTGATTGGTGTAGATAAAAAGGAATTTATTCTGAAGGGAGAAGTTGACTGGGTAAAAGATAAGTATGATTTTATCATCATTGACTGTCCTCCTTCTTTAAATACTTTGACAATTAACGCTTTGACAACGGCTGACAGTGTACTGGTTCCTATTCAATGTGAATATTACGCACTGGAAGGTCTGAGCCAATTAATACATACAGTCAACCTGGTAAAAGAAAGACTGAACCCGGAATTAGATATGGAAGGTGTGGTATTTACCATGTACGATTCCCGTACTAACCTTTCCATGCAGGTGGTAGAAAATGTAAAGGAACATTTAAATCAGAATATTTATAAAACCATGATTCCCAGAAATATCAGATTGGCGGAAGCACCCAGCTATGGCATGCCCATTCATATGTATGACCCGAAGTCAGCCGGTGCGGAGAGTTATATGAGTCTGGCTGATGAGGTAATCAAACATAACAGAAAGAAAAAGTAAGAGGAGGGTATAGCAATGGCAGCAAAAAAAAGTGGATTAGGAAAGGGGCTCGGCAGAGGTCTTGATGCATTAATACCGGAGGAAACAGCAGAAAAAAAGACAGCAGCTCCGGCAAAGGCGGGAGAAGAAAACGAACAGGGTACTATGGTTAAGATTACCAAGGTGGAGCCCAACAAAGAACAGCCCCGTAAAAATTTCGATGAAGATGCGCTGGAAGAACTGGCAGAGTCTATCAAACAGTACGGTTTAATTCAGCCCATAGTCGTACAGGACAGAGGCGACCATTATGAAATTATCGCGGGCGAGCGCCGTTGGAGAGCGGCAAGAATTGCCGGACTGAAAGAAGTTCCCGTTATTATCAAGCATTATTCCGAACAGGAAATTGTGGAAATTTCCCTTATTGAAAATATTCAGCGTGAAAACTTAAACCCTATTGAAGAAGCACAGGCATATAAAAGACTTCTGACAGAGTTCAACCTGAAGCAGGATGAAGTGGCAGAGAGAGTTTCCAAGAGCCGTACTGCCGTAACCAACTCCATGCGTCTGTTAAAGCTTTGTGATGAAGTGCAGCAGATGGTGATTGAAGACATGCTTTCCACCGGACATGCCAGAGCGCTTCTTGCCATTGAAAATCCGGAAGAGCAGTACAACATTGCACAGAAAGTATTTGATGAAAAACTCAGTGTGCGCGATGTAGAAAAGTTAGTGAAAAATCTTCATAAGCCGGAAAAAGCAAAGAAGAAGATAGACGATGAAGCTCTTAAGATTATTTATCAGGAAATTGAAGAGAAATTAAAACAGGCGCTCAGCACCAAGGTTTCCATTACCGGAAAAGAAAAAGGTGCCGGAAAAATGGAAATCGAATTTTACAGTCATGAGGATTTGGACAGACTGGTTGATTTACTGACAAAAGCCTGACAGAAAGATACGAGGAAATACCAATGAATAGTAATATACTGCAAAGTATCGGACTTGGAAATCTGGATATTGCTTACCTGTTTCTGATTTTACTTATTTTCATTGTAGTGCTTTTTATAATTATAATCCTGCAGATGAAAAAGTTAAACCGGTTACAGAAAAGGATAAGTAAATTTATGACAGGCAAGGATGCAAAGAGCCTGGAAAAAGATATTGTAGGTCTGTATGAAGATAACAAGTTTTTGAAAATCAATGTGGACAAAAACAAAAAGGACATCCGTACACTCTACAAGAATATGGAGCATGCATTCCAGAAAATCGGTCTGATAAAATACGATGCATTTCAGCAGATGGGTGGAAAGCTCAGTTTTTCTCTTGCACTGCTGGATGAGAACAACAATGGATTTATTCTGAACTCCGTGCACAGTACGGAGGGATGTTACACCTACACTAAGGAAATAAAGAATGGAGAATGTGCTATTTCATTGGGCGAAGAGGAACAGCAGGCACTTGATATGGCTATCGGAGAATAGCATTCTTACATTAAGAAAGGAACCTACATGAAAATTGTTTCAGTAAATGAACTGAAGGGTAATGAAATAGCAGCTCAGGATATACTTACAAGTGATTACCAGATGATTTTACCGGCAGGTTTCCAAATTAAGGTAAAATATATAGATAAACTGCGCAGCCTGGGGATTGCTAAAGTTTATATCAAGGATGAAAGTTCACAGCAGGAGGAGATTTCCATATTAAAAGAGGATGTGGAAGTTTCCATGAAGGAAAAAGTTAAAGAAGTACTGGAAAAGCATACTTACCGTCATAACGAAGAACTCGCGAGCCTGAATGAAACGGCGGACCATGTCATCACGGAAATCGCGGAAGAAGACGAAGTGATGGAAAAGGTTTATGATGTAAAGCAGCGGAGCACCGATATTTTTGAACATTCCTTAAGTGTGTGCAGTCTGGCAATTCTTACGGCTATAAAATTGGGTTACGGCAGGGAAAGCCTGCACGATATCGGTGTGGGATGTTTATTACATGATATTGGATTACAATATTTAACTATAAGCTATCAGAACGAAGATGTTGCCACCATGTCCCGGGCAGAAATTGCAGAGTTCAAAAGACATCCGGTTTATGCGTATTCTGCACTGAGAAATGAAAAATGGCTGTCCGACACGGCAAAAGCCATGATTTTGTATCATCATGAAAGGCTGGATGGTTCCGGTTATCCGCTGCATGCCACACAGATTTCAGAACCGGTGCAGATTTTAACAGTGTGCGATACCTTCGATGAAATGATTTGCGGCATCAGCTGTAAAAAAGTAAAGGTTTATGAAGCAATAGAGTATCTGAAAACCTTTAAAAATGTGAAATATAGTGGTAAAATAGTAGATGCGTTTTTTCAGTTCACAGCAGTTTACCCGGTTGGAACCCAGGTGCTTACGGGAGATGGAGAAACAGGCATCGTCGTCAGACAGAACAGAGAGTTTCCGGACAGACCGGTTCTCAGAATTATTAAAGATAAAAATGGCAGGGATGTTACGGAAGAAAAAATTCTCGACCTTATCCTTGTACAGAATGTATTTATAGAAAAAGCGATTGATTAGATTATTATTTAAGGAGGCGTCTACTCATGATAGACATTAAATTTTTAAGAGAAAATCCTGATTTAGTAAAGGAAAATATCAAGAAGAAATTCCAGGATGCAAAGCTTCCCCTTGTTGACGAAGTAATTGCTCTGGATACAGAGAGCAGAAAGGTTAAGCAGGAAGCGGACGAGCTTCGCGCGCAGAAAAACAAGATTTCCAAGGAAATCGGCGCTCTGATGGCACAGGGTAAAAAAGAAGAAGCAGAAGCAAAGAAGGCAGAAGTGGCTGCCCAGTCCAAGAGACTTGCCGAACTGGAAGCAAAAGAGCCGGAATATCAGGAAAAAATCACAGCAATCATGATGAAAATTCCCCAGATTATTGACGCTTCCGTACCTATCGGCAAGGACGACACCCAGAACGTGGAAATTACCAAATTCGGTGAGCCCAAGGTTCCCGATTTTGAAGTACCTTATCATGCAGATATACTGGAAAGAATTAACGGTCTTGATAAAGAGAGCGCCGGCAGAACCAGCGGAAACGGTTTTTATTACCTGATGGGTGATGCTGCCAGAATTCATTCCGCAATGATCAGCTATGCAAGAGATTTCATGATTAACAAGGGATTTACCTATTGTATTCCTCCTTTCATGATTAGAAGCAGCGTGGTAAACGGCGTTATGAGCTTTGACGAAATGGAAGCCATGATGTACAAGATTGAAGGCGAAGACCTTTATCTGATTGGTACTTCCGAACATTCCATGATTGGTAAGTTCAAGGGTCAGATTGTAAACGAAGCAAGCCTTCCCATTACCATGACCTCTTATTCTCCCTGCTTCCGTAAGGAAGTCGGTTCCCACGGTATTGAGGAACGCGGCGTTTACCGTGTGCATCAGTTTGAAAAACAGGAAATGGTTGTTCTTTGCAAACCCGAAGAGTCCATGGACTGGTACAACAAGATGTGGTCTTACACCGTAGAATTTTTCAGAAGCCTGGACATCCCCGTCCGTACACTGGAATGCTGCAGCGGCGATCTGGCTGACTTAAAGGTAAAATCCTGTGACGTCGAGGCATGGAGCCCCAGACAGAAGAAGTATTTCGAGGTCGGTTCCTGTTCTACCTTAGGTGATGCACAGGCAAGACGTCTCGGCATCCGTACAAAAGGCGAAAATGGTACTTACTTTGTGCATACATTAAATAATACAGTATTGGCTACTCCGAGAGGACTGATTGCATTCCTTGAGAATAATGTAAACGAAGACGGTACTGTAAATATTCCTGAAGCACTTCGTCCTTACATGGGTGGTGTTTCCAAGATTGGCTAATAGATTTACACAGAACGAAAAGAAAGAAGGTGAAATCCTTGCATAAATTTATGAGAGCCATTGGCTTCAGTAAAATCAGTAACAGAAAAGAATTGAAGGCTCTGCTTGCCAGCGTTGTGATGAATGCGGGCAAAAGGGCTTATACCATCAGCGACGAAGAGGTTCTTTTAGGAGAATTCAGCAAGGATTTCGCTGAAAATATGGGCATCGCCGTCTGTGGAGAATTTGACGAGTCGGACGATGAGAAATTTATTTATGAGTATTACTATCCGTACTTAAGAGGCAGAGGCATCACTACCACGGAGGATGTTTCCGTGGAAAGACATGCTGCCAGGGAGTCCTATGCCGGCATCTGCGATGATGTTAAGGTAGGAGTTTCCCTTATTTTTTACCTGCAGAACATGATTCCCTATGTAAAAGCGCAGGCACAGGGAAAGCTTCCCATTAAGGGAACGACACTTACCCTGTCGGCTTTGTCAATCAAGGGAAATATTATGTTCCCCATCAAAAAGGATGAACAGCAGAAGCTGAAAATCAAAAAAGACTCTAATGTGCGCAACAACCTGATTGCAGCGGCAAGACGTGGTGATGAGGAAGCCATCGAAACACTGACGCTGGAAGATATGGATATGTATACCACGATTTCCAAGAAAATCCAGAATGAAGATGTTTTCAGTCTGGTGGATACCTACTGTATGCCTTACGGTGTGGAGTGTGATCAGTATTCCATCCTGGGTGAAATCCAAGAGTGCAATCTGGTGACGAACAGCCTTACCGGTGAAGAAGTTTACCTGATGTCCGTTTACTGCAACGAGCTGACCTTTGATGTCTGCATCAATAAGCTGGACCTCTATGGGGAGCCGGAAATCGGCCGCCGCTTTAAGGGTATCATCTGGCTTCAGGGTTTTATTAATTTTCCGGAATAGATTGACCGGACATTTTCTTTTATGGTATAATTCCATAGTGTAAAAATCTGTTTATCGAAACGGATTTTTATATATGTTTCCTTAGTTAAATGGATATAACAGCCCCCTCCTAAGGGGCAGTTGTGGGTTCGATTCCCGCAGGGAACAGTAGAAACGGCAATGAAGATGGTTTCATTGCCGTTTTTTTCATACGGAAAAGAAGTGCAAAATTCCTTACAACGGACGAAAAATGAGACTTGCATTCTGTAAATTATATGATAAGATATAGTCAAAAATAAAAAAGATATAGAAACATATATTTTATATCAAAAAAGGTATTACATATGGATATTAGGGCAATGCGTTATTTTCTTGAAATTGCGGAAACAGAGAATGTATCAAAGGCGGCGGAACGCCTTCATATGTCACAGCCTCCGCTGACACGACAGATGAGGCAACTCGAGGAAGAATTGAATGTGGAACTCTTTGAGAGGGAGAACGGGAGACTTCATCTGACAGAAGCGGGCTATTATTTCAGGGAGCATGCAAGGGAAATCGTGGAACTGACGGATAAGCTCAAAGAGGAAATGAACAGTACGTTTGGAACATATGACGGAAATATCAGCATTGGAAGTATTGAAACAGTCGGAATGGGCGTGCTTCCAACCTGGATTACAGAATTTCACAGTCAATTTCCGGACATTACGTACAATATCTGCTACAGTAATACCGAGGAGATTCTAAGAAAATTAGACCTTGGCATCTTTGATATCGGAATTGTGCGCGAGCCGTTTAACAGCGAAAAATATGAGTGTATCCGTCTGCAGGAGGAATCGTGGATAGCCTGTATTCATAAAGATAATCCGTTGGCGACAGGGGAAGCGAACACGTTGGAACTGGTGGAGCTTGCAAAGGAAAATCTGATTGCACCCGGTAGAAACAGCCACGAGGAACAGATAAAAAACTGGTTTCATATGATTGGAATGAAGCCGCATATTGTCTGCCTTTATACGGCGCTTGGCGGCGGCTTTGAACTGGTTCGTCAGGGGCTTGGAATTCTTCTGTGTCCAAAGTCGGCGGCAAGCAGACTGCAGACCCCGGAGATTGTGTGCAAGGAGATTATCAATCCAAAATTTACCTCCTGTGCAGTGGTAGTCTGGAAGAAATATGGAGCGATGTCAAGTTCTGCAAGTCGTTTTGCTGACTATATAAGAACAAAAAACAAATAGAAACATAAAAACAATACCGAAACGGTATCATTTTTGCAAATTTCCCGAAAAAATAACACTTGAAAAAGTGTAGGAATGATGATAGACTTGCGTCAACCTACAGGTGAGGGAAAAGACAAAGAGGTCTGAAAAGATTTCTTTGTCTTTTTTTGTTTCTTTAAGAAAGGAGAATGATTATGAAAAAAAGAATGATGGCTACAGTAATGATTGTTGCACTTATGGCGGGCACCATAATGGGATGCGGTGCATCGCAGACGGCAGGAAACGAAAAACAGACTTCAGAGAAAATCGCAGACACCACAACAGCGGCAGAAACAAAAACGGACAGTGATAAGAAAGTAGCAATGCTTTACGGAGCATCCATTAACGATGGAGGCTGGGGCGCAAGCTGTTACCAGGCAATGTGTGATGCTGCAGAAGCATACGGATATGAAACAGCTTATACGGAAAACGTGGACACATCCGAATATGTATCGGTTCTTACCGGATATGCAGACTTAGGTTACGATTTAATCTTTGCACCGGGCAGTGAGTATTCAGATGCGGTAAAGCAGGTGGCAGAGCAGTATCCGGACGTAAAATTCTGCCTGTTAAACGGAACCTTCTCTTCTGATAACGTAGTATCCGTGATGCCGGATGCAGAACAGATTGGTTATCTGGCAGGTGCGCTTGCAGGACTGATGACAAAGACAGGCTATATTGGTTTTATCGGAGGAATGGAACTGGATACGACAAAGACAAAGCTTGAAGCATATGAGGCGGCAGCAAAGGTAGTTAATCCGGATGTAAATGTCACATCAGGATATGCAGGAGATTATTACGATGCAGCAAAAGGAAAGGAAATTGCTTCATCCATGATGTCTACCTATGATGTGGATGTATTGTTTGGCGATGCCGGCGCAGTTGATACCGGAGCAAGAGAGGCACTTGCAGAATCCGATGGACACTACAGCATCGGTCAGCCGGGAGATTTGGGATCCGCAGATGATAAAGTCATTATATGCAGTGTGGTAACCGATAATGCGGCTCTTGTGGAACAGTGTATGCAGGCAATCGAGGATGGCACATTTGGAAATACGACAATCTACGGAACAGTTGAAAACGGATGTCTGTCGGTAGGAACATTTAGTTCACAGGTGCCGGAAGATATAAAAACACAGTATCTTGAATACGTAGAACAAATTAAAAACGGTACATTCATCAGCAAATAAGCAAAAAGAGGAATGACTATGAACATACTGCAGATGAGAAATATTTCAAAAAGCTTTGGCGGTGTCAAGGCAAACGACAATATCTGGCTGAGTGTGGAACAGGGAGAAGTACATACGCTGCTTGGAGAAAACGGAGCCGGAAAGAGTACTCTTATGAGTATTCTGACCGGGCTCTACCAGCCGGATGAGGGCGAAATCTTTTATCAGGGAAATGTGGTAAAAATCACATCGCCGAAAGAGGCGGTAAGGTTTGGAATCGGCATGGTATATCAGCATTTTATGCTGGTGGAAAACATGACGGTTTTCGAGAATATAATTCTTGGGCTGTCAAAAGGAAACAGTATATTTATCCAGAAGAATAAGATGCGTGCCGAAATTGAACAACTGGCAGAAAAATATGGACTGCAGGTGGAGTTTGATAAGCTGATTTCAGACATTTCCGTGGGAGAACAGCAGAGAGTAGAAATATTGAAGGCACTGTACCGGGATGTGGATTTACTGGTGCTTGATGAGCCGACCGCCGTATTGACGGATGCAGAAGTTGCCGGACTGTTTGAAATCATCCATAAGCTGACTGCAGATAAAAAATCGGTCATTTTCATTTCACATAAGATGAAAGAGGTCATGGAAATCAGTGACCGGATTACCATTTTAAGAAGTGGAAAATCTGTCAGAACGGTGAAAAAAGCGGATACGACAGAGGAAGAACTTACCAATCTGATGGTGGGAAAGAAGCTGCAGGAGCAGCTTGTGGAGAAATCCATGGACCAGAAGGAAGACGTGTTAAAGCTCGAAAAAGTTTCCTTCCATCGTCAGAACAAGCACAACGGGCTGAATGATATTTCCCTGGAAGTTAAAAAAGGACAAATTGTCGGTGTGGCAGGTGTCGACGGAAACGGACAATCACAGCTTGCACTGATGGCATCGGGCAATCTGGTACCGGAGAGCGGAGAAGTGTACATAAACGGGGAAAAGATAAAACATTTTACGCCGGAGACATTTATCCGGAAAAAAGTGTCTCATATTCCGGAAGACCGCAACAGGATGGGTCTGGTAGGCGATATGACGATTGCGGAAAACCTTATTTTAAAGGAGACGGACGGAGAACGCTTTTCCTATGGACGGGGACTTTATTTAAGAAAAGATAAAATTCACACATACGCCCAAAAGATGCAGCAGGAAAATGATATCCGCTGCCTTGACATGGAGCAGGCGGTGCGCAGCCTGTCAGGCGGAAACCAGCAGAAGGTGATTCTCGCAAGAGAATTGCAGAGCACACCGGATCTTTTGATTGCAATGCATCCGACAAGAGGACTTGATATCGGCGCATCGGAATTTGTCCATGAACAGATGCTGCGGGAAAAGAAACGCGGCTGTGGAATTTTGTTAATCAGTGCCAACCTGGATGAGATTATTAAACTTGCGGACGTTATTGTTGTAATGTTTGAAGGAAAAATTATGGGAACGTTCCCGGGAATAAATCCTCCGATTGACAAGATATCGATGGCAATGACAGGAAGAGGTGAGACGGCATGAAAAAAATAGAAGGATTGATCATCCCGCTTATTGCGGTGCTGTTAGCGTTTCTGGTGGGCGGAATCATCATGGCAGAACTCGGAACAAATCCATTTACGGCGTATGCAGCACTGTTTATGGGAGCATTCGGAAGCAGTTCCATGCTGGCGCAGACGCTGGCACTGACGTGTCCGCTGATGTTTACTTCACTGGCAGCGGCTTTTGCATACAAATGCGGCGTGTTTAACCTCGGCGGTGAAGGACAGTTTATCATGGGAGCAGTTGCAGCCGTGACACTGTTGGAGCTTACCGGAATAAAGGGAACGGCAGGAATCATCTGTGCCCTGCTTGTAAGTGTGATTGCCGGCGGCGTCTGGGCATTGATTCCAGGAATCTTAAAAATCCGGCGTGGCCTGAATGAGATGATTGTAAGCATCATGTTAAACTATATTGCCACACTTATCATGAGTCTTGTGTACACGAACATTTTCCGGGATGGAAGTATTCCGCAGACAGCGGAAATAGACGGCAGCTTAAAACTCCCGTTTTTATCGGCGGGCTTCCGGGTTCATTATGGAATTATCATTGCACTGATTGTGGGGCTTTTGCTCTATTACATCATGTTTCACACCTCGTATGGATTTAAAGTCAGGGCAGTGGGGAATAACCTGACGGCGACAAAAATCAACGGCTTTAGGGTGAATTTCATAATGCTTTCGGCGTTTGTTCTTTCGGGAGCAATTGCAGGATTAGGAGGTTCAACAGAGCTTTTGGGAAAACAGTTCCGTCTGCAAAGCGGTTTTGGTTCCGGTTTCGGATTTGACGGCGTTGCAATTGCATTGATTGCAGAATTAAACCCGATTGGAGCGCTTGTAATATCCTTTTTATTTGCGGTTCTCAGAAAAGGTTCCATTGCACTTCAGGTTTCCATGGGCGTTCCAACAGCCATTGCGGAGATGATACAGGCGCTCATCATCATTTTTGCGGTGGGAGGAACTGCAATCGTAAAAAGAAAATCTTTAAGCGGTAAAAGAGAAAAGCGTATTTTAAGGAAAGAAAAGGAGGCAGCGGTGTAATGAGTGAGATTTTAAATGCAAATTTTATTCTGAATTTACTGATGGCAACCATCCGTATTGCAACGCCGCTTCTTCTGGTTGCAATTGGAGAACTGTACTCCGAGCGCGCGGGAATGTGCAATATCGGTCTGGACGGTCTGATGTCAATCGGTGCTCTGTTTGGATTCGTGGTAGGGTATTACACACAGAATCCGTGGCTTGCAATTCTTGCGGCAGGCGCCGTTGGAGTCTGCATCAATCTGATATATGCGTATGCGACAATCAATCTCGGTGCGGACCAGATTGTATATGGCATGGCAATCAATATTTTGTGTCCGGCACTGGCGGGATTTTTGTATAAGATATTATTTTCCAATACTTCATCCCTGTTACAGGGGGTGACGATGAAGACGCTTCCTATCCCGCTGTTGTCAAAAATTCCGGTGGTTGGGCAGATTTTCTTCCAAAATTCACCGCTTGTATATCTTGCATACCTTTTGGTTCCGTTATCATATGTATTTTTTTATAAGACAAAGGCGGGACTTAGCTACCGCGCGGTAGGGGAATATCCGAGAGCGGCGGAAACGCTTGGTATCAATGTAATCCTGAAAAAATACCTTTCCTGTATTATCTGCGGGGCAATGGCGGCAATTGGCGGAGCATTTTTAACGGTGTGCTACACCAATACATACTCCGAAGGAATTGTTGCGGGAAGAGGATTTATTGCACTGTCAGCCGTTATTTTCGGAAAATGGACACCATTCGGAATCCTTATGGCATGTCTGGTTTTCGGGTTCTGTGATGCTCTCCAGATCCGGTTACAGCTTGTAAGCAGTGTGGTTCCGTATCAGATATTCCAGATGATTCCATATCTGTTTACACTTATCATTCTCATTGCATTTGGAATGAAAAAACTTGGACCAAAGGCGAATGGAATGGCTTATTTCAGGGAGGAACGCTAATGGAAGAGATCAATATTTTTATGAACGGTACTGTGGTGACACGGGATGATGCCAACCGGGTTATAAAAGACGGAGTGGTTGTCTGTCAGGGAGATAAGATACGTTCCGTCGGAAAAAGAGGTGAGATTCCGGAACTGCCGCAGGGCGCAAATATTATCGATGCGAAAGGCGGTCTGATTATGCCGGGGTATATCAATCCTCACTCACATGCGTACTGCTCTCTGGTGCGCGGCTATCAGATTCCGGGATTTGTGCCGGACGGATTTATGGACAATCTGAGAAACAAATGGTGGTTTGTGGACGGACAGTTTACCATAGAACAATGCCGCAGCATGGCAGAGGTTTCGTTTCTGGAAGCGGTAAAAAACGGTGTGACAACCGAGTTTGACCATCATGCCTCCTATGGAGCGGTGACGGGAAGTCTTGCACAGTTCAGTGAAGCAGCAGAACAAATAGGATTGCGTACCTGCCTGTGTTTTGAAGTGTCGGACAGAGCCGGAAAAGAAGCGGCAAGACAGGCAGTCAATGAAAATATCCGCTGTATAAAGGAAGCAAAGCCAAATCCTATACGGAAGGGCATGATGGGACTCCATGCATCCTTTACACTGTCGGATGAAACGCTCGCTTATGCGGCAGAGCGGATGGAAAGCGAAAATGCGTATCATATTCACATTGCGGAGTGCAGAGAGGACGAGGAGGATTGTCAGAAGCGTTATGCCTGCTCCATTACAAAACGGTTAGAACGTTTTGGGATGTTGGGAGAAAAAACGTTAATTGCACACGGAGTGTATCTGGACGGAGAAGAACTTTCACTTATAAAAGAAAAAAATGCGATGGTTGTCACAAATCCGGAATCCAATATGAATAACGGTGTGGATATGCCGCCCTGGGAGGAACTTTGCAGGAGAAACATTATCACAGGGTTTGGAATGGATGGATTTGGACATGACGTTCCAACTGTCTGGCGAATCGGCAATGCGCTGTACAAATATAAGACCCGTGATATCAACAGCGGCTGGACACAATTACCCGAGATGATTTTTGAAGGGAATGCACAGATTGCCAGCACCATTTTTGAAACAAAAATCGGAAAGCTGCAAAAAGGGTATCAGGCAGATGTGATTGTTGTTGATTATCAGCCGCCCACACCGCTTGACGAAACGACGGTCAACGCACATCTTCTTTTTGGCACCGGTGGAAAAGATACGGTTACCACAATGTGCAATGGACGCCTTCTGATGAAGGACCGCAGAATGCTTACGACCGATGAAGAAAAAATAGAGGCAGAGTCCAGAAAACAGGCTGAAAAGCTTTGGAGACACTGCAATATGATACGGACAGGTGGTGAGGCGGTATGAATGAACTCGAGCAGGGTGTATATGAACAGGCAGAATTTATAGGAAGACTTTCCTGGAAGGAACTTCCGCAGGCGGTAAAGCAGCGTGCTGCATGGGTGGTGCTTGATTCAATAGGCTGTATTTTAAAAGGGCTTGGAGAAAAGGAAATACCGGCAGACAAAGATGATGCAGTGATTGCTGTCACGGAAGCAATGGTTTCCACAGAACTCTATGAGGGAAACCGCAAGGCAGTCGGACATCCGGCGTGCCATATTCTTCCGTATCTGTTTGTAACTTGTCGGGATAAACCGATGGAGAAATTTTACCGTGCTTTTGTTGCAGCGTATGAAATTGCATCCCGCTGGGGTGCAGCCATTCATTTTCCTAATCATGTGCTCGGACACGGAACCATGATGACAACCGGAGTGGCGGCGGTAGTTGCGGTAATGCAGGAGCTTCCGGTCGAGGAAACCTATGAACTGCTTTTGCTTGCGGCATCTTTGCCGCAGGTATCGGTATGGCAGTCCGTGTATGACGGAAGCAGACTGCATGATGTATATGCGGGCATTGCCGCAGTTGTGACGGACCATCTTCTTCCTCTTGTAAAACGTGGAGTGAAAAGTGACGGAAAGATTGTGGAAAGTGTCTACCGGAAAGTGATGGGAGCAGATATTTTTCCCGAGAAACTGTCAAAAGGTCTTGGAACAGAATATGTACTTTGCAGTAACTATTTTAAGGTGCATACGGGCTGCCGCTTCATTCATCCGTTTGCGGATGTCTTAAAAGAGGAGCTTGCGCAGGGACTTTCTAAAAATCAGGTGGAAGGAATCGATGTATTTACCTATAAAAAAGCAGCACAGATTGGTGATGAGAGTGTTCCGAATGATCTTGCGGCAAAGTTTTCAACACCGGTGTCGCTTGCGGTACTGCTTGAAAAAGGAAGCCTGTCGCCGGACAGCATTAGAAACTGTGAAAAGGATGCCGCTGTTACACGCTGGACGGGAAAAATTCATCTGCATGAGGATACTTCTTACAATGAGCTTCTTCCGGAGAAGCGGGGCGGCAGAATAGAGCTTCACTTAAAGGACGGAGAAAACAAAATTATAGAAACGTTTCATGCAGTAGGGGATTTTGACAACCCCAGACCTTATACGGAAGAAGAGTTAAAGGAGAAATTTCAGGCAAACGCGGACGGACGGATGACGGCGCAGGAGATAAACCTGACGGAACAGCGGATATTAGAAGAACAGGACGGTATCTTAGGAGATGTCATTCCTGTATTTTATGAGAAAGTAGGGATACGTGCGTATGAGTAGAACAGATTTTTTATATTTGTCAGAGCCGGATTTAATCAAGACAGGAGTTCTTGATGCGGCAAAATGTATAAATGTATGTGAAGAAGTATTTCGGATTTTACATGAAGGAGATTATCTGATGGGAGGTCCGAATCATAATGAGCATGGACTGGTTCTGGTATTTCCAAAGGAAACAAAATTTGAACATATGCCGGTTGCAGGGCCGGAGAGGCGTTTTATCTCTATGCCGGCATATCTCGGCGGAAGATTTGCGGTCTGCGGAGAAAAATGGTATGGCTCAAATGTAAAGAATCCAAAGGAACGTGGACTTCCACGCTCTATCTTAAATGTGACAATCAATGACCCGGACACCTGTGAGCCGCTGGCATATATGTCCGGAAATTTAATCAGCTCCATGCGGACAGGCTGTATCCCGGGCGTTGGGGTGCGTTATCTTGCAAATAAGGATGCGGAGACCATCAGTGTGGTAGGTGTTGGGCCTATCCAGAAGGCAACCCTTCTGGCAATGAAGTCCGAACTGAAAAATCTGAAACGGGTCGTGGCAAAAGCAGCGCATCTGGAACGTGCACAGGCATTCGTAGAATGGGCAAAGGAAGAACTCGGACTGGAAGGCTGTGCGAAAGAAAGCATGGAGGAAGCAATCCGGCTTGGGGATGTGGTAAGCATTGCCGCATCACCGAAGGAACCGCTGTATTTAAAGGATGAATGGTTAAAGGAAGGTGCAACCGTTCTTCTCACATCACCGATTGAAGCGGATGATGCATTCTGGCTGAACAATAAGCTGGTATTCGATAACACGAAAATGCACGAGGCATATTATGACGAGGCAGTTAAGCTTGGCGATATCACAAAGGCGTGCAACGGCTGGGGCAAGATGTATGCACTTATGGAACAGGGCAGACTGGCAGTATTAGAACAGCAAATCAGTTTGGGCGATGTGGTTACAGAGCCGTCTTACGGCAGAAAAACGCCGCAGGAAAAACAGATTTTTGTAACAAGCGGACAGGTGTTATTTGATATTGCCTGGGGATATGAACTTTACCGGGAAGCCCTGAAGAAGGGAATAGGTACAAAGTTAAATCTCTGGCAGGAGCCATATTGGACATAAAAACAGGTATCAAAAAATTATTTATATAGAAAAGGAGAGAACGATTATGGAAAAGAAAATTTTTAAAGCAGCAGCCGCAAACATGGATTGTGTATTGGGAGATGTAGCCGCAAACCTGAAAAAGATGGAAAAAATGTGCATTGAGGCATCCAAAGAAGGAGCATCCGCCATTGTATTTCCGGAACTTGCAGTGACCGGTTACAGCCCGGTGTTAATCGCAGAAAAATTTTATGAAATTTCAGAGCCGGTTCCGGGACCGAGCACCGACTTCTTATGTGAGGTTGCAAAGGCAACAGGTTTGTATATCATCACCGGATTTTCAGAAAAAAGTTCTGTTCCCGGTAGACTTTATAACACCCAGGTTTCCATTTCTCCGGAAGGAAAAATTGTGGGCGTTTACCGCAAAATTCATGTATGGGGACTGGAAAAACTTTACTGGAAAGAAAGCACGGACTGCAAATTTACGACATTTGAAATGCCGATGTGCAAAGCGGGAACGATGATCTGTTATGATACCTGTTTCCCGGAGACAGCAAAGACACTGGCGCTGATGGGTGCAAATGTAATTTTTGATTCTGCGGCATGGAGAATTCAGGAAGCAGACCTGTGGGAGCTTTTCACAAGATGCAGAGCAGTTGAAAATCATGTATTTATGATTTGTGCAAACCGTTGCGGAGTTGAGGGTGATTCTACCTTAAACGGTGAGAGCCGGATTATCGGACCCCGCGGAAACGTGCTGGCAGCAGCCGGAAGAGAAGAAGAAATCATTTATGCGGATATTGATATTGATGCCTGCATCAAGGATAATGCAATGATGCTTTCTTATATGAAGGACAGAAGACCGGAGGCATACTCTCTGGTAACGGATTGCACAAACTTCTAACGGAAGGATAGGGATACGCGATGGACATTACGACGACTTTGGCAGGAAAAACACTGGAAAATCCAATACTCCCGGGTTCCGGACCCATTGGCGGAACTGCGGAAAAATTAAATACACTGGCAGATATGGGACTTGGGGCACTTGTGACGAAAACCATTACGACACATGAACCGATTCTGAAGAGACCGTTTATTTACGGGGAGAAAAATTATATCATGAACTGTGAGCCATGGTCGGAGTATACATTTGAGACCTGGAAAGAGCAGTTTCTGCCGCAGGTTGCAGAGCATAAAAAACAGCCGCTGTTTGTCAGTCTGGGATACACGGACGAAGATATGCGATGTCTGATTCCGAAACTGGATGATTTTGCGGATGCCTATGAAATATCCACCCACTATGTAGGCAAAGACCTTGCACCGATGGAAAAGACCATGACGATGCTGCGGGAACTGACGGACAAGCCGGTTTATATGAAGGTGAGTCCGCATTTCCCGGATCCGGTGGCGTTTGCACAGATGGTCATGGAACATGGGGGAAACGGGATTGTAGCAATCAATTCCGTAGGCCCCTGCATGAAGATTGATCTGGAATCGCGCAGTGTCCCGATTGGAAATGCCAATGGACAGGTATGGCTGTCGGGACCTGCCATCAAGCCGATAGCACTTGCACTTGTCAATCAGATAAAAAGCGCAGTACCGGAATGTGAAATTATCGGTGTGGGCGGAGTGGCGTCTGCAGAGGATGTACTGGAGTTTCTGCTGGCGGGAGCCAATGCCGTGGAAATTCTGTCTGCGGCGCTATTACAGGGAAGAGGCCTGTATACAAAAATAATCGAGGAACTGCCGTCTGCACTGAAAAAATATCATTTTTCTTCCATAAAAGAGGTAGTGGATACCGAGCTTCAAATCGGAACCGGAACGACAGAAAAAAGGACGCCTGTATTTGATAAGGAAAAGTGCGTGCACTGCGGACTCTGCGAACAGGTCTGCCCGTTCTTTGCAATCGGGAATTCGGAACAGGACATTTCTGTCCGGAAAGATAAATGTATGGGATGCGGGCTCTGCCGCAGTCGTTGTCCGAGAAAGGCGATTTCGGGAGTGTAGGTGAGTGGAATGAAGCAGAATATGGAACAATGGGCGGCAGCAGGCCTGCCCGGAGAAGGAAAAACCACTGAGGAAATACTTCGGTTTATAGAAGAATACTGCAGGGATGCGGTGCAAAAATCAAAAAAAGTCATTTGCTTTCCGGAACTTACAATAGCGCCAAATCCCCTCGGGGTAACTGTGTATGAAAGCACTGTTACGGTATCCGGGACGATTACGGACAGACTGTCAAAAATCTGCAGGATGTATGGAATATACCTTATTGTCGGCATTGCCCAAAAAAGCAGGGTGCCGGGAAGGGTGTATGACGAGGTTCTTGTGATAAATCCGGTGGGAGAAATCCTTACAGAGTATGTGATTCATACGGTGGATGGGACAAGACAGCTTTACCTCTGTGGTTCAGCTTATAAAGAGTCACATTTTTTCAATCTTCCGTTTGCAAAAGCAGGACTCCTTGCCGGCGGAGATGTGTTTGATGATGAGCTGCTCCGGCAGTATAAAGACGCAGATGCTATTTTCATGTGCCTGTCGGATCAGAAAGAGGGACGGGATCGTGCAGCGTCTGTTGCCGAAAGACTTGGAAAGACCGTAATTCTTGCAGGATTGGAACCGGGTATTTTTGAGGGTTGATGAACAAGCCCCCGGGTGTGGCAGAACTGTCGCATCCGGGGGTAGTTTAAAGAACAATATCTTTTAAATCAGCAAAAGTTGAGATTGAATAATCGGTTTTCTCACAAAAAGCGGCATCTCCGATTCCTGCAGCTTTTAAGAATATCATCATCAAGCCCTACTTGTTTTAAGATAAATTTTGTATTTTTGCTGGAAGAAGCAACACTGATACCGGCTGCTTTTAATGCAGACAGAGTTTCACGGATTTCAGCAGTTACATCACCCGGGGTCATGCTCATTAGTTTCTCTTTATAATTAGGAAAGCAGTAATCCGTTTGGCTTCATCTGTTCAGCGGAAAGTTCTGTTTCTTTTGCAAGCCAGTCCTTATCCCAGAATACACCGAGGCTTGCTGCCAGATGACCGCCGGCGGAAAAACCGGCTACGATAATTTTATCCGGCTTAATACCATATTCCGCCGCATGCTTTCTTAAGTAGGCTACGCTCCATGCCAGTTCATAAAGAGATTGCGGGAATTTTGCCGGCACTACACTATATCGTAGGACGCAGGCATGAAATCCTCTGGCGATATATTGAACAGCAATAGCTTCTGCCTTTCGGTCGAAGGTGAATTCATAGCCGCCACCAGGACAAATCAGTACCAGCGGACGGGTCAAAAAACCATTGACATCCGACATCACACACGTTATAACATAGGTAATCTAATAAAAAATGATGTTATCATTACTGTAGGCTTTGTGGGAATGGTAGCCATAGTTGTGAACTCGATGGAACGCAATGGCTGAACCCTCAGGGTAGCAATGCCACCGGTCTGCAACCGAAAGACGTTTTACTCGGATGATTTTACATTTTCTTATATTGACACAGAATGACAGGAAAGTTAGAAAAATCAAGGCTTTCCTTTACTTGGATGGATTTTCTTTGACTGGGATTCACACCACCAACCGGTTCTCCTAAGGGGCAGTTGTGGGTTCGATTCCCGCAGGGAACACTCAGATTTTGTAGCAATGTTGACCACAATTCATTGCTACTTTTTTTATTTATAGGTGCTTGCGAGCACCGAGAAGTTATATAATTTGTGAGAATGACCAAATAAGTATTTTCGGGGTTCTTCAAGAAAGCAATTTCTGTGGCCGGATATGATACAGTATATTCCCTGGGGATGAGGGGAGTCTATCTCCATTATACATATTGAAGTCTCCATCATTTGATGATAAAATGATGGAGATAAATCTGAAATGAAGGAGATTCCTATGAGAGATTTTGATTATATTGCAAGTCCTGTGAAGTTGCTGACACCTGAAATTGTTCAGATGGTTAGCAGCATCCACGAACATAAAGGCAAACAGGAATTATTTCTCGAAGCCAATGTAGATGAGCTGAAAACACTCTTAGAAGTTGCATTGATTCAGAGTACGGGAGCATCCAATCGAATCGAAGGTATTTTTACAAGCGATAAGCGTTTGGAAGAATTGGTAAGACAAAAAACAGAACCCCGCAACCGATCTGAGCAGGAAATTGCCGGTTATCGTGAAGTGCTTTCCACAATTCACGAAGGCTATGAATATATCAATCCAAGACCGAACATTATTTTGCAGTTACATCGAGATCTGTACTCCTATTCACAGGGTGCTGCCGGTGGAAGTTATAAGAACTCCGATAATGTAATTGCAGAAACAGATGCCGAGGGTCATCAGAAAGCACGTTTTATACCGGTTCCCGCATTTCAGACTGCCGAAGCGATGGAAGAACTTTGCACTCGCTTCCTTGAAGCGTGGGAAGCTGACCGCATTGATAAACTGGTCCTGATTCCCATGTTCATTCTGGACTTTCTGTGTATCCATCCTTTCAATGACGGGAATGGTAGAATGAGTCGGTTGCTCACTTTACTGCTTTTTTATAAGGCGGGATACATCGTTGGGAAATATGTCAGTATGGAAATGCTGATTGAAAAAACAAAAGAAACATATTATGAAGCCCTTCAAGCAAGTTCTACTGGCTGGCATGAGGGCGAAAACAGCTATGAGCCTTTTGTTAAGTATTATCTGGGTATCATGCTGAAAGCATATAATGAATTTGAAAGTCGTGTAGAGCATTTGAAGCATCGCAGTCTTTCTAAGCCTGATAGAATTAAAGCAGTTATTGATAACAAGGTTGGCAAGATAACAAAGAAAGAAATCATGGAGTTTTGTCCTGATATAAGCAGAGTTACTGTGGAAAGGACTTTGACGGATCTGGTTAAGAGTGGGTATATTGCAAAAGTTGGTGCAGGTCCATCTACCGGCTATGTCCGTATTTAATATAATATCTCCATCATTACAAGTAAAATGATGGAGATATTTTGTGTTGATGGTGATTCAGGGACAGAAAATATCGGAGGTAAGAACCAATGTGATATGGAATAATATACAATCCTATCCACACTGCGGCCAATACTGAAAAAATCAGTAACCTGAAGGGTGTACTCAAGGTAGTGAATGGGGGAGGACAGTACCAGATTGTTATAGGTACCGACGTACCGCAGGTATATCAGGAGGTAGTCTCTTCCCTGAAAGGAGAAGGCTTTGAGCCGCTTGTCAGGGAAGGTGACCGCGTAAAGAAGGGACAGCTTCTTCTAAAATTTGACATGAGCGTAATTAAAGCGCATAATCTTTCTGTGGTGACTCCGGTTGTTGTTACCAATACCGATGACTTAAAAGCGGTAAATCCCATCAGTTCCGGAAGTGTTACGGAAAAGGATGCCATCATCCGCTTTGAAGTATAAAATATACAATAAAATACCATTAAATTACAGGAGGAAACACTATGAAGTCATTTGACTACACAATTACCGATGAAATAGGAATTCATGCCCGTCCGGCAGGGATACTTGCTAAAAAGGCAAAGGAGTACGCATCCAGAATTACCATTACCAAGGGCGGAAAAACTGCGGAAGCACAGAAGCTTATGGCAGTTATGAGTCTTGGAGTAAAGAAGGGTGAGACCGTTACGGTATCGGCAGAAGGAGAAGACGAAGAAAAAGCAGTTGCCGACATGGAGACATTTTTTAAAGAAAATCTGTAACGGAAGGGACTCGGAAGACCGAGAGAGCGGATTGAAAATATGCTCGGAAATGCGATTCTCACTCCCACCATGGAAGAGTGCGGTAAAATTAAAAAATTCTTTTACCATCGTTCGGACAAAACCATAGGAGAGTTGGAAAAGGAGCTGGGAGATATTTTTACCATTGAAGCTGCCAGCTTCCGGAAAGACCGCGAAGACTGTGGAGAAATCTGCTGCAAGGGAATCAACAAATCTTATGGAATGGAAAAATATCTGGAATATGTGGGACTCACACGGAAGGATGCCATAGCTTTTGGGGATGGACCCAATGATCTGGATATGCTTTCCTTTGCGGAAACTGGTGTTGCAATGGGAAACGGACTGGAGGAAGTAAAGAAGCTGGCTGATTTTGTGACCAAAGATATTGATGAAAATGGTATTGCATATGCCTTAAAGGAACTGGGGCTGATATAGTAGTCCGGAAATTAGGGCTGTCCGGGAAACACTGTAAACATAAGTTAATATTTCTTTAATTTTGGAGTTATACTATTTACATAAATCAGATAGTAAGATAATCTGTTTGGGAAGTACTCGGAGAGTACGTGTAAATAAAGAAAAGAGGTATTAATTATGAAAAAGAAACTTGTTGCAATTGTAGCCGGTACAATGCTTTGTGCCGGATTATTAGCCGGCTGCGGACAGAAGGAAAATGTGCCGGAGAATACCGTAACGGAAAGCAGTGAATCTGAAGGACAGAAGGAAACAACGGCGGAACCGGAGGAATCAACGGAAGAAAAGGAATTGACGGGAACAATTGATGAGATAAAGGATTTCATGTTTGTCATTACGGATGAGAATGACACCGCATACAGTTTTACCTTTGAAGAAAAACCGGAAGGCCTGGAAAATGTCAGCAACGGAGAAACCGTGACTGTAAAATACACTGGAACCATTTCAGAAGTAGACCCGTTTGAGGGAGAGGTGCTTTCTGTTGAAAAGACAAAATAAAACCGGAGCAGCCGTTAAATTATCAGCCGTTATTGTCATTTCCTCCATGATGCTGGGTGCCTGTGCAAAAACGGTTCAGAACCAGGAGATACCGGCAGCAACTTATATGGGTGGGAACGATACCATTACCGGGGTCTGCAAAGATCTGGACTCTGCGGGAGCCTCCCACGTAGATACCTTTCAGGAGTGGGTAGCTGATTTTGCGGATTCTGCCGGAAAAAATGCGCAGCTGCAGGATGCCTGGTCAGATCCGGAAGAATTGAAGGCAGATGTAGGCAGTTGTATGGACGGCTGGGAGCAGAATCATGATTATTCAGATGCCGACTGCAGAATGACCGCTTTCCTTCTGCTGGATGGGATACTGCGTGCGGAATCAACGGAAGAAAATTATGAAGGCACCTACTTAATGTTTGACACGGAAGCAATAGATAACGTGGACAGATACAGTATCCTAAAAGAGAAAAGAGATATGTTTACCACCCTCTACGGTGAAAAAAGCGTGACGGATGACAAACATCCGGAAGCGGCATTTTCCGACAGCTGGAAGCAATATGGGTTTACAGTAGACAGTGACAGGATATCTCTTCTCAGCATAGTGATACATGATCCCTATTCGGATGTTGTTTTTGTGGGACACACCGGAATCCTGATAAAATACAGCGACAGTTATTTATTTGTAGAAAAGATTGCTTTTGAACAGCCGTATCAGGCAACGAAGGTGCATACTATGGATGAATTGCTCAGTATTCTGTCATTAAGACCAGAGTATTTTGGTGAAGAAGGAGAAGCAGGGCCGTTTGTGTACAACAACGGAGAATATGTCGGAACATTAAAGAAAAATTTTTAACAGATTGTCAGAGCGCTTTGGCCAATAAAGGCTGAGGCGCTTTTAAAATAAAAACGTTCCGCATTTCTGCGGAACGTCCGGGGAATAGTATTATTTATTTGTGCTGTCGGCATCGATGACAGATTGAATCTGCTTCATCAGAGCATCATAGTTGTCCTGGTTATCAATTCCGCCGAGCAGGGGTTCGCCCACAATATTTCCGTTTCTGTCGACTAAAATGGTTGTAGGGAATGCCATAATATCTGCGGCATATTTACCTGCATCAGAATCGGAATCAATGGAAAGATTGCGATATGCGGCTCCCTGACTCTCGAGAATGGCAGCAGCATCTTTAATGGCAGCTTCGTTTCCGTCGAAGGTTTCTGTGTTGATGCCGATAACTTCTCCGCCCATTTCCCGGATGGTATCGTTTAATTCGTTGAGCTTGGACAATTCCGCAACACAGGGCTTACAACCGGTAAACCAGAAATTTACAACGGTTACCGCATTTCCGGAAAACAGACTTTCATCCACGGAATTACCGTCAAAATCCGTTCCGGAGAAATTTTTGAACGGAGATTCCTCTCCGGAATCATTCGTCTGCTCCGAAGTACCGGAAGACATATTTTTATTTTCCATTTCTGCGATCTGTTCTTCAATTTTACGGATGGTTTCAATATCGTCTGTAAGGGTCTTATACTCGTCTTCCGTAAAGGAATCCTTATTTGACTCAACAGTATCGGAAAGAAAATCAGCATAATTTCCACTGGGGTCAGCGGTGCTTTTATTTACCATACCGAAAGCTTTGTTCCATGCATCTGCGTGATCTGCGAAAAGCTGGTTCTCCTGCTGATATAAATCATCAAGGGTTACGCCGGAAGCATCCTGGGATTGTTCCATGTCGGGTGCGGCAGTCGTATTCTGTGTATTTTCTGTTTCTGGGTTTTTCTTTCCGCTGCAGGCAGTCAGTAATAATGCTAAGCAGAGGGTGGAAATGGTGAGGATTGTTTTTTGTGTTTTCATAATAAATTACTCCTTTTTTATTTATATTTTTTTCCCATAAACTGGTAATGGATTGCATTGACAGGACAAGCCTTTATGCAGGCCCCGCATCGTATACATTCCGAATGGTCCGGTGTCTTCCGCACATCAACATCCATTTTGCATACTTTTGCGCACCTGTTACATCCGACACATTTGCTGTTTTCGACTTTAATGCTGAGAAGGGATACCTTATTAAACAGCGAATAAATGGCACCGAGAGGGCAGATCCATTTGCAAAACGGCCTGTAAAACAAAATGCTCAGGACGACAACGGCAATCAAAATAAGACATTTGAAGGAAAAGAGCTTTCCTAATGCAGAACGTATAGCTGCATTTCCAAGCGACAGCGGTATCGCACCCTCGAGAACTCCCTGTGGGCATATGTATTTACAGAAGAACGGATCTCCCATTCCCACGGAGTTTGTCACGAGCATTGGCAGAAGTATTACAAAAACAATAAGAATTACATACTTCAGATATCGCAGAGGCTTCAGTCTGGCTGTGGAAAATTTCTTCCCGGGGATTTTATGAAGTAAATCCTGAAACCATCCGAACGGACACAGAAATCCGCATATAAATCTTCCGAATGTTACACCCAGTAAAATGAAAAAACCGGTGATATAATAGGAAAATTTAAATTTGGATGACCCCACGACTGCCTGAAAGGCGCCAATCGGACATGCACCCGTCGCAGCCGGACAGGAATAGCAGTTCAATCCGGGAACGCATACGGTTTTGGCTTTGCCCTGATATATTTTTCCCTTAAATAAATTGGGAATATGAATATTGGTAAGCAGCGTGGCAGCTGCCTGTATCCACCCGCGCAGGCGGGCTGTTTTTTTTGATAGCATACTTGTTTTCTTATCCAATTCCTACACACTCCAGACATAACTTTATTGCTTTACCAAGCACGGTGGCAGCTTCTCCTCTTATTGCACCATAGCTTACCATGGTTACGCCCATGAGAAGCAGGACAAATTGCGCTATTCTTCTGTACTTCAAGATATGGCCACTCCTTTCATCTGTTATCTTTGTTGACCGGCTGACTTTTGTATTATACAATAGTTGTTGTAAAATTTCTGTTAAGAGACGGTGAAAAATTTTGAGATTATTAGTTGTGGAAGATGAGAAACAGTTATGTGATACGGTTGCAAAAAGTCTGTACGACGCGGGGTATGAGGTAGATGCCTGTTACGATGGAGAAGAGGCGCTTGAGTATATCCTGGCAGAGAACTACGATCTGATTGTCCTTGACCTGAATCTGCCCGGAATGGATGGAATGGATATCCTGCGGGAGCTCAGACAGAAAAACGAAGATACAAAGGTTCTTATATTGTCTGCAAGAAGTCAGATAGCGGATAAGGTTGAAGGGCTGGATGCAGGTGCAAATGATTACATGGAAAAACCGTTCCACCTGCAGGAGCTTGAGGCACGTATCAGAAGTCTTACCAGACGTAAATTTGTACAGAGGGATGTCTGTCTGAATGCCGGAGATATAAGGTTTGATACAAGAAAGCGTGAAGCATATGCAAAAGGAGAAAGGGTGCAGTTAACCAGAAAAGAAAACGGAATTCTGGAATACCTGCTTCTCAACCAGGGCAGACCGGTAAGTCAGGAAGAACTGATGGAGCACGTATGGGATGCGTCTGCGGACAGCTTCAGCGGCGCCATCCGGGTACACATGTCCTCACTCAGAAAGAAGCTTAAGGCTGTACTTGGCTATGATCCGATTTTAAACAAGGTTGGTGAGGGCTATAAGATGCGGGAGGAATCAGAATTATGAGAAGAATGTCGCTTCAGTGGAGAATCACCATCATAACCACATTGTTTATAGCAGTCATATGTGGATGTCTTACCATGTTTGTGTATAAAAACGGCGTGTATTATATAGATCTGCTGCAGGATACGGTTGATGCAAAGGGAGACGGGGAAAGCGGTAAGGAACCGGATGAAATATATATCAATATACCCGATGATAAGTGGGATGATTTCGCAAACGATTTTTCTCATCAGGTATACAACAACAAGGCCGATTACAAGAAAAGAAGCCTGTTGTTTTCAACACTGCTGGCCCTTTTAGGAGGAGTTGTTACCTATTATATAGTTGGGCATGCGTTAAAACCGCTTAAAAAATTCTCCGATAAAATTGAAGAGGTGCAGGCACAGAATCTGTCCGATTCAAGGATAGAAGAAAATGAAGTAAAGGAATTAAACCAGCTCAGTGTTTCGTATAATAAGATGCTGGAGCGTCTCTCGGAAGCGTTTGAGATGCAGAGACAGTTCACGGCCAATGCAGCACATGAGCTTCGTACCCCGTTAGCGCTGATGCAGGTACAGCTGGATTTATATAATTCAACGGAGCATCCGGGCAATGACGAATGTACCGGACATACAATCGCAATGATTACGGAGCAGAATGAGAGACTCAGTAAAGTGGTAAAGACTCTTTTAGACATGAGTGAACTCCGGATTACAGTACGTGACGAAAAAATTATGGTTGATGCACTTGTTGAAGAAGTTCTGGAGGATCTGGAGCCGCTTGCAGCGGAAAAAAATGTAGAGCTGATTGGAAAATGTAAGCCTGTGACGATGACGGGAAGTGACATTCTTATTTACAGACTGGTATATAATCTTGTTGAAAATGCCATAAAATACAACCATCCGGAAGGAAAGGTTACGGTAACGGCATGTCAGAAGGAAAAAAAGGTTATTCTTTCCGTAGCCGATACAGGAAGCGGTATTCCCGGGGAACTTAGGGAGAGAGTGTTTGAACCGTTCTTCCGTGTGGACAAATCCAGGAGCAGGGAGCTTGGTGGTGTAGGTCTTGGATTAGCCCTGGTTCATGAAATCGTAAAAGCACATGACGGCAGTATAAGCATTAAGGATAATCCGTCAGGGGGAACTGTTTTTGAAGTGGTTTTTTGATTTCCGGAGATTTCCGCAAAAGAAAATAGGGTCAAATAAAAATGGAGTTTATCTTTAGTTATTTTGACTTACTTTTGAAATTTGCTATATAGAGTCAAACATCGGACCTTCTGAAAATTTGATTTGTTTGACTCGGAGAAGCTTTTTCTTAAATGGGGTCAAATATTGCTTCTATTTCCCTGTTTTTTCTTTGATTTTTTTGACATCTTTGGATTGCAGGGTCAAACATAAAAAAGTCTCCGATGTCGTTATACCTTTTTTGAGCAGGTTGTATTATAATGGGTCAAAACCCTGAAAAAGGGGCGTAGTAAAATTGTAACAGCAGAAACCCGGAATTTGCAGGTAAATGAGAGGATTGAGATAGTATGAATGAGAACATGAGAAAACGAAATGAAGCTTTGGCGCAGACCGTCATCAAGGGTCTGCAGTCCCGCAACATGACGGGGCATTATGCGGAAAATAAGGAAGAAGCGTTGAAAGAGGCGCTGGAGCTGATACCGGAAGAAAGCACCATCGCCATGGGAGGCTGTATGAGCGCCCATGAAATCGGCCTGATTGAAGCACTGGAAAAGGGCAATTATCATTATCTGGACCGCGACAAAATGGATGCAAGGGAGGGACTTCTGGCAGCATATGATGCGGATATTTTTCTTTCCAGCGCCAATGCCATGACAAACGACGGCATTTTAGTGAATATTGACGGCAATTCCAACCGGGTTTCCTGTATTGCACAGGGTCCGAAAAAGGTTATTTTTATTGTAGGCATGAATAAGGTCTGCGACGATTTGGACAGCGCCATGAAGCGTGCCAGAAACGTAGCGGCGCCCGCAAATGCCCAGAGATTTCCGGTGAAAACACCCTGTAAGGAAACCGGCAGATGCTACGACTGCAAGTCCCCGGACACCATCTGCTGCCAGTTTCTGATAACGAGATACTCCCGCCACACGGACAGAATACATGTTATTCTTGTAAATGACAGTCTGGGATTGTAAGGAGTATATGTAAACCCGGAGAGGATATATCTTTATTACACAATTAGTTACTTTGTGTAATTATACGAAATAACTAAAAGAAAAAGCAAAAATCCGCGTAAAACATTTGCAGAGGTTACGCGGA
>FR880816.1:0-7407 GCA_000434615.1 Clostridium sp. CAG:510
TTGTAATTTACACCATTATATGGACGTAGCCCCAGAAAATAGAAGCATGAGAAAAAATATGAAAGATTTGCTTTAAATTATGTTAAGACCGGAGCAGCAAATCTATATGAAAATAAAATTTGCTTTAAAATATATTATTGGACAAGATGCAAAAAGCGAAAAAAGCAGAAAATGCTTCTAAAAGTTTTACGGACAGGAAGCAAAGGAGAGAAAAAACGAAAAATGCTTCCAACATTTCTTTGGGCAGGAAGCAAAAAGCGAAAAATGTCCAAGAAAAGTAAAAACGGAAAGGGGACTACACATGAAAAGATCACGTTCTTTTGGGAAAGGTCTGATAGCGGGAATAGTCATATGGCTGTTTATTATTCTGGCGGATGCCATCGATGAATTTGTTCTGGATGTGGATTCCTTCCTGGGTATAAACGGTAGCCTTGTTGTTTTGCTTTGTATGATAGTAGCCTATATCGTGTATTACATAAAAAAGAAGCCGGGCTGGAAAAATATTCTGTGCTTTTTTGCAGGCTACCTGTTAACGGGCGCCGCCACGGGATGGATTATCTGGAATGCCTTGGAAAACGAAACGTTTTTTATAGAGCAGACGGAAAAACGATGCTATTTTTTATGCCTGAACGGAATAGAATATCTGTTGTATCCTTTTATCACCATAGGGGTCTTCAGCGTATTATGTGCCTTGTTTCATGTGGTTTATGCCATAATTTCATTGCTTTGTCCTTGCAATAAAAAGGACCATGTACTATAATTTAAGACATATTTGCGTCCCCATAAGCGGACAGAAAGGGATTTACTCGATGAAAAAGACAATCATTACAGTAGTAGGAAAAGATACGGTAGGAATTATTGCAAAGGTCTGCACCTATCTGGCAGAAAACAAAATCAACATTCTGGATATCTCCCAGACCATCGTTCAGGGATATTTCAATATGATGATGATAGTTGATACGGCGGAAAGCACAAAATCCCACGGAGATATGGCGGATGAATTAGAAAAATTAGGAGAGGGCATCGGCGTTATCATCAAGTGTCAGAAGGAAGAAATTTTTGACATGATGCACAGAGTATAAGCTTACCGAAGGAGACAGCCATGATTAACATATCAGAAGTAGTAGAAACTAATAATATGATTGAGAAGGAAAATCTGGATGTGAGAACCATTACCTTAGGTATCAGCCTTCTTGATTGTATTGATTCCGATTTGAATGCCTTAAACGACAAGATTTATAAAAAGATTTACGAAGCTGCCAAGGATCTGGTAAAGACCGGCGAAGAAATTTCCGGTGAGTTCGGAATTCCCATTGTCAACAAGAGAATTTCCGTTACCCCCATTGCTCTAATAGGCGCGGCAGCCTGCAAGACAATTGAAGATTTTGCAAGCATTGCAAAGACTTTGGATAAGGTAGCACACGAAGTGGGCGTAAACTTTATCGGCGGCTATTCCGCACTGGTAAGCAAGGGTATGACACCGGCGGATGAACTGCTTATTCGTTCCATTCCTTTGGCACTTTCCACAACGGAAAGAGTGTGCAGCTCCGTAAACTTAGGTTCCACCAAGACCGGTATCAACATGGATGCGGTTCGTCTGATGGGCCAGATGATTAAACAGACGGCGGAGTACACCAAAGAGGATGACTCCTTAGGCTGTGCCAAGTTAGTGGTATTCTGTAATGCACCGGATGACAACCCGTTTATGGCAGGCGCATTCCACGGCGTTACGGAAGCAGACAAGATTATTAACGTAGGTGTCAGCGGTCCCGGTGTAGTAAAGACTGCTCTGGAAAAGGTAAGAGGCGAAAGTTTTGAAGTGCTTTGTGAGACCATTAAAAAGACGGCGTTCAAGGTTACCCGTGTGGGACAGCTTGTTGCCAAAGAAGCCTCCCGTATGTTAAACGTACCTTTCGGTATTGTGGATCTGTCACTGGCACCTACACCGGCTATCGGTGACAGCGTAGCGGATATTTTATGTGAAATCGGTCTGGAATATGCAGGCGCTCCCGGTACCACAGCAGCGCTGGCGCTCTTAAACGACCAGGTGAAAAAGGGCGGCGTTATGGCATCCTCCTACGTGGGCGGCTTGTCCGGTGCGTTTATTCCGGTCAGTGAAGACCAGGGTATGATTGATGCCGTTGTGGCAGGAGCCCTTACCATTGAAAAGCTGGAAGCCATGACCTGTGTCTGCTCCGTAGGACTTGATATGATTGCCATTCCCGGAGACACCAGCGAAAGCACCATTTCCGGTATCATTGCGGATGAAATGGCTATCGGTATGGTAAACCAGAAGACCACGGCAGTGAGAGTTATTCCCGTTATCGGCAAGGGAGTGGGAGAAAAGGTAGAGTTCGGTGGACTGTTAGGTTACGCACCGGTTATGCCGGTCAATCCGTTCTCCTGTGAAGCCTTTGTAAGCAGAACCGGCAGAATACCGGCTCCGATACATAGCTTTAAGAACTAAAAACGAAATACATAAGAAATGACATTTGACATAAATGACAAAAGTCATAAATGACATAAGTCATTGGGAAATCCGAATGACAGGGCGGCTGTACTCCGACACAAAGGGGCAGTCGTCCTTTTGCATGTGTAGCTTGTGCAGCATGTGCTGCATGCGTACATGTTCGTAAAGTTGGGCGGCAAAGATGTCCTTGGAAAGGCAGGAAAGAGCCTCGGGGGACAAAAGGGAAGATGCGTCCTTTAAGCGGGACAGCAGCGGAATATTTTCCTTGGAAAGACAGCCAAACACTTCAAAGGAGGCTTCCCGGAAGCCTAAAATGCGGGCATAGGGCGCCGCAGCGGGAAGGTCTTCTTTTTTTATGGAAAGCAGAATGTGAAGCAGGGAACGGTACAGCCTTGTCAGGGTAATATCCTTGCTTTTTAAGCTGTTTTCGCAGAAAGCGGAAAAGGTGGTAAAGGTGCCGAGATTTTTCCGTATCTTATCGGATAAATCGGAAGAAACATCAAGATAAGAATCGTAGCCGGAATCCTTTTCGGAAAGCAGCTTGTAAAAAAGCATGCCGGAAAAATCATCCGCACACAGGGCACTTTTCGTCTGACAGGTATCGGAAAATTCCTGCCGGATGCTTTCCGGTACATAGCGGAGCAAATCGGGATTTTCTTCCGCAATGCCTTTGCGGAGAGCCATGGCGGAGCAGAAAGACTCCTCGGATAAGGTATGGGACAGATAGCCGTCTCCTTCGCGCTTAATGGTATAGGGAACCGGCGCGTGTTGTCCATTTTTCTCTAATGCAAGCAGCGCCTTAAGGTATTCTATACCCAGAATATTGTTGGGAGAAGCGAGAACGTCGGAAGCAGCCGCATCCACGCCGGACAGACTGCCGGCAGAAGGCAGATTGTTGAATGCAGACGCATCCGCACCGGGAAGACTGCCGGCATGTGCGCACTTTCGCACGGCAAGTGCTCGGGCGGAGGGGAAGGAAAGCCCTTCCTTCAGGGCTTTATTCAAGGCTTCTTTGTAAGCGGGCGGCTCCGCAAAGAGCAGGGATGCAATTTCCCGTAAGGGCGCAATTTCCCCGCATTCGCTGCCGAAGCACAGAGCGTCCACACCGAGGGCGGAAAGCAGGGATACCGCTCCTTTTGCAAAAAGCTCCGCACTGGCGGTGGCGAAAACCACGGGCAACTCGATGCACAGGTCGGCGCCGGCAAGCAGGGACAGGCGGCAACGGGTGTATTTATCAAAGACGGCGGGGGTGCCGCGCTGGGTAAAATCGCCGCTCATGACCACCACGGCAAAGTCCGCACCGGTGATTTCCTTGGCTTTTTTCAGTTGGTAAAGATGCCCATTGTGAAAGGGATTGTACTCGGCAATGATACCTACGGTTTTCATGGGATACGCTCCTTCGGAATGAATAATTTGTATCGGAAAACATACAAGAAAACGTACTTTTATGCTTGTATGAAAAAACTGTATTTAGTATAATATAGATTAGAGTGTTTGCATAGTGGGAAAGGAGAACAATATGTCATACATAGATCTCATTAAAGACAGAGCAAAAGTAGATAAAAAAACCATTGTCCTGCCGGAATCCAATGACAAGAGAACCCTGATTGCGGCAGCCAAAATATTGGAAGAAAAAATAGCGGACATCATCATGATCGGTGACGAAGAAAAAATCATGGACGGTGCCGGATGGCTGGAGGTTGACCTGACGGGACTTAAGATTATTAATCCCCAGAAAACCGAAAAATTAGACGAATACGTCAATCTTTTGTACGAAACCAGAAAAGCTAAGGGCATGACCCCGGAAAAGGCAAGGGAAATACTGCTTTCCGATTACCTGACCTTCGGTATTGTAATGGTAAAGAACAACGATGCGGACGGCATGGTGGCAGGTGCCTGCCATTCTACAGCCGACACCCTGCGCCCGGCGCTGCAGATATTGAAAACCGCACCCGGCGTGAAATTAGTATCCGCTTTCTTTATTATGGATACCCAGATGAAGAATTTAGGAGAAAACGGTACGTTCCTGTTTGCAGACTGTGGTCTGAACCAGGACCCGACCCCGGAAGAGCTGGCAGCCATTGCCGATACTTCCTCCCGCAGCTTCAAGTCCCTTATCGGCCCGAAACCCGTGATTGCCATGCTTTCCCATTCCACCAAGGGAAGCGCCAAGCATCCGCTGGTAGATAAAGTAGTGGAGGCCACGAAGATTGCCAGGGAAAAATACCCGCATCTTGTGATTGACGGCGAACTGCAGCCCGATGCGGCGCTGGTTCCCAGTGTTGCCAAACTAAAGGCTCCCGGAAGCGTGGTAGGCGGTAAAGCCAATGTCATGATATTCCCCAATCTGGATGCCGGAAATATCGGCTATAAATTAGTACAGAGACTGGGCGGAGCGGATGCCTACGGCCCCATGCTGCAGGGAATTGCCAAGCCCGTAAACGACCTTTCCAGAGGATGCTCCTGGGAGGATATAGTAGGTGTAGTTGCGCTGACAGCCGTACAGGCTCAGCTTGTATAAGCCCCAAAGGCAGAAGGTGAGGAAATATGAACGTACTTGTTATCAACTGCGGCAGCTCTTCTCTGAAATTCCAGCTCATTGAAGCGCAGAGCGAGAAGCTGATTGCAAAAGGTATCTGTGAAAGAATAGGCATTGAGGGAAGCCAGATTTGTTATACACCGGCAGGCGGCACCAAGGAAGTGACCGTTTCTCCCATGAAAGATCATACCGATGCCATCCGTCTGGTGCTTGCGGCGCTGACCAACGAAAAGACGGGCGTGGTAAAGGATCTGAGTGAAATCGGAGCAGTGGGACACCGCATCGTACACGGCGGCGAGAAATTCTCCGAGGCAACGATTATTGATGACGAAGTGCTGAAAGCCATTGCCGAATGCAACGACCTGGCGCCTCTTCACAATCCGGCAAACTTAATCGGTATTGAAGCCGTAAAGAAACTGATGCCGGACACTCCGATGGTAGCCGTATTCGATACCGCATTCCATCAGACCATGCCCAAGAAGGCATTCCTTTACGGACTGCCCATTTCTTATTATGAAAAATACAAAATAAGAAGATACGGCTTCCACGGAACCAGCCATTCCTATGTCAGCAAAAAAGCGGCGGAAGTGCTGGGTAAAAATTACGATGACTTAAAGATTATTGTGTGCCATTTAGGAAACGGCGCCAGCGTATCCGCAGTGGATCACGGCAAATGCGTGGACACATCCATGGGACTTACTCCGCTGGAAGGTCTGATTATGGGTACCCGTTCCGGTGACATTGATCCCGCCATTATCGAATACATTGCGCACAAAGAGGGCAAGAGCATTGACGAAATCATGACTCTTTTAAATAAGAAGTCCGGTCTGCTCGGCATGTCCGATTACCTTTCTTCCGATTTCAGAGATCTGGAAGCTGGCTATGAAGAGGGCAACGACAGGGCAGTTGTGGCAGTGGATGCTTTTGCGTACCGCACCGCCAAGTATATCGGCGCCTATGTGGCAGCCATGAACGGTGTGGATGTTATCTGTTTTACAGCAGGTGTGGGTGAAAACGCTTCCTTCCTGCGTACCATCATCTGCAACCAGTATTTAGGCTATCTGGGTATTACCCTCGATGAAGAAGCCAATGCCAAGAGGGGCGAGGACATTGCCATTACCACACCGGACAGCAGGACTACGGTTATGGTCATTCCCACCAACGAAGAGCTTGCCATTGCAAGAGAGACCTACAGGCTTACCAGGTAAAGCAGGCTATGAAAACAGAGGTGAGCGAAAGGTAACAGAAACGGGCGGCAGAACGCAACTAAACTGTCATAAAAACTGTCACAAAAAATGAAAATTTTGGTTGACAAAGTGTGTGTCCGAAGTTATACTATACAAGTGTGTGAAAACGAAAGAGTGTCATCAGATGCGCTTTCGCCGGGAGCAGGCTATGTTACTTAATTTGACAGATGTATTTACAAACGAAGGCAGGGTTCGGAAAGAATCCGTTGCAATGGAGCTGAAAGAGTTCAAAAGCCGTATGGGTGTGTTTCCCATTGTGGAGCAGAGCCCGTTAGAGCTTACCATTACCAATGAGGGAATGGGCAAGGCACTGATAAAAGGTCATGCAGTCTTAACCCAACTGATGAGCTGCGACAGATGCCTTAAGGAAGTCAGAGTTCCTATTACGATTGATTTTGAAAGAACGGTTGCTTCACCGGATGTGAGAGATGACAAATTAGAGGATGATGGCGATTTCGATGTAATGGAAGGCTATCAGCTTAACGTAGATGTACTGGTATACAACGAGCTTTTAATGAACCAGCCTGAAAAGGTACTTTGTAAGCCGGATTGCAAAGGAATTTGTATGAAGTGTGGCAAAGACCTGAATGAAGGGGAATGTGGATGCGATACATTCGTGCCGGATCCCCGCATGGCGGTATTACAAGATATCTTTAAAGCAAATAAGGAGGTGTAACGATGTCTATTTGTCCTAAGAATAAATCTTCCAAAGGTAGAAGAGATAAGAGAAGAGCAAACTGGAAAATGAGTGCTCCTACATTAGTAAAATGCAGCAAATGCGGCGCATTAATGATGCCTCACAGAGTATGCAAGGCTTGTGGTTCTTACAATAAGAAAGAAATCATTGCACAGGACTAATTTGAAATGCCAGGGACTTTCCTAAAAAGGGAAGTCCTTTTTTCATATTGACAAAAACAGACCGTAATCCGGCAAAAATACCGGGAATCATGGAAGGAAAGGTATAATAAAAATGAATGAAAAGGGACTGACGGGGAGTACCTTAAAGTGGATAGCCATTGTGACGATGCTCATTGACCATACGGGTGCCGCTGTTTTGGAAAAAATGCTCATCAGCGGAAAATACGGGGAAGTGTCGGCGGCAAATCCTCTGTATCAGACGGATATGGTTTTGCGGGGGATCGGAAGACTGG
>FR880816.1:7429-14142 GCA_000434615.1 Clostridium sp. CAG:510
ATCGGAAGACTGGCATTCCCCATTTTCTGTTTCCTTTTGGTGGAAGGCTTTTTACATACGAAAAATGTGTGGAAATATGTCGGCAGACTGGCGCTTTTTGCTTTGGTTTCGGAAATACCGTTTGACCTGGCATTTCAGGGAGAATGGCTGTTTATGGGGTATCAGAACATCTTCTTTACCCTGCTTATCGGTCTTCTTGTCATGATTGCCTTTCAGACAGCGGAAGAAAAAATTGCGGCAAAGCCCTTAAGGATCCTCTGCGAGGCGGTGGTTCTGCTGGCGGGCTATGTGCTTGCCGATGTGATGCACACCGATTACGGCGGTCTCGGCGTCGTGTGTATCATGCTTTTATATATTTTCCGGTACAACAGAAAAATGCAGGTGCTGGCGGGTGCCGCGGTATTTATGTGGGAAATCACGGCGCCGCTTGCGTTTCTTCCTATTTATTTTTACAACGGGAAAAGAGGCATGAAAATGAAATATTTCTTTTATGCCTTTTACCCCGTGCATCTGCTTATCCTGTACGGAATTGCATGGCTGCTCGGAGTGGCATAGGAGAAGTGAAAATCCGCATGCGGGGAAATAGTTTTTCTACTTGATTTTTACATATGCGTTTAGTATAGTAAAAAAGGGTAATAGCCTGTGAAACAAACAGAAGAAAGGAAAAGGCAAAATGGCTGAGACAGTAAATGTGGCAGTAGATGCCATGGGTGGTGACAACGCCCCCGTAGAAATCGTCAAAGGTGCAATAGAAGCCTTAAATGAAGAGAAGAAAATTAAACTTTTCCTTCTTGGCCGCAAGGAGGTAATAGAACAGGAACTTGCCAAATACACTTACGATGCAGACCGTGTGGAGGTGGTGCATACGGAAGAGGTCATTGAGACGGCAGAGCCGCCCGTTATGGCGATCCGTACGAAAAAGGACTCCTCTATTGTAAAGGGTATGCATCTGGTAAAAGACGGTACCTGTGATGCATTTGTTTCTGCAGGTTCTTCGGGAGCTGTTTTAGTTGGCGGACAGATTATTGTGGGCAGGTTAAAGGGTGTGGAAAGACCCCCTATGGCACCGCTCATTCCGACGGCAAACGGTGCGGCACTGCTGATTGACTGCGGCGCCAACGTGGATGCCAGACCTTCCCATCTGGTGCAGTTTGCAAAAATGGGTTCCGTCTACATGGAAAATGTAGTGGGTATCAAAAATCCCAGGGTCGGTATCGTCAACATCGGTGCGGAAGAGGAAAAGGGCAATGCCCTGGTAAAGGAAACCTTCCCGCTTCTGAAAAACTGTCCCGATATCAACTTTATCGGCAGCGTGGAAGCCAGAGATATTCCGGCAGGTGCAGCGGATGTAGTAGTCTGCGAAGCATTTGTGGGGAATGTTATCTTAAAGATGTACGAAGGTGTCGGAGCGGTTATGCTTAAAAAAGTGAAGGAAGGCATGATGACCTCTCTTCGCAGCAAAATCGGTGCGCTTTTGGTAAAGCCCGCCCTGAAGGAAACCCTGAAAGCTTTCAGTCTGGATGAATACGGCGGAGCCCCCATGCTCGGCTTAAAGGGCCTGGTAGTAAAGACCCATGGCAGTTCCAAGGCAGTGGAAGTGAAAAATTCTGTTCTGCAGTGCGTTACATTCAAGGAGCAGAGAATCAATGAGAAAATCAAGGAAAAAATAACCTTAGAAGATTAAGAAAGAAGGAACAGATTATGGAATTTGAAAAACTGAAAAAAATAATTGCGGAAGTGCTGAACGTGGATCCGGAAGAAATCACACCGGAATCTACCTTCATGGATGATTTGGGAGCAGACTCCCTGGATGTTTACCAGATTATCATGGGCATCGAAGAAGAGTTTGACATTGAAGTGGCTCCCGAAAAGGCAGAAAAGATTACCACAGTGGAAGAAGCTGTTGATATGATTAAGAGTACAGTAAACAATTAAACTGCGGATTTTTCACAGAAAAGAAAAGCGTCTGCAAATAGCAGGCGCTTTTTATGAAAGGATTTTTCATGCTAAAAGAAAGTGATTATCAGGAATTAGAGAAAAAAATAGGATATACCTTTCAAAACAGGGCGCTTTTGAAACAGGCAGTTACACATAGCTCCTTTGCCAATGAGCAGAAGATTAACAGACAGAAACATTACGAAAGACTGGAATTCTTGGGAGATGCCGTATTGGAGCTTGTTTCCAGTGATTTTTTGTTTCAAACGCACCCGGAGATGCCGGAAGGACAGCTTACCAAGCTGAGGGCATCCATGGTCTGTGAGCCGGCGCTGGCATATTGCGCCAAGGACCTGACTCTGGATGGCTACATCCAGCTTGGAAAAGGAGAGGAATCGACCGGAGGCAGATACCGCGACTCCATTGTTTCTGACGTGATGGAAGCTGTGATCGGCGCCATTTACTTAGACGGCGGCATGGAGCCCGCCAGAACCTACATACACCGCTTTATTCTTTCCGATCTGGAGAACAAACAGCTTTTCTTAGACTCCAAGACCAATTTACAGGAATATATGCAGCAAAATCTCAAAAAAGAATTTCATTACCGGCTTGTGGAAGAGTCCGGTCCCGAGCACGACAAGGTATTCCTGGTGGAAGTGGTAATGGAGGACAAGGTACTCGGCAGGGGAAAAGGCCGTACCAAGAAGGCAGCCGAACAGCAGGCTGCTTATGAAGCGTTGCTTGGCTTCAGAAAACCGGGCAAAAGAGGATAGGGGCATGTACTTAAAAAGCATAGAAGTATACGGATTTAAATCGTTTGCAAATAAAATTACATTTCAGTTTCACAACGGTATCACCGGCATTGTAGGACCGAACGGCAGTGGTAAAAGCAACGTTGCTGATGCGGTCAGATGGGTTCTGGGTGAGCAGCGCATCAAGCAGCTCCGCGGTTCCTCCATGCAGGATGTCATATTCTCCGGCACGGAAGCCAGGAAGCCCTTAAGCTATGCGTATGTGGCAATCACCCTGGACAATTCCGACCACCAGCTTGCCATTGATTTTGACGAGGTAACGGTGGCAAGACGTATTTACCGTTCCGGTGAAAGCGAATACCTGATTAACGGCGCAGCCTGCCGGTTAAAGGACGTCAATGAACTCTTTTACGATACCGGTATCGGTAAGGAAGGCTATTCCATTATCGGACAGGGTCAGATTGATAAAATCCTTTCCGGTAAACCGGAGGAAAGACGTGAGCTTTTTGACGAAGCGGCGGGTATTGTAAAGTTCAAGAGAAGAAAGTTTGCCGCCCAGAAGAAGTTAGAGGACGAAAAGGCAAATTTAGTCCGTGTAAACGACATTCTTTCCGAACTGGAAAAGCAGGTAAAGCCGCTGGAAAAGCAGTCCGAGACGGCGAAAATTTACTTAAAGAAAAAGGAAGAATTAAAGGTACTGGATGCCAATACCTTCCTTTTGGAAAGCGAGCAGGTAAAGACACAGCTTGCCGATGTGCAGGGAAAGTACGACATTGCATCCAAAGATTATGAGGAGACTTCCGAGAAGTACGAGGGCATCAGGCAGGAGTACGAGGCAATACAGAGCCGGATAGAAACACTGGAAAAGGAAATCGAGGAAGCCCGGAACAATCTGACGGACACCAGTGTGCTGCGCGGCAAGTTAGAGGGCGAAATCAATGTCTTAAAGGAGCAGATACATTCCGCTACGGACAATGCCGCCCATTTACAGACAAGAAAAGTAAACTTAAACAGCCAGATTGCGCAGAAGGATACCGAAAAACAGGAAATCCTTGCAAAAAAAGCGGAAATCGATGAACAGGTAACGGAGCTTACCGCTACAAGGGATGAGGTAAAGATAAGCTTGGAGAGCTTACAGAACCGTATCCAGGAATTAAACGACAGCATTGAAGCCGGCAAGAACACTATCATCGACGAACTAAACCAGAGAGCGACCATCAAGTCTAAAATCGGACGCTTTGACACCATGTTAGAGCAGGTAGCTATAAGGAAAGCAGAGCTGAACTCCCGGATTCTCAAAGCCAAGTCCGACGAAGAGGACAGGGAAGAAAACATTAAAAAGCTGAAAGAACAGTTTACGGCAGTTTCCGATGCCTTGAAGGAAATGAAGGAAAAGGCGGAAAAGGACGAAGCGGACATCCAGAAAATCAGGGGAGAGCTTACGGGGAAGGATGTGAAGCTGCGGGAAACCCAGGAGCAGTACCATCAGGAGAAATCCAGGCTGGAAGCGCTGTCCAATCTGACGGAACGCTATGAAGGCTACGGCGGCAGCGTTAAAAAGGTCATGGAGCAGAAAAACGACAACAAGGGTATTATCGGTGTTGTTGCGGATATTATTAAAGTAGATAAAAAATACGAAACGGCGATTGAAACCGCACTTGGCGGCAATATCCAGAACATCGTAACGGATGACGAGGAAACCGCCAAAAAGATGATTGGTTTCTTAAAGAAGAACCGTCTGGGACGAGCTACCTTCCTTCCCCTGACAAGCATTAAAAATCCTCAGGAATTTAAAAACCCGGAAGCCCTGAAAGAAAAGGGCGTTGTGGGTATGGCGGACGAGCTGGTCAGGACGGAAACCCGTTACAAGGATGTGGCGAAAGCCATGCTCGGCAGAATTGTGGTAGTGGACAACGTGGACAATGCCGTGAAAATTGCCCGTAAGTTCGACTACGGCATCCGTATGGTTACCATTGAGGGTGAACTTTTGGTACCCGGCGGCGCCATCAGCGGCGGTGCTTTCAAGAACAACAGCAATCTTCTCGGTCGAAGAAGAGAAATGGAGGACTTGGAGAAGAAAATCAAGGACCTTCTTTCAAGCATTGAGACCATCCAGAAGGATATCGAAGAAACCAAACAGAAGAGAAATACCATGCGTATGGAATTGGAAGCCCTGAAAGCCGACATCCAGCGCAAGTTTATCGAACAGAATACGGCAAGACTTTCCGTGGAAAGCGCCGAGGAGCGCATGGAAGAAGCGGAAGCAGGCTCCCGTTCCTTAATGGAAGAATTAAAGGAAATGGAAAAGCAGGTGCTGGAAATCAAGCAGGGCAAGGAAGAAATCCAGAAAGAGCTGACCGGTTCCGAGGAAATGGAGAAATCCGTAGAGGCAGGCATTTCCGAATTCCAGAAGGAACTGGAGGAAAAGAGACTTCTGGAAACAGAAAGCTCAGCCAAGGTTTCCGAATGGGAGCTTAAGGTGGAAAAAATGCTGCAGACACAGGGCTTTCACCAGCAGAATGTGGACCGTATCAACGCCGAAATCGAAAACCTTAAGGGAGAGCTTTCCGAAATTGAAGACGGCATTGCCGGTAACGAAGAAAGCCTTAAGGAAAAGAAGGAGCACATTGCCGAAATTGAAAAAACCATTGAGGCTTCCCATACTTCCCAGGACAAGTCCCAGAAGGAACTGACGGAAAATATAGCAAAGAAAGAAGAACTGAGCGCCAAGCAGAAGAACTTCTTTACAGAGCGGGAAGAACTGTCCCAGCAGATGACAAGACTGGATAAGGAGGTCTACCGTCTGAATGCCCAGAAGGAAAAAATGGAAGAGGCCATGGAAACCCAGATCAACTATATGTGGGATGAATATGAGCTGACCCTTTCCGATGCGGCGTCCTTGCGGAAAGAGGAGCTTACGGATTTAGGCTCCATGAAAAAAGAAATTTCTGCCATCAAGGACCAGATTAAAAAGCTGGGTGACGTCAATGTCAACGCCATTGAGGACTACAAGAACTTAATGGAGCGTTACACCTTCTTAAAGACCCAGCATGACGATTTGATCGAGGCGGAAAAGACACTGGAGGGCATCATCACAGAGCTTGACAGCGCCATGAGAAAGCAGTTCCAGGAGAAATTTGCGGAGATTAACAAGGAATTTGACAAAGTATTCAAGGAGCTTTTCGGAGGCGGCAGAGGTACTCTGGAGCTGATGGAGGACGAGGATATTCTGGAAGCGGGCATCCGTATCATTGCCCAGCCGCCCGGAAAGAAGCTGCAGAACATGATGCAGCTCTCCGGTGGCGAAAAGGCGCTGACGGCGATTTCCTTACTGTTTGCCATCCAGAACTTAAAGCCCTCACCGTTCTGCCTTTTAGACGAAATCGAAGCGGCGTTAGATGAGTCCAATGTCGGAAGATTTGCCAAGTACCTGCATAAGCTGACCAAGAATACACAGTTCATCGTCATTACACACCGACGGGGAACCATGGAAAAAGCAGACCGCCTGTACGGTATTACCATGCAGGAGAAGGGGGTTTCCGCCCTTGTCAGCGTCAATCTGATTGATAAGGATTTGGACAATTAAGCAGAGGAGATAAGGAAAATATAAAGGAAGGCATACGACTATGAGTGAAGAAAAAATGGGATTTTTTGCCAAACTGAAAATCGGGCTGAAAAAAACCAGGGACAATATTGTAAATGGTATTGACTCGGTTTTTAACGGATTTTCCTCCATAGACGAGGATTTCTATGAAGAGCTGGAAGAAATTCTTATCATGGGTGACATCGGCGTGAATGCCACCACCGCCATTATCGAGCGGCTGAAGCAGCAGGTAAAAGAGCAGCATATCAAAGAGCCCTCCCAGTGCAAACAGCTATTGGTGGACAGTATCCGCGAGCAGATGCAGGTGGGAGAAAATGCCTACGAGTTTGAAAACAGACAGTCCGTAGTCATGGTAATCGGCGTAAACGGCGTGGGAAAGACCACTTCCGTGGGAAAGCTTGCCGGCAAACTGAAGGCACAGG
>FR880816.1:14192-23872 GCA_000434615.1 Clostridium sp. CAG:510
GCGGCGGCAGATACCTTCCGCGCGGCGGCTCTGGATCAGCTTAAGGAATGGGCGGACAGAGCGGACGTGGACATTATCGGCGGCGCAGAGGGCTCCGACCCCGCAAGCGTGGTTTACGATGCCTGTATGGCAGCCAAGTCCCGTAAGGCAGATGTGCTTTTAATCGATACCGCAGGCAGACTTCACAACAAGAAGAACCTGATGGAAGAATTAAAGAAGATGAACCGCATCATTGACAGGGAATTTCCCGATGCCTACCGGGAAAACTTTATTGTCCTGGACGGCACCACCGGACAGAACGCACTGGTGCAGGCGAGGGAGTTCGGTGAGGTGGCAGACCTGACCGGTATTATCCTGACCAAGCTTGACGGTACAGCAAAGGGCGGTATCGCGGTAGCCATCCAGTCCGAATTAAGCGTACCGGTAAAGTACATTGGTGTGGGTGAAACCATAGACGATTTACAGAAGTTCGATGCGGATGCATTTGTCAGTGCGCTGTTTGACAGAAAAGACGATGACGAAGAAGAAAAAGAAGTGTGAAAATTGTGCAGGCATAAAGTTTGCAGGTTTTGAGAAAAGGAGAAAATATGGACGAGAAGATGCTTACATTACCGAGATTTGAGGAGGCCTCCGAAATTGTAAAGAAGGTGACTCTTGAAACCAAGCTGGTTTACAGCGATTTCTTAAGCGAACGCTACGGCAACAAAATTTACTTAAAGCCGGAAAATATGCAGTTTACCGGAGCGTACAAGGTGCGCGGCGCTTATTATGCCATGAGCACCTTAAGTGACGAGCAGAGAAGCAAGGGCGTTATTACCGCTTCCGCAGGCAACCATGCACAGGGCGTTGCCTATGCCGCAAAATGCTACGGCGTGAAAGCAACCATCGTAATGCCGACCACCACACCTCTTATGAAAGTAAACCGTACCAAGAGCTACGGCGCGGAAGTGGTTCTGTGGGGTGATGTGTATGACGAAGCATGTGCCAAGGCATACGAACTGGCGGACGAAAAGGGATATACCTTTATCCATCCTTTCAATGATTTAACCGTTGCAACCGGTCAGGGTACCATTGCCATGGAAATCTTCAAGGAACAGCCACTGGTAGACTATATTTTAGTTCCCATCGGCGGCGGCGGACTGGCAACCGGTGTTTCCACACTGGCAAAGCTCTTAAATCCCAAGATTAAGGTCATCGGTGTAGAACCCGCAGGTGCAGCCTGCATGAAGGCCTCCTTAAAGGAAGGCAAGGTAGTGACACTGCCCCATGTCAGCACTATTGCAGACGGTACAGCCGTGAAGACACCCGGCGACAAGCTGCTTCCTTACATAAAGAAAAATCTGGACGACATCATTACTGTAGAAGATGACGAGCTGATTGTAGCCTTCCTTGATATGGTGGAAAATCATAAGATGGTAGTAGAAAACTCCGGTCTTCTGACCGTGGCAGCCTTAAAACACTTAGATGTGAAGAATAAAAAGATTGTACCGATATTAAGCGGAGGCAATATGGATATCATTACCATGTCCTCCGTGGTACAGCAGGGTCTGATTTTCAGGGACCGTATCTTTACCGTTTCCGTCCTGCTTCCCGACAAGCCGGGTGAGCTCTGCAAGGTTGCGGGCATTGTGGCAAAGGAAAACGGCAACGTTATCAAGCTGGAGCACAACCAGTTTGTATCCACCAACAGAAGCGCAGCCGTGGAGCTTCGTATTACCCTCGAAGCCTTCGGCACCGAGCACAAGCATCAGATTATTACAGCGCTGGAAAAAGAAGGCTACAGCCCGAAACTGATTCAGCCCATTATCTAAAGCTTTCCGGGTGGAAGGAATGCTTATAAATCAAAAGATGTGTTAGTACACTGATAAAATCCGCATATACTATATATGCGGATTTTCTGTCCTATGGTAAAACGGAAGGGTTGCAGCGGGCAATCCATGGAATTCGTGTAAAGGAGAAAAAATATGGATAAGAAAAAAATCGGCAAAAAAGTTCTGGGCTACGCACTTATGACACTGGCATGCTTCTGTTATGCCGTGGGCATCAGTCTGTTTGTGGAGCCGAACAACATTGCTTCCGGCGGCGTAACCGGTATCGCCATTATCTTAAATAAGGCGATAGGAGGCAGCACCGGTATCTGGTTCTTTGTTATTAATATTCCCATTCTGCTAATCGGTATGTGGAAATTCGGGTTTAAGTTTTTAATGTCAACCGTTTACTGCACCACCATTATTTCTGTGTTTACGGATCTGCTCAGCCGTTACGGAAGCCCGCTTACGAATGACGTACTGGTGGCAACCATCGCCGGCGGCATGCTGACGGCAATCGGCATGGGCGGTGTGTTCAAGGCAGGCGCCACTACGGGCGGCATGGACATTGTGGTAAAGCTCTGTAAATTGAAATTCCCATACATGAAGACAGGCTCTCTGTTCCTCATTATGGACTTTTTGGTGGTGCTGGCATCCGCCGTTGTTTTCCAGGATATTGACAGAGCCTTTTATTCCGCCATGGAAGTATTTGTGACCTCCACGCTGCTTGACCTGGTGCTGTACGGTAAGGACGGCGCCAAGCTGATTTACATTATCAGCGACAAGTCGGAAAAAATCGCGGCAAGGCTGTTGGACGAGCTCAATATCGGTGTAACCTACATGGAAGGACAGGGCGCTTACAGCGGCAGGGAAAAGAAGGTCATTATGTGCGTCACTAAAAAACAGATAGCGCCGAGAGCGGAAGAAATCGTAAAAGAGGAAGACCCCAATACCTTTATGATTGTGAGCAGCGCTTCGGAAATTTACGGAGAGGGCTACAAGAGCTATTTCAGCGAAAAGCTGTAATGGAGAAGCCGTATGCAGAAGAATCTATAGAAAAAAAGTTTTTCAAAAAAACAGGGGTGTAAAGAAAAAATACTTGACACCCGTGGCGGGATATTGTATCATGGCAAAGGTGACAATAGGAAAACCGAAAGGGCGTGCCTTCTATGGATAAGATTTTTGAAAAAGGCCTTTTGTATGATTTTTACGGTGACCTTCTGACATCGCATCAGCAGAAGATTTATGAGGATGCCGTGTACGGAGACCTTTCCCTTGGCGAGATAGCCGAGCAGGAGGGCATCAGCAGACAGGGCGTGCATGACCTTATCAGACGCTGCGACAAAATCCTTTGCGACTATGAAAGTAAACTGCATCTTTTGGAAAAGTTCCAGATGACGAAAGAAACCGTCCGTGAAATCAAAAGTCTTGCCGAGGAAACAAGGAAGAGCTTACCGGCGGACACGGAGGTATCGGCGCTTTCCGAGAAGATTAAAAAAATAGAAGCTTTGAGTGAGAAGCTGTTAAAAGAGTGATACCCGAAAGGAAACAGGTATGGCATTTGAAAGTTTAACCGAAAAATTGCAGAATGTATTCAAAAATCTGCGAAGCAAGGGCAGACTTACGGAAGAGGATGTCAAGACCGCCTTAAAAGAAGTCAAAATGGCGCTTCTGGAAGCGGATGTAAACTTCCGGGTGGTAAAGCAGTTTGTGAAATCCGTGGAAGAAAGAGCCGTAGGCAGTGATGTATTGAACGGCTTAAATCCCGGACAGATGGTTATCAAAATCGTAAACGAGGAAATGGTTGCCCTCATGGGCTCCGAGACCACGGAGATTAAGATGCAGCCCGGCAAGGCAATTACCGTCATTATGATGGCAGGTCTTCAGGGTGCCGGTAAAACCACCACCACGGCAAAGATTGCCGGTAAATTAAAATTAAAGGGCAAGAAACCGTTGCTGGTTGCCTGCGACATCTACCGTCCCGCAGCGATTGAACAGCTGCAGATAAACGGAAAGAAGCAGGAAGTGGATGTCTTTTCCATGGGTACGGACCACAAACCTGTGGAGATTGCAAAGGAAGCCCTTAAGTACGCAGAAAAAAACGGACACAATGTGGTTATCCTGGATACCGCCGGACGTCTTCACATCGATGAAGGCATGATGGCAGAATTACAGGAAATCAAACAGAATATAGATGTTCATCAGACACTGCTTGTTGTGGATGCCATGACAGGTCAGGATGCCGTCAATGTGGCAAAGGAGTTTGATGAAAAAGTCGGTGTCGACGGTATTATCCTTTCCAAGATGGACGGTGATACCAGAGGCGGTGCGGCTCTTTCCGTAAAGGCTGTCACAGGCAAGCCTATTTTATATGTAGGTATGGGCGAAAAGCTCTCCGATTTAGAGCAGTTTTATCCCGACAGAATGGCAAGCCGAATCCTTGGCATGGGAGATGTGCTTTCCCTGATTGACAAGGTACAGGCAAACCTTGACATTGATGCGGACAAGGAAAAAGAAATGGCCGGCCGCATGAAAAAGGGTAAGTTCGATTTTGAGGACTACTTAGAGAGCATGAAGCAGATGAAAAAGATGGGCGGGCTTTCCGCAATCCTCGGTATGATGCCGGGTATGGGAGGAAAAGCAGGCGATATCGAGTCCATGGTGGACGAAAAGCAGCTTGCCCATATGGAAGCCATTGTGCTTTCCATGACACCTGCCGAAAGGAGAAATCCCAAGCTCTTAAACCCGCAGCGCAAGTTCCGTATTGCTAAGGGTGCAGGTGTGGATATCGCGGTGGTAAACCGCTTTATCAAACAGTTTGAACAGAGCCAGAAACTGATGAAGCAGTTTGCCGGAGGCGGCAAGAGAAAGGGCTTCGGCGGTTTCCCGGGAATGGGAGGCAAAGGAAGATTTCCTTTTTAGAATTTACCATTAAGAACATGGTATAAAAAAAGAATGGTACGGAACTCAGATTTCCTTATCATAGATAAAATTTTAAGCATCACGCGGAGGTGAAAAGAAATGGCAGTTAAAATCAGATTAAGAAGAATGGGACAGAAGAAGGCTCCTTATTATAGAATCATCGTTGCAGATTCCCGTTCTCCCAGAGACGGAAAATGTATCGAAGAAATCGGTACCTACGATCCCAGCACAGATCCCAGCACTTTCAACATTAACGAAGAGTTAGCTAAGAAGTGGTTGGCAAACGGTGCTCAGCCTACAGAAGTTGTCGGCAAACTTTTCAAAGCTGCAGGCATTGAAAAATAATTTCCTGTTGACAGCGTGTTTGGAGGTGGATTATGAAGGAATTAGTTGAAGTAATTGCAAAAGCACTTGTTGATAATCCGGATGAAGTAGTTGTTACAGAGAAAACAGAAGGTAAGAATGTAACTGTAGAGCTTCATGTTGCTGCATCTGATATGGGTAAAGTAATCGGTAAACAGGGCAGAATTGCAAAAGCAATCCGTTCTGTTGTAAAAGCAGCATCATCCAAAGACAATAAGAGAGTGGATGTAGAAATCATCTAATCCTACAGGGTAGGACGAAACAGGGACGCCTCAGGCGTCCTTTGTTTTTAAAAGAAAGAGGACATATGACGGACCGATTGAAAGTAGGCGTCGTGACATCCGTACACGGCATTAAGGGGGAAGTTAAGGTATTTCCCACCACGGATGACAGCAGACGGTTTAAAAAATTAAAACAGGTATATCTGGACACCGGCAAAGAATTGCTTTCCTTGGAAATCGAAGGAGTAAAGTTCTTTAAGCAGATGGTGATTTTGAAATTTAAGGGCTATGAAAATCCCGATGACGTGATGAAATTCCGTCAGAAGGAGCTTTGGATTGACAGAAAAGACGCAGTAAGGCTTTCTAAGGACGAATACTTTATTGCGGATTTGATTGATATGGATGTGTGCGATGAGGAAGGAAAACTCATCGGTACCTTAAAGGACGTTATTTCCACCGGCGCCAATGATGTGTATGCGGTAGAGACACCGGAGGGCAAGGAAGTTTTATTCCCCGCCATTAAACAGTGTGTCCTTGACGTGGACACGGAGGCACGCAAAATGACGGTACATGTAATGGAAGGATTGTTGGATTTATGAATTTCCACGTATTGACACTGTTCCCGGATATGGTGAGGGACGGACTGTATACCAGTATTTTAAAACGTGCCATGGACAACGGGCTTATATCCTTAAATACCGTAAATATCAGGGATTACACACTGGATAAGCATAAAAAGACAGACGATTATCCTTTCGGCGGCGGCGCGGGACTCCTGATGCAGGCGGACCCGGTTTTCCGGGCTTACGAGGCAGTGACGGAGAGCATAGCAGCCCGGAACACATCCACACAGACGGCAGAAGCAGAAAACACATCCACACAGGCTGCAGAAGCAGAAAATGCATCCACACAGACGGCAGAAGCATCCGTAGGCAGGAAGGTCCGCACCATCTATCTTTCCCCCCAGGGACACACCTTCAGCCAGCGGATGGCGGAGGAGCTTTCCAAAGAGGAAAACCTGGTATTTTTGTGCGGGCATTACGAAGGGATTGACGAAAGAGCCCTGGAGGAAATCGTGACGGATACGGTTTCTATGGGGGATTTTGTCTTAACCGGCGGCGAACTGGCAGCCATGATGATGATTGATGCCATATCCAGGCTCATTCCCGGCGTGCTGCACAATGATTTTTCCGCCAAGGATGAGTCCTTTTCCGGTTATCTTTTAGAGTATCCGCAGTACACCAGACCGGAAATCTGGCACGGAAAGCAGGTACCGGAGGCACTTTTATCAGGTGACCACAAAAAAATCCGGGAATGGCGGCAGAAAAAGGCGGAAGAGCGGACAAAGGAAAGACGCCCCGACCTTTATGCCGGATACTTGGAGCTTCAGACCTGCAAGGAAATGCTTATGAAGAATAAGCTCCTATACAGGGATATGATAGAAACCATAGACAGGGGCGTTGCAAAGCTCATTTATAAGGAAGAAGGAACCGTGCTTCTGTATAATCGGGCAGGAGAAGCCTGCCAGCTTATGGCAAAGGATGCGGAAGCGGGAAAACGAGCGCTGGCTGCCCTCACGGAAGCGCCGGATTCCATTATTTCCCATGAACCCTTTATGGACGAGGTGCTGCGTGACTTTGTCTGTAAAGACGGGACAACCTACGAAATGTGCCCGCCCTGCGTGCAGATGTCTTATACGAGAAAAGAGCTTCTGCAGGCGCCCAAAAGCGATATACGCCTGCTTACGGAGGACTACGCGGAAATCATTGACGAAAACTATGATTTACTTTCCATAGACGGTATCCGGGAGCATCTGCGGGAAGGCAAGCTTTTCGGCATCTTTGAAGGAGAGGTACTGGCGGGCTTTGCCGGAGAACATTCCGACGGCAGCATGGGCATGCTGTTTGTATTTCCGAAATACCGTGGGAAGGGCTATGCCATGGAGCTGGAGCGTTTTCTCATAAACGAAACCGTAAAAAGAGGCGATACGCCGTACTGTCAGATTTTCTTTGATAACGAGGCATCCCTCAAATTACAGAAGAAGCTGTCCCTGTATGCCGCGAAAGGAAATATCCGCTGGTTTGTAAAGAAATAACTTGCAAAAATGCAGGTTCTATGGTAAAGTATGAATGTTGTGAAAATAGATGGTCCTCTGTTACGAAGTGTATTAAGAACATCCAGTAGAAAAGGAGTAAAGAAATGAACGAAATCATTAAGAGCATCGAAGCTGAACAGCTCAAAGAAACCGTTGACCAGTTTAATGTTGGTGATACCGTAAAAGTATACGGTAAAATCAAAGAAGGAAACCGTGAAAGAATTCAGATTTTCGAAGGCACTGTAGTAAAGAGACAGGGCGGAAGCAACCGTGAAACCTTCACTGTAAGAAAATCCTCCAACGGTATCGGCGTTGAGAAGACATGGCCGTTACATTCTCCTAACGTAGAGAAGATCGAAGTAGTCAGAAGAGGTAAAGTAAGACGTGCGAAACTGAACTACTTAAAGGGCCGCGTTGGTAAGAAGGCTAAGGTTAAAGAAATCGTTAAATAATTTTTTACGAGGGACTTTCCGGAAAAGGAAAGTCCTTTTTTCTTTCTTGCCTTACTTTTCCCGAGGTAGTATAATAAAATCCTATAAGAAAAATAAAAAGGTTTAGTATGAGAAGAAGGAATAAAGGACTTAGTTTTTACAGAAAGAAAAAGAAAATCAGCGCCGGTACCGTAAGGGAGATTTTCGTCTATATCTTCGGTATCTGTGTGGCTGTTTTTTTAGCGTTTATTTTGGTGTATTCCGTGGGGATGTCCGTCAGTGTCATCGGTGTTTCCATGGAGCCGGAGTTTACCAACGGACAAAAGGTACTGGTCAACCGTTATGCCTATCTTCTGACTTCCCCGAAGCAGAATGATGTGGTGGTGTTTTTGCCGAACGGCAACAAAAATTCCCACTGTTACATCAAACGGGTGGTAGCCGTTCCGGGCGATACCGTGGAGATAAAGGACGGCAGACTGTATGTAAACGGCATCAGGGTGGTGGATGATTACGACAAAATGGCGGAAGCCGGCATTGCGCAGAACCCGCTTACCTTAGGCTCGGACGAGTACTTTGTTTTAGGCGACAACCGCAATGCTTCCGAGGACAGCCGCTCGGCGAATATCGGACCCGTAAAGGGGAAAGACATAATAGGAAAGGTTTGGTTTAAGAGATGAATTATCAGTGGTACCCCGGTCATATGACAAAAGCAAAACGTATGATGCAGGAAGATATCAAGCTGATTGATCTGATTATAGAAATTACGGATGCCCGGATTCCTTTATCCAGCAGAAATCCGGACATTGATGAGCTTGGAAAGAATAAATTCCGCCTGATTTTACTGAATAAATCCGATCTGGCGGACCCCGTACAGAATAAAAAATGGACCGCTTTTTTTGAAGAAAAAGGCTATGCGGTACTGGAAATCAATGCCAAAACAGGAGCAGGCATGCGCTCCATCCAGGATACCATCCGAGCAGTCTGCAAGGAAAAAATAGAGCGCGACAAAAAGCGCGGTATTGTAAACCGTCCCATCCGCGCCATGGTGGTGGGCATTCCCAATGTCGGAAAGTCCACGTTTATCAACAGCTTTGCCAAAAAGGCATGTGCCAAGACCGGCAATAAGCCCGGTGTGACCAAGGGAAAGCAGTGGATTAAGGTCAATCCCACGCTGGAGCTTTTAGACACCCCCGGTATCCTCTGGCCGAAATTTGAAGACCAGTCCGTGGGCATGAAGCTGGCATTTATCGGCTCCATCAACGATGAAATTCTTATCATGCAGGAAATGGCGGTGGATCTGCTCATGTTTTTAGGCAGAGAATACCCGAAGCTTTTAGAGGAGCGGTACGGCTTTACCTATGCGGAATTAACGGCAGAGAGTGAGGCACCGGAAAAGGGACAGGACGCGCATCCGGAGCTTACAGAAGAAAAGAATACCGCCATCGCCTGTCTGGCACAGATAGCCCGGGTGAGAAAATGCTTTGACAAGGGCGAAGCCTTAAACTACGACAAGGCGGCAGCGCTTCTTATCGATGATTTCAGAAGCGGCAGAATAGGCAGAATTACGTTGGAATATCCGGCAGAAGAAGGTAAACATGAATCGTAAATTTTTGAAGGAACTGTTCAGCACCGGACTGTATATTTTAGGTGTGTTGTTAATCACGTATGTGATTGTTACGTTTGTGGGACAGCGGACGGTGGTAAAGGGCGCTTCCATGGAGCCCACCCTGCACGGCTCGGACGACCGGGACGAAAGCAAGATCGGAGACAATTTAATCGTGGATAAATTAAGCTACCGTTTCCATGACCCGGAGCGCTTTGACATTATTGTCTTTCCCTA
>FR880816.1:23892-27432 GCA_000434615.1 Clostridium sp. CAG:510
TTTCCCTACCAGTATGGCGGCGGAAAGGAATTTTACATCAAGCGTATCATCGGTCTGCCGGGAGAAACGGTGCAGATTGATGATGAGGGCAATATCTACATAAATGGCGAAATCCTGAAAGAGGGCTACGGAAAAGAGGTCATTCTGAATCCAGGTTCCGCGGCGGAGCCCATTACCCTTGGGGATGACGAGTATTTTGTCATGGGAGACAACCGCAACAACAGTGCGGACAGCCGCGACCCGAGAGTCGGCAACGTGCACAGAAGCACCATTGTGGGCAAGGCATGGCTGCGTATCTGGCCGCTCAGCCGTTTCGGTATTCTGAAACACCGGTAAAGAAATGTAATGACAGAAAGTAAAAAAGGATGATTTGTTATGGATGAAAAAATATCCGTTATTAAATTCCATTTTCAGGCAGCTTCTTTGGACAGGCTGCCTGAACTTATATCCGCCTATGAAGCGGATGAAAGAAGCGGCGTACAGAGCCTGATTGCCGCTGCCAATAAGAAGTTAGAGGCACTGGAAAAAGAAAAACAGCGCACGGAAAGCTTAAAAAAATTTGAAAAGGAATACGCCGCCTTCGGGTATCTCTGCGGCATAGACGAAGTGGGCAGAGGCCCTTTAGCCGGTCCCGTGGTGGCCGGTGCCGTTATTTTACCGAAGGACTGTGATATTTTATATCTAAACGATTCCAAGCAACTGTCCGAAAAAAAGAGAGAAGAGCTTTATGATGTGATTATGGAAAAGGCAGTTTCCGTGGGGCTGGGCTTTTCTTCTCCGGAGCGTATTGATGAAATCAACATTCTGCAGGCAACCTATGAGGCAATGCGGGAGGCGGTTTCCAGGCTTTCCGTGCAGCCGGATGTGCTGTTAAACGACGCGGTTACCATTCCGGGGCTGCCCATGAAACAGGTGCCCATTATCAAGGGCGACGCCAAGAGCGTTTCCATTGCGGCAGCCAGCATTGTGGCAAAGGTGACGAGGGACAGAATGATGGTGGAATACGACACGGTATTCCCGGAATACGGCTTTGCTTCCAACAAGGGATACGGCGCGGCGGCGCACATTGAGGCGCTGAAAAAATACGGTCCCTGCCCCATACACAGAAGGAGCTTTATTACTCATTTTGTATAGAAACCGGTTCATATTTGTTTCCGATAGGAGGTACTCGTGAGACTTACGGATTTATTGCAGTCAACAATAAAGAGCAGCAGCCAGCAGGCGGCAGCCGCTACGGAAGCAACTTTTCCGAAAATGGTGAAAAGTCTGGTTCCCGGTACCACCATACAGGGAGAAATTATTGCTAAAAACGGCAATGAGGTGCAGATACGCATAGATAAAGACACGGTTTTGCAGGCAAGACTGGAGCAGGATGTCAATGTGGAGGAAGGACAGAATATCCGTTTTCAGGTAAAAAACAACGGAACAACCCTGACCTTAAGTCCCCTTCTTACCAATACGGCGCAGGCGGACAATGTTTATAAGGCGCTGCAGATGGCGGGACTTCCCATCAACGAAAGCACCGTTGCCATGACGGATGAGATGATGAAGCTGGGCATGAGCATCGACAGCCGTTCCCTGCAGAATATGTTCAAGGATGTGGTCACCCACACCGATGCCTCGGCAACGGATGTGGTTTTCTTACATAAAATGGATATGCCCCTTACCGAGAGCAATTTACGGCAGATACAGAATTACACGGAACTGCAGCATGAAGTGGTAAAGGGCATGCAGGACGTGACGGATGCCCTGCAGGGGCTTATAAACGGCACGGGCGGAGCGGACGTTGCAGCCGGGGTGGATATTGCAGCCGGTGCAGACGTTGCAGCCGTTGCAGCCGGGGTGGATGCGGATACCCTGACGCAGTATCAGAACCTGGTGAAAGAGCTGATTTCCGACACCCTTATGGGGATGCTCCCGGACGGCGCCGGGGCAGCCGGTGACGTAACAGTCGGCAATCCAGCAGGCGGTATCACCGGAGCAGATTTAGCGGGAGAGGTGCCTGCAGGCGGCATATCCGGGGATGTTTTGGCAGCCGGCGTAAGCGGAGCGGATTTGGTGGGAGAAGCCCTTGCGGACGCCCCCATGTCCGGCAATGCCGCCCTCATAAAAGGGGTTCTTCAGGATGCGGCATTTTCGGAACTCTTAAATAACGGTCTGATTACGGAAGAAGAGGCTGCCGGTTTCTTAAAAGAAGCCGCAGGGCTCCTTACGGAAAAAGGCATAACCCTGTCCGGAAATACGACGCAGGAAATGATGAAGGCGCTTTTGGACATAACGGCAGGCAATACGCAGGAGGCGGAAAGCCTGCAGAGGCTGTTTTCCGGCAAGGTCTGGAAGAATTTACTGGAGGGCACCGTAAAGACGCAGTGGTCGCTTACGCCGGAAACGCTTCCCAAAGAGGGGGAAGTGGGCAAGGTCTATGAAAAAATCGTAAAGAGCCTGCATACCTTAAACGAAACCCTTCAGCAGAGCGGCGCACAGAACACAGCACTGCAGGAAAGCATTACGAATTTAAGTGAAAACATCGATTTTATGAACCAGCTGAACCAGATGTATACCTACGTGCAGCTTCCCCTGAAAATGCAGAACGGTGAAAAAAACGGAGAGCTGTATGTGTTTACCAATAAGCGCAGTCTGGCGGAAAAGGACGGAGAGGTCAGCGCCCTGCTGCATCTTACCATGGAGCATCTGGGACCGCTGGAAGTGTATGTCAAAATGAACCAGGGAAAGGTCAGCACGGAATTTACCGTGGAAAAAGAGGAAACCCTGCTTTTCTTGGAAAAGAACATGTCCATTCTGACGGACAGGCTGCAAAAAAGAGGCTATGACATTTCCTGTAAGATGAAAGTAAAGGATGAGGCGGGAGAGCCGGAAAACCCGGTGGAAAGACTGCTTACGGAAAAGCAGAACGGAGCAGTGTCTGTGCATGCACAGTATGCCTTTGACGTAAGGGCGTAAGTCCGGTAACGGCGGAAAATGCGGTATGACAGAAAAGTCTGAGGTGGATGATGGAAGAAAAGAAAAAAATCAAACAGGCAATCGCTCTGGAATATGACCCTCATGAGGACGCCCCCAAGGTCATCGCTTCCGGCAGGGGAGCCGTGGCGGAACGGATTATCGAAAAGGCAAAAGAAGCGGCGGTTCCGGTCCATCGGGACGACAAGCTGGCGGACACCTTATCCCGGCTGGAAATCGGCGAAATGATACCGCCGGAGCTCTATGAGGTAGTGGCAGAAATCTTAGTGTTTGTGGATGCCATGGATAAAATTAAGGGAAAAATGTAGAGTTGTAATTTTCATGGATTTTGCATATAATAAAAGTGTGATTTTAAAGCATAAAACTCCAATAAAAATGTGAGGAGTGATTCTATGGAACGATTTATCTTAAAAAAGCTGCAGGCTTGGAAGAATTCTCCCTACCGCAAGCCTTTAATCCTGAAGGGTGTTCGTCAGGTGGGCAAGACCTGGATTCTGAAAGAGTTCGGCAGACGCTGTTATGAAAATACAGCATATTTTAACTTCGACGAAAATGAAGAAT
>FR880817.1:0-37166 GCA_000434615.1 Clostridium sp. CAG:510
GTAATTTACACCATTATATGGACGTAGCCCAATGCCATGTGTATTCCAAGAATGGAAATGGGTTCCCCATATTATCCGGACATTCCTTGTTCCCAAATTTGTACACTAATTCCTATTGACACAATGGGAATTAATTTTTATAATTCCTACTGTGAAGATAGGAGAAAAAGAATTTTTGCCTAAGAAGTAACAGGCGCATTTTTCCCGAAAAACAGATAGAATATTTTTACATGGGAAAGTATGGAAAAGAAGAATACCGGATACAGGTAGATGCATACAGTCATCCCGGAAATGACCGGGAAGAAAGGATACAACATATGATGATTTCAACCAGAGGAAGGTATGCCCTGCGTGTGATGCTGGATTTGGCAGAGCACAATAACGGGGAATACATTTCCTTAAAAGAAATAGCGGACAGGCAGGAAATTTCCAGGAAATATCTGGAGGGAATTATGACGGTATTGTCCAAGGCACATCTGGTGGACAGCTCTTCGGGCAAGACCGGCGGGTACCGGCTGGTAAAACCGGCGGAGGAATACCCAGTGGGGGACATTTTGCGGACGGTGGAAAACGATATGATACCCGTTGCCTGCATGGGAGAGTCCGAGGCCAAATGTACGAGGGCGGACAAATGCTACACCATGCCGTTCTGGATGGGACTGAGCCGGGTTATTGACAATTATTTGGACAGCCACACATTGAAGTCTCTTTTGGAAGAAGGGCACAGAGAGCACTGTACCTGTTGTAACGAATTCCAGAAACACGCAGAAACATAAACAGAAAAGGAGAAAAGCCATGAGCCACAAGTTATTAACAGTTAAGGATTTGCACGTTAATGTGGGAGAAAAAGAAATTCTGCACGGGATTAACCTGCAGGTAGGAAAAGGAGAAACCCACGTACTGATGGGTCCCAACGGTACCGGTAAATCCACCCTCGGATATGCGATTGCGGGAAATCCCCGTTACGAAGTCACAGAAGGAAGCATTCTGTTTAACGGAGAAGATATTACTTATATGCCAGTCAACGAAAGAGCTAAGAAAGGAATTTTCCTTTCCTTCCAGAACCCTCTGGAAGTACCGGGCGTAACCCTTTCCGCTTTTATCCGGAGCGCACTGGAATATAAAACCGGAGAAAGAATTCGTCTTTTTACCTATAAAAAGAAATTGCTGGAAATGATGGAGCTCTTAAACATGGACGAGTCCTATGCAGAGAGAGATCTGAACGTCGGATTTTCCGGCGGTGAAAAAAAGAAAGCCGAAATCCTGCAGCTTCTAATGCTGGAGCCGTCCCTTGCCATTCTGGATGAAACAGACTCAGGTCTTGATGTGGATGCGGTAAGAACCGTTTCCAGGGGCATCCAGATTTATCAGGAAAGATGCAAGGGAAGCCTGCTCATTATCACACACAGCACGAAAATTTTAGAGTCCCTGCATGTGGATGTAACCCATGTCATGGAAAACGGAATTGTGGTAAAAGAGGGCGATGCTTCCTTAGTTGATGTCATCAATGAAAACGGCTTCACCGAGCTACGTGACGAGAAATAAAGTCAGGAAAAAGAGAGGAAATCACAAATATGGAAGAAAAAACATATGTGGATGACATTGACCGCAGTGTCTATGACATAAAAGACGAAGAACACGATGCCTTCCGTATCGAAGAAGGTCTGACCCCGGAAATCGTAGACCAGATTTCAAAGGAAAAGCATGACCCGGAATGGATGCGGGAGTTCCGGCAGCAGTCTTTGAAAATATATCAGGAATTAAAGGTGCCGGACTGGGGTCCTTCCATCAAGGGACTGGATATGGACCACATTGCCACCTACGTGCGTCCACACAGCGATATGAAGAACAACTGGAAAAACGTGCCCAAGGACATCAAGGAAACCTTTGAACGTCTGGGTATTCCACAGGCGGAAAGAAAGTCCCTTGCCGGCGTGGGCGCCCAGTACGACTCCGAGCTGGTATACCACAATGTAAAAGACGAGGTGGCGGCGCAGGGTGTCGTATATCTGGATATGGAAAGCGCCCTGCAGGGTGAATACGCCGACATGGTACATGAATACTTCATGAAGCTGATTACCCCGAGGGACCACAAATTTGCGGCGCTTCACGGTGCGGTATGGTCCGGCGGTTCCTTTGTCTATGTGCCGAAGGGCGTGGACGTGTCCATTCCCTTACAGTCGTATTTCCGACTGAATGCCAAGGGTGCCGGACAGTTTGAACATACTCTGATTATTGTGGATGAAGGAGCCAATCTTCATTTCATCGAAGGCTGTTCCGCTCCCAAGTACAATGTGGCAAACCTGCATGCGGGCTGTGTGGAGCTGTTTGTGAAAAAGAACGCCAAGCTGCGTTATTCTACCATTGAGAACTGGTCCAAGAACATGTATAACTTAAACTCCAAGAGAGCGCTTGTGGAGGAAGGCGGTACTATTGAATGGGTATCCGGTTCCTTCGGTTCCCATGTAAGCTACCTTTATCCCATGAGTATCTTAAAGGGGAGAGGGGCAAAAATGGAATTTACAGGCGTAACCTTTGCGGCAGCCGGACAGAACTTAGATACCGGAGCCAAGGTTGTGCATGCGGCGCCGGATACCAGCTCCTATATGAATACCCGTTCCATCAGCAAGGGCGGCGGCATCAGCACCTTCCGGAGCAGCGTGGTGGTACAGAAGAATGCAACGGGCACCAAATCGGCAGTGTCCTGCCAGTCTTTGATGCTGGACTCCGAGTCCCGCTCCGATACCATTCCCGCTATGGATGTGCGCACCAAGGAAGCATCCATCGGACATGAAGCCAAAATCGGAAGCATCAGCGACGATGCGGTCTTTTACCTGATGTCCAGAGGCTTAACGGAGGAAGAGGCAAGAGCCCTGATTGTCAGTGGCTTTGCGGACAACGTATCCAAGGAATTACCGATGGAATATGCGGTGGAAATGAACAATCTGATCCGTCTGGAAATGAAGGGAAGCATCGGATAACAGGCAAGGAGTGAAAAAGATGAGTGAAATGAAAAGAACAGTAAACGCACTGCCGTCCAAGACCTGGTACTGGCTCAAAATGAACGATGCCGTACTGCCCTGGGAAGAGGAAGGCGGAAGCGAAACCATACAGGTAGGAAGTAAAAATGCACCGGTATTTTTGCAGGTATCCGGCGGAAACTATGAGAAAAAGCAGATAGAGATTTCCGCAAAGGAAAAAGAAGAAGTGGAAGTTTATATGCAGTATGCGGATTTTTTCCATATAGAAGCCCTGACGAAAATCCATGTGGGAAAAGGCAGCCGGGTAAAGCTCGTACAGGTCATGAAGACGGGAAAGGAAACCTCTTTAATTAACCGGATTGAAACGAAAGTGGAAGAAAAGGGAAGCCTGGAGCTGTATCAGGTTATGCTGGGACAGGGCAATATTTACGGAGAAACCCTGACCGACTTAGTGGGGAAGGAAGCCTCCTTTGATGCCGATTTAGGGTATCTGGTACAGGATGAAGAGCTGCTTGACATCAACATGGTTGTCAACCATTTCGGAGAAGAAACCAGGTCCCGGATTAAGGCGGACGGCGCACTGAAGGACAAGGCAAAGAAAGTGTTCCGCGGTACCATTGATTTCAAAAAAGGCTCCGTAGGTGCGGAAGGCGAAGAAACCGAAACCGTGCTTATGCTGGGCGATGATGTGCAGAACCAGACCATTCCGGTGATTCTCTGCAGCGAGGAAACCGTTGCCGGAAGCCATGGCGCCACCATCGGCGAACTGGACGAGGACACCCTGTTTTATTTTGAAAGCAGGGGCATCGGCAAAAAAGAAGCGGAGGACATTATGGCAAGGGCAGCCATTGACCGCATCGGCAGACTTCTTTCCGAAGAAAAGGCTCAGGAATGGATACAGAACGGATTAAAGGAGGTGCTTTCTTAAGATGGATGTGATACAATATAGGAAAGATTTCCCACTGCTCGTAAAGACCGGCAATATATATCTGGACAATGCGGCAACATCCCAGAGACCCCGGTGTGTACTGGATGCGGAAACAGAATTTTACGAGCGTCATAATGCCAATCCGCTGCGCGGTTTTTATCCTCTGGCGGTGGAAGCGACCGACGCCTACGAAAAAGCAAGAGAAGTGGCGGCAGACTTTATCCATGCCAAGCTCCCCGGTGAAATTATTTTTACAAGAAATACCACGGAAAGCATCAACCTGGTGGCATACAGCTACGGCTTAAGCCACGTAAAAGCGGGGGACGAAATTCTGGTTTCCGTTATGGAGCACCACAGTAACCTTCTTCCCTGGCAGATGGTAGCAAGAAATACCGGCGCCACCTTAAAATTCATGGAATGCAAACAGGACGGCAGCCTTGACCTTGCGGAAGTGGAAGCGCTGATAACGGAGAAGACTAAAATCGTAGCCATCACCCAGGTGTCCAACGTGCTGGGCAGGGTCAATCCTGTAAAGGAGATTGCGGAGATGGTGCACAGAAAAGGAGCCGTGATTTTAGTGGATGGCGCCCAGAGTACGCCCCATATGGAAGTGGATGTGCAGGAACTTTCCTGTGATTTCTTCGCGTTTTCCGGCCACAAGCTGTTAGGACCCATGGGCATCGGCGTGTTGTACGGCAGACAGGAGCTGTTAGAGGAAATGCCGCCTTTTCTTTCCGGCGGAGAAATGATAGAGTCCGTGACCAGGGAGAGTGCGGTTTACGCAGAGGTGCCGCATAAATTTGAAGCGGGCACTGTCAATGCGGCAGGTGCGGTCGGACTGGCGGCAGCCATGGAATATATCAAAAAAATCGGCTTTGCCGACATGCAGAAGCAGGAGCATCTGCTCACCGCCCATGTACTGGAGGAGATGGAGCGTATGCCCCATGTGCACATTGTGGGAGATAAAGAAGCCGAAAATCATACCGGCATCGTTACCTTTACCATAGAGGATGTGCATCCCCATGATGTGAGCGAAATCTTAAGCAATGACGGTATCTGCGTAAGAGCGGGACATCATTGTGCCCAGCCGTTATTAAAGCATCTCGGTATCGGTTCCGCCACAAGAGCCAGCTTTATGTTTTATAATACCTTGGAAGAGGCGGACCGCCTGATTGAGAGCGTGTCCACCATAAGGGAGAGAATGGGATATGGAAGGTAATCGTTTTTATAATGAAATTCTGACAGAGCACAACATCCACCCGGAGTTCAAGCATGACCTGCCGGATGCGGACATTGTGCTTGAGGGCATAAACCCCAGCTGCGGGGACGACATTTTCTTAAAACTGAAGGTGGAAAACGGCGTTATCACGGACGGAGCCTTCGTGGGAGACGGCTGTGCCATTTCCCAGGCGTCCGCCGACATTATGCTGGGCATGATTATCGGAAAAACCAAAGAAGAAGCCTTGCATCTTGGAGAAATTTTCTCTAAAATGATAAAAGGGACTGCTACGGAGGAAGAAATCGAAAGTCTGGAAGAAGCAGGAGCCTTGCAGGATATCTCCCATATGCCGGCGCGTGTAAAATGTGCCGTACTGGGATGGAGAACCTTAAAAGAAGCTTTGGGTGAAAACGGACAAAGAACCGGGGCATAAACAGACAAAGCACCGGGCATAAACAGACAAAGCACCGGGCACAAACAAAATCAAAGATGAGGTAGGGTATGGAAACAGGAAAAGAAGCAGCAAAAGTGATTGAAGCCGGACAGGTATATCTCGGGATTGAGTTCGGTTCCACCAGAATAAAAGCCGTGCTTACGGATAAGGACGGAAAAGTACTGGCGACAGGCGGACACGGCTGGGAAAACAGACTGGAAAACGGAATCTGGACGTATTCCGAAGAGGACATTTTTTCGGGACTGAGGGATTGTTACCAAAGCCTTGCAAAGGATGTGAAGGCACAGTACGGTATTCCCTTAAAGAAAATTGCCGCCATGGGCATTTCTGCCATGATGCACGGTTATCTTCCCTTTGACAAAGACGGAAGGCTTTTAGTACCGTTCCGTACCTGGCGAAACACCATGACGGAGGAAGCGGCGGAAAAATTAACCGGTGCTTTTTCCTATAATATTCCCCAGAGATGGAGTATTGCCCACCTGTATCAGGCAATCTTAAACGGTGAGGAGCATGTGAAGGAGATGGCTTATTTTACCACGCTGGCGGGCTATGTGCACCAGAAACTGACCGGGGAAAAGGTACTCGGCGTGGGGGATGCATCCGGCATGTTCCCCATTGATACCGCGACCGGGGATTACGATGAAAAAATGCTTGCGGCTTTTGAAAAGCTGATTGCGGATAAACATTATTCATGGTGTCTTCGGGATATTTTACCGAAGGTACTGCCTGCGGGAGAAAAAGCGGGCGTGCTCACTAAGGAAGGCGCGGCGCTCTTAGACCCCTCCGGGGAACTGGAAGCTGGCTGTCCGTTCTGCCCGCCGGAAGGCGACGCCGGTACGGGTATGGTGGCAACAAACAGTGTAGCGGTGCGCACCGGTAATATTTCCGCCGGAACCTCCGTGTTTGCCATGGTGGTTCTGGAAAAGCCGTTGGCAAAAGTATATCCGGAAATCGATCTGGTGACGACTCCCGACGGCGCCCTCGTGGGTATGGTGCACTGCAACAACTGTACATCCGAAATCAATGCCTGGGCAAATCTGTTTGCACAGTTCGGAGAGCTGTTCGGCATGAAAATCACGCCGGACGAACTCTTTACAAAGCTTTACAGCGTAGCGCTTTCGGGCGACCCGGACTGCGGAGGCATGCTTTCCTACAACTATTTTTCCGGAGAGCCGGTTACCGGTTTTGAAAGCGGAGCTCCTCTGTTTGTAAGAAGTGCGGAGAGTAAATTTACATTGGCAAATACCATGCGCATGCACCTGTATTCGGCACTGGCAGCTCTGAAGGTGGGCATGGATTTATTACTAAAAGAAGAACATGTGACGGTGGATAAGCTGTACGGTCACGGCGGTTTCTTTAAGACAAAGGAAGCGGGACAGCGCATTGCGGCAGCAGCCATGAATGCGCCGGTATCGGTTATGGAAACAGCCGGAGAGGGCGGTGCCTGGGGAATTGCCCTGTTAGCAGCTTACCTTACGGAAAAGGAAAACGGCAGTTTGGGCGAATTCTTAAACAAGCGCATTTTTGCCGGAAAAGAAGGCAGCGAAAGAAAGCCGGACGAGAAGGATGTGGAGGGCTTCGAGCAGTTCATGAAGCGTTACCGCAGGGGATTTGAGGCAGAAAGAGCCGCCATACGGGCGATGACAGAATAAGCAGACAGAGAGCTTAAATGGGCGCCGCTGAGCGCGGGCAACGGAGGGATTATTATGTTACAGGAGTTAAAAAGACAGGTTTATGAAGCCAATATGCTGCTTCCGAAATACGGACTGGTTACTTTTACCTGGGGCAATGTGAGTGCCATTGACAGGGAGAGCGGTCTGTTTGTCATAAAACCCAGCGGGGTGGAATATGAAAGCATGAAGCCGGAGGACATGGTGGTCATGGACTTAAACGGCAACCGTGTGGAAGGAAAATTACGTCCGTCTTCCGACACGCCGACCCATCTGGAGCTTTATAAAGCATTCCCGGAAATCGGCGGCATTGTGCACACCCATTCCTCCTATGCCACAAGCTGGGCACAGGCGGGAAGAAGCATTCCCTGCTACGGAACCACCCATGCGGATTACATTTACGGAGAAGTTCCCTGCGTCAGATGCCTGACAAAGGAAGAAATAGACGAAGCTTACGAAACAAACACCGGCAAACTGATTGTTTCGGAATTTAAGCGGAGTAAGAAAGAGATTATGGCAGTACCGGCGGTACTGTGCAAAAACCACGGTCCCTTTACCTGGGGGAAGGATGCGAAGGACGCCGTACACAACGCCGTTGTCTTAGAAGAAGTGGCGAAAATGGCGTACCGGACGGAGAGCATCAACAGTAAGGTAGAGCCGGCACCGCAGGAATTACAGGACAAGCATTATTACCGTAAACACGGAGCCGGTGCCTATTACGGACAGGAGGATGCATGAAAAATCTGATTGTGGGACTGTTAGCCCATGTGGATGCGGGAAAAACGACATTATCGGAAGCGCTGCTTTACGAAAGCGGCAAGCTAAAGAAAATCGGCAGGGTGGACAATAAGGATGCCTTCTTAGATACCGACGAAATGGAGCGGGAGAGGGGCATTACCATATTTTCCAAGCAGGCAGCCATTTCCTTTGAGGAGATGCAGATAACTCTGATGGACACGCCGGGGCATGTGGATTTCTCGGCGGAAATGGAACGCACCCTGCAGGTACTGGATTATGCCATCCTGATTATCAGCGCGGCGGACGGTGTGCAGGCGCATACAAGGACACTGTGGCGGCTGCTTAAGCGCTACGAAATTCCCACTTTTCTGTTTGTCAACAAAATGGACCAGACGGATAAGGAGGAAGAGGAGCTTATCGCAAATCTGCAGGATAATTTAGATAACGGCTGCGTCAGCTTTAAGAAGCAGGAAGGGGAAGAATTCTTCGATACGGTTTCCATGTGCGACGAGGAAATCATGGAAGAATTTTTAACCACGGGACAAATAGAAGAAAATCATATACGAAAGCTCATTACATGCCGGAAAATCTTTCCGGTTTTCTTTGGTTCTGCCTTAAAAATGCAGGGAATAAAGGAACTTCTGGCGGGCATTTACCGGTTTACGGAAGAAAAGAAGTACCCGGAAGCCTTCGGCGCAAGGGTTTACAAAATCGCCAGGGATGCCCAGGGAAACAGGCTCACGTATCTCAAAATGACCGGCGGCTCCTTAAAAGTAAAGGATACGGTCGGCGAAGAAAAAGTAAACCAGATACGTTTTTATTCGGGAGAAAATTTTGAACAGGCGGGGGAAGCTGTGGCGGGCTGTGTCTGCGCGGTAACCGGACTGTCGGCTACCTTTCCCGGACAGGGACTGGGTACGGAAGCGGAGGAACAGATACCGGTGCTGGAGCCGGTGCTTACCTATAAACTGGTGCTGCCGGATGGCACGGAGCCGGTCACGTTACTTGCGGGGCTGAAGCAGCTTGAAGAGGAAGATCCCCAGCTTCATCTTTTATGGAACGAAGAACACAAGGAAATCCAGGTGCGCATTATGGGAGAGGTACAGCTTTCCGTACTGCAGCGCCTGATTAAGAAGCGATTTGGTGTGGTTGTGGAATTTGCGGAGGGCAGCGTGGTCTACAAGGAAACCATTGTGGAGCCCGTCATTGGCATCGGTCATTTTGAACCCCTGCGACACTATGCGGAAGTACACCTTCTCATGGAACCGCAGGAGCCGGGCAGCGGTCTAAGCTATGCCTGCGACTGTAAGGAGGAAGTGCTGGCGAAGAACTGGCAGCGCCTTATCCTGACCCATCTGCAGGAAAGGGAGCACCGCGGCGTGCTCACGGGAAGCGCCCTTACGGATGTGAAGTTTACCCTCATTGCGGGTCGTGCCCATGTGAAGCATACGGAGGGCGGTGATTTCAGACAGGCGACCTATCGTGCCGTAAGACAGGGACTTATGGCGGCGGACTGCATTCTGTTAGAGCCGTATTATGCCTTTTTAATGGAGCTGCCGGAGGAATACATCGGCAGAGCCATGATGGATGTGGAACGGCGGTTCGGCACCTGCTCGGTAAAGGAAATCGAAAAGGGCAGGGCAATCCTTACCGGACAGGCGCCGGTTTCCACCATCGGCGGTTACCAGAAGGAGCTGCATGCCTATACCAGGGGACTTGGCAGCATCCAGTGCGTGCTGAAAGGATATTATCCCTGCCACAACACGGAAGAAGTAGTGGAAAAGAAAGGGTATGACGCCCTGGAGGATATGCGGAATCCTTCGGCATCCGTGTTCTGCGCCCACGGCAGCGGTTATCAGGTGCCCTGGTATGAGGTTATGGAATACCGCCATGTGGACGGCAGGGAAGGCCGCCCGGAGGAAATTGCCAGGCTATACGGCAAACGCATGGTTACCGAGGAAGAAGAGGAGCATTACAAGAGAAACAGCGGGGAACTGGATATTGCCCTCGGTACGGAGGAAATTGACAACATCATCGAAAAGACCGCCCATGCCAATAAAAAAGAGAAAAATCCGGGAAAGGGCTTTTACCGGAAGACCAATATAAAGCCGGCTCCCGCAGAGACAGTGGTGTATAAAGCCGCTCCGAAAAAAGAAGAATATCTTTTAGTGGACGGGTATAATATTATTTTTGCATGGGAAGAACTGAAAGAAATCGCTGCTGTAAACATTGACGGCGCAAGGGGCAGGCTCATGGATATTCTGTGCGACTATCAGGGCATGGTGCACTGCAACCTTATTGTGGTGTTTGATGCCTACCGGGTAAAGGGACACCGGACAGAGGTTTCGGACTACCACAACATTCACGTGGTGTTTACGAAGGAAGCGGAGAACGCCGATCAGTACATTGAAAAATTTGCCCATGAAAACGGCAGAAAAGAAAAAGTGACGGTGGCTACCTCCGATGGTCTGGAACAGATTATCATCACCGGACAGGGCTGCAATCTGCTTTCGGCAAGGGAGTTTGAGGACGAAGTAAACCGGGTGAAAGAAGCCTTTAGGGAGCGGTATCTGAATGGAAAGGTATGGTGGTAAATATGGCAGATACCATATTGGACTATATTAAAACCTACGGCGAATATACTTTTGCGGAGCGTCCCATGACGGATGTGGACAGTCTGGTGTTCTGCCAGTTCTGTTATTTAAAATTTGACGGCATGGTGCCGCTTGTGACCGAGAACCGCCGTTTTGTCAACATGAAGCAGCTGCGGGAGCATGCGGACTATGAAAAACTGTATGCGGATGAGCGCTTTGAAAAGAACAACAGGGCGTTGTTTGAAGCCATGTATGAAAGCAGGCGGTTCCGCACCCTAAAAATGAACTGTTACATCAACATTGTGGAGCCGGAGTGGGAAACCCAGTTTTCCGCCATTACGTTTTTTCTGGATGACGGTACCATGTACATTGCGTTCAGGGGTACGGATGAAACCATCATAGGCTGGAAAGAGGATTTCAATATGGCTTTCCGGTACCCGGTGCCCAGCCAGGAATACGCCGCCAAGTACTTAAACATGGTAACGGGAAAGCTCCACAACCGCTTTTATGTGGGAGGACATTCCAAGGGCGGCAACGTGGCGGTTTACGCAGCCATGAAATGCACGGAGCCGGTAAAAGAGCGGATTTTAAAAATCTACAGCATGGACGGTCCGGGATTTCCGAAGGAAGTGCTGAAGGAAAAGGAATACGAAGAAATAGAAGACAGGATTGTGAAAATTCTGCCCCATTCTTCTTTGGTGGGCATGCTGTTTGAAACCTCCGATCACTACAAGGTGGTGGAAAGCAAAACCTTCGGACTTTTGCAGCATGACCCGTTTACCTGGCTTCTTGACAAGGGAGAATTTGTTTATGTGAAAAATCTTTCCTCCCTGCAGAAAAAGCGGGACGAGGCGCTGAATGACTGGGTCTGCGCTCTGCCGGTAAAGGACCGGAAGATTTTTGTGGATACCCTGTATCAGGTAATTTCCGCCTCCCATGCGGAGAATCTGATTGACTTTACGGCGGACTGGAAAAAGAGCATGAACGGTGTCGTCGGCGCCATGAAGGAAATTGACGCGGATACGAAACAGACACTTAAAAAAATCATAAAGCTCCTATTTGAAATTATGTTAGAGCGGATGGCACCGCCCGCACCCAGACGACCGAAAAAGGGAAAGCCAGAAGAAAAATAGGGCATCCCCGTCCACGGGCAGCCGCTCCGGATGCCACTGCACGCCGAAAATGGGAAGCTCTTTGTGACAGAGTCCTTCCATGACGGCAAAATCCGGCGTAAACTGTACGGCGGACAAATCATTTCCCAGCTTATCGATTTTCTGATGATGGGCGCTGTTTACCATAAGGCGGCTTCCGTAAATGCGGTGCAGATACGTGTCCGACAGGATGACGGTTTCGTGAAATTTATCGCCGTTTTCATAGCGGTGGATGTCCGCCTCCTTCATGTGCTGGACGATGGTTCCCCCGAAAAATACATTGATAATCTGCATGCCCTTGCAGATGCCGAGCACCGGCTTCTTATATCGCACGGCCTGTTCCAGAGCCTGAATCTGTATGATGTCAAGCTCCGTGTCGATATTTAAGGAGCCGGCATTTTTCTGTCCGAAAAAAGCAGGGGTAATGTCCCCACCGCCCGGCAGCAGCAGACCGTCGCAGGACTGCATATGGGAAAAGGAAAGGGTGGTGACATAAGGGACGGACAGGCGCTTTAAGGTATTTTCATAGCGCACGGTATCTTCCTTGCGGCCCACCACTGCAATCAGGGGTTTTTTAGAAAAAGCGGAATGTTCCAATACCGTATCCTTTCTTCATAGATACCTTTCTGATTAGTGTATGCGGAAATGAAAAAGGAATTGTCAATAAAGATAAGTGAAATATCTAAAAAAAGAACAGTAGGCAAAGAAAAGGTTTTTTTTTACAATAAAAACAGAACGGCTAAGAAAGGAAAGAGCGTTATGAGCATATTGTGGTATCAGAAACCTGCCGCCGAATGGGAGGAAGCCCTGCCTTTAGGAAACGGCAGAATGGGCGCCATGGTATACGGCACGGTTTTGGAAGAGCATATACAGGTAAATGAGGACAGCATCTGGTACGGAGGCCCCGTGGACCGGAACAACCCGGATACCTTAAAATACCTGCCGAAAATCCGGGAGCTTCTTTTGGCTGGCAGGATAAAAGAAGGAGAAAAGTTAATCAAAATGGCAATGTCCGGCTGCCCGGACAGCGCCCATCCGTCCCAGACGCTGGGGGATGTCCATATTTTCTTTGAAAACATCGGGGAAGTGACGGACTACGAAAGAAGCCTCGATATAGAGAATGCATTTTATGAAAGCCATTTTACGGCGGACGGCATTACCTACGGCAGGGAAATGTTTTTCTCGAAGCCTGCGGATGCGCTTGTCATAAAGTTTACGGCGGACAGACCGGGAAGCCTGACCTTTAGCGCCCTGCTGCGCCGCTGGAAATTCTTTGACGGCATAAGGAAAATGGGAGAGAACGGCATTTATTTATATGGCAATTTGGGAAAAGGCGGTCTTTCCTTCGGTATGGCATTAAAGGCCTATGCGAAGGGCGGACGCACGGAAGTAATCGGCGAGCATCTGTATGTGGAGGATGCGGATGAGGTGCTACTGTACTTTACGGCGGGCACCACCTACCGGATGCAGGATATCCAAAAAGAAACGGAAGCGATTATCGAGAAAGCGGCGAAAAGGGATTTTGCAGACCTTCTTTCCGAGCATGAAGCCGATTACCGCTCCCTTTACGGCAGGGTGAATTTTTCCCTGGGAGATTTGTCCAGCTATGATGCCGTGCCCACGGATCAACGGATAGAGGCGGCAAAAAAAGGACAGACGGATATCGGACTTGCCAAGTTATACTTTGATTTCGGACGGTATCTTCTCATTGCCTGCAGCAGGGAAGGCACCCTTCCGGCAACCCTGCAGGGTATCTGGAACAAGGACATGACCCCGCCCTGGGACTGTAAATACACCATCAACATCAACACGGAAATGAACTACTGGCTGGCGGAAAACTGCAATCTTTCTGAATGCCATATGCCGCTGTTTGCCCTTTTGGAAACCATGTTGCCGAACGGAGAAAAGACGGCGAAGGAAATGTACGGCTGCAGGGGCTTTATGTGCCACCACAATACGGACATCTGGGGGGACTGCGTGACCCAGGATCACTGGATTCCCGGTTCCTTCTGGGTGATGGGAGCGGCATGGCTCTGCACCCACCAGTGGACCCATTACGAATTTACGAAGGACGAAGAATTTTTGCGTCGGGCATTCCCCATTATGCGGGAGGCGGCATTGTTCTTCTTAGACTTCTTAATAGAGGACGGCGGTTACTTAAAGACCTGTCCTTCCGTGTCCCCGGAAAATACCTTTATACTTCCCAATGGGGAGAAGGGCTCCAATACGGCGGGCGTTACCATGGACAACCAGATTTTGCGGGATTTGTTTACCCAGTGCATCAAGGCGGCAGAGGTTTTGCATGTGGAGGATGAGCTGAACGAACAGATAAAGGCGGCAAGGGAAAAGCTCATGCCGACGAAAATCGGAAGCAACGGCACCATCATGGAGTGGCAGGAGGAATACGAGGAAGCGGAGCCGGGCCACCGGCACATTTCCCACCTTTACGGCCTGCATCCTTCGGAACAGATTCTGATGGACAAGACACCGGAACTTGCGACGGCAGCCAGAAAGACACTGGAGAGAAGATTAAGCTTCGGCGGCGGTCACACGGGCTGGAGCCGTGCATGGATTATCAATCACTATGCGAAGCTCTGGGACGGAGAGGCCGCTTACGAAAACTTTAAGCAGCTTATGGGCAAATCCACCCTGCCGAATCTCTTTGACAACCATCCGCCTTTCCAGATAGACGGTAATTTCGGCGGCACGGCAGCCATTGCGGAAATGCTTTTACAGAGCACCTCGGAGCGTGTGGTTTTACTGCCGGCGCTTCCGAAGGAATGGAAGGAAGGCAGCGTGAAGGGACTTTGCATAAAGGGCGGCGCAGAAGTGAGTCTTTCCTGGAAGGACGGCGTGCTTACGGAAGCCTGCATCACGGCAAAGAAGGATTTGGAAACCAAGGTGCGCTACCGCAATGAGATACGGGAAATATCACTAAAATCCGGGGAAAGCTACCGGTGGTAAAACATGAAAAATTCAGGGGAAAGGTACGGGATGCATATGATCAAAGTAATCTGTATGGGTGACAGCATCACGGAGGGGTTCGGTGTGGAACCCTCCGAAAGCTATCCGTCTGTTTTACAAAATCTTTTAGGGGAAGAATACCGGGTAGTAAACAAAGGCGTGTGCTGCACCACCGCCCTAAACGTGGAAAACGAAAAGGGCGTCATGGGCATGCCCTATATGCGGGAGGTGCGCTACAGGGAGGCACTGCAGGAAAAGGGCGATATTTACGTGGTGATGCTCGGTACCAACGATGCCCAGGACGGCATGGACGATACACAGGATTTTAAGTACGAACAGAACGACATGATAAGCCGGAAGGCGGATTTTGTGCCCTGTTACCGGCAGATTTTGCAGGCGGTGAAAGCAGCTTCTCCGGGTGCCGTTATTTATGCGGGACTTCCCATACCGGTGCAGGAATGTATCTGGCGCAAGCATCAGGAAAGCTACTTAAAGGAAATCCGGGCATGCATAAAAGAAGCGGCGGCAGCGGAAGGCGTGTCTCTTCTTGATATAGAAGGAGCCTTTGCGGCGTTACCGAAAGAGGAGCAGCTTAAGCTGTATCAGGAAGACAATCTGCATCCTAATCAGGAAGGTTATAAGCTGATTGCCCGGACGGTGGCAGGAGTGCTTAAAAATAAGAGGCATGATTTTACCTGACTATGACAGATTTTTAACATTTTTTTATAAGATTTATTTACAAATAAAACGTTTGTGCTATAATGAACTACATTGTGGAAAAGGGGTTGCATTATTATTTTTGATGGTAATGCAGTCCCTTTTTGTGGTTTTTAATAAAAAAATGTAATTAAAACGAAGGCAGGAAAAAATGACAGTACAGGAATGTTACGAACTGGCAGGAGCCGATTACCGGGATGCAATGGAACGTCTGGGAAGTGAAGCGCTGATTGGGCGTTTCGCCCTTAAATTCCTACAGGACAAAAGCTATGCGCAGCTGCAGGAGGGGATGGCACAGAAGGATGCGGAGAAGGCATTCCGTGCGGCACATACCTTAAAAGGGGTCTGTGCCAATTTAGGATTCACAAGCCTGTTTCAGGCAAGCTCGGCACTTACCGAACAATTAAGAGGAAAAGAAGAGATCAGGGATTGTGAGGAGCTTTATAAAGCGGTGACCGAACAGTACGAAAGAACCATTGCAGCCTTAGAAACATTACAGGCGGAAGCATAAACAGCTTTTTACAAAAAAAGGGTATCAGCCAATGACAACAACAGAATTTACAACGGATCAGTTGAAGGAAATTGAAGAAGGACGCAAAGCAGGGATTGATGTGTCTGTATATGAAAATCCCGGATATCTGGCAATTCAGATGCACGAAATAAGGCTGGGACTGCTTGAGAACCTGCCGGTAGATATTTATGCCCATCCGGACTTCGACTGGTTCCAGATGGAAGAAATCAGAAAAGGTCTGGAAAGAAAAGTCGACGTAACCAGATATGCGGATGCTTCCATTCCTTTTGATGTTATGCGTCAGATCCGTAAGGGCCTGCAGGTCGGAGTTGATCTTTCCGGCTTAAAAAAGCTGCCGGCCGGTATTTTAAGACAGATTCGGAAGGCCATGAAGGCAAAAGTAGACATTCTTCCGTATATTAAGGAAGGATACGAGGAAGAACAGCTTACCCAGATCCGTATTGCGCTGGAGAACGGTCTGCCGGAAATTATGGATTATATTTCCCCGATTCTGCGCGGGGCATCCATAAGACAGATAAGGATGGGTCTGGAAGAAAAGATAGATGCCGGTATTTATGCCAATCGGAATTACAGCTGGCAGCAGATGAGGGAGTTAAGAATCGGACTGAGGGAAGGACTGGATGTCACACCTTACCGCAATCAGCTGTACAACTGGCAGCAGATGCAGGAAATCCGGCTTGGACTGGAGGAAAACCTTCCGGTTAAGCAGTACACAAGCTTTATGTATACCGCAAAGACCATGCATGAAAAACGTCTGGAGCTTCTGGAAAAGCAGAAAAAAGCAGGAAACAATCCGGAGCAGCTAAAGAAAAACTACAGTGCTTTTGAATTATTTATTGCGGAAAACCTGATGGAGGCATCGGTATTTCTGCATGACAGGGAAAAGAAAGTAAACAGGGAGGAACTGATGGAAGCCCTGCAGCAGAACAATGTCAGAAAGGGAATCGATTTTCAGACCATGGATCAGATCTGTGAAGGAAAATCGGACCGGGATATTGTAGTTATAGCCAGAGGAAAAGAACCGACGACAGGAGAAGACGGCTGGTATGAATTCTTTTTTGAAACGGACCTAAAAAAGAATCCGATTCTTCTGGAAGACGGATCTGTAGACTATCAGAATGCCAAATGGTTTGAGATGGTAAAGGCGGGACAGAAGGTGGCGTATTACCATGTGGCGGAGCCGGGCAGACCCGGTTATAAAATAAACGGAGAAGAGATTCCTGCAAGACGCGGCCGGGAGCAGCGATACCTCACCGGAGAGGGATTCCGGCTTATGCCGGACAGGCGTACCTATCTGGCAGCCATAGACGGCAAGATAGAGTTAAAGGGCGACAAGCTGGAAATTACCGGACTGCTTGTCTTAAACAATGTAAATATTGCCAACGGCAATGTCAACTTTGACGGTAACGTGTATGTGCAGGGTACTGTAGGAAGTGGAAGCCGGATTTCTGCCACCGGAGATATCTATGTGGGCGGATTTACGGAAGGTGCCATCTTAGAAGCGGGAGGGGACATTGTTCTGCGCAAGGGAAACAATGCCGACGGAAAAGGGTACGTGAAGGCGAAAGGCGATATCAGAGGTGTCTTTTTTGAGTCGGCCAGGCTGATCTCGGAGAGCGACATCCATGCCAACTACTGTATGAGCAGCGAGCTGCAGGCGGGCGGCAAGGTGGAGATTTCCGGGCGGAAAGGCATCCTGGTAGGCGGCGAGGTAAGCGCCGGTACCGAAATCCTGGCCTATCAGATCGGCAACGAAACGGGCCTTGCCACGAAGCTGTGCCTGCGCACGCGGGACGATGTGTTAAAGGATGAAGCCGTTCTTCTGCAGGAAGAAGAAAAAAACAGAAATGAACTGGTGCTCCTGCAGAATGCGTATCAGGATTTCCGCAGGAAACATCCCGAAGAGGTCCGGAATGTGAATCCGGTTTATCTGAAGCTGGAGAACGCTATTTATACGAAGGAACTGGAACAGAAAATGATAGCGGATAAGAAGAAGGAATTGGAGAGGCGTAAAAAGAAAAGCCTGAATCACCGCATTGTGGCAATGGGGACCATGTATTCCGGGGTGGATGTGGATATCAACGGACTTAACTGGCATTCACAGGAATTGCGGAATGTGGTGCTCAGGGAAGGAAACGGGTACGTGAGAGTGGAGCAGTTGATTCCGGATAAATAAATCCGGTGCAAAAGATGAAGGGAAGGTAGATATGAGAAATACAATCCTCATTGTAGATGATTCGGATATAAACAGAGGACTGCTGAGTTCCATTTTAGAACAGGACTATACCATAGTGGAAGCGGAAAACGGTACACAGGCACTGGAAATCATAGACAGACAGGCGGATGAACTTACCGCTATTCTTTTAGATCTGATTATGCCGGAAATGGACGGCATGCATGTGTTGGAAGTCTTAAACGAAAGAAAACTTATGGACAGCATTCCGGTACTGATCATCAGCGGCGATACTTCTTGTGAAGCAGAGAAAAAATGCTTTGAGCTCGGCATCATGGATTATATTACCAAGCCATTCAACAATGTGATCGTGCAGAAACGTGTCAAGAATGCCACAGGCTTGTATAAATACAAAATGCAGCTGGAAGAAAGAGTGGAGGAGCAGACCAATGTTCTCCGTAAGGCCTATCAGGCGTTGAAAATCCAGGCAGAAAAGCTTCGGGAAAACAACCAGCAGATTATCGACATGCTCGGTACTGTCGTAGAATACCGTAACCTGGAAAGCGGGGAGCATATCAAGCGTGTGAAAGGATATACAAAAATTCTGGCTGAATGCGCCATGAAGGAATACCCGGAATACAGGCTTACCGAAGAAAAGATCAGTACCATTGTGGCAGCAAGTTCTCTGCATGACATTGGTAAAATAATGATTCCCGACAGTATTCTCTTAAAGCCCGGCAGACTGACCGAGGATGAATATGAGTATATGAAGTCCCATACTATACGCGGGTGTGAGCTTTTGGATGAAATTGACCAGGACTGGGAGCCGGATTATAAAAAAGTCAGTTATGAAATCTGCCGTCACCATCATGAGCGCTATGACGGAAAGGGATACCCGGACGGCCTTAAAGGGGAGGAAATTCCCATTTCCGCCCAGCTCGTTTCCATGGCGGATGTGTATGATGCGCTGGTAAACGAAAGATGCTACAAGGACGCCTATTCTCCGGACGAGGCATACCGTATGATTATCAACGGCGAATGCGGCGTGTTTTCTCCGAAGCTGATGGAGGTATTCCGCAAAGTACGGAGAGATTTTGAGGAAATGAAATAATATAGAAATAGAATAATCTCAATTGAAAAAGTAACTTCCGGTTACTAAGGTAGGCATTTGTAAATGATGTATTTTAATTTTTTTGTAAAATTTGCGTCGGATTATAATGTGTGCTATATTGTGGGTATGACAGAAGGGGGCAACGAAAATGGCAGCAGGTATGGCAGATCATAAAATGGATACTTCTTTTTTGGAAGAAGTGAAAAAAGAAGCGGCAGATGCTGTGATAGAATTACTGACACAGGCAAAATTGGAAGAAGGCGATATTCTGGTGGTCGGTTGTTCCTCCAGTGAAGTGGTGGGAGAGCGTATCGGTACCTTTTCCAGTGTGGAAACGGCAGAAGCAGTTTTTGACGGTATTTATGAAGTTACAAAGCAAAAGGGCATTTATCTGGCGGCACAATGCTGTGAACATTTAAACAGAGCCCTGATTGTGGAAAAAGAACTGATGAAACGGGACAGACTGACAAGAGTAAATGTGGTTCCGCAGCCGAAGGCAGGCGGTTCTTTTGGCACAACAGCCTACAAGCGTTTTAAGGAACCGGTAGCGGTGGAATACATTTCAGCACAGGCGGGCATGGATATCGGAGATACTTTGATTGGCATGCATCTGCAGGCGGTAGCAGTGCCGCTGCGCATTGCCATTAATCGTATCGGCAGCGCCCATGTGGTATGCGCCAGAACCCGGGCAAAGTTCGTAGGCGGCAGCAGGGCGGTATACGATGAGGAACTTTTGTAAAAAAATAAAAAAATTGTTTCTTTTTTCTTGACAATTTCCATGGAGAATGTTAATATCATTCTTGCGCGGTGCAAACCAAGCAAATGCGGAAGTGCTGGAATTGGCAGACAGGCAAGACTAAGGATCTTGTGCCAGCAATGGCGTGTGGGTTCAAGTCCCATCTTCCGCAGTAAGACCTCAAGTGAGAACTTGAGGTCTTTTTGCGTTCGTTATTATAAGAAAAATGCGTTATCATTTATTATAGGAAAGAAAAAGAAGCAAAAATGGCAATATAATGAAAATGCTTTACGGATATGTAAAAAAAGAACAGCAAATTTGGAAAAAATGAAAAAATGCTTTCAGGGAAAAAGAGAAAAGGAAAGCAAATCGGAACAAAACCATAAAATGCTTCGGTAAAGTTTCGTGAAAAATGCTTTAAAAATCAGCAATCAAGGAGAGTGCTTTTATGAAATAAGGAAAACACTATAAAATAGTTTCATTTTCTATTGACATTTCAGAACACTTATGTTTATATTTATATATGAACAATCATTCATATGTTCAAACATAAATTATAAATATTAAACAATGAATAGAGGTAACTCATATGTCAGATGAATTAAAAGAATTTGAAAAAGAGCATGAAGAACACGAACATCATCATGATGAATGCTGCGAGCATGACCACGAAGGTCACGACCATCACCATCATGAGGAAGAGGAGCATAAGCACCATCATCACCACCACGATGATGACGACGGCGATTGCTGCTGCGGTCATGACCACGACCATGACCATGAAGGTCATGAGCATCATCACGAAGAGGTTAAGGAAGCTCCGCCCTGCACCTCCAAGGCGCCCATGCGCATCTACATTGTGGAAAATCTGGACTGCGCAAACTGCGCGGCAAAGATTGAGAGGAAAATCCAGTCCCTGCCCGGCGTAGAATATGCATCCCTTACCTTTGCCACCAAGCAACTTCGTGTTGCGGCAAAAAATCAGGATGAACTGTTCCCCAAGATGGTAGCTGCCTGCAGCTCCATTGAACCGGACGCAAAGATTATTCCCCGAGAGGAAACCAAGAAAAAAGACGATAGGGAAGAAAAAGACGAAAGCAGAAAGAATGTTATCTGCATCATATCCGGCGCAGTACTGTTGATAGCCGCAAAGATTATGGGAAAATACTTTTCCATACCGTCACTGGTGCTTTACATTTTAGCATACCTGATTTTAGGTCTGGAAATTGTCATTACGGCTGTTAAGAATATTTTCAAAGGAAATATGCTGGATGAAAACTTCTTAATGAGTATTGCAACCATAGGCGCATTTGCCACAAGAGAATATCCGGAAGCAGTAGGCGTTATGCTGTTCTACCGGATTGGCGAGTGGTTTGAAGATAAGGCGGTAGAAAGAAGCCGCAGCCAGATTATGGATGCTCTGGATTTACGTCCCGAAACCGTACAGCTTGCAGAGGATGGCAACGTAACAACCATTCCCGCCGGTGAAGCCAAAATCGGTGATATCGTAATGGTTCGTCCCGGCGACAGAATTCCTCTGGACGGTACGATTATTGAAGGCGAAAGTCAGATTGATACCTCTGCCATTACCGGTGAGCCGGTGCCTGTTTCCGTAAAGGAAGGCGCTTCCATTCTTTCCGGCTGCATGAACTTAAACGGCGTGCTGAAATTGCGAGTGGATAAGCCACTGGAAGAGTCCATGGTAACCAGAATTCTGGACTCTGTGGAAAATGCAGCAGCCAGCAAGCCCAAGATTGACAGATTTATTACGAAATTCTCCAGAGTTTACACTCCGTTTGTAGTAGCACTTGCAGTATGTACCGCCATCATTCCTTCCCTGGTAACAGGCGATTGGAACAAATGGGTATACACCGCACTGACCTTCCTGGTTATCAGTTGTCCCTGCGCACTGGTGCTCAGCGTACCTCTTGCTTTCTTCTCCGGTATCGGAGCAGGTTCCAAGAAGGGGATCCTGTTTAAGGGCGGCGTAGCACTGGAAGCCCTGAAGGATGTAAAGGCCGTTGTCTGTGACAAGACCGGTACGATTACCAAAGGCAACTTCATTGTGCAGGATATTGTTTCTGCCGATGCTTCTTTAGATGAAAGAGAAATCTTAAAGGTGGCTGCTTCCTGTGAAGTCGCTTCCACACACCCCATTGCTTACAGCATTAAGCAGAAGGCGGAAGAAGAGAAAATTACCGACCTTTACAAGGGCAGCATTTCCGAAATTTCCGGACACGGTATCTTACTGGAGGCAGGCTCTCATAAATATCTGTGCGGCAGCAAGAAGCTGCTTGCGGAAAACGGTGTGGATACCGCAGCCTATGACAAAGCAACACAGAAAGACTCCTACGGCACCGAGGTATTGCTGGCAAAGGACAATGTACTCATCGGTTTCTTAAAGATTTCCGATACGATTAAGGAAGAAGCCGTATCCGCAATTGCGGCAATCAAGAAACAGGGAATTGCAACCGCCATGCTGACAGGCGATACCGAAGAAAATGCCAGGAAGGTTTCCGAAATGGTTGGCATCGACATGTACTACGGCAAGCTGCTTCCTGAAAATAAGTTAAGCAAGTTGAATGAAATCCGTGAAGAAAAGGGCGCCGTTATGTTTGTCGGCGACGGTATCAACGATGCTCCCGTACTGGCAGGCGCCGATGTGGGTGCTGCAATGGGAAGCGGTGCGGACGCCGCTATGGAAGCTGCGGATGTGGTATTCTTAAATTCCGATATGGACAGCATTCCTACCGCTATCAGGATTGCCAAGTTCACAGGCCGTATTTCCAAGGAAAATGTTATCTTTGCCCTGGCGGTAAAGGCACTGATTATGATACTCGGTCTGGCAGGCATTGCCTCCATGTGGCTGGCAGTATTCGCCGATACCGGTGTGGCAATGCTTTGTATCCTGAACTCTATCAGAATTCTGTATAAGAAGCAGTAAACCGGAACGGAAACGGCAGCAAAGAGGTAACAGAAAACAGCAGATAAACAAACAACAGAAAAGCAATAAAAAGAACCGGAACTCCGGTTCTTTTTTGTTAAGTGAAGCTTATGACAAAAGACCATGCAGGGTTGCTTATTTCTGCGCCTCAAAGGCGGCATCGGAGGCTGCCTGGAAAACTTCCGGGTAATCGTAGCCGTCGGCAACCCGGTAAAGGGGATAGCCGTTTTCAAAGGCGGCAAAATAAACATAATCACCGGCAACACTTATGTGGGTATAATTGCCGTCCATTAAAATAACGGGATTACTTCCGTCCTTCTGCATACGGATAAGAGCGGGATTTTCCACAGAGTTTTTCTGGTAGTAAACATAATTGCCGGTGAGGTTGAAGCAGTCCACACGGTCGTTTGTAAGGACCTCAATTTCATCAGCGGAAAGAGAATAACGGCAGAGGCGGTAGTTGTTTGCCACATCCAGATAGTAGATATAGCCGTTGTCGTAAACCGGGTACCAGAGGTCTCCCTGCCAGGCGGCGGAAGTACTGCCGGAATGGGTGTCGTAACGGTACAGGTAATGGTTGGTGTTGTTGCCCGCATAATAAACGGTGCCGTCCGGAAGGGCGCAGGAGAAATCGGCGCTGATGCGTTCTAAAAGCTCCGGCTCCCTGGCACTGATTTTCTGACGGTAAAACCGGGGACCGTCCGTGCCTGCGCACTGGTAATACAAATAGTTGTCAATAAGCTGCATGTTGTAAATGACCTCTTTGGAAAGGCTGGTAATGTGCCTGCCGTTTAACTGCGCGCGGCATAAGGAATGGGAGGAAAAAAGGTAGCCCAGACCTGCGGTGCCGGAAGAAGTATTCTGGAAGTAAAAAAGATATTTGCCGCCGGCACAGATGTTGGAAACACTGGTGGCAATCAGCTTCTTCATATGGCTGCCGTCCGTGTCCATCACATACAGGGCATTGCCATCGTAGGGGTTGGCAAAATAGACCTTTCCGTTGTATTCACAGAACATGCCGCCGTTGTAAAGATTGCCGGCACTGTTGCCCACGGTGCCTTCGGGAACGGGGGCAACGCGGTTGCTTAAAATGTATAAAAAGATGAGGAGTCCGAGTAGCAGAACTAAAAGGCTGCCGATTAAAAATTTTTTTGCTTTTGCGTTCATAAAAGTATCCTTTTCTCACAGATTTTACCCTCATTATAGACTTAATTTTACTTGCTATCAAGGGGGTTTTGGTATAAGATAAAGTGTAAAATCAGGGAAAAAGAGGTGCCACTTTGGAGTTAGCGGAATTGCGAAAGAGTCTGGATGAAATTGATGAGCAGATAGTTTCTCTGTACGAGAAGCGCATGAAAATCTGCGCAGGCGTTGCTGAATATAAAATAGAAACCGGAAAGCAGGTTTTAGATACCGCAAGAGAAGCGGAAAAGATAGCAAAAGTAAAGGAAATGGTAAAGGACCCCGGAAACAGACAGGGTGTGGAAGAGCTGTTTGAGCAGATTATGTCCATGAGCCGCAAGCTGCAGTACAAGATGCTGGCGGAGGGGAAAAATCAGTTAAGGCTTCCTTTTGATATGGTGGAGTCTCTTCCTACGGAAAACATGCATGTGGTCTTTCAGGGAAGTGAAGGCTCCTATTCCCAGGAGGCGTGCATACGTTTCTTCGGAAAAAAAGCAGATGCCTTTCATGTGGAAAGCTTCCGGGATGCCATGAATGCACTGGAAGAGGGCAGAGCCGACTATGCGGTGCTTCCCATTGAAAACTCCACGGCGGGCATTGTCAATGAAATTTATGACCTTTTAGTAGAATACGAAAACTACATTGTGGGTGAACAGATTATTAAGATAGAGCATTGCCTGATGGCATGCGAGGGAGCGACCAAGGACACCATCCGCACGGTGTATTCCCATCCCCAGTCCTTAATGCAGTGCGCACGCTACTTACAGCAGTATGACTGGCAGCAGATCAGCATGAAAAACAATGCGTTTGCGGCAAAAAAGGTAGCGGACGAAAAAGATATCACGGAGGCAGCCATTGCCGGAGAGCATGCGGCGGAGGCGTACGGTCTTAACATACTGGAAAAGAGCATCAACCAGTCGGAAACAAACTCTACGCGGTTTGTGATTTTATCCAACCGCAAGATTTACTGTAAGAATGCAAAGAAAGTGAGCATCTGCTTTGAACTGCCCCACAAGAGCGGTTCTTTGTACCATGCCCTTTCCCATGTGATTTTCAACAACTTAAACATGACCAAGATTGAAAGCCGTCCCATTGAGGACAGAAACTGGGAATACCGCTTCTTTGTGGATTTCGAGGGCAACCTTACGGACAGTGCCGTGATGAATGCGCTGCGGGGACTCAGAGAAGAAACCAGAAGCATGAAGATTCTGGGAAATTACTAAGAACAAGGCAGGATAAACATATGCGGGAACAGGAACTTATCGTATACAGGGAATTTGAGGACGGCGAGCTTTTGCATGACATGGCGTTTCTCATGACCCATTACAATGATGCTTACTATAATAAAGAGGATCTGGCGGCGCTTTTTTACGAGGACATCCATAAGCTGTTAGACCTTGCGGGGACTTACGGGTTCCACGGCAACCTCTGGCACTGTTATCTGACCAATTTACTGGTAAACAACGAAAACAGTTACAGCAAGGCGTGCGAAATCAGAGGCAAAGTGGAGGGTACCATAAATAAGGCGGTGCTGCATGATATCCTGATTTTCAAGGAACTCTACGATTTTGATTTTACACCGGTTACGGAGGCGTTAAATGTACCGGAATATGCCCTGCTTACGGACTACGAAGCCTCCAGCGAGGAGAGCAAGGTCTACAACAAGCGCATCTGCAGCCGGATCTGCGAGCTGGCGGAGAAGTTCTGCAACGACCATACCGCGGAGGAAATGAAGGATACCCTGACAGAATTTTATAAAGAATACGGTGTGGGCAAATTCGGTCTGCACAAGGCATTCCGTGTGGAGCATGACGAAAACGGCGTGCAGATTGTTCCCATTTTAAACATTGCCCATGTGAAGCTGTCCGACCTTGTGGGGTATGAGCTTGCCAAGGCAAAGTTAGTGGAAAACACGGAAGCGTTTGTAAACGGAAGAAAAGCCAACAACTGCCTTTTATACGGCGATGCGGGCACCGGCAAATCCACCAGCATCAAGGGCATTGTGAACGAATATTATGACCGCGGGCTTCGTATTATTGAGGTATACAAGCATCAGTTTCAGGATTTGAACGATGTGATTGCCCAGATTAAAAACCGGAATTATAAATTTATCATCTACATGGATGATTTGAGCTTTGAAGAATTTGAAATCGAATATAAATATCTGAAAGCCGTTATCGAGGGCGGATTGGAAAAGAAGCCGGACAATGTGCTGATTTACGCCACATCCAACCGCAGACATCTTGTGCGGGAGAAATTTACCGACAAGGAGGAGAGGGAGGACGATCTGCACCGTGGCGATACCGTGGCGGAAAAGCTATCCTTATCTTCCCGTTTCGGCGTGACCATCTATTTCGGCGCACCGGACAAACGGCAGTTCCAGGAAATTGTCACCACACTGGCGGACAGATACGGCATTATAATGGATGAAAGCCTGCTTTTAGCAGAGGCGAACAAGTGGGAGCTTTCCCACGGCGGTCTGTCGGGACGCACGGCGCAGCAGTTTATTGATTACCTTTTGGGAAAGGGGGAGGATGCATGAAAGTATTTGCAGCCATTGACGTAGGCTCATATGAGCTCTCCATGAAAATCTTTGAATTTACCGAAAAAAACGGCATGCGGGAGATTGACCATATCCGCCATAAGCTGGACCTGGGAAGCGAGACCTATTCCGCAGGAAAGCTGAGCACGGAAAAAGTGGATGAACTCTGCCGGGTACTGAAGGAATACAAGGATATTTTAACCGGCTATAAGGTGGATGCCTACAAAGCATACGGCACCAGCGCCATCAGGGAAATGGAGAACCGGGACATTGTCATCGAGCAGATTGCCCAGACCACCGGCATCCGGATTGAGGTGTTAAGTAACTCGGAACAGCGTTTCTTGAACTACAAATCCGTGGCGGCCAAGGGAGAGGCTTTTGACAGACTGCTTGACAAGGGCACCCTTTTTCTTGACATCGGCGGCGGCAGCATCCAGCTTTCTTTGTTTGACAAAGGGGTATTAAACACCACCCAGAACCTGAAGCTCGGCGTGCTCCGGCTGCGGGAGCGCCTGGGACATATCAATACCAGCCCTTCCCGTATGGAAGAGCTTATTGAGGAATTGGACGATGCCCAGTTGTCCGTCCTGTATAAGCTGTACTTAAAGGATAAAAATATTTCCAATATTATTTTGGTGGACGATTACCTGTCCCCGTGGCTGAAAAACGGACTCTTCAGTACGGAGGCTCCCGGCTATGTATCGGCGGCGCAGTGCGGCACCTTTGTACAGAACCTGCGGGAAAGAAGCACGACGGAAATTGCCGCAAAATTAGGTATTTCCGAAGAAAACGCGGGCCTTATGTTTATTTCCGCCATTCTGGTGAACCGTATTTTAACCATGACGGGCGCGGAACAGATATGGGTGCCGGGCGCTACATTGTGCGACGGTATTGCCTACGAATACGGACAGAAGCAGAAGCTTGTGGTAAACGGCCACGACTTTGAAAAGGATATTTTAGACTGCGCACTGCAGATAAGCAAGCGCTACATGGGAAGCCGGAAGCGTGCGGAAACGCTGGAAAGCCTTACTATGAACATTTTCGACAACACGAAAAAACTGCACGGTCTCGGCAAGCGGGAGCGTCTTTACCTGCAGCTTGCGGCACTCTTACATGACTGCGGAAAATACATCAGCATGATAAACGTCGGGGAGTGTTCCTACCAGATTATCATGGCGACGGAAATCATCGGACTTTCCCACAAGGAGAGAGAAATGGTTGCCTACATTGTCCGGTTTAACCACGATGACTTTTTATATTATGATGAACTGAGCAAGGATTCTTCCTTAGATATGCAGTCTTACCTGACGGTGGCAAAGCTGACCGCCATTCTTAGGATCGCCAACGGTCTGGACAGAAGCCACAAGCAGAAATTCAAGAACGTCAAGGTGGCGCTGAAAGACAGGGAGTTGGTGCTTACCGTGGATACCAAAGAGGACATCAGCTTAGAGAAGGGACTGTTTACGGACAGGGCGCTTTTCTTCAAGGAAGTGTTTAACGTGCAGCCCACCATAAAACAGAAACGCAGTTTGTAAAGAAAGGGAAATCCGTATGGGAGATAAGAAAAAAGAATTTAAAAATCCGGCTTATTATACCAACCGGGAATTGAGCTGGCTGTTGTTTGACCATAGAGTGCTTTCCGAAGCAAGGGACAAAAGTATTCCCCTGTTTGAAAGACTGAAATTTTTAAGCATTACCGCATCCAACCTGGATGAATTTTTCATGATTCGTGTGGCATCCTTAAAGGATATGGTGCATGCGGGTTATACTAAGAAGGACATTGCGGGAATGACGGCGGGGGAGCAGCTTGCCGCCCTCAATCCCAAAATCCATGAAATGGTAAACCTGCAGTATTCCACCTACAACCGTTCCCTGCTTCCGCTTTTGGAAACCAACGGCCTGCATGTGATAAAAAAGCATGAAATGTTAAACGAAAAGGAAGCGGCTTTTGTAGACTCCTATTTTGAACTGAACGTCTATCCGGTGCTGACCCCCATGGCGGTGGACTCCTCCCGGCCGTTCCCGCTTATCCGCAACAAGTCCTTAAATTTAGGCGCCCTTGTAACCAAGAAAAACGGCGACGGAGAACTGGAATTTGCCACGGTGCAGGTACCCAGCGTATTGCCCCGTATTGTGGAGCTGCCGGCGGATGAGGGCTCAAGAAAGGTGATTTTATTAGAGGAAATCATCGAGCGCAACATTGAAAAGCTGTTTTTGAACTATACCATTGTCTGTGTGCATCCCTTCCGTATCATGCGTAATGCCGACCTCACCATTGACGAGGATGAGGCAGCAGACCTGTTGAAAGAAATCGAGAAGCAGTTGAAAAAGAGACAGTGGGGTGAGGCCATCCGTCTGGAAGTAGAAGACGGCATGGATAAGCGTCTGGTAAAAATCTTAAAGAAAGAGCTTCATATCGACGAGGACGATATTTACAATATTGACGGTCCCCTGGACCTTACCTTCTTAATGAAGATGTACGGACTGGAAGGCTTTGAACACTTAAAAGCAGAGAAATACACACCCCAGCAACATCCGGCGCTGCCGGCGGGCGAGGATATTTTCGCCGCCATCCGTAAGGGTGACATCCTGCTGCATCATCCGTACCAGAGCTTTACTCCGGTAGTGGATTTTATCAGGCAGGCAGCCAAGGACAAGGACGTACTGGCAATCAAACAGACCCTGTACCGTGTCAGCGGCAATTCCCCCATTATTGCGGCACTGGCGGAAGCAGCGGAAAACGGCAAGCAGGTTTCTGTTCTGGTGGAATTAAAAGCGCGTTTTGATGAGGAAAACAATATCGTGTGGGCAAGAATGCTGGAAAAGGCAGGCTGCCACGTTATTTACGGTCTTGTGGGCTTAAAGACCCACAGCAAGATTACCCTGGTAGTCCGCAGGGAAGAGGACGGCATCCGCCGTTATGTGCACCTTGGCACCGGCAACTACAACGACGCCACCGCCAAGCTCTATACGGACGTGGGGCTGCTTACCTGCAGCGAAGCCATCGGCGAGGATGCAACGGCGGTATTCAACATGCTGTCCGGTTATTCCGAACCGCTTTCCTGGAACAAGCTGGCACTGGCGCCCATCTGGTTAAAAAAGAAATTCCTGTATTTAATCGGCAGGGAAAGTGACAATGCCAGGGCGGGGAAGGAAGCCCATATCATTGCGAAGATGAATTCCTTATGCGATCCGGATATTATTGCGGCGCTTTATGAAGCCAGTGCGGCAGGTGTAAAGATAGAGCTGATTGTGCGCGGTATCTGCTGCTTAAAGGTAGGCATTCCGGGCGTCAGCGAGACGATTTCCGTCCGCTCCATCGTAGGCAATTTCCTGGAACACAGCCGTATTTTCTATTTTGAAAATGCAGGCAATCCCGAATTTTACTGCTCCAGTGCGGACTGGATGCCCCGTAACTTAGAGCGAAGAGTGGAAATCTTATTCCCGGTGGAAAAAGAAGAGCTGCGCCAGAGACTGTATCACATTTTAGACTGTGAGCTGAAGGATACGATAAAGGCGCATGTGCTTACACCGGAAGGCAGCTATGAAAAGGTAGACAGGAGAGGAAAGGAAGCTCTGAATTCCCAGGATGAATTCTGTAAGGAAGCCGTTTTGCTGGCAAAGGCGGCTCCTGAGGAAGGGGAAACAAGGGTGTTTATTCCGGAAACACACCATGAATAAAATCATACTGGCAAGCGCTTCCCCGCGCAGAAAGGAGCTACTTACACAGATAGGCATTCCTTTTGAGGTGCGGGTAAGCCATGTGGAAGAAAAAATAAAAGATACGCATCCGGAAGCGGTGGTGGAGTCTTTGGCGGAGCAAAAGGCAGAGGCGGTTTTTAGGGAAACAGACAAGGAAGCCCTGGTAATCGGCGCGGACACCATCGTGGTGCTGGACGGCAGGATTTTAGGAAAGCCGAAGTCGGAAGAAGAAGCGGTGGAAATGCTTTCCGCCCTTGCGGGAAGAAGCCATGAGGTATATACGGGCGTCTGCTTCCTTTACAGACAGAACGGCGAAGAGAAGAGAAAGGTATTTCACGAGGAAACGAAGGTTACGTTTTATCCGATGACAAAGCAGGAAACAGAGGCCTATGTCAGCACAAAGGACTGTATGGACAAAGCCGGCAGCTACGGTATCCAGGGTCCGGCTGCGGCATTTATAAAGGGGATCTGCGGGGATTACAACAACGTGGTGGGTCTGCCTGTGGCAAGAGTCTACCAGGAGCTTAAGGAGTGTGAATGGCTATGAAAAAGGTTGTAATTTTTGACTTGGACGGTACACTGACCAATTCCCTTGCGTCCATGAAATTAAGCGGGGATATGGCGATGGCGAAATTCGGCATGGGTCCCTACACGGAGGACCAGTACAAGGTTTTCGTAGGAGACGGGGCAAGGGTTTTGGTGGAACGGTGTCTGATTGCCGGAGGCGATACGGAGCTTAAAAATCTGGATGCCGCTTACGAAGAGTACTGTAAGGTGTTTGAAAAATACTGTATGTATAAAGTGGAGCCCTACGACGGCATCAGAGAGCTGCTTTCCGCCCTGAAGGAAAAGGGAGTAAAGATTGCTGTTTTAAGCAACAAGCCCCATGAAAGAACTAAGGATGTAATTAAGGCAGTCTTTGGCGAAGGCTATTTTGACGTGGTGCAGGGGCAGCAGGATGATGTACCGAGGAAACCGTCCCCCATCGGTGTGTTCAAAATATTGGAAAAGCTGTCCCTCACACCGGAGGACTTGTTGTACATCGGAGACACCGGAACCGACATGCAGACCGGCAAGGCGGCAGGCGCGTTTACCGTGGGCGCCCTGTGGGGCTTCCGGACGGAAAAAGAGCTTAAAGAAAATCATGCGGATGTTTTGATAAAAAAACCGCAACAACTACTTGACTATTTGGCTTAGAACGAATATTATGGTTAAATGATAGTTTTAATATGAATGCAGGAGGATGGGTTATGCATGAGTACGATGATGCAGTTTTAGCCTGTTTCTTGGAAAATCAGTTACAGCTTTTCCCGGAGGAAGTAGCTTCCACCGAGGAAGAAGCGGAAAGCTTCTTAGAGGATTGTATGGCTGTAGTGGTTGATTCCGCAGAAGATGTCCTTGCATACTTCGATGAAGCCGGTATCGATATGGACGGTGCCGATGAGGAAACGATTTTAGAGGCTTCCGAAGTATTCGATATAGGCGATGGCAGATACCTCATAGTAGAAGGTTAGGGACATACATTTTGCCGCGGACAAATGAGATGTCCGTTAAAACAGAACAGTATTAAGTATGACGAAGACGTCAGGGAACTTGCAAAAGCAGGTTCGTTGACGTCTTTTTATTTATAAAAATTTCTATAAAAAAAGGAGGAAACAGTATGTGCTCAATTATGTGTTACACAGGAAAAGACTTTACCAAAGAAGAAATGGAGGCACATTTGAACCGTACGAAAATGAGAGGCCCCGACGCCAGCCGGATGGTGGAAACGACGTTTGGCTATATGGGCTTTGCAAGACTTTCCATCATGGGACTTAGTGAGGAAGGTATGCAGCCTTTCATGAAGGATGGAAGCATTTCCATCTGCAACGGTGAAATATACGGTTTCAGAAGATTAAAGGAAGAACTGACGGCACAGGGCTACAGCTTTGTGAGCGGTTCCGACTGTGAGATTTTACTTCCCATGTATGAAATGTACGGGCTGGAAATGTTTGCCCATCTGGATGCGGAATATGCCTGCGTTCTTTATGATGCCAGGACCGGCAAGGTGATTGCGGCAAGAGACCCCATCGGTATCCGCCCGTTATTCTATGGTTATTCCAAGAGCGGCCACATTGCGTTTGCCAGTGAGGCGATTGCCCTGATGGATCTGGTGGAAGAGGTTATGCCCTTCCCTCCCGGCAGCTATTACTATGACGGTGAGTTTGTCAAATATGAAGAAATCGACAAAGTGCGCGGTTACATTCATGCGGATATGGACACTATCACAAAGGGTATTCACGACAAGCTGACGGAAGGTGTAAAAAAACGTCTGGACGCGGATGCGCCCATGGGATTTTTACTTTCCGGCGGTCTGGATTCCAGTCTGGTATGCGCCATTGCGGCAAACATCTTAAAGAAACCCATCCGCACTTTTGCCATCGGTATGGATATCGATGCCATTGATTTAAAGTATGCGAAGGAAGTAGCCGATTTCATCGGCGCCGACCATACGGAAGTCATTATGACAAAGGAAGAAGTGTTAGCTTCCTTAAAGACGGTTATCAAGGCGCTTGCCACCTATGATATTACCACCATCCGTGCCAGCATGGGTATGTATCTGGTATGTAAGGCAATCCATGAAACCACTGATATCAAGGTGCTTCTCACCGGTGAAATTTCTGACGAACTGTTCGGCTATAAATATACGGACTTTGCGCCCAACGCACAGGAGTTCCAGAAGGAAGCGGAAAAGAGACTGCGTGAGCTTTACTTCTATGATGTGCTGCGTGCGGACAGATGCCTGGCTGCCAACAGCTTAGAGGCGCGTGTTCCTTTCGGTGATTTGGACTTTGCCAGATTTGTCATGGCAATCGACCCGGTAAAGAAGATGAATACATACGGAAAAGGAAAATACCTGTTGAGAAAGGCTTTTGAAAAGGATGCCATTCTGCCGGAAGACATTCTCTGGAGAGAAAAGGCAGCCTTCAGTGATGCGGTAGGCCACAGCATGGTAGATGACCTGAAAGAATATGCAGAAGGACTTTACAGTGATGAAGAGTACGAAAAACTGCGTGCAAAATACGATTTTGCGCAGCCGTTCACCAAAGAAAGCCTTCTGTATCGTGAAATCTTTGAAGAATTTTATCCCGGCCAGGCTCGTATGGTACCCGATTTCTGGATGCCGAACAAATCCTGGGAGGGCTGCAACGTAAACGACCCCAGCGCCAGAGTTCTTTCCAACTACGGCGACAGCGGTAAGTAAGACAGCACGTAAAAAGCCACAGCATGACGCTGTGACTTTTTTGCGCTAAGGAATTACGGACGGGGAAGCAGCTGCTTTAAGCCGGCAAGAACGTCCTCGTGGATGTAGAGTCTTCCATAGCCGGTGCCGAAGGAAAGTCCGGGTTTGTTTTCGCCGTGGAAATCGGAGCCGCCGCTGATGGCAAGACCGAATTTTCTCGCAATCGACTGGATTTTCCGGGTATCGGAGGGCGTATAAGTAGAGTAAATGCCTTCGATGGCAAGAAGTCCGGAGTCTTTTAAGCGGGCAACCAGTGTTTCCAGTGCCTCATCCCCCATGTGATACAGGGTGGGGTGGGCGAGCACGGGAATGCCGCCTGCGGAAAGAATTAAGGAAACCGCCTGCTCCGGGGAAATCTTTTCACGGGGCACAAAGCAGGGAGCGTGGTCGCCGAGATAGCGTTCAAACGCTTCCTTTAGGCTTTTCACATAGTCCTTTTCCATCATGTACCTGGCGTAATGGGCTCGCGTAATCACGGAGTCCGGGAAATATGCCAGCAAATCTTCATAGGAAACGTCAAAGCCGTATTCGGCAAGCTTTTTGCACATCTTATGGTTGCGGTTTTCCCGGGAGGCTAAGAAGGAAGCCACATGCTCCTTGAAAGCCTTGCTGTTTTCATCAATAAACAATCCTACAATATGGATATCCTTACCGTTATATTCCGAAGAAAGTTCAATCCCGGGAATGACTTCCACAGAAGCACCCTCGGGATTTTTCTCTGAAACGGTGCCGGAAAGAGCTTCGGCACACGAGATGGCCTCCGACAGACCGGCAGTAGTGTCATGGTCTGTCAGGGCAAAAGCGGATATCCGATGTGTCAGTGCATATTCGACCAGCTCGGTGGGGGTAAAGGTGCCATCGGAGCAGGTGGAATGTACGTGTAAATCTACCATCAATCCTCATCCTCATCTGTTTTATTGTATACGGTACGCTTTCTTGCCATTTCATCGCTGGCAAGGTATTCGTCGTAAGTGGTTATCTTGTCAATCAGGCTGCCGTCCGGAAGTATTTCCATAATACGGTTGGCAGTGGTCTGCACAAACTGGTGGTCATGGCAGGCGAAAAGCTCTACGCCGCCGAACTTGATTAAACCGTTGTTTAAGGCGGTAATGGACTCCATGTCCAGGTGATTGGTGGGCTCATCTAAGATCAGGCAGTTGGCGCCGCTTATCATCATCTTGGATAAGAGACATCTTACTTTTTCACCACCGGAAAGGATGCGGACTTTCTTTACGCCGTCCTCGCCGGCAAACAGCATACGTCCTAAGAAGCCGCGGACATAGGTTACATCCTTGACGGGAGAGTAGCCGGTCAGCCAGTCGGCAATGGTCAGGTCGCAGTCAAATTCCTTGGTGTTGTCCTTGGGGAAGTACGCCTGGGAAGTGGTAATGCCCCATTTGTAGCTGCCTTCGTCCGGCTCTAACTCACCGACTAAAATCTGGAACAGAGTGGTCTTTGCCAGTTCGTTGCCGCCGACAAAAGCAATCTTATCATCATGTCCGACAATAAAGGAAATGTCGTTTAAGACCTTTACGCCGTTTACCGTCTTGGAAAGGTGCTCCACGCTTAAGACCTCGTTGCCGATTTCCCTGTCGGGACGGAAATCAATGTAAGGGTACTTACGGCTGGAAGGACGGATTTCGTCCAGTTCGATTTTTTCAAGGGCACGTTTTCTGGCAGTAGCCTGTTTGGATTTGGAAGCGTTTGCGGAGAAACGGGAAATGAATTCCTGTAATTCCTTGATCTTTTCTTCCTTCTTTTTGTTGGCTTCCTTCATCTGCTTGATAAGGAGCTGGCTGGATTCATACCAGAAATCATAGTTGCCGGCATAGAGCTGGATTTTGCCGTAGTCGATGTCTGCAATCTGGGTGCAGACTTTATTTAAGAAGTAACGGTCATGGGATACCACGATAACGGTATTCTCAAAGTCGATTAAGAAGTCTTCGAGCCACTGGATAGCATCTAAGTCCAGGTGGTTGGTCGGTTCGTCTAAAAGCAGGATGTCGGGGTTGCCGAACAGGGCCTTTGCTAAAAGAACCTTTACCTTTTCGTTACCGTTTAAGTCCTTCATAACGGAGTAGTGCAGGGAGGTGTCGATGCCGAGGCCGTTTAACAGGGAGGCTGCATTGGACTCTGCTTCCCAGCCGTCCATTTCCGCAAATTCCGCTTCCAGTTCGCTGGCGCGGATGCCGTCTTCATCGGTAAAATCCTCTTTGGCATAGATGGCATCCTTTTCCTTCATAATCTGGTAAAGACGCTCATTTCCCATAATGACAAGGTCCAGTACGGTGTAGTCATCATATTTGAAATGGTCCTGCTCTAAGACGGAGAGACGCTGGCCGGGGGTGATGAAAATTTCACCGTTTGTGGTGTCCAGTTCTCCGGACAAAATCTTTAAGAAGGTGGATTTGCCGGCACCGTTGGCACCGATTAAGCCGTAGCAGTTTCCTTCGGTAAACTTGATGTTGACGTCTTCAAATAACGCCTTTTTTCCTACACGGTAGGTGACATTGTTAGCACTAATCATTTTACAATCCTCATAATAGGCACTTTTTGCGGATGATTCCGCATAAATGCTGTGTTTTTTAGTTTTCGGGTCCGTATTCTATTATACATAAAGAAGTGTAATTTTCAAGGAATTTATTTGACAGGGGCACTTTAACGTGATAATATGGCAGAGTGCTGATGCATGAAAATGCGGGGCACAGGGATGGATTGTAGTTCCGCGTTCAGCGGAGAAAGTGAGGAGCTTATGAAAAAGAAAATGAGTTTACTGGTGGCAGCATGTCTGGCACTGACACTGACGGCATGTGGTTCCAAGAGCGAAGGCAAGACCTTTACGGTCGGCTTCGACGCAGAGTTTCCCCCTTACGGATATATGGATGACAACGGGGAATATGTAGGTTTTGACCTGGATCTGGCAGAAGAAGTCTGCAAGAGAAACGGCTGGGAGCTTGTAAAGCGCCCCATCGACTGGAACTCCAAGGATATGGAGCTTACCAGCGGCAATATCGACTGCATCTGGAACGGTTTTACCATGAACGGCAGAGAGGATGATTACACCTGGTCAGACCCTTATATTGACAACAGCCAGGTATTTGTAGTGGCAAAGGATTCCGGTATTGCCACAATGGCGGACCTTGCGGGCAAGGCAGTCGGCGTACAGGCAGACTCTTCCGCACTGAGCGCCTTAAATGAAGAAGACAACAGTGACTTAAAGAACAGCTTTGCAAGCCTGACCGAATATGCGGATTACAACACCGCATTCATGGATCTGGAAGCAGGCGCACTGGATGCCGTAGCCATGGACATCGGTGTGGCAAATTACCAGATTGCTTCCCGCGGCGACGGCTATGTGATCTTAGACGAGAAGTTATCCACCGAGCAGTATGCGGTAGGCTTCAAGCTTGGCAACGAAGAACTCCGTGACACCGTAAACAAGACCCTTCTTGAGATGGTGGATGACGGTACCTTCATGAAGATTGCCGACGAATGGGGCGTGGCAGATACCGTCTGCTTAGGCAAATAAGAAAAGAGCGGTTCAG
>FR880817.1:37191-60153 GCA_000434615.1 Clostridium sp. CAG:510
GAGCGATTCAGCAATAAAATAACCTGAACAAAACCGAAAGAACAATACGGCAGGGAAAGGGCAAGCGTGACAATATGAGTATACAGATGATTTTATTTCAATTAGCGAAAGGAATGCTGGTTTCTATTGAAATCTTTGCACTGACCCTGCTGTTTTCTTTGCCTCTGGGGCTGGTAGTTGCCTTTGGCAGAATGGCGAAAAACGTAGTGTTAAGGTCCGTGACGAAAGCGTACATATCCATCATGAGAGGTACTCCTCTGATGCTGCAGCTTCTCATCATCTATTTCGGACCTTCTATTCTGTTTAAGGTAAAAATCGGGCCCGGATACCGTTTCGTTGCGGTTATTCTGGCATTCTCCATCAACTATGCCGCTTACTTTGCGGAGATTTACCGCTCGGGTATCGAATCCATGCCGGTGGGGCAGTACGAAGCGGCAAAGGTGCTCGGTTATAACTGGGGGCAGACCTTTTTCAAGATTATCCTGCCGCAGGTGATCAAGAGGATTTTACCGTCCGTCACCAACGAAATCATTACGCTGGTAAAGGATACCTCCCTGGCATTTGCCATTGCACAGGCGGAAATGTTTACCATTGCCAAGCAGATTGCGGCAAAGGAAACCACAATCATGCCGCTTATGATTGCCGGCGTGTTCTATTATATTTTCAACCTGATTGTGGCGGTTGTAATGGAAAAAATCGAGAAAGCGTTCGCATACTATAAATAAGGAGGTGGTCCCATGAAAATATTGGAAATGAATCATGTTAAAAAAGGATTTGACGGCCACGGTGTTTTGAAGGACATCTCCTTAAGCGTGGAAAAGGGAGAGGTGGTTTCCATTATCGGACCCTCCGGTTCCGGTAAATCCACTCTGCTCCGCTGTGCCACCATGCTGGAAAAAATGGACGACGGCGAGCTTGTTTATTTAGGACAGAAGGTGACTGCCACATCCACCAGGGCAGAACTTAAGAAAATAAGAAGCTGTTTCGGACTGGTGTTCCAGAACTTTAACCTGTTCCCTCATTACAATGTCATGAAAAACATTACGGATGCGTTAATCCATGTGGATAAAATTCCCAAGAAGGAAGCCGTGGAGCGCGCGGAAAAGCTTTTGGCACAGTTGGGGCTTTCCGACAAGGCAGATGCCTATCCCTGCCAGCTTTCCGGTGGACAGCAGCAGCGTGTTTCCATAGCAAGAGCGCTGGCAAAGCAGCCGCAGATCCTGTTCTTTGACGAACCGACCTCCGCACTGGACCCGGAGCTTACCGCAGAAGTGCTTAAGGTTATCAGACAGCTTGCCAGGGAGCATATGACCATGGTTATCGTTACTCATGAAATGAAATTCGCAAAAGAGGTTTCCGACCGCATTATCTTTATGGAAGAGGGTATCATCAAGGCGGAAGGAACACCGGACGAACTGTTCTCTAAGGACAATGAAAGAGTCATGGAATTTATTGGACACTTATCGGGAGAAAGGGTATAATGAGGACATCACGGTAAAAGAGAGGGTATGAATGAATGTATGATGTTATTATTATCGGTGCAGGACCCGGGGGCATCTTTTCGGCATATGAGCTGACAAAGCTTGACCCTGCTTTGAAGATTGCGGTTTTTGAAGGTGGTCATGCACTGGACAGGAGACACTGTCCCATTGACGGCGAGAAAATCAAAAGCTGCGTCAACTGCAAAAGCTGCTCCATTATGAGCGGATTTGGCGGTGCCGGAGCTTTTTCTGATGGAAAATACAACATTACCAACGATTTCGGCGGTACACTGTACGAGTATATCGGCAAGGCAAAGGCGCTGGAGCTGATGAAGTACGTGGACGCCATCAACATGTCCCACGGCGGAGAGGGGACAAAGCTGTATTCTACGGCTGGATCCAAATTCAAAAAGCTCTGCATGCAGAACAAATTAAATCTGCTGAATGCCTCCGTGCGGCATTTAGGTACGGACATCAACTTTGTGGTACTGGAAAATCTGTATGCGGAATTAAAGGAAAAAGCAGACTTTTTCTTTGATACGCCGGTGAAAACCGTAAAAGCGACTGAGAATGGCTATGAGGTGGTCTGCGAAAACGGAACGTATACCTGTAAAAAATGTATTATTTCGGTGGGCAGAAGCGGCAGCAAGTGGATGGAGCAGGTGTGCCGGGATATGGAAATTCCCACCAGGTCCAACCGTGTGGATATCGGCGTGCGCGTAGAACTCCCGGCCGTTATCTTTTCCCATCTGACGGACGAACTTTACGAGAGCAAGATTGTGTACCGTACGGAAAAGTTTGAAGACAACGTGAGGACGTTCTGCATGAACCCCTACGGCATCGTGGTAAACGAAAACACCAACGGCATTGTGACGGTAAACGGACACAGCTACGAAGATGAAAATCTGCGGACGGAAAACACGAACTTTGCCCTGCTTGTGGCAAAGCATTTTTCCGAGCCTTTCCGGGACAGCAACGGCTACGGCGAAAGCATAGCGCGTCTTTCCAATATGCTGGGCGGCGGTGTCATTGTGCAGCGGTTCGGTGACCTTGTGCGCGGACGGCGGAGCAATGCCAAGAGAATAGAAGAGGGTCTGGTGCGTCCCACTCTGGCAGCGACCCCCGGGGATCTGAGTCTGGTACTGCCGAAGCGCATATTGGATGGCATCATGGAAATGATTTATGCACTGGACAAAATTGCTCCCGGAACGGCAAATGATGATACACTGCTTTACGGCGTGGAAGTTAAATTCTATAATATGGAAGTGGAAATCGATGAACATCTGGAGACCCGTTACAAGGGACTGTATGTCATCGGTGACGGCAGCGGTATTACCCATTCGCTTTCCCATGCCTCCGCAAGCGGTGTGTTTGTGGCAAGGGATATTGTGGAAGCAGAAGAGTAACCGACAGAAGTTTATAAAAATAGACGAAAATGATAGATATAATTTTAACAAAATGCACAAAAGTGGATTTTGCTCCAAAGTTTTAAATTAAATATCTTGATATATTTCCGGCTAATTGATAAAATGTATAAGGATTAAGCACAGAAAAGGCTTTTTTGGCTTTCTTTTTGTGCTTGAAATAGTTTTATAAATCTATAAAGGAGAAAACAAACATGAAAAAATGGGTGTACTTATTTACCGAAGGTAACGCAAACATGCGTGAACTTCTCGGCGGTAAGGGTGCTAACCTGGCTGAAATGACCGGTCTTGGTCTTCCTGTTCCCCAGGGTTTCACTATTACCACAGAAGCTTGTACTCAGTACTATGAGGACGGCAGAGAAATCAATGAAGAAATTCAGGCTCAGATCAATGAATACATTGTAAAGATGGAGGAAATTACCGGTAAGAAGTTCGGTGACAAGGAGAATCCCCTTCTTGTTTCTGTTCGTTCCGGTGCAAGAGCTTCCATGCCCGGTATGATGGATACCATCTTAAACCTTGGCTTAAATGAGACCGTTGTAAACGTAATCGCTGAGAAGTCCGGCAACCCCCGTTGGGCTTGGGACTGCTACAGAAGATTCATCCAGATGTACTCTGACGTAGTTATGGAAGTTGGTAAGAAGTACTTCGAGGAACTCATCGACCAGATGAAGGCTAAGAAGGGCGTTACTTTCGACGTAGAACTGACCGCAGAAGACTTAAAGGAACTTGCTTCCGAATTCAAGGCTGAATACAAAGAGAAAATCGGTGCAGACTTCCCTGATGATCCTAAGGAACAGTTAATGGGCGCTATCAAGGCTGTATTCCGTTCCTGGGACAACCCTCGTGCAAACGTATACCGTCGTGACAACGATATCCCTTATTCCTGGGGTACTGCTGTAAACGTACAGTCCATGGCTTTCGGTAACATGGGTGATGACTGTGGTACCGGTGTTGCCTTCACAAGAGACCCGGCTACCGGCGAGAAGAAGCTGATGGGCGAATTCCTTGTAAACGCACAGGGCGAAGACGTTGTTGCCGGTGTTCGTACACCTATGCCTATCGCAGAGATGGCTGATAAATTCCCTGAAGCATTCGATCAGTTCAAGAAGGTTTGCGAAACCCTTGAAAACCACTACAGAGATATGCAGGATATGGAGTTTACTGTTGAAAACAAGAAGCTTTACATGCTGCAGACCAGAAACGGTAAGAGAACAGCTCAGGCTGCACTAAAGATTGCTTGTGACTTAGTAGACGAAGGAATGAGAACCGAAAAAGAAGCAGTAGCTATGATCGATCCTCGTAACTTAGATACTCTGTTACATCCTCAGTTCGATGCTAAGGCTCTTAAGGCTGCAACTCCTATGGGCAAAGGCCTTGGTGCATCTCCGGGTGCTGCTTGCGGTAAGATCGTATTTACAGCAGAAGATGCAGAAGAATGGGCAGCTAAGGGTGAAAAGGTTGTTCTGGTTCGTCTGGAAACCTCTCCCGAAGACATCACAGGTATGAAGGTATCCCAGGGTATCTTAACCGTTCGTGGTGGTATGACCTCCCATGCAGCAGTAGTTGCCCGTGGTATGGGTACCTGCTGTGTATCCGGTTGCGGCGACATCGCAATGGATGAAGCAAACAAGAAATTTACTCTTGCCGGTAAGGAATTCCATGAAGGAGACTACATCTCCATCGACGGTTCCACCGGTAACATTTATGACGGCCAGATTGCAACTGTAGATGCAACCATCGCCGGTGAATTCGGCAGAATCATGGCTTGGGCAGATAAGTACAGAAAGCTGAAAGTTCGTACAAACGCAGATACTCCTTCCGATGCAAAGAAGGCTCGTGAACTTGGTGCAGAAGGTATCGGTCTTTGCCGTACAGAGCATATGTTCTTCGAAGAAGACAGAATTGCAGCATTCCGTGAAATGATCTGCTCCGATACAGTAGAAGAAAGAGAAGCAGCTCTGGATAAGATTCTTCCTTATCAGCAGGGTGACTTCGAAAAATTATACGAAGCTCTGGAAGGATGTCCTGTTACCATCCGTTTCCTGGATCCGCCTCTTCACGAATTCGTTCCTACCGAAGAAGCAGACATCGAGAAGCTTGCTAAGGCTCAGGGCAAATCCGTTGAGACTATCAAGAACATCATCGCTTCCTTACATGAGTTCAACCCTATGATGGGTCACAGAGGATGCCGTCTTGCAGTTACTTATCCTGAAATTGCAAAGATGCAGACCAAGGCTGTTATCCGTGCAGCTATCAATGTAAAGAAGGCACATCCCGATTGGAATGTAGAGCCTGAAATCATGATCCCTCTGGTATGTGAAGTTAAGGAACTTAAGTACGTTAAGAAGGTAGTTGTAGAAACCGCTGACGCTGAAATCGCAGCAGCAGGCATCGACCTCAAGTACGAAGTAGGTACCATGATCGAGATCCCGAGAGCAGCTCTTACCGCTGATGAAATCGCTAAGGAAGCTGACTTCTTCTGCTTCGGTACCAACGACTTAACCCAGATGACATTCGGCTTCTCCCGTGATGATGCCGGTAAGTTCTTAAATGCTTACTATGATGCAAAGATCTTCGAGAACGATCCGTTTGCAAAGCTTGACCAGACCGGCGTTGGCAAGCTGATGGATATGGCTATCAAACTTGGTAAGCCCGTAAATCCTAAGCTTCATGTTGGTATCTGTGGTGAGCACGGCGGAGATCCTTCTTCCGTTGAATTCTGCCACAAGATCGGCTTAGACTATGTATCCTGCTCACCTTTCCGTGTTCCTATTGCACGTCTGGCAGCAGCTCAGGCAGCTATCGCTGAAGAGAAATAATACAAGGTCTGTAACGGACATTTGAATTATTGCATAAACAGAATCCCCCATACTTCGTGATGAAGTATGGGGGATTTTTTTGAAATGAAAAATGAACCTTTTCCGGGTTCCCGACAGAATAAAGTAAAGGATAAAGCGAGGAGGTGCAGCGATGACGAAACTTCAGATGGAAGAATTGCTGAATACATATGGGGATGCTGTTTTTAGTTTTTGCCTGTATCTTACGCAAAACAGGGAACGTGCACAGGATTTGTACCAGGAGACCTTTCTGAAGGCTTGGGAGTTTCGGAACCGCATCACTTATAACGAAGAGCAGAATTTGTTAATGGCACGTAATTATGTGATAGGAATTGCCATCCGTACCTGGAAAAATGAGAAACGGAAGTTGTGCAAACAGGAAACGGAGGTTGTGGTTGACTGGGAAAATCAGGACCTTTTGGAAAATATAAAAAGTCAGGCGGACGTGGAAACGGATGTGATAAAAAAGGAGAGAAGCAAAGTCCTGCATGAGATTGTGGATAAACTGCCGGAAAAACTGAAACTGACGATTTACCTTCATTATACCATGGATATGAAAATTGAGGAGATTGCAAAGTTATGCAATGTGCCGAAAGGAACGGTAAAGAGTCGTTTGCATCATGCCAGGATGAAAATTGTAAAAGAGATGGAGGAACATGGCTATGGAAGACCGTTATGAAGAACTGATGAAAGAGGAATTTGCTCCTGTTTATAAGACAGATGCTTCGGTAAATCGAACAATTCTCGAAAGAGAGAAAGCTGTTTCTATGAAAAATCATCGGAAGCCGGCATATAGAAAATGGGCGGCTGCAGCCATAACGGTACTGCTTCTTGCCGGAACGGTGGGCAGTGTGAATGCGGCAAGCGACGGAGCTGTAACAAAAGCCGTAAAAAACTGGATACACACAGCCGTGTATGGGGATGTGAAACAGGAGTCCATGGTATCCTATATCAATGAGCAGGGGGACAGTGTGATTGCATCGGATGCTTCGGATAAGCCGGAATGGAGCTTTTCCGTTACGAAAGAAGAAATCGTGCCGGGAGAGGAACACGGCGGATTTGTTTTTGAGACGGAAGAAGGAGACAAATATTCTTACGAATATGTATTCCCGGCTAATTTTACGGAGGAAGACAAGGTATACGAAATCCGAAAAATTTTATCGGAGGATTTGTACCCGGAAGAGAAGAAACAGGAATTTATTGAGAAATATGAAAAAATCGCCGTGACAGCAAAAGAATCCTATATCAGGGAAGCATTTGCAGAGGTGGTAAAGGAAAAGAAAGAAGGAGAATTTGTTCTGGTGGATGCGTACCCTTTGCTGCAGGAAGAAAATCGGATGGCGCCGACAAAGGACTATGCCTGGTTTGAAATTCCACAGAAGGATGTGAGGTTAAGAACTGCCACTAAGGAGGATGCCGCAAAATATACGAATATAAAGACCGGCGACTGGATTTCTGTTGTGCAGGTAAAAAGTACGACAAATCCGAATATCAAATTGGATGTAACCGTGAAATTATCCAATCGGAATAAAATTGAGGTGGTCCATATACAGCCGAGATAAAGGAGGGGTTAGGATGAAGAAAAAATATACGGTCATACTTCTTATCACGATACTGGGTTTCTGCACAGTAATGGCCTTTTGGATGGGAAAGAAAAGCAAACCGGACTTTACGGAGGAAGAGTATTTTTGTGACGGCGCAGACCCTACGCAGAGCTATTCGGAGAATACCGTACTTTATCTGGATGATGCGGGGATATTGCATCTTATTGACACAGGTTCCGGCAAGGATATGGTTTATTGTGACAGACCGAACTGCGTACATGAAGGCTATTCCCGTAAAAACGAGACACCCTCCTGCCCAGCAGCTTTTTGGGGAGCAGGAAGCGTACCGGTGCCTTTTGGCGGTCATCTCTATTTTATCGGAGATATGTCGGAAGAAGATATTCTGACGAAGTTTCTCTATGAAATGGACACAGACGGTGAAAACCGCAAAAAGGTTGCCACTCTAAACGGTGTACAGAGTATCCGGTATGTGTTGTACCGGGACCGGTATGCTATAGGAGCGTTTAGTAACAGAAGCGAGATAAATGAGGATGGGCAGATTGTTAACGACGATAAGCCGGAGGCAGGTATCTTTGTTATTGATCTTTCCGATTATACGGTGTATATGGGGGATAAGGTAACAGGCGAGCAGGCAAATATTACAGGGTTGTATTACGAGGATGGGGCGGTTTATTATTCCGTCATTCGTTTTGGGGATGATATCACGGAGCTTATGGTAGAGGATGGCGCAGAGAACAATTCGAATTCCTTTAGCTACAATCATATGCTGTATGAAATATATAAATATGATATCAAAGGGAAGAGTACAATACGGATAAAGACATTTGACCATCTGAGCAACCTGCAGTTAGCGGAGGGCAGCGCTTATGGGGAATGCCAAGAAGATTATTTTGTGTTTGACTTAAAAAGCGGTGAAACCAAAGAATTGCCCATAGACCGGAACACAAAAACTGCATCGGGCAGATTTACAAAACAGGGGGATACTTTGTACTATGCCCTTTTAGACACCGACAGGGAAGAAGTCATCTATTATTGTATGAAAGAGGAGAAGATAAACGAACTGATGAGGATGCCGTCCGCATCTGCCTTTGGAATTGTCAACATATGCGGCAGTTCGGTATACATCAACTATACCGATGAAAAAGGCCGCTTCTGCCTGGGGGTATTAAGCAGGGACGATTATGATGAGGGTGTATTTCAGCCCAGAAAGCTCAGGTACTATAACGAAGAAGAAGAGGATACTGCCGGAGAGGATGCAGACACAGAGGAAGAGGCTGCTGAAATCATAACCTTTACTGTCCCGGATATCTGCAGAATAGAGGAGAATAATCTGCGCCATCTGAATGAGGCACTTAAGGAGGATGGGTATTCCTACAGAATGCAGATAAATTATCTGGAATATGAAACGTATACGGAGCGGCTGAAAGAAGCATTAAAAAACGGAGATACCGATATTGCTTTTTTAGGCCTGGACAAAGAAGGGAACCGTAATTCTGTCTACACGCTTATCCATTCCGGTCTTCTTCTCAACCTTGATGAAATCCTGTCACAGGAAAACGGAGCGGCGCTTTATCAGGCATTTCCGCAGGCTCTCTGGGAGTCGGTGAAATGCGACAGGCATATTTATTCCATTCCTTCGGTGCTGGCAAACGATGAGGGAGTGTATGCTGCATTCAACAGGGATTATGTTGCGGATGATGAGATAGAGGCGTGGGACGGAAGCATAGAGGGGATTTATGAAATCATTAAGAATACGGAATGGGACAAAGAAGACAGTCCCTGTTTCCAATATCTTATCAGTGGGTATTCCTTTGAGGATATGATAGGATGTGAAATCAGGAACGGACTACTTTTTGATTATGAATCGCTTACGGTGGAAAATCCTTTGGAGTCTGAGAAGTTTACCGGTTATCTGAAGGTGCTGGAGCAAATGAAGAAAGATGGGTTTATGACGGACTCGGTGTCCTACCTTTCCAATTCCAGTACAAACAATACGGAAGTGCTGCAAACGGTGGAGGAAGGAAACTATATGGTGGCATTGTCATACGGTGCGGTGGATGAGGCATTTCAGAAGGATAATGTAGCGGTTAAAAAGATTAAGCCGTATCTTTCGTCAAGGATAAACGGCTCAGTAGGTATCTCCCGGAATTGTGAGAACCTGGAAGATGTGGTGGAATTTCTGAAGCTTTTTTATGAGGACGGAAAGTATGGCAATCTTCTTTTATATGGACAGGAGGACGTGGACTATAAGGTGACGGATGGGGTTGCCTGTCATATGGACGGAAGTGCTCTGGAGAATGCGTATCTCAGTAAACTCTGCTTCAACCTGTTTGTAAACGTTTGTCCTGTAGAAGGAGAAAACTATGTAACCAATCGGAAAGAGGAATTCTTTTCCTTTTATGACGGCATTAAGATGTCGCCGTTTATCGGGTTTGAACCGGATACCGATGGGACTGATAATATAGGAAAGGATATGGATGAATTTATGGATAGTCTCACGGATAAGACGGTGGAAGAGGCTGTCCGCAGAACCGGAAATAAACTTGCGTCCGATGGCATGGAGGAATATCTTTCAAGAGTTCAAAGCCAGTGGGAGGAATACCGGCAATGATATTGAAATTAGAGGAGCTTACGAAGATTTATAAGGATACCACGGCGCTGGACAATATAACGTTTTCTTTTACCTCTGGAATATACGGTCTTTTGGGACCGAACGGCGCCGGAAAATCAACCATGATGAATCTCATTACAGACAATCTGAAGCCCACAAGGGGACGGGTATTGCTTGATGGCTGCAGTATTGAAAAAATGGGGAAGGAATACCGGAAACTTCTGGGATATATGCCGCAGCAACAGAATATTTACCCGGAGCTCACCCTCAGGCGTTTCCTGTATTTTATGGCTGCCCTTAAGGGTTTGAAAAAAGATGAGGCGGAAAAAGAAATAGACGGTTATGTGCAGATGGTAAAACTGGAAGAGGTACTCGGAAAGAAGTTAGGAACTTTTTCCGGCGGAATGAAACAGAGGGCTTTAATTGCACAGGCACTTATCGGAAATCCGGGTATCCTGATTTTGGACGAACCCACGGCGGGACTTGACCCGAAAGAGAGAATACGCATTCGTAATCTGATATCAGAGGTTGCCCGTGACAAAATTGTGATTATAGCGACACATGTGGTTGCGGATATTGAATTTATTGCAAAGGAAATTATCATGCTGAACAGGGGAAGTATCCTGCGGAGCGGTTCTCCGGCGATGCTGCTTGGGGAACTGGACGGAAAAGTATGGAACATTTTTTTGCCGGATGAAGAGCTGGAAGAAGTAAATGCCAAATACAAAGTCAGCAATATTGCAAGGGATGGGGAGGGAGTGGTTGCCCGGATCATTGCAGAGTCCTATGACGGCAGATGGAAAAAAGAAGCGGTGCGTCCGAATTTGGAAGATTTATATCTGTACCTTAACGGAGATTAAAAATGGAATTGTTAAAAAATGAAATCTGTAAATTGCTGACCAAAAGAGCGGCGGTGTTTTTTCTGCTTCTGATTGCAGCCAATATGCTGCTGCAGATATATACCATGCATACGCCGGGCGAGGATGGATATTCTCTTAAGGATTACAGTGGGGCATACCGGGAACTTGACTCCTGCGGCAGGGAAAATCTTCTGAGCCGGCTGGAAGAACGGGCAGCAGGGGCGGATACATTTGGCAAAAGGAATCTGTATGACAGGGTTTATAAGGAAGTGCTGGCATCTCTTAACTATGCGGAATATCTGAATTCCATTGAGGAAAAAGCAGAAGAGGCTGCCATTTTGAACAGAATTTCCCACGATGACGGATATGCGGTAAGAAATGCGGAAATAACAAGAAAAGTGTACAGCAAACTTAGCGGAACGAAGCCGGAAGTGGAAGATACCATGGGTGTCCTTAATATAACCGACAATGAGATTACCGATTATTTGCTGATGGTGATGCTCTTTGTTACGGCAGTTAATCTTGTTTTCCGGGAAAAAGACGGAAATCAATTTGAACTCTTAAGGACGACACAAAACGGCAGAAGGAAACTGATGCGCTCCAAAGTTTTTGCTATGTCTGTTTTTGCCTTATTGGGAATAGTTTCTTTGTACGGAATAAATGCGGTAATAAGCAGGTGTTTCTATGCGCCCATAGATTATGGCAGTCCGTTACAAAGTGTGCCGGCATACCGGTACAGTCCCTTTGCCTTAACAATAGGCAGCTTTCTGGTTTGTTATTTTGGGATAAAAACGGTAAGCTGCATTCTGCTGGGGCTTCTGTTTATGTGGATATGTGCGGTATGCAGCAACATTGTTTTTGTATTTTCCGCTTCGGCAGCGGCGGTTTTTGCGGAAATACTCTGCTATACCAAAATTTCCGGAACACATTTTCTGGCATTTTTAAAATACATAAATATTCAATACGGTGTCAGAACCGGCGGCATGTTTTCCGATTATGTGAATCTGCGTGTATGGGGTTATCCGGTTAACACCTGCTTTTTATACGGAATATTCTGGCTGGTACTCATAACGATGCTTTTTTATTCTGTTACAAATTATCTGGAGATGCCGCACGAAAAGAGGAAAGTGTCCCTGCCGATGGGCGAAATGCGGAAACATTTTGGGTGTCATACTTCTCTTTTTTTACATGAAGTCTATAAGCTGCTTGTTCCCGGCAGGGGCTTTCTTGTTCTGCTGTGTTCCTGCCTGCTTACAATTTGGTGGAATCCGGCAGAAAAAATCCGTTTTGCATCCGTTGATGAAATTTATTATAAAGAGTACATGGATAAATTTTACGGTCCTCTGGACGCGAAAAACGGTAACAGAATAACAGAAGAAAAGGAAAAATATGAGCAGATGTATGCCGATATATCCGCTGACAGGGAGCAGGGTAAAAGTGAGAATTACATTCGTATAAAATACAAAGAGGGGTTAAACAGACAGGCTGCGTTTGACTTGGTTACGGAACATGTGGACTATCTGCAATCCTCTGAATTTCTGCAATCCCGAACCGGAGGATGGCTATTTTATGATGAAGGATACGCTATTCTGACGGACGGCCAAAACTCCCGTAACCGGGATGTTTCACAGGCTTTTGTATACCTTATATTGCTGATTGCCCTGACATGCGGCATTTACGGTGTTGACTATGCAAATTCGGAAAAGAGACTTTTGCAAACCACGTATCTTGGCAGAAGAGAGCTTCAGAACAAAAAAAGGGTGTTGGGGATTTTGTGCACATGGATGGCATTTGTTATCGTATATATGGTGCGGCTTTGCAATGTACTCGGTGCCTATGGTACCCGCGGGTTGTTTGCTTCGGCCGCCTGCATGGAGCATTTGTCACGGATTCCGAAGAATATAACGGTATTACAATACATTTGCCTTATCATGTTCATACGGCTTATCGGCGGACTGCTTGTCACCGGTACGGTTCGTGTATTGTTTATCCGCCTGCAGAGCAGTATTTCCGTGATTAGCTGTATGATTGTGATATTCCTGATACCGCTTGCACTGGCAGCCGGCGGTATCCCCCATGCCCGGTATATCTTGTGCAATCCGTTGTTCTTGGGAAATGTGTTTAGTTATTAGAACGGTAGGGCTTTTTTTCATTGGTCAGACCCAGTATATAGTCTACACTGGTATTATACAGAAGGGCTAATTTTATAAGAATGCTTGTGGGAACATCGTTTTCACCGGTTTCATATTTGGAATATCCGGTTTGGGACATACCAATAAGTTTAGCTAATTTTGTCTGTGTTAAATCATGGTCTTCACGTAAATCTCTGATACGTGGATACATAAGCATCACCTCATGATTAGTATATCTAACCTGTTTTAGATTATTGACATTTAACCTGAAACAGGATTTCATCCCGACTATGATGAGGGTGAACAAAATTTATCTATGTTGTCAAGTTACGTTGTATCACATCGGAAGAATATTTTCTTCAGGGATATGATACAAACAGCAAAGAATATTTCCTATCAGATGAAAGCTTCAATGGAAAAATTTTAGGCTTATACAAGGACAAAGTGTATTTTATAGAAGAAAATAGTCTTTATTGTGTAGATATAGGTCAAGGTGAAGAAAATGAAGTTTTGACAATGGAAGGCCTTGAGGGTGGATTTATATATGGAGATGAATTGCTTTACTCAAGAAGCTCCGGCTGGGCGGATACTCAGACTGATTTATATGTCGTGAATTTGGAAAACGGAACACTTGATTATTCTACACAGTTCGAATTCGGAAAGGACAGCAGTCAATTACTTAGTACAGGACAAGTAGCAGAATTGTGTGGGGCTTGTAACGTTTCAGGAAAAGAGTACTGGGTTATGAGAGTGGATTTTTCAACTATTTATTTGGTTCCGGCAGAAGAAGCAAAGGAGACATTGCCGGATGACTTAGCTGTTACAAAAGTAGTTGAGGAAGATAAGAATGAAGTATCTATATACAGAGCGTGCGTAGTGGATAATTATATTTATTATTTAGGAGACAGCAATGCAACGTCTCACTTGTATAGAATTGCGTTTGATGGAACGGATTGGATGCAGCTATACTAAAATCTGATATTTCCATTTCTTTATAGTAGGAAAATTTCGGAGCACCGTGGGAACGGTGCTCCTTTTTGTCTTATACCTGTGCCGTATGATACAATGTAATTCAGCCGATGGAACATCTCGGCAAGCTTTCTGTTTCTCAGCTGAGATATTCCGTTCATTATATCTTCCTTGGCGAGTCCCGGAACAAGTCCGCCGATGGAGATAATATCAATATTTTTACTGTTGATATTCACAATAATACTGCCGCTGAAACCGTAGTCACGATGGACAACAGCATTCAGAAGTGCCTCTCTTATTGCTGCTTCGGGATAATCGGATATATCTATACGGTCAATTCCGAAAAAAATCGATTTTGTTTTGTTGTTCAGCATTATATACTCAAAAACATTCTTCATCTGACTGAATACCGAACTACCGACCTTGAAATTACGTAATAATTGTGATAAAAAAGGAGTGCCTGGTTTGCATATCGGATATATTACTATTGACAGAACTAAATCATTGTGGTATTTTGTAATGATTTAACACGAGTTAAATGGAGGCATGGGCAAAGAAAAGGAGAAAAGATATGCAACATGATTTTGAGTATGTTCCAAGAAAAGAGTATTTGCCTGTAAAAAAAGAGTTAGAACTTCTGATTAATGATGTACAGGATGAAGTAAGGGAGTATTTTACATTTTCTTTTACCTATATTGGAAGTACCAATCGTAAAATGATTACGAGAGAACAGAGGGGTAATATAGGTTATGATTTTGATGTAAATATTCATGTTAATGATGAGGAAGAAGAATTTACAGCAGAGGAAATACGAAATATACTAAGAAAGGCTTTTGACAGACATGTAACGGAATATGGATATCGCTATTGTGAAGATAGTACCCGGGTATTGACCATAAAAAAGATTGACCCAAGACGAAAAATAATTTTAAGCAGTTGTGATTTCGCCATTGTGTATGACTGCGGAGATGGACGACAGCAATATATTCACTACAATAAGAAGCAAGGTTCTTATGACTGGGAATATATGAAGCAAAGCAACAGGCAGTTGGAAGAAAAAGCGGAATGGCTTCGGCGAAAAGGGTACTGGAATGAAGTAAGAGAGATATATCTTGATAAGAAGAATTGGAATGACAATCTGAATAAACATTCCAGGTCACTTTATGCGGAAACCGTAAATGAAGTATACAGAAGATATGGCATAGGATAAGGGAAGGTTATTGAAAAACTTATTGCCCTTATAGGCATTCTGTTTTATAATAAGAAAAAGAACTTAAGAAAAGGAATGCGTAAAGCTGACAGAAAAAGAGAGGACGGATGGATATGGATATTGCAGGACTTTCTATGGATATGGCAATGATGAATGTGCAGTCGAAGGTGAGTGTAGCCATGCTGGATAAAACTCTTGATACGGAACGGACACTGGGAGACGGCCTGGTGCAGATGATGGATGCAGCGGCTATGGAGCGAAGTGTTAATCCTGCGGTTGGCGGAAGCATAGACATCCGGTTATAAAGAAAAAGGAAAGGCGATGCCTTTCCTCTTTTTTTGAACAGGATATGTTTTGTACATTACGGGATATAATTTGTGTGTTATCAAAAGGAAAGCGGCATGCGGACAGCATGCGAATGGATGCGGACATTATGAACGAAGAAATCATAAAACGGAAAAAGAGACTTTCTTCTTTCCAGATTATCATATTGGGCTTTGCAGGCGTTATTTTACTGGGGGCGCTGCTTTTAATGCTGCCTATAGCCACAAAGGAAAGAGTGGTGACGCCTTTTCATGAGACCTTATTTACCGCCACATCAGCAACCTGTGTGACGGGACTTGTGGTGCAGGACACGGGCAGCTACTGGTCGGTGTTCGGGCAGGCAATCCTTCTTTTTCTGATACAGATTGGCGGACTCGGCGTTGTTACGGTGGCAGCTGCGTTTACCATGCTTTCGGGCAAAAAGATTTCACTGATGCAGCGAAGTACCATGCAGGAAGCTATATCTGCACCGCAGGTGGGCGGAATTGTCAGACTGACCGGATTTATTTTGAAAGGGACGTTTCTGATAGAGCTTGTGGGAGCCCTTTGTCTTATGCCGCTATTTGTAAAGGATTTCGGGGTAAAGGGCATATGGTATGCTTTCTTCCACTCTGTATCGGCTTTTTGCAACGGCGGTTTTGATTTGCTGGGCACAGCGGATAACCGGTTTGTATCCCTGACGGGATATGCCGGCAATGTGCCGGTGAATGTGATTATTATGCTGCTCATTTTACTGGGTGGTCTTGGATTTTTAACCTGGGAGGATATCTACACGAAAAAAATCCACTTCAAAAAATACCGTCTGCAGAGTAAAATTATACTGGCGGCATCAATATTTTTACTGGTGATGCCTGCGGCATTTTTCTTTGCCTTCGAATTCACCGATATGCCGCTTAAGGAGAGGCTTCTGTGTTCTCTTTTCCAGACGGTAACGCCGAGAACTGCCGGCTTTAATACGGCGGACTTAACCGGCATGCAGGGGGCCTCCAAGGCAGTGATGATTGTGCTTATGTTAATCGGTGGGGCTCCCGGTTCTACCGCCGGCGGCATGAAAATTACGACCCTTGCGGTTCTTGTCACCAATATGCGATCGGTTTTCAGGCAGAAAGAGGATATGCAGTTTTTTGGCAGAAGGATAGAAGACGGGGCCGTTAAGACGGCAGCGGCTGTTCTGAGCCTGTATCTTACGTTGTTTGCGGGCGGTGCCATAGCCATCAGTATGGCGGAGGGACTTCCATTGGGCGATTGCCTGTTTGAAACGGCTTCCGCGGTAGCAACGGTGGGTGTGACGCTTGGTATCACACCGGGACTTGGGATTTTTTCCCAGATTATTTTGATTATGTTAATGTTTATGGGCAGAGTGGGATGCCTGACACTGATTTATGCGGCTGTGTCGGGCGGAAACAAAAACTTTTCCAGGCTTCCGCAGGAAAAAGTTATGGTAGGATAAAGAAAGGGTTAGAAATCATGAAAAATATTCTTTTAATCGGATTAGGAAGATTTGGCAAGCATATTGCCATGCAGACCAGTCAGTTGGGACATCAGATTATGGCTGTGGACAGCCGGGAAGAACGGATTAACGAAGCGCTGCCTTACGTGACGGATGCACAGATTGGTGACAGCACCAATCAGGATTTTTTAAAGTCACTGGGCGTCGGAAATTTTGATGTCTGCATTGTGACCATCGGCGGGGATTTCCAGAGCTCTCTGGAAACAACTTCTCTTTTGAAAGAATTGGGAGCTAAAAAGGTGGTTTCCCGGGCGGAACAGGATGTGCAGGCCAAGTTCCTGCTTAGAAACGGAGCGGATGAGGTGGTTTATCCGGAAAAACAGATTGCCAGATGGGCATCCATCCGTTATACCTCCGATCATATACTGGACTACATCAGTGTGGACGAAAAGCACGCGATTTTCGAGGTGGAAGTACCGGAAAGCTGGATAGGAAAGAGTATCGGCGAAATCGATGTACGTAAAAAATACGGTATCAATATTATGGGTATCCGGGAGAATGGGAAAATGAACATTGCCGTAAATCCGGATCTTCTTTTGACAGGGAGCGTCACCTTGCTGGTGCTGGGTGAGTACAAATCGCTGCAGAAATGCTTCCATATCTGACGGAAAATATGCTTATAGAAAAACTTCCTATGGAATAGCGTTGAGGAGTAAAAGATATGTTGACACAATTTGCAAGAACGGAGCTACTTTTGGGAAAAGAAGCCATGGAAAAGCTGAAGAATTCCAAAGTCGCGGTATTCGGTATCGGTGGCGTGGGTGGCTATGTCTGCGAAGCACTGGTAAGAAGCGGCATAGGCGCTTTTGATCTGATTGACGATGACAAGGTGTGCCTCACCAATTTAAACCGCCAGATTATTGCCACCCGCAAGACGGTTGGAAAATATAAGACAGAGGTTATGAAGGAACGTATTCTGGATATCAATCCCGATGCAAAGGTGGAGATACACAACTGTTTCTTTTTGCCGGAAAATGCGGATGAATTTCCCTTTTCGGAGTATGATTATGTAGTGGATGCCGTGGATACGGTTACGGCTAAAATAGCACTTGTCATGAAAGCGCAGGAATGCCATGTGCCCATTATCAGCAGCATGGGCGCCGGCAACAAATTGGACGGCAGCCAGTTTAAGGTAGCTGATATTTACAAAACCAAGGTCTGCCCGCTGGCAAAGGTAATGCGCCGGGAATTAAAAAAACGCGGTGTGAAGAAACTGAAAGTAGTATATTCGGAAGAAATGCCCACAAGACCGGTGGAGGATATGGCAATCAGCTGCCGGACGAATTGTATCTGCCCGCCGGGCGCCCAGCACAAATGCACGGAACGCAGGGACATTCCGGGCAGTGTGGCGTTTGTACCTTCCGTGGCGGGACTGATTATTGCCGGTGAAGTGGTGAAGGATTTGTGCAAAGTATAAGGCGGGAAAAGAAGCATTTTTAGATCAATCAGGAAAGTGCTTCTTGAAAAAGCTAAATAAAGGAAGCAAAAGAAAAGATAACGGACTTTTGCATAAAAGCATAGCAGGAAAGGAAGAAGGTTTTATGAGTCAGGGAAAGAGCATTGCCATCCCTTCCGTATTGAAAATCGGAAAGGGTACACTGGACCACATCGGAGAGTATCTGAAGGATGCGGATTTTGAACAGGTGGTTATTTATTTTGGAAACGGTCTGATTGATATGTTTGGTATGCGTGTCATGGAGTCCTTGAAAGAAGCCGGCATTTCGGTCCGGGAATACAGGGAACTGGACTCTGTCAATATCGAGGACATTATTACACTGGCGTTTAATCTGCCCAGCCATGTGCAGGCGATTATTTCCATCGGCGGCGGAAAGGTTATTGATGCCGGAAAATATGCGGCATTTTTAAGAAATCTGCCCTTTATCAGTGTGCCGACATCCAGTTCCAGCGACGGCTTTTCCAGTGCTTCCGCGTCCCTTTTGGTAGACGGAAAAAGAACCTCTGTGCCGGCGCGTATGGCATACGGCATTGTGGTGGATACGGAAGTCATTAAGACTGCACCGGAAAAATTCATTTACTCAGGCATCGGCGACATGGTTTCCAAAATCACGGCGGTTTACGACTGGATTTACGAAGGACAACAGGGTGTCTGCGTGCCCAATGACGTAGCCATTATGATTGCGAAAAAAGCGGTCAACAGCTTCGTAAGAACGCCTTACGAAAGCATTAAGGACGATCTGTTCCTGCGGGAGCTTTTAGACTCCCTTGCCATGAGCGGCATTGCCAATGAAATTGCGGGAGGCAGCGCTCCTACAAGCGGCAGCGAGCATCTGATTTCCCATGCACTGGATAAAATTCTGGAAGTACCTCAGCTTCACGGCATCCAGGTGGGTATTGCCACGTATATTATGAGCAAGGTGCACAATCACCGCTACGTGAGAGTGAACACCGTGCTTACGGAAACCGGTTTCTGGGAATACACCGGGACACTGAAAATGAGACGCGAGGATTTCTACAGGGCGATTGATATGGCACCGTCCATCAAGCCTTACCGCCACACCTATCTGCACGAGGAAAAATACCGTGAAATGGCAAAGCAGATTGTAAGGGAAGACGAAGTGCTGAAAGATATTTTAGTAGATTGACGGTAGGAAACAGGCTTGTACGGAGTATGCAGGCAAATAACGGATAAAAGGAAAAAATAATGGAAAAAATCAGCTTACAGGATGGATTTACCTTAAAGGTGCTGGGAGAAAATGTGTATCACATCCCGGAAGAAGAGATAGAAGCGAAGGTGCCCGGCACCGTGTACGGCACGCTGCTTGACAAAGGGCTTATGCCGGACCCGTATTTTGGGGAAAATGAACTGACGGCAACAAAGCTCATGGAAAACGACTTTGAATACCGGAAGGAGTTTTTCGTAACGGAAGAGATGACATCGGCGGACGGTCTGTATCTGGTGTTTGAAGGCATCGATACTCTGAGCGATATTTATCTGAACGAAGAAAAAATCGGCAGTACCGACAACATGCACCGTACTTATTCGTTTGACGTGCTGGAGCGGTTAAAAATCGGGGAAAATGTGCTGCAGGTGGTACTGCATTCCCCTACCCGCTATATTAAAGAAGAAAATGAAAAAATCTATACCGGGGGCAGTCAGGAATGTATGGAGGGATTTCCTCATCTTCGAAAAGCCCACTGTATGTTTGGATGGGACTGGGGTCCCAGACTGCCGGATGCCGGTATTTTCCGCCCGGTTTATCTGGAGAAAATAGAAAAAGCCAAAATCGACAGTGTGTATGTGGTGCAAAAACACAGGGACGGTGCGGTCAGCCTGTCTTTCCGTACCGATCTGGTCAATCTTACGGCAAAGGAAACGCAGGTGACCATAGAGATTCTTTCTCCCGACGGTGAAGTTTACAGACAGCAGCCGGACGGCAGCATCTTTATCGGAAATCCGAAGCTCTGGTGGCCGAACGGTTACGGTGAGCAGCCGCTTTATACGGTAAAAGCCGTGCTTACGGCGGATGGCAGGGAAGTGGATACCTGGGAAAAGAAAATCGGTCTCCGCACCATGACGGTCAATACCGAGAAGGACGAGTGGGGCAACTGCTTTGCCCATGAAGTCAACGGTCTTAAGATTTTTGCCATGGGTGCGGATTACATACCGGAGGACAATCTGTTAGGCAGAGTCAACAAAGAGCGCACAAGGAAGCTGCTTACGGATTGCAAGGAAGCCAATTACAATACCGTAAGAATCTGGGGCGGCGGTTATTATCCGGACGATTTTTTTTACGATATCTGTGATGAACTGGGACTGCTTATCTGGCAGGATTTCATGTTTGCGTGCGCTTCCTATGAACTTGACGAGGCGTTTGACAAAAATATCCGGGAAGAAGTACGGCAGAATGTACGCAGGCTGCGTCACCATGCCAGCATCGGACTCTGGTGCGGCAACAACGAAATGGAAACCCAGACGTTGGATAAATGCTGGAAGCCTTCCGAAAAACAGAAATGCGATTATATCAAGATTTTTGAATACATCATACCGCAGGTCGTAAAAGCGGAAGACCCGCAGGGCTTTTACTGGCCGTCCTCCCCGTCATCCGGCGGAAATTATGACAATCCCTGGGACGAAAACAGAGGGGATGCCCATTACTGGGATGTATGGCACGGTGAAAAGCCGTTTACGGACTATCGTAAGTACCGCTTCCGTTATCTGTCCGAGTTCGGCTTCCAGTCCTTCCCCTGCCTAAAAACAGTGGAGAGCTTTACACTGCCGGAGGATAGGAATATATTCTCCAGAGTCATGGAAATGCATCAGAGAAATAAGGCGGCCAACGGTAAAATCATGAATTACATGGCACAGACCTACCTGTATCCGGGCAATTTTGAAACACTACTGTATGCTTCCCAGCTTCTGCAGGCGGAAGCTATCCGGTACGGCGTGGAGCATTTCCGAAGATACCGCGGAAGATGCATGGGCGCGGTAGTATGGCAGCTTAACGACATCTGGCCGGTGGCATCCTGGGCAAGCATTGACTATTACGGGCGATGGAAAGCCCTGCACTATGCGGAGAAGAAAATGTTTGCACCCATCCTGCTTTCCTGTGAGGAAACGGGCGAGCTGAGCGAGAGACCCTTCTGTATCGCGGAACGGAAAAAGCCCATCGAAAAAAGCGTCCGTTTCCATGTGGCAAACGAAACCTGGAAAGAATTTACGGGAAGCATTGAGTGGGAGCTTCGGACCCCGGATGCGGTGGTTGTGGAAAACGGCATTCTTTCCGTGACAGCGCCTTCCTTTGACGGTGTTTTCTTAGAGAAAATCGACTTCTCCGATAAGGACGAAAGAGACGTTTATGTAAGCTACCGCCTGCGGAATGAGGAAAATGCCGTAGTTTCGGAGGGCACCACACTGTTTACACCGCCCAAGCATTTTAAGTTTGAAAACCCGGAACTTTCCTTTACCATAGAAGGGAAAAAGATTACGGTTTCTTCCAGGGGTTATGCCAAGAGCGTGGAAATTGTGGCGCTGGACGGGGATGTGCGATTCTCGGACAACTATTTTGATTTGAACGGAGACAGCAAAACCGTGGAGATTGTGGAAGGAAATGCTGCAAGCTTTAAGGTAAGAAGTGTATACGATATCCGTTAAACGAAAATAAAAAAGGACTGCACGCAGATGCCTTTCTTTCTGAAAAGAAGACGGCAGAGCGGCAGTCCTTTTGTTTTACAGAGAACAGCAACAGTATGCTGCATATGGAAATGTCATGCCTTATAATAAGACGGCAGACTTTCTAATGTTATCACATAGGGATGATTGTAAATATAATGGATATATTCAGGCGTATTCTGTTCGTGAATATGGATGGTGTGCCAGGTTAAAAACCAGCACCAGTCCACCTTCTTTGCAATCATTTCCGCAGGGTCGGGAATGGGGCCGTTTTCATGGTGGCAGATGGGCATATGCTTTGTGGTCTGATGCTCCAGAAAATGATAGAGCTCCTCGTGAATGCCCTCGGAATAGGCATCGCCGCCGATAACATCCACCACATCGTCACCGGGATACCAGCCCTCATGCAGTTCGTGGGAATATCCCAGTACCCAGATTAAATTATGAAGACCGTGGAAATTGACATAGCGGTCATACATCAGACGCCAGAGCTTGCCAAAAGCCTCCGGACCGCCCTTCCCCCACCAGAACCAGGCACCGTCAAATTCATGAAGCGGGCGGAATAAAACGGGGATATCCGCATCCTGCAATTCCTTCAAAGCGTTGGCAACCACATCTAAATTGGACAGAAGTCCCTCATACAAAGGGGTTCCGGGGGTTAAAAGTTCTACCATGTCCACGGATTCTTGACTGGAAGGGTATCCAACACCGTAAGGAGGGATGCCCCAGTGCCAGCAGATGGAAACGATACCGCCCCGGTCAAACCATTCCTTGGCGCGTTTATTTACGCCTTCATAATCATGTTCAATATAGTCCAGCCCCAGGATAGCGGGCAGATGGCCACTGCATTCCTTTATGTGGGCAAGCTCATCTCCGTGTGTTTTGTCACAGGGACATTCCTGCTG
>FR880817.1:60184-76872 GCA_000434615.1 Clostridium sp. CAG:510
TTCCTGCTGGCCGGAGAGTATGCCCTTTCCTTTTAAGGAGAGCAGAAAGTCGTACAGATGCTTTGTACGGACTGTGGCACTTAAATCCGTAAGCATAGCGGTATGGTTTTCCATAAGAAAAATCCTCTCTTTTTGCAATATTTTCCATGAGTTTACCATAATTATTCCGGAAAGGGAAGAACCAAACTAAAAAAAGCTAAAAAAGATTAAAACAAACTAAAAAAACAGAGATGAGAAGCTGAAAAATGATAAATAAAAGATAAATCCCACGTAAATTAAGCGTAAAGAAATAATAAAATAAAAATAACAAGGAAAAAAATATACAATAGCTGCAAAACCCACAAAAAGTAAACAATTAAAAACTGCACAAAAAGAACAAATAAATATTGTCCAAATCGACAAATTGCATAAATACTATTGCGGTTTCAGATTGTTTATAGTAAGATTGCTATATAAGTTAAAATTACTTAAAAGAACTTAAAAGCTTAATTGACAATTATTACAGCATAGATGGGAGACATCATGAAAAGAGGCGGCAGAGCAATCAGCATCGGACTGAGTGCAGTGATGGGACTGACAGCGGCAGGCTGTGGACAGCCCGGCACCGACAGCACACAGGAGTCCGTACCCTATGTACCGGAAGTCATAGGCATATATGAAGCAGAAGAAGCAGCGGGCACAGGGAATGTGAAGGCTGCTGTTTCCCTTGTAAAAGAGGGATATTCCGGAAACGGATATGTGGAAGGCTTTGAAAACGATGACGACTCCTGCACATTTGCTGTGGACATACCGGAAAACGGATTTTACGATTTGAATTTTGTCTGTGCTTCGCTTGGCGGAGAGAAAGATAATTATGTGAAGATTGACGGGGAATCGACGGGAACGATTCATACAGAGAACGGTGATTTTTCCGACTGCGTACTGGAACGGGTTTATCTGGAAGCGGGTACCCACAAGGTCAGCGTGGTCAAGTACTGGGGCTGGATCAGCCTTGACTGTCTGAAGGTTACGACATCCCAGCCGATTTCCTCCTCCCTTTATAAAGTGGATGCGGCGCTTTGCAACAAAAAAGCATCTGAGGAAACAAAGAGGCTGTACAGCTTCTTATTGGATAATTACGGAGAAAAGTTCATATCCGGACAATTCTGTGATACCGGACAGAACGGCAAAGAATTCCAGGTAATAAAAAATGCCACAGGAAAGACACCGGCGGTCTTAGGACTCGACTTTATGGAGTATACACCCTCACGGGTGGAGAAAGGCTCCGTCGGTACTTCCACAGAGCTTGCCAAAAGCTTCTGGGAAAACGGCGGTATCGTTACTTTCTGCTGGCACTGGAATGCACCGACCAAATACATAACCGGTCAATGGTACAGCGCCTTTTACACGGACTCCACCAACATCAATCTTAAAAAGATTATGGATGGTGAGGACAAGGAAGGATATGACCTTCTGATGGCGGATATCGATGCCATTGCCGAACAGCTTCTTATATTAAAGGAAGCAAAGGTGCCGGTATTATTCCGGCCCCTGCACGAAGCAAGCGGCGGATGGTTCTGGTGGGGAGCCAGCGGACCGGAAGCCTACAAAGAGCTATACAGGCTTTTGTATGACAGACTCACCAACGAGTACGGACTTGACAATCTTATCTGGGTGTGGAACGGACAGGATGCCGAATGGTATCCGGGAGACGAATATGTGGACATCATCGGCGAGGATATTTATCCAGGGGAAAGAGTTTACCAGTCACAGATTGCTTCCTATCTGAATGCGGCCACTAATTACAGCACTGAAAACAAAATGGTGTACCTGACTGAAAACGGATGCCTGTTTGACCCCGACCTCGCAAGAAGGGACGGAGCCATGTGGGGAATGTGGTGCACCTGGTCGGGTGAGTTCGTTGCGAGGGATACTTCGTTGTTCCGGTTAAGCGAGCAGTACACGGAAGAGTCCATGTTAAAGAAGGTATATGAAGACGAGGATGTCATTACTCTGGAAGATTTACCGGATTTGAAAACGTACAAAATTAGAAAAGGATTATAAAAAAGGAAAGAGAGAGGTATCACTATGAAGCGAAGGGAAACCGGCAAAAAAGTCATAGCGCTTGCATTAACCGTTGCCATGGCAATGACCTTACTTCCCGGCACAGGGCTGGAGGGATATGCCAAGACAGACAAGTTGATGGATGATTTTGATGACATCATCAGTACCTACAATATCGATCCTTCCATTCCTTCTTATAAAGAATATAAAAAGGAATACGAGGGCGATAAGAAACCGGCAACGAGCATAGAGGTTCCGGCAGGAGAATTCGTCAGATATGAAGAAAGCGATGCTCCCGCAACACCGGAAATCTATACGGATTACGAAGGCATGGCTGGAGACAGCGTGCTGACCAGTGAAGACTCCTTAATTGAGTTTGAGGTTACCGTACCGGAAAGCGGATTGTACAATGTATCCGTTGTATACTATCCGGTAGAAGGTAAGAACTCCGATATCGAGAGAAGCTTCTTTGTTGACGGAGAGCTTCCTTTTGCGGAACTGTCCCTTTTATCCTTTACAAGAGTCTGGGCAAACTACGGAGAATCTTCCTATGTAAATGAGGACGGCATTACCGTACTGGAATGGGCAAGAGACAACCAGGGCAACGACGTAAAACCCAAGACCGAGGAAATCCCGGAATGGCAGTCCCGGTACTTATACGACAGCAACGGTTACATTACGGAGCCCCTTTCCGTATACTTTGAAGAAGGAACCCATACCATTTCCATGGTCTCCTTAAAAGAACCGATGCTGATCAACAAATTAGTACTGAACAATGCGGGCGATGCCAAAACCTATGAAGAGGTAAAAGCAGAGTGGGATGCCCAGGGGGCGAAAGACACAAGCGGTGTACATATCGTTCTGGAAGGCGAATATGCTTCCAAGACTTCTTCCCAGATGCTTTATCCCCAGCAGGACCAGTCCTCCCCTTCCGTATCTCCTTCCAGTGCAAAAGCGCTCTTAAACAACTCCATCGGAGGCAACTCCTGGAGACTGGTAGGACAGTGGATTGAATGGGACTTCGATGTACCGGAAGACGGCTACTACGATATCACCCTTTACGATAAGCAGAACTTCTCAAGAGGTATTCACGTATCCAGACGAATTACCATTGACGGAGAAGTACCTTTTGAAGAATTGAACGATTACGCATTCGATTACGGACAGAGCTGGAGAGAAGATGTGATTTCCGATGAAAACGGAACACCTTACAAGTTTTACATGACCAAGGGCCACCACACACTCCGTATGGAAGTTGTCTTAGGTGAGTTCTCCGAAATCGTAGGTCTTGTAGAAAACTCCGTACAGCAGCTCAACAACATCTACAGACAGGTTATCAAGGTAACCGGTGTACAGCCGGATACCTACCGTGACTACCAGCTTGCCGCAACTCTGCCGGAGCTGCACGGACAGCTGATAGAGGCAAGAGAAACCTTAAATCAGGCATTGATCCGTCTGGAACAGGTAGCCGGAAAGAACACCGATAAGAAGACTGTTCTTCTGACCATGCTCGACCAGCTCGATGACCTGATTGAAGATGAAGAATACTTTGTAAGAACCATTTCTTCCTATAAAGTAAACGTCAGGGCGCTGGGCACCTGGATTACACAGGTTATCAGCCAGCCTCTGCAGATTGACCGTATTAACATCACATCCCCGGATGTGAAAGTAAAATATGACCACAAAGGATTTTTCGCTTCCGCAGGTTACGAAGCACAGAGATTGTATTATTCCTTCGTTATCGACTACAACAACATCGGCAGTGTAACGGATGACAAGGACAAAGAATCCATCACTCTCTGGATTGGTTCGGGACGTGACCAGGCAAACGTTATTAAATCCTTAGTCGATGAAAGCTTTACCAATGAAACGGGCATCGGTGTAAATGTACAGCTCGTTGATATGACTACCTTATTAAAAGCAACACTGGTCGGTGAAGGCCCCGATGTGGCAATCCAGGTAGCAAACACCAACGGTGTGGCAGGTGCCGTACTTGCCACCGGTAACGATACACCGGTCAATTACGGCATCCGTAACGCAGTACTGGATTTATCCCGGTTTGATGATGTGGATGAAGTAATGGCAAGATTCCCCGAAGCGGCATACGAACAGTTTGTTTACGACGGTGCCATTTACGCACTGCCGGAAACCATTACCTACCCGGTTATGTTCTACCGCAAGGATATCTTAAAGGAAATCGGTCTGGAAGTACCTACCACATGGGACGAAGTAAAAGTAGCCATGACCGTACTTGCCAAGAACCAGATGGAATTCGGTATGCTGGCAAACGAGCAGATTTTCGCATCCATGCTCTATCAGAACGGCGGTACCTATTATAACGAAGACGGTACGGCATCCGCATTGGATTCCGACATTGCAGTAAGCACCTTCAAGGACTTCTGCGAATACTACACAGATTACAAGCTGGACAAAGAAACCAGTGTGGAAGAACGTTTCCGTACCGGTGAATGTCCGATTATCATTGCAGACTACACGGTTTACAACAACTTCGCCGTATCCGCACCGGATATCGCAGGTCTCTGGAGCTTCACACAGATTCCGGGTACCGTAAAGGAGGACGGCAGCGTGGATCACTCCGTAGCAAGTACCGGTCTTGCCAGCATGATTATGGCGGATACCGAGCATGCGGATGCCAGCTGGCAGTTCTTAAAGTGGTGGACCAGTGAAGAAACCCAGACCAAGTACGGCCGCGAAATGGAAGGTCTGATGGGCAGTGCGGCGAGAGTGCCGACCGCCAACTACGAAGCCTTCTTAAATATGCCATGGCCGGTAGACGATTTTGAAGCACTGCAGGAATCCATGAACTGGGTAAAAGGTATCCCTCAGGTACCCGGCGGTTATTATTCCTGGAGAAACGTATACAACGCATTCTATACCGTAGTAAACAATAACGATACGGCGCTTCCGAGAGAAGAACTGATGGATAAGGTTATTTACATCAATGCCGAAATTGATTACAAGCGTGAAGAACTGGAACTGGATAAATAGAAAGGAGGAAATAAGCAGTGAACGGAACAAATACAGAAAACACGGTATCACAGGAAGCTCTGGACATAGCAAAAAAACAGGCGACCTTAAGCTACCGTATCAAGAGAAACAAAGCCTGCTATATGATGCTTGCCCCTTATTTCATCCTGTTTTTCTTCTTTACCGTTTTACCGGTTGTGATGAGTGTGGCTTTCAGTTTTACCTATTATAATATGCTGGAAATGCCGGAATTTATCGGCTGGAAAAACTATATCAAGTTGTTTTTGGAGGATGATATCTTTTTGACATCCTTAAAGAATACCTTAATTCTTGCGGTAATTACCGGACCCATCAGTTACTTCTTATGTCTGTTGTTTGCATGGATTATTAATGAATTCAAAGGATGGCTCAGAGCTTTCCTAACCCTGATCTTCTATGCACCCAGTATCTGCGGTAACGCATACGTGGTATGGAACCTTATCCTTTCCGGCGACAGATACGGATACTTAAACGGTCTTTTGATGAAATTAGGCATCTTAGACGAAGCCATCATCTGGATGAAGACAGAAAAGTACGTACTGCCCATGCTGATTGTTGTTCAGCTGTGGTTATCCTTAGGTACCGGCTTCCTTTCCTTTATTGCCGGTTTGCAGACGGTTGACAAGTCCCTGTACGAAGCAGCGGCCTTAGACGGCGTCAAGAACCGCTGGCAGGAGCTCTGGTATGTAACGCTTCCCGCGATGAAGCCCCAGCTGATGTTCGGTGCGGTTATGCAGATTACACAGTCCTTTGCCATTGCCGATGTTTCCATCCAGCTGGCAGGTAACCCATCCGTCAACTACGCCGGTGCTACCGTAGTTACCCATTTGCTTGACTATGGTACCGTACGTTTTGAAATGGGTTATGCATCCGCAATCGCAACAGTATTGTTCTTACTCATGGTAGGAAGCAACATGCTGGTACAGAAATTGTTAAGGAGGGTGGGAGAATAATGAAAAAAGAAAAAGATTATTTGAAGCCCTACAAAAAAAGACGTTTCTTTAAGCCGAAGGAAAAGAAATTAAACCGTTCCATGGCTGGAAATACGTTACTGTTTGTACTGATGGCCATCTGCGGCGTAGCCATGGTGCTCCCTCTGGTTATGGTTATCAACAACTGCCTAAAGCCTTTGGATGAACTGTATCAGTTCCCTCCCAAGATTTTTGTAAGAAACCCTACTCTGGAAAACTTTTCCGATTTGTTCACACTGATGAATGACTCCTGGGTGCCCTTTTCCAGATATATCCTGAACACCATTATCATTACCGGCGGCGGTATGGTCGGCCACGTAATCATTGCATCCCTGGCGGCATATCCTCTGGCAAAGCACAATTTCCCCGGAAAGAACATTCTGTTCCAGATGGTAGTGCTTTCCATGATGTTCTCCTGGACGGTTACCCAGACTCCCCAGTACATGATTATTTCCTGGTTACATATTAACAACAGCTACTGGGCGCTGGTTTTACCGGCCTGTGCGTTTGGTATGGGTCTGTATCTGATGAAGCAGTTCATGGAACAGCTTCCCGATTCTTTAATGGAATCAGCCAGACTCGACGGCGGCAGTGAGTGGACCATTTTCTGGAAAATCGTAATGCCTAATGTTAAGCCGGCATGGCTGACACTGGCAATCTTCCAGTTCCAGCAGATGTGGGGCAACACCGGCAGTACCTTCCTCCGCGATGAAGATTTAAAGCCTCTGCAGTACGCACTGCAGCAGATTTCCGCAGGCGGTACCGCAAGAGCCGGCGCGGCCGCAGCCGTTACCTTTATCATTGCAGCGGTACCCATTACCTTCTTCCTTATTTGCCAGAAGAACGTATTGGAAACCATGACATCATCCGGTATGAAAGACTGATAGGAGGGGAAGACGATGAAAAAAATGACAAAGTTAAAAAAGATGCTTTCCCTCTGCCTTACCGCAGCAGTGCTTGCCTTTACCGCATCCGATGTGGCTTCGGCATCCACCCTGCCGTATGATTCCTACAATTACGATTACAGAGAGTACATCCATTTTACACCGGCTCCCTATGTACCGTCCGGTTCCATTACCGGCAGCAGCTTCACCTACAACGGAGAGCCTCTTGGGAACTTTGCAAATCCGCAGGATATGTGCCAGGCAGACGACGGCAATATTTACATTGCGGATACCGGCAATAACCGGATTGTGGTTCTTGATAAAAAAATGAAAAATGTAGTGAATGTCATCACTGCTTTTGACAACAACGGAACGGAAGATACCTTCAATATGCCTTACGGCGTGGCAGTTTCCGAAAACGGTCAGGTATATGTGGCGGACTCCCAGAACCACAGGGTTGTGGTACTGGAAAAGGATGCAACTTTGGTAAAGATTGTGGAAAATCCCAAGTCCGAAAGCCTGGATGACAATTATGTATTTACTCCCCTAAAAGTAACGGTTGACTATGCAGACAGAATTTACGTCATTGCACAGAACATGTTCGAGGGTATCATGGTATTTGAAAACAACGGTAACTTCTCAAGTTTCTTCGGTACCATCAAAGTAGAAATCTCTCTCTGGGAGAAATTCTGGAAGAGACTGGCAACCAAGGAGGAACGTGCCAAGCAGCAGCTTTATATCCCTACCGAATTTACCGGTATCGATATCGACCCCTCCGGCTTCGTATATGCGACCAACATCGATTCCACCGGCGTACAGGGTGTCAGGCGATTAAATCCCCGTGGTGAAGACGTTATCAAGAAGGGTCAGAACAAGAATGTGGGCGGTGACCTCTGGATCAGCGGTACCAGCGACTATGCGGGACCTTCCCAGTTCACAGACATCGTTTACCGTGAAAATGGTATTTACTCCTGTCTGGACCGTAAGAGAGGCAGAATTTTCACCTACGACCATGAAGGCAACCTGCTTTACATCTTCGGCGGACTCGGCACCCAGGAAGGAACCTTCTTCATGCCGGTAGCCATTGAAGATATCGGCGGCAGCTTAGTGGTGCTGGATGCAACCGGCGCTTCCATTGTCTGCTTTGAAGAAACCGAATACGGCAGACTGATTAACGACGCCGTAGCGCTCCGTTACGACGGTGATGAAACACAGGCCGTTGACCTCTGGCAGAGAGTTCTTGAATTAGACGAAAACAACGAGCTTGCCAATACGGGTATCGGTAAGGCTTATCTTACCGCAGGCGATTATGTAAATGCCATGAAGTACTTAAAATTAGGTATGAGCAGAGAGTATTACTCCATCGCTTACAGACGTTACCGTAACAGCAAGCTGACACAGAATGCAAACTACATTCTGACCGGTGTGGTAATCCTCATTGTGGTTTACCAGATTGTGAAGAGAGTGGTTAAGAAGAAAAAAGAACAGGCCGCAAGAGAGAGAGTACAGAAAGGGGGCAGCCAGAATGGGTAAGTATTTCTCAAAAGACAAATGGAAGTATATGCTTTACACGGTGTCCCATCCCATGGACGGATATTACTGGATACGCCATGCAGACAGAGGAAGCGTGCCTCTGGCCATCCTTATGGTTATCCTGTTTGCGGTAAGCTTCTCCGCAAACCGTCTGCTTGCCAGCTTCGTGGTAAATGACATCGACCCGAGGGCGGTAGACAGCCTTTACGAACTTATGGGTGTTCTGGCCTTTTATCTGATTTTATGCGTCAGCAACTGGTCTGTAACCTGTCTGATGAACGGGGAAGGCCGAATGAAAGACATTGCCATAGCGGTTGGCTACGGCACGGTGCCGATAACGGTGATGATGACCGTCAGTACCATCATCAGCCAGGTGATTGCCGATGATGAGCAGGCATTCTACGGACTGCTTCTGGGTGCCGGCATTGTATACGGCCTTATCATGATACTCATCGGCATCATGCAGGTACACAATTATACTCTGGGTAAAACGCTTCTTACCCTGTTTATTACCTTTATCGCCCTGCTGATCATTATTTTCTTAATGTTATTGTTAAGCAACCTCATCGGTATGGTAGTAAACTTCTTCAAGAGCATTTACACAGAAATCATCTTCAGGACTTAGGAGGCAGGAAATGGATAAGAAAACCAAGAAAAAATACAAAAAAACCAAACTGCCTATGAGTCTGGCGAAAAAAGTATTTCTCATTATTTTAGGCGCAGCGGTAATCGGAGTGGCAATCTACCTTCTGTATTATTACTTCCATTACACCAGATACGTAAAATATAAGGATTCCCTTTCTTCTTACGAATACGAAGAGGGCGGTGTGTTCAATGCTATTCCGGAAAACTCGGCAGATGTGCCCGGCATGCAGCTTGCGGCGGAAAATGAGTACTTAAAGCTTTACACCAACATACAGACAGCGGATGTTGCCGTATACGATAAGAGAGACGGAAGCATTACTTATTCCACACCGGTGGATGCAGATCAGGACAGCATGGCAAATGCCAGCAACTTAAACCTTTTAAAATCCCAGTTCGTAGTCACCTACTACAATGCGGATGTAAAGTCAGGTACCTATGATTCCTATTCCCAGTGTGTGGCAAAAGGAAAAGTTACCGCACAGAGCATTAATGGCGGTATACGCTACATGTATAAAATCGGCAGTGAAAAAGACAACAACGGACAGGAAGGCATCCACTTCGATATTCCGTTGGAGTACCGCTTAAAAGATGACAGCTTAGAGGTATCTATCCCTGTAAGCGGCATCAAGGAATACGGCAGCGGCTCCATCGCCCGTATCCAGCTTCTCCGCTATATGGGCGCCGCTAAAAACGATGAAGAGGGGTACATGGTGGTGCCGAACGGTTCCGGTTCCCTGATTTACTTTAACAACGGAAAGACAACAGCAGCTTCCTATTCCCAGTACATTTACGACATTGACCCGGTAGCGGCAAGCTATACGACTACCGAAAACATTACCGGTGTGAAGCTTCCTTTATTCGGCATCTGCCGTACGGACAGAACCTTACTGGTAACAGTGGAGGATGGGGCTTCCACAGCACTGATTTCAGCGGGCATTTCAGGTGTATATAACGATTATAACTATGCATTCCCGACATTCGTGCTCCGTAACATTGACAACTTAAGAAATTTCGGTAATACCACACAGGATGTCTTCGTTCTGGAGTCCGATATGTACGATATCAACTGCAGGGTACGCTACACCTTCCTTACAGAAAAGGACAGCGGTTATACGGGACTTGCCAATTACTACCGCGAAAGACTTACCGCAGAGGGAGTTCTCTCCAAACAGCAGGCAACGGAAAACATTCCTTTCTACTACGACATCCTCGCAGGCGTAAAGGAAACATCCCATTTCTTGGGAGTACAGTACTTACATACGTTTACCATGACGAGCTTTAAGGAAGCGGGAGAGATATCGAATGCCTTAAAGGACAGCGGCATTACCAATCAGGTCATGAACCTGCAGGGCTGGTTTAACGGCGGTTATTATCATGATGCTCCGCACAATATCAAGGGACTCGCCAAGCTTGGCGGTAAATCGGGACTGGAAAACTTAAATAAGACCGTAGCGGCAAACGGAGGTATCCTCTATGCAGATGTAGATTTCCAGGAAGTAACCTTCGCAGATAAGTACTTTAACTACAATGCAGAATCCTCCCGCTATTACGGAGCCGGTTATGTAGTGGCGCTCGGACAGGTAAATCCGACCACCCTGTACAACAGTTCCGGTTTAAGCTATTCCGAAACCAAATATGATATTCTTTCCCCCAAGTATCTTCCCAGATATGTGGGCAGCTTTGCAAAGAAGATTAAAAACTATGACGTAGACGGTATTTCCTTAAGGGATTTGGGCGATATGCTTGCTTCCGATAAGAGAAGAACCCATGTAATCAACAGAGAGCAGGCTCTTGATGTGGTACTTTCCCAGTTTGATGTACTGGAGGGCACCGGCAAGAAGCTGATGACGGAGGAAGCCAACAGCTATGCATTCGCCTACAGCTCCGACATCCTAAATGTACCTCTCACAGGAAACGACTTCAAAATCATCGATGAAAATATTCCTCTGTATGAGATGATCATTCACGGAAGTATTTCTTATTCTTCCGACCTGCTTAATTTTGAGGACGAAGATCACATGCAGACGAAGGTACTGCAGATGATTGAAGCAGGAGCTTCTCCCCACTATGTATTTACCTGGGAAGACTCCAGCAAGATGAAAGAAACCGGTTTAAGCAGATATTACGCAACCACCTTTACCACCTGGAAGGATGATGCCGTAAAGGTATACGACCAGGTAAATGAGCCCCTTAAGAATGTAACGGGAGCCATTATGGTGGGACACGAAATTTTAGACAACGGTGTCCGCAAGGTTACCTATGATAACGGTGTAACCATTTATGTAAATTACAGTGAGGAAGATTTAGCAGCAGACGGAAAAACAGTTCCGGCATTAAGCTACAGATTGGAGGGGGCTAACTAAATGAAAAAGAAGAAAAAACTGACTCTTCTCCAGAAACGAAGCTTAACAGGTTATTTATTTATTCTCCCTTGGGTTGTGGGATTTATCCTATTCTATGTAAGATCCCTTGTCATGACCGGCCAGTTTGCTTTTAACAAGCTGACCATGGACACCATCGGAGGGGGCTACAAGTTAGATTTCGTAGGACTTGACAACTTTATTTATGCATTCCGCGTGCATGGTTCCTTCAAACAGGTACTGACCACTTCCGTTCTGAACATGCTGATTGACGTACCTCTGATCACGTTCTTCAGTTTGTTCATGGCGATGCTTCTGAACAAGAAGTTCCCCGGAAGAGCCATTGTAAGAGCGATTTTCTTCTTACCGGTTATCTTAAATTCCGGCGCGATTACCGCAGCCATGGAATTAAGCGAACAGATGATGTCGGGCGGTATCGCTACCCAGGTGGCGGAAACAGGAGTTACGGCGGGAAGCACCATTGCCTTTGATATCGATTACCTGATTGATATGTTCTTAAATTTAGGACTTCCGGCAACACTGCTTGACTACATCGTAGCGGCGGTAGCGCGTATCAACGATATCATTGCCGCATCCGGTATTCAGATTATTATTTTTATTGCCGCCTTGCAGTCCATCCCCGGTTCCATGTACGAGGTTGCCAAAATTGAAGGCGCTACCGGATATGAAACCTTCTGGAAGGTAACCTTCCCCATGGTAATGCCTCATATCATTACCAACGTGGTATATACCATCGTGGACAGCTTTACGGAAAGCGAAGTAGTAGACTTAGCTTATGACGTAGCGTTTACACAGTTCAATTACGGTTTGAGTTCCGTATTCAGTCTGGTCAGCACGGTAATCACCTGTGTGATCCTGATCGCAATATGCGGCGCAATACAGAAACGAACCTTCTACTATAACTAAGGAAAGGAGAAAAGAAAATGCAGATGATTGCAAAGGCAAAAAAAGTGTTAAGTGATCCCGACCAGACCAAGAGCTTCTTAAACAGCGTGAAAAATTTTTTGGTCAACCTGCTTCGTGCAGCAATCCTGATTGGCGTCGGTTATGTAATTCTTTCTCCGGTAATCGGTATTATCGTAAATTCCATCTCATCCAACAAGGATGCATACAACCCGATGGTGTTCGTATTACCACAGTTCCCCACGTTAGAGCGTTACGCCCTTGCTATTGAAAGAATGAATTATTTTCCCACCATGTTCCGGGATCTGCTTTATACCCTGACCCTTACAGCGTTACAGCTCTTAGTGTGTTCCATGGTAGGATACGGATTCGCAAGATTTGATTTTCCTATGAAAAAGTTGCTGTTCGGATGTGTGGTAGTTATGATTGTCATCCCGGCACATACCATTATGCTTCCTTTGTACATGACCTTTAAGAGCTTTGACCCGTTTGGCATTGTTTCCGCCATTAAAGGTACTCCGGGTATCATGGGTACGGTTGTTCCCATGTATATCATGACACTTTTAGGATGCGGTGTCCGTTCCGGTCTTTACATTTATATCTTCAACCAGTTCTTCCGCGGACTTCCCAAGGAAATTGAAGAAGCGGCGCTGGTAGACGGATGCGGGGTATGGTATACTTATTTCAGAATCATGTTGATTAATGCAATGCCCGCTGTCATTACGGTAGCAGTATTTTCCATCGTATGGCAGTTCAATGATACTTTTTATGCGAAGCTATTTCTGATTAGCGAGGATGTGGTAATCAGTAAGAAAATTTCCAGTTTGCAGGCGGTTATTGCAAACGTGGATAAGATTCTGGATACCACCATTCAGGAGCTTTACCTGGATGCAGGTATCGTGCTTATTATCTTACCGATCCTTATCATTTACCTCGTTTTACAGAAATACTTTATAGAGGGTGTGGAGAGAAGTGGTATCGTAGGCTAATGTCACGCCCCAACTCAACTTTTCAAAAAACAAAAAGGAGGAATGAAGAAGTTGAAGAAGAAAATTTTATCCTGCTTTCTGGCAGGCGCCATGGTTCTGTCTTTAGCAGCATGTGGCGGCAAAACAAACGAACCGGCATCTAACGACGGTTCCACAACACCGGCTGAGGGCCAGGACAATACCGTGGCTGACGAGGCCGCAAGCATCGACTTCGAAGATGGCAATATGGGCTTCGTAGAAGCTTATATGCAGAAGGGTGATGCCGGACAGGTAGAACTTTCCATCGTTGACTACAACGGCAGTAAAGCACTGCAGGTGAAGAACGTGGATGAAAAGGTTCCCTATGTCGCATTTGATGCAACCAGCCTTTTAGGAGCTGATGTTGCAAAAGTAGCAAGCGTAGAAATGACAGTAGGTGTTTCCTATGACGACGGCAGCTTTAATGCTGTTGAAGGTGATCTGATTGCATGGAGTGGTGAAGATCTCACCGAATCCACCGATCCCTGGAGTGTGTACATGGAAAACCAGAACCCTAAGAAGGCCGTTATGACCTTGGACGAAGGAGAAGAATTCGTTGCTGATGCAGGCAACATCTTCATGATCAACTTAAAAACAGACAACGGTCTTACCGATGGAAAGGGTGCAGCTACTCTTTACATCGACAACATCCGTTTCTTAGATGCTGCCGGAAATCTTTTAACCGCAGATTCTTCCGTAGCATTCGCAGCTCCTGCAGGATTTGAAGGAAGTACAGGCGTAGACCCTAACCTCTTCATCGTATCCGGCGCAGTTGAGTTTGCAGGTTTTGCATGCACAGGTGATGCATGGAGCCAGAACGGTTTTGACATTCCCGAAGATGTACTTGCAGCATTGGTACCCGGCTCTGTAGTAGAATTAAGCTACACCAGCGAAAGCGGTGACCTCTGGTTAGTAATGCCGGATTCCGCAGCAGGCTGGATGAGAGTCGGTGTTGGTAATGCAGACGGCAGCGGCAGCGCAGATGCAATCTGCTCCAACGGCGTATGCCAGGTAACCTATGAGCAGTTAGCAGCAGTTCTTGGTGAAGATACCTCTACATGGGGCGCCAGAATGCAGGCTGAATCCGATACCGCATGGGAAGTATTCAGCGTGAAGGTAGGACAGGGTGCAAGTGTTCTTTCTACTTCCAACCCTGTTGAATTTGCAGGCTTTGCTTGCAGCGGTGATGCATGGAGCCAGAACGGCTTTGACTTTACCGAAGAAGTACTTGCAGCATTAGTTCCCGGAACCGCTCTGGAATTAAGCTACACCAGTGAAAGCGGCGACCTCTGGACCGTATTCCCCGACGCCGCAGCAGGCTGGATGAGAGTTGGCGTTGGTAACGCAGACGGAAGCGGCAGCGCAGATGCAACCTGCTACGATGGCAAGTGCTATGTTCCTTACGACATGATCGTTGCAGCTCTCGGAGAAGACAGCTCTGCATGGGGCGGAAGACTTCAGGCTGAATCCGATACCGCATGGGAAGTTTACAGCGTGAACGTTGTAACCGCTACTCCGATGACTCCGGCAGGCAACTATGTTGCATTTGAAGGTGCAGCATGCAGTGGTGATGCATGGAGCCAGAACGGCGCAGACATTACCGAAGAAGTTCTTGCAGCATTAGTACCCGGTTCCGTAGTAACCATTAACTTCACCAGCGAAAGCGGCGACCTCTGGATTGTAATGCCGGATTCCGCAGCAGGCTGGATGAGAGTCGGTGTTGGTAACGCAGACGGCAGCGGCAGCGCAGATGCAGCATGCTTAAACGGTACCTGCCAGGTAACCTATGATATGTTAGCAGCAGTTCTCGGTGAAGATACCTCCACATGGGGCGGCAGAATGCAGTTTGAATCTGACACCGCATGGGAAGTTTACAGCGTAAGCGTAGGCCGGGCTGCAAGATAATCTGATTTGCAAATAAATGCAACTATTTAGGAGGAATTAAAAAGAATGAAGAATTTAAAGAAATTTTTAGCTCTTGGCCTTGCTGTATGCATGACCCTGTCTGTAGCAGCTTGTGGTAAGACCGGTTCTAACGACGGTAACGGAGGCAGCTCTAATAACGGCTCCACTCCTTCCGGCCACAACAGTGAAATTACCATCGGAACCTGGTGGGTTCAGTACTACGACAGCTCACAGTCCAAGGTAGAAGACGACCCTTCTTATGCAGCTAACGTAGATGCAGAAGGTGATGACGATGCGAAGAAGGAAGAAAAAGCATTCAACCGCGGCACCGCAGAAAAGAAGCTTGCTAACGTTAAGAAAATTGAAGAAAAGTACGATGTTAAATTCTACTGGACCAACTTAACCTACAACGGTGTTAAGGAATCCATCAACAACTCCATCTTAGCAGGTACACCCGACTGTGATATCTACTTAGTAGAGCCCGGATTCGGTATTCCCGCCCAGTACAACGGTTTAGCTATCGACTTAAAGACCATTTTACCGGAAGACCATGATATCTTCACCACCCAGAAGGTAGCTTCTTACTTAGACCTCGGCGACGGCAAGGCCTGCCTCATCAAGCAGCAGGCTGCTGAACAGCAGGTTGCAGATACCTATCCTTTAGCATTCAACGTACAGATGCTCGAAGAGAACAACCTTGAAGATCCCCGTGATCTTTGGGAACGCGGCGAATGGACATGGGATAAGTTCAACGAATACATGAAGGTTCTGACCCAGGATACCGACGGTGACGGACAGACCGACCAGTACGGATACTGCGGTTACGAAAATGAAACCTTTGAACAGCTTTGCATGAGCAACGGTACCGGCGTAGCCGGCGGCCAGACAGAAACCCTGTCTTCTGCAGCAACCGGTGAAGTTCTTCAGGAAATGTATGATATGTACAACACCTGGAACGTATGCTACCCTTATGACTTTGAAGGTTCTCCTTCCGACTCCATGAGAGGTCAGTACAGAGAAGGCAACATCGGTTTCTTCCCTGCAGCAGCCTGGATCCTTGCAGATAAAGCAGACTATGACTACGATGGAAGCAAGGGAACAACCCTTCCTTTCGATATCGCATTTGTTCGCTGGCCGGTAGGCCCTAACGGTAACAAAGACACCAACCCCGGAAAGAACGACGTAGCAGGTGCATGCTACATTATTCCTACCGGTGTTCAGGAGCCCGAATTGGTATTTAACGTATTATATGATATGTGGAACTGGTTCGACGGTGATACTTCCCAGCGTGACAATAAGGCAGCTCTGAACTGGTGGTACTTAACAACCGGTAAGACAGCAGATTACCAGAACGCAAACTTTGCAGTTATGCAGGAGTGCGGTTCCAAG
>FR880817.1:76884-132989 GCA_000434615.1 Clostridium sp. CAG:510
TGCAGGAATGCGGTTCCAAGACAACCTTCGACTTAATCTGGACCCTGGGCGTAAATTATGATTTACAGTCCTTGATCAAGGGTGAAATGACACCTGCCCAGATTCAGGAAACCCATAAGCAGGAAGTTCAGGACGGACTTGATGCATACTACAAATAAGTCTTAATGACAGACGAAACAATGGAGGGGCGGGTACTCCGCCCCGACCATTCATGGAGGACATAATGAGTGATATTAAGATGATTGCCCCTGCAGTACCCAACGTTCCCTGGCAGGAACGTCCCGAAGGCTTAAAAGGGGCTCCAATTTGGAGATATACAGAAAATCCTATTATCGGACGTAACCCGGTAGAAGGCGTTGCCAGAATCTTCAACAGTGCCGTAATGCCTTACAACGGTGAATTTATCGGCGTATTCCGCGGAGAACAGACCAACGGTATTCCTTACATTTACTTAGGACACAGCAAGGATGCAATCCACTGGGATTTTGAAAAGGATAAGATTCCTTTCGTAGACGAGAACGGTAATTCCTTCATGCCTTATTACGCATATGACCCGAGATTAGTAAAGGTAGAAGATACCTACTACATCATCTGGTGCCAGGATTTCTACGGCGCTTCCATCGGTATGGCAAAGACGAAAGATTTTAAGACCTTTGTCAGACTGGAAAATCCGTTTATTCCGTTCAACAGAAACGCAGTACTGTTCCCTCGTAAGATTAACGGCAAGTACATGTTACTTTCCAGACCTTCCGACAGCGGACATACTCCTTTCGGCGATATCTTCTTAAGCGAAAGCCCGGATATGGTATACTGGGGCAAGCACAGACATGTTATGGGAAGAAGCAGTGAATGGTGGGAATCCGTTAAGATCGGCGGCGGTGCAGCTCCTATCGAAACAAGCGAAGGCTGGCTGTTGTTCTATCATGGTGTAAGCGGCACCTGCAACGGTTTTGTTTACAGCATCGGCGGTGCAATTCTTGACCTTGACAATCCTTCCATCGTGAAGTATCGTTGCGAAACATTCCTTCTCACTCCCGAAGAGTGGTATGAGGAAAGAGGCTTTGTACCTAACGTAGTATTCCCCTGCGCAACCATTCATGATCCGGAATCCGGAAAGATCGCTATCTACTATGGATGTGCAGACAGCTATGTAGGACTTGCTTTCACCAAGTTTGATGAAATCGTAGATTACATCAAGACACACAGTGTGGTAAGACAGGAAGATACTGAAATCGGTATCCGCTAATTACAATGATTCCTATATGTGGGAGGTGCTTGCATCTCCCACATATGCGATAAAACTGGGGAAACGTAAAATGAGAGAATGTGTAAAAAAGATTTTTCCATCGGATGAAGTATTCACCTATAGCGGTAGAATTGATTTTGACAAGAAGGATGCCCCCGTATTTGTATATCCCTGTACATCCGTAAGATTTGCGGTAAAGGGAAAAAACGTGTGGGTCGTAATGAAGAATATCCGTTGCTATTTTGAAAACTCCATAGGTGTGTTAGTGGACGGAGATTACAAAGGAAAATGCATACTGCCGGATGAAGGCAGTGTAGAGATAGATATTTCGGGGTTTTTAGACGGCAAAGAACACGAGGTCACCGTCTTTAAGAGACAGGATGCCAGCCATTACGTAGTTTTTGAAGGATTGATTACGGGAAAAGATACGGAAATCTGCAAATCTAAAGTACAGTTCACAAGAAGAATAGAAGTGTACGGAGATTCCGTTTCCGCTGGGGAGGTTTCGGAGGCGGTAGCAAGAGCAGGTTTGTCCGACCCGGAAAACAACGGCGAATATTCCAACAGCTTTTATTCCTATTCCTGGCTCTGTGCCAGAAAGCTCCATGCGGATATCCATGATGTGGCGCAGGGCGGCATTGCCCTTTTGCACGGACAGGGATATTTTGCGGGCCCGGATTACACAGGTATGGAAGAAAGCTATGATAAGATTGAGATGAACCCTTACTTAGGGGAAACAAAGCCATGGGATTTCTCAAGGTATACTCCCCATGTGGTGATTGTGGCATTCGGACAAAACGATGCCAATCCGGTCAACTATATGGCAGAGGACTATGAGGGAGAACAGGCAAAACACTGGAGAACGGAATACCGGAAATTCATAGAAACAATTCAGAAAAAATATCCGAAGTGTGAAATTATACTGACTACCACCATTCTGAATCATGATGCTGCCTGGGACAGGGCTATCGGACAGGTGGCAGAGGAAATGAAGGATAAGCATGTGCATCATTTCCTGTATACAAACAACGGCAGCGGAACACACGGACATATCCGTATTCCGGAGGCTGAGAAAATGGCGGAGGAACTTTCCGGATTTATTGAGAGCCTTGGAGAGGAAATCTGGAAAGATTAATGGTGAAAATATGGCGAAAATGAAGAAATCCGTAACCATGTCAGATATTGCGGAACGCCTGGAAGTAAGTACGGTGACGGTTTCCAAAGCATTGTCCGGACAAAAGGGTGTCAGCGAAGAAATGCGGGAAAAAATCAAAGAGCTGGCAGAGGAAATGGGATACAGGATGCCTGCGGGGGCGAAAAGCCAGGCTGCACGGAAAAGTCTGAATATAGGAGTTCTGATCTCGGAAAGGTACTTAGCGGAATATGATTCCTTTTACTGGAGGATGTACCGGGAGGTAGCGGACAGGGCTATCCAGAAAGAGTGCTTTACTCTGTTCGAAATTATCAATGAGGAAACGGAATCGGCGCATATTCTGCCCCGCATCATCGAGGAGAAGAAAGCTGACGGAGTGATTGTTATCGGTAAGCCGGGTTATGATTACAGCAAATTTTTAAAAGAACATACGGACGTTCCTTTAGTGTATCTGGATTTTTACGAAACGGACGGCATTGTGGACTGCTTTATTTCCGACGGATTTTATGGCACGTACCTTTTGACCAATTATCTGTATGAAAAAGGCCACAGGGATATTGCCTACGTGGGTACTCTGTTTGCAACGGAAAGTATTACCGACAGATATCTGGGCTATGTAAAGGCTCTGATTGAGCACGGCATCAAGCCGAGAGAGGATTATCTCATTCCCGACCGTGATGTAAAGAGCGGTTTAAGAAGTAATGACGGGGATTATGATTTACCCCGGCATAATTACGGGGATTATGATTTCCCCCAGCAGATGCCCACCGCCTTTGTGTGCAACTGCGACTTCATTGCCAGCCTGGTAATTAAATCCCTGACGGAGAGAGGCTACCGGGTACCGGAGGATGTTTCCGTAGTAGGCTTCGACAATTTCTTATATCCGTCCAACCTGACGGATGTGCCGATTACGACCTACGAGGTAGACATGAAGGAGATGGCAAAGGGTGCCATCAATACCATTATCAAAAAGATAAACAAAGAACCTTACAAGAAAAAAATACACATTGTGGAAGGCCACCTGATAGAAAAAGACAGTGTGAAGGAAAGGAAGATAAAAGAATGAGCATGGCAGACGAAATGAGGGAGCATTTACAAAATCATATTGTTCCCTTCTGGCAGAAATTAGAGGATAAGGAGCATGGCGGATTTTACGGCTACATGGGTCCCGACCTTGCCGTAGACAAAAAGGCGGTAAAGGGCTGTATCTTAAACAGCCGTATTTTATGGTTTTTCTCCAATGCATCCATGGCGCTTGCAGACAAGAAGCTTTTAAGGGATGCGGAGTGTGCTTATGATTTTATGACAAAGTACTGCTTCGATAAAGAATACGGTGGCATTTTCTGGTCCGTTACTTACGACGGCAGACCGGAGGATACCACAAAGCATATTTACAACCAGGCATTTGCCGTATATGCGCTTTCTTCTTATTATGCGGCATCCGGTAAGGAAGAAGCACTGGCGCATGCCATGGAGCTTTTCCGTATCATTGAGGAGAAGGGCTTTGATGAAGGCGGCTACAAGGAAGCGCTGGACAGAACCTTTGCACCGGCTGCAAACGACAAGCTTTCCGAAAACGGCGTTATGGCGGACAGAACCATGAATACCCTGCTTCACGTATTTGAAGCTTACACCGAACTGTACCGTGTTTCCAAAAACGAAGCAGTGGGCAAGAAGCTCCGCTGGATTTTAGAGACCTTCCGTACAAAGATTTACAACCCTGAAAAGCACAGACAGGAAGTTTTCTTTGATAACGATATGAACAGCATTATTGACCTGCATTCCTTCGGCCACGACATTGAAACCGCATGGCTCTTAGACAGAGGTCTGGATGCCCTTGGCGACGAAGCCTATAAAAAGGAATGGGACGGCATTGTTGCCGACCTGGTTGCGGAAGTCTACAAGGATGCCTACTACAACCACTCTATGTCTAACGAATGCGAAAGAGGCGTAGTGGACAAGAAGAGAGTATGGTGGGTACAGGCAGAAAGTGTTGTAGGTTACTATAACGAATATCAGAAGCACCCGGAGCACAAGGAATACCTGCAGGCTTCCGAAGACATATGGAACTTTATCAAGACCTATGTGATTGATAAGAGAGAGGGCAGCGAATGGTTCATGCATGTGGACGATGAAGGAAGACCCGAAGAAGACAAGCCCATTGTGGAACCCTGGAAGTGTCCTTACCACAACGGACGTATGTGCATGGAAATAATGAGGAGGATGACGAAATGATTCACCAGAAGTATTATGAATTAAAAGAAAAGCAGGACCTGTTCCTAAACAGAAAGAACGAAGTGGATCCCAAATTTTACAACGGTATCTATGACAGATATGTAAATCCGGTTCTGACAAGAGACACGTTACCCATTGAATGGCAGTATGACTTAAATGCCGAAACCAATCCATATTTTGAGGAAAGACTGGGCATCAATGCCGTTATGAACTCCGGCGCCCTTTATTTAAACGGCAAGTACTATTTAGTGGCACGTATCGAAGGAAACGACAGAAAGTCCTTCTTCGGTGTGGCAGAAAGCGACAACGGTGTGGATGGTTTCAAATTCTGGGATTACCCGGTTGTTCTGCCGGATACCTGCCCGGAGGAAACCAATGTTTACGACATGAGACTCACCAGGCATGAGGACGGCTATATCTATGGCGTATTCTGCTCCGAGAGCAAGGATACCGAAAGCAAGGATTTATCCGCAGCCGTAGCGGCAGCCGGCATTGTGCGCACCAGGGACTTAAAGACCTGGGAAAGACTGCCGAACTTAAAGACCCTGCATTCCCCCCAGCAGAGAAATGTAGTGCTGCATCCCGAATTCGTGGACGGCAAATATGCGTTCTATACAAGACCCATGGATGATTTCATCGACACCGGTTCCGGCGGCGGCATCGGCTTCGGTCTGTGCGACGATATTACCCACGCGGTAATCGACGAAGAGAAAATGACCAGTATCCGCAAGTACCACACCATTACCGAAGTAAAGAACGGCGCAGGTGCGGTTCCCATCAAGACCGACAGAGGCTGGATTCATATTGCGCACGGAGTCAGAAACACCGCAGCAGGTCTCCGTTATGTAGTTTATGCATTTGCCACCGACTTAAACGACCCTTCCAAGGTGATTGCAGAGCCCTCCGGCATGTTAATCGGACCCAGAGGCTGGGAAAGAGTGGGAGATGTTTCCAACGTCGTATTCACCAACGGTGCTGTGGTAAACGAAAAGAATGAAGTCTTCATTTACTACGCATCCAGTGATACCAGACTTCATGTGGCAACCACCACTATTGACAAATTAGTGGATTATGTATTCAACACCCCGAAGGATCCTCTCCGCAGCCCCGACTGCGTAAAGCAGCGCTGCGAACTGATTAAAAAGAACCTGGAGCTTCTGGCAGCCGAAAAATAACACCTTTTTTGAGAAAGGCAGGAATATATGGTACAGATTGATTACAGCAAAGGATTTATCAACGAAGGCAATGACGAAAGAATGCTTGCCTGCATGGCAAAAGGTCTGAAAGGCGAACCTCTCACCGTGGCATTTTTAGGCGGCTCCATTACCCAGGGTTCTCTTTCCTCCACCCCCGAGCTCTGCTATGCGTATCTTACTTACGAATGGTGGAAGGAGCAGTTCCCCAAATCCGAAATCACTTATGTGAATGCGGGGATAGGCGGTACCACCTCCCATTTAGGCACGGGCCGTGTGGATGAGGAAGTGCTTTCCCACAAGCCGGATTTCGTGATTGTGGAATTTTCCGTAAACGATGCGGATACCGATGTCCATTTTGAAGAGACCTACGAAGGTCTGGTAAGACGTATCTTAAAAAATGAGAAACATCCGGCGCTTCTTTTAGTGCACAATGTCCGTTACGATGACGGCGGTAACGCAGAGGCGGTGCATTGTCCCGTAGAAAAGCATTATGAGGTACCCGGCGTCAGCATGAAAGCCGCGGTTTATCCTTTTATTGCAGACGGAAGAATCGTAAGAAGGGACATCACCCCCGACGATTTACATCCCAACGATACCGGACATAAGATTGTATCCGGACTGATTACTTCTTATCTGGCAAAGGAAAAGAAGAAAGCGGAAGAGCTAATGAAAGAGGGCTATGCGTTCCCGGTGAAAGAAACCGTGCTTCCCGCACCGCTTACCGCAAACGGATATGAGACAGCGCACAGATATAGAAACGACGAACTGAAGCCGGTAATCTGCGAAGGCTTTGTAAAGGATGAAACTCCCCAGAGCTGCGTAGCGGATTGTTTCAAAAAGGGCTTTTCAGCAGCAAGAATAAATGATAGAATTGTCTTTGAAGTGGAAGCTTCTTCCATTGCGGTGCAGTACCGTAAGACCGTACGCAGACCTGCACCGGTTGCCACTCTTATTTTAGACGGCGACAAAGAACATACCATTGAACTGAATGCCAATTTTGAAGAGGATTGGGGTGACTGCCTGTACTTACAGACCGTACTGGAACATGGGGAGTCTGGCAGACACACCGTGGAGATTACAATTTCCGAGACACATGAGGATGACAGGGAAGTGTTCTATCTGGTATCTTTGATTACGGCGTAAGGGCAAATACTATTTTTAATAAGGAGAGTTAAACATGAATTACGGTTACTTTGATGAAGTAAATAAGGAGTATGTCATCACCAGACCCGATACACCCGCACCCTGGGCAAACTACCTCGGTTCTCCCGCATACGGTGCCATTATATCCAACAATGCCGGCGGTTACAGCTTCGTAAAGAGCGGTGCAAACGGCAGAATTTTAAGATATCACTTCAACAGCGACGATACCCCCGGCAGATACATCTATCTGCGTGATGATGAAACGAAGGATTACTGGTCTGCATCCTGGCAGCCCGTAGCAAAGCCCCTTGACGTATACAAGAGCGAATGTCATCACGGTACCGCATACACCAACATGATTGCGGACTACGCAGGCATCCATTCCGAAGTACTTTACTATGTACCCCTCGGAAAGACCTACGAAGTATGGAGCACAAAGGTCACCAATACTTCCGATAAGGAAAGAAAGATTTCCGTATTCTCCTATGCAGAATTCACCAACGAAAGCAACTATGAGCAGGACCAGGTAAACTTACAGTACACCCTGTTCATTACCAGAACCCGTTTCCTCGGCAACAAGATTGTCCAGAGCATCAATGAGAACGTAGGCAAGGATGCCACAGGCAGCAACCACAGAGAGCGTTTCATCGGTCTTTGCGGCGCACCGGTTACCTCCTACAACGGTGACAAGGATGCTTTCCTCGGCAGATATCACAGCTACGGCAATCCGGTAGCGGTAGAAAACGGCAAGTGCGACAATGTACTTAACTACAATGCCAATGCCTGCGGTGCTCTCCACAGTGCCATTACCTTACAGCCCGGCGAAACCAAGGTTCTGACCTTTGTATTCGGACAGGCAAATGCCGTAGAAGCAGACGCCATCATGGCTCCTTACAATGATGCTTCCAAGGTAGAAAAGGAACTGGCAGAATTAAAGAATTACTGGCATTCCAAGTTAGAGAACTTCCAGGTAAACACCCCGGATGCAGCCTTCAACAGCATGATTAACACCTGGAACGCATACCAGTGCTTCATTACCTTTACCTGGTCCAGAGCAGCATCCTTCGTATACTGCGGACAGCGTAACGGTTACGGCTACAGAGATACCGTACAGGATATTCAGGGTATCATCCACTTAGATCCGGAAATGGCTCTTTCCCAGATCCGTTTCATGCTTTCCGCACAGGTAAACAACGGCGGCGGTCTGCCCCTGGTAAAATATACCCACAATCCCGGTCACGAAGATACTCCCGATGACGAGTCCTATGTAAGAGAGACCGGACATCCCGCATACCGTGCGGACGATGCACTGTGGTTATTCCCCACCGTATGGAAATACGTGGCAGAAACCGGCAACAAGGATTTCATTAACGAAGTTATCCCTTATGCAAATAAAGAAGAGGGTACCGTATACGACCACTTAAAGAGAGCCATCCGGTTCTCCATGGAAAGACTCGGCGACCACAAGATGCCCGCAGGTCTGCATGCAGACTGGAACGACTGCTTACGTCTGGGCAAGAAGGGTGAGTCCACCTTCGTAGCTATGCAGTTATATTACGCATTTACCGTTATGAAGGGATTTGCAAAGGACGCAAACGATACCGAATACATCGCTTATCTGGAAAAGACCCAGAAAGAACTCGGCGATATCATCGAAAAGGAATGCTGGGAAGACGACCGTTATGTCAGAGGCATCAAGGAAGACGGACAGGTTATCGGCAGCAAGCACGATCCCGAAGCAAGCATGTGGTTAAATCCCCAGTCCTGGTCCGTTATCAGCGGTCTGGCAAGCAAGGAACAGGCTGAAAAGGCGCTGGAATCCGTACACAGAGAGTTAAACACCAAATTCGGTGTACGTCTGATGACACCTTCTTATGTTGACCATGCATTTGACGGCGCACAGGCGCTTCTGTTCAACCCTTCCACCAAGGAAAACGGCGGTATTTTCTCACAGCCCCAGGGTTGGATTATCTTAGCAGAGTCTCTTATGGGACACGGCAACCGTGCATTTGAATACTTCACCGAAAGCTCACCCGCATCCCAGAACGACAATGCGGATGTAAGAAGATTAGAGCCTTATGTACACGGACAGTTTACCGAAAGTGTGGAATCTCCTTTCGAGGGACGTTCCCACGTACACTGGCTGACCGGTACTGCCTCCACCTGTATGGTAGGCTGCGTAGAAGGTATCTGCGGTATGCGTCCCGACTTAAACGGTCTTTGGGTATGCCCGGCTATTCCTTCCGAATGGAAAGAAATCACCATGGATAAGGTATTCCGCGGCAAGAAGCTTCACATCATCGTAAAGAACCCGGACGGCAAAGAAGGCGGCTTTAAGGAATTCTACTTAAACGGCAAGAAGACAGATAAGCCGTACGTTCCCGCTGATGAGATGCAGGATGAAAACGAAATTATCTTAGTAATGTAATTTCCGACATATATTTCAGCAAGGCTGATACAAAAAAATAGGATGCTCCATAGCGGGCATCCTATTTTAGAGTAAACAAGGCAGCCGGATGAAACAGGGAGACAGACATGATTTATTGCGTAGAAGACGATGCCGGTATCCGGGAATTAATGATTTATACCTTACAGGCATCTGACTTACAGGCAAAGGGACTGCCGGATGCGGATGCATTCTGGGCAGCCATGGAAAAAGAGAAACCGAAGCTGATTTTATTAGACATCATGCTGCCGGGAGAAGACGGCATTTCCATCTTAAAGAAGCTGAAGGCGCAGAGCACCACAGCGGACATTCCCGTCATTATGGCGACGGCAAAGGGCACGGAATACGACAAGGTCATCGGACTTGACCTGGGAGCGGACGACTACCTTGCCAAACCCTTCGGTATGATGGAAATGGTATCCCGGGTAAAAGCGGTGCTGCGGAGAGCCTACAAGGATGAAAAAACAGATATTGTTGCTGTTGGAAAGCTGACCCTAAATCCCCAGACCCATACCGTAAGGGCGGACGGGGAAAAGGTTATCCTTACCCTGAAAGAGTTTGAACTTCTGCATAAGTTCATGCGGCATCCGGGCAGGGTGTATTCCAGGGAACAGCTTCTTTCCGATATCTGGGGGGCGGATTATGTAGGAGAGACGCGGACCGTGGATGTGCATATCGGCACACTCCGCACTAAGCTGGGCGAATGCGGCGAGTACATAGATACCGTCAGGGGAGTAGGGTATCGTCTGGAGGAAAAGAATAATGGCTAAGAGGATATTTCGGGCGGTCTGCCTGATATCCCTCTGGGTTTTCGCAGCATCCGTCGTGATTATCATGTGGGTGCTGTACGACTATTACAGCGAAACCCAGAGGACACAGTTAAAAAGGCAGACCAACCAGGTGGCAGAAGGTGTGGAGCTTTGCGGCATGGAGTATCTGATGCGCCTTTCCGCCGAGGACTACCGTATCACCTACATTGACAGGGACGGCACGGTGCTCTATGACAATAAATCGGATGCGGCGAAGCTGGAAAATCACAAAGACAGAGAAGAAGTGGCACAGGCGTATGAGACGGGCTACGGAGAAAGCGCACGCTTTTCGGAAATTCTGACCCAGAGGCAGATATACGCAGCCAAGAGGCTTCCGGACGGCAGAGTCATCCGGCTTTCGGATACCCAGTATACGGTGTTTACCCTGTTTATGAGCATGATGCAGCCCATTTTAATTGTGGCGCTGATTACCATTGTAGCGGCGCTTATTCTGTCCTACCGGGTATCCGCAAGGATTGTAAAGCCCTTAAACGACCCGGATCTGAAAGGCAATCTTACGAAGAACGGCTATAAGGAGCTGGCGCCCCTGTTAAACCGCATGGAGAACCAGCAGCGGCAGATTTCCTTCCATACGGCGGAGCTAAAACGTAAGCAGCTGGAATTTGAAGCTGCCACCAAAAACATGAAGGAGGGGCTTATCCTCTTAAACCCGCAGGGAGTCATTTTAAGCATGAACCGCAGTGCGGCAAATCTCTTGAAAGCCGGCAAATACACGGTGGGAAAGGATATCCATACCCTGCAGAATACGGAAAAGCTGACGGAACTTCTGAGGCAATCCTTACAGGGGGTACACGCGGAAACCATCTGGGAAATGGGGGACAGCACCTACCAGTGTAATGCCAGCCCGGTTATTGCCGAGGGCGAAGTGACGGCGGTTGCGTTCCTTCTGTTTGATGTCACGGAGAAGGAAAAAGCAGAGCAGATGCGGCGGGAATTTACCGCCAATGTGTCTCACGAGTTAAAGACACCCCTGCATTCTATTTCCGGCTGTGCGGAGCTTTTATGCAACGGCATGGTAAAGCAGCAGGATGTACCCCAGTTTTCACGGCAGATTTATACGGAGGCACAACGTATGATCCGGCTGGTGGATGACATCATCAGGCTGTCCCACTTAGACGAGGGCGACGAGAACCTGCAGAAGGAGAGCATTGAGTTGTATGCACTGGCGGAGGAGACAAAGGAGTCCCTGCAGAAGGCGGCACAAAAGGCGCATGTCACCATGCTGCTAACCGGGGAGGCGGTCTCCATACAGGGTATCCGGCAGCAGGTCAGTGGTATTGTCTACAATCTCTGTGACAATGCCATTAAGTATAATCATGAAAACGGGCACGTGTGGATAACCGTAAAAAAAGAAGGAAACGAGGCCGTCCTGGTGGTAGAGGATGACGGCATCGGTATTCCACCCGAGCATCAGGAGCGTATTTTTGAACGCTTTTACCGGGTGGACAAGAGCCATTCCAAGGAAGTGGGCGGTACCGGACTCGGTCTTTCCATTGTCAAACATGCGGTGCGGCAGCAGAACGGTAAAATCGAACTGAAGAGCGAAGTGGGAAAAGGCACACGGATTACTGTCAGATTTTACATAGATTTTACAAATGCCTGATTTTTGATTTGATATTTGTTTTGTATCATAGAACCATACATGGGAATAACCGTGTATGGTTTTTTGATTTCAAAAAAAGGATGGATAAAACAGATGGATTTTTTTGATTTACTGACAATGATTGGCGGGTTGAGTCTTTTCTTATTCGGCATGAACCTGATGGGGCAGGCACTGGAAAGACGTGCCGGAAACAGCCTGAAGCTGGTTTTGGGAAAGCTTACCACCGGTAAGGTTGCCGGTATTCTGACCGGTGTTGCGGTAACGGCGGTTATCCAGAGCTCTTCCGCCACCACGGTCATGGTGGTCGGCTTCGTAAACTCCGGACTCATGACCTTAAAGCAGGCAATTAACGTTATCATGGGCGCAAATGTGGGTACCACGGTGACGGCATGGATTTTGAGCTTAGGCGGTATTTCCGGCGACAGCTTCTTTATCAGGCTTCTAAAGCCGTCCTCCTTTACTCCTATTTTAGCGCTTATCGGCATCATTTTGCAGATGGCGTCCAAGGACAGCAAGAAAAAGGACACCGGAATGATATTCTTAGGCTTTGCCACCCTGATGTTCGGTATGGAAACCATGACGGGTGCGGTATCCGGTCTGGCAGCGGTACCGGCGTTCCGGCAGGTATTTGTGCTCTTTAAGAACCCGGTTTTAGGTGTACTGGCAGGTGCGTTACTGACCGCCATTATCCAGTCCAGCTCCGCTTCCGTTGGTATCCTGCAGGCGCTTGCCACTACGGGACAGGTGACAAACGGAGCTGCAATTCCCATTATCATGGGGCAGAATATCGGTACCTGTATCACTGCCATTCTTTCTTCCATCGGCGCCAACAAGAACGCCAGAAGAACGGCACTTGTCCATCTGTTTTTCAATATTATCGGTACGGTTTTCTGGCTGATTATCTTTGGCTTTGTACAGACATTTATTAAGCCTGTTATCATGAACGAAGTGGCAACCCAGTGGGGCATTGCCATCTGCCATTCCGCGTTCAATATTCTTTGTATGCTGCTTTTGTGCCCGGCATCGGGACTTTTGGAAAAGCTGGTTATGAAGCTTATTCCCGAAGGTAAGACTCCGGAGCATACGGAAGAACTGGACGAGAGGCTTCTTGCCACCCCTTCCGTTGCACTGGAGAGATGTCATGAAGTAACGGTGGACATGGCAAAATGTGCTGTGGATGCCCTGAAATCCGGTATGGAATGCTTAAAGGAATATACGCCGGAACTTGCCAAAAAAGCGAGAGAGGAAGAGGATAAAACAGACCATTACGAGGATATGCTGGGTACATATCTGGTGAAATTAAGCACGCATTCCATCAGCGATGCGGACAGTAAGGAATCTGCAAAGCTCTTAAAGCTTATAGGGGATTTTGAAAGAATATCCGACCACGGAGTAAACTTAGTGGAGTCTGCGGAAGAACTAAAGGCAAAGGATTTAACCCTCACCGGAAAAGCACAGAAGGAGCTGCAGATTATCTGTATGGCCGTGGGAGAAATCTTAGATTTATCCTTAAAGGCATTTGTGGACAATGATATGCAGGCAGCCCATGAGGTGGAGCCGTTAGAGCAGGTGATTGATGATCTGAAGGAACAGCTCCGCACCAAGCACATCCTGCGCTTGCAGCAGGGCGAATGCAGCATGGAGGCGGGCTTTGTATGGGCGGATTTACTGACCAACTTAGAGAGAACCTCCGACCATTGCTCCAATATTGCGGGTTGTATCATCGATATGGCGGACAACAACATGAACTTACACGAAACCTTAAAAGAAGTCCGGAAAAACAATCCGGAATTTGATGAGATGCGGGACAGCTTTGCCGAAAAATACTCCTTTTCAAGTCTTGCCTAAAATGGTACAATAAAAAGAATGAAATTTTAGGAGGACAAGTTAATATGTTTTCACCCTTGGAGATTGCAACCAACTATGTGGACATAGGCGCCAAGAAAGGAAAGATGTCAGCCACAAAGACGTTGCTGTTAGGTATTTTCGCCGGTATGTTTATTGCCTTCGGCGGTATTGCATCCACGGCGGCATCCGCAACTTTGGAAGGCTCTATGGCAAAGGTCGTAAGCGGTCTGGTATTCCCGGCTGGACTTGCCATGGTACTGATGGCGGGCAGTGAGCTTTTTACCGGCGACAATCTGGTTATCATTGCGCTGCTGGAGAAAAAAATCCGTTTCCGGGATTTAATGAAGAACTGGGTCTGCGTATTCTTCGGCAATTTTATCGGCGCCATTTTAGTTACGTTACTGGTCGTATACGGCCACACACCGGATATGTTCGGCGGCAAGCTGGCGGAGTCCATGGTAAGCATTGCTTCCGCAAAAGTAAGCCTTACCTTTACGGAAGCCTTTATCCGGGGCATCGGTTGTAATATTTTAGTCTGCATTGCCGTATGGGCATCCTTTGCGTCCGGCGGTGTGGCAGGAAAGCTGCTTATGAGCTTCTGGCCGGTATTCTTATTCGTTATCTGCGGCTTTGAGCATAGCGTTGCCAATATGTATTTCTGCATGGCGGGTATTTTTACCAAAATGGAATACGGCATAGCGGCAGAAGGGTTGACCCTCGGCAACTTTTTAGTAAAGAACCTGCTTCCCGTAACCCTCGGAAACATCGTGGGCGGTGCTGTTATCGTAGGCTTCGGTTACTGGTTTATCTACTTAAAGAAAAACAAGTAAATACGGACATAAAAAAAGAACAGTTCCCGCGGGAACTGTTCTTTTTTGCTGTATTCACAGGTGTGGCAGATTTATTTCTTCATTGCCGCACGTTTTCTCATGGTCGGATCCAGAATTTTCTTGCGGATACGCAGGGAAACGGGAGTGACCTCCAAAAGCTCATCCGTATCGATGAAATCCAGTGCCTGCTCCAAACTCATAATCTTGGGCGGTACTAAGCGGAGTGCTTCGTCCGCACTGGAGGAACGGGTGTTGGTGAGCTGTTTCTTCTTGCAGACATTGACTTCAATGTCTTCGCCGCGTCCGTTGAAACCGATAACCATACCGGAATAAACCTTGACGCCGGGTCCGATGAAGAGGGTACCGCGTTCCTGGGCATTGAACAGACCGTAGGTAATGGATTCGCCGTTTTCAAAGGCAATCAGGGAACCCTGCTTACGGTACTGGATATCTCCCTTGTAAGGGCCGTAGCCGTCGAAAATGGAGTTCATGATACCGTTGCCCTTGGTATCGGTCATGAAGTCACCGCGGTAACCGATAAGACCTCTCGAAGGAATGGAGAACTCCAGACGGGTGTAACCGCCGGTACCGGCGCCCATGCTGCGGAGTTCGCCCTTTCTCTGGCTTAATTTTTCGATAACCACGCCGGAAAATTCATCGGGAACATCAATATAGGTAAGCTCCATGGGCTCTAACTTATGACCCTGCTCATCCTCTTTATACAAAACTTCCGCCTTGCTTACGGCAAATTCGTAACCTTCACGGCGCATGTTTTCAATCAGAACGGAGAGATGCAGCTCGCCTCGTCCGGAAACCTTGAAGCGGTCGGGAGACTCGGTGTCCTCCACACGCAAGGAAACGTCGGTGTTTAGCTCTCTGTAAAGTCTGTCGCGGATATGGCGGCTGGTGATGAACTTGCCTTCCTGTCCGGCAAGCGGGGAGTCGTTTACCATGAACTGCATGGCAATGGTGGGCTCGCTGATTTTCTGGAAGGGAATTGGCTCTACGTGGTCGGGAGAGCAGAGGGTATCTCCGATGTGGATATCGGCAATACCGGAAATGGCAACGATGGAACCGATGCCGGCTTCCTTTACTTCTACCTTATTCAATCCGTCAAATTCATAAAGCTTGCTGATTTTTACTTTTTTCTGCTTATCCGGGTCGTGGTGGTTGCAAAGAACCACTTCCTGGTTTACGGCAATTTTGCCGTTGTCCACCTTACCGACACCGATACGGCCCACGTATTCGTTGTAATCAATGGTGCTGATAAGTACCTGGGTGCCGGCATCCGGATCGCCTTCGGGAGCGGGAATATAGTCTAAAATGGTGTCGAAAAGAGGTTTCATATCGTTGTTCTTTACCGTCAGATTTAAGGTAGCGCTGCCGGTTTTCGCGGAAGCGAATACGAAGGGGCAGTCAAGCTGTGCATCGTCAGCCTCCAACTCTAAGAACAGCTCTAAGACTTCGTCCACAACCGCCTGGGGACGTGCTTCCGGTCTGTCGATTTTGTTGACGCATACGATAACGGGGAGCTTTAATTCCAACGCTTTTCGTAAAACGAACTTTGTCTGGGGCATGGGCCCTTCAAAGGCATCGACCACCAGAATAACTCCGTTTACCATTTTAAGGACACGTTCTACCTCGCCGCCGAAGTCCGCATGCCCCGGGGTATCGATAATGTTGATTTTTGTATTTTTGTAGGTAACGGCCGTATTCTTGGAAAGAATGGTAATACCTCTTTCCCGTTCGATATCGTTGGAGTCCATGACACGCTCGGCAACTTCCTGATTGTCGCGGAATACACCGCTCTGTTTAAGAAGCTCGTCCACCAGCGTGGTCTTACCATGGTCTACATGGGCGATAATTGCTACGTTTCTTACATCTTCACGTTTCTGTAACATAGATAACCTGACCTTTCTTCCTATTATTATACCTGTATTTGCTATTTTCAAAACTGTTTCAGTATATCACTATTTGTCGTTATACGCAAGAAAAAACAAACGGAGAGGGGAATGTGTCGCATAAACAGGGTGGTTGTCGGTATCTGCGGTGAGTAAAGCTTCTATTATAAGGGCATATGGTGTATAAATAATATTGACATAACGGGCAAAAGCCTGAAAAAAACGTAAGCGTAAGAAAAGGAGAACAGCAATGACAGATAAGGTTATTGAAAACAATCAGGTAACGATTATGGGGGAGATTGTCAGCAGTTTTACCTATAGTCACGAAATTTTCGGGGAAGGCTTTTACATGGTCGATGTCAAGGTACAGAGACTGAGTGATTCTTTCGATGTCATTCCCATGATGGTATCCGAGCGGCTTTTGGACATAAATGCCAACTACATAGGATACCACGTAGAGGTATCGGGGCAGTTCCGCTCCTACAACCGGCATGAGGAACGTAAAAACAGACTGGTTCTGTCCGTATTCGCAAGGGAAATTTCCTTTGTGGACGAAATTGAAGAGAGTGCCAAAACCAACCAGATTTTCTTAGACGGCTATATCTGCAAGCCGCCCGTGTACCGAAAGACCCCTCTCGGCAGGGAAATCGCCGACCTGCTTCTGGCAGTCAACCGTCCCTACGGCAAGTCCGACTACATTCCGTGCATCTGCTGGGGAAGAAATGCCCGGTTTGCCAACGGCTTTGAAGTGGGGGATAAATGCTGTGTATGGGGAAGAATCCAGAGCCGCGAGTACATGAAAAAGCTGGACGAGGAACACATGGAGCGCCGTGTGGCATATGAAGTTTCCGTCAGCAAGTTAGAGGTGGCAAAGGAAACCGCAGAATAAAAAAAAAGGGGAAATTTTTGAACGAAAATCAATCCATTTATTAAAAAATAAATAAGAAACATTCTTAAAAATGTGTAAAGGTTGTCAAAATCCGGGAAGTATGGTAAAATACATCTACTTTTAATCTTAGAGACAGAAAGGTTTGGTACCGATTATGGAAAGAGGTATAGTACATATATATACCGGAGATGGCAGAGGAAAGTCACCCGCAGCACTCGGCAGGGCCGTACAGGCAGCAGCAGCGGGCGAGCAGGTTGTGATTATACAGTTCCTGAAAGGAAAGGGACTGGAGGATACAGAGTTTGTAAGAAGACTGGAACCGGAGATTAAACTGTTTCGTTTTGAAAAATCAGATGAGTTTTATGAAGAACTGCCGGAAGAGAAAAAGGCAGAAGAGGATATGAACATCCGCAACGGCATGAATTTTGCCAAGAAGGTGCTGTCCACAGGAGAATGCAATCTGCTTATTTTAGACGAGGTGCTGGGACTTATTGAGAAAAACATTATTTCTGTGGAGGATGTGGAAAATCTGTTAAACCAGAGAGGGGAAACGGATGTCATTCTGACGGGTATTTCCTTAAACGATGAAATCTGCTCTCTGGCGGACGAAGTTTCCAAGATTGAGACACTGAAGTTTAAGACCTATAATTTTTAACAGGGTCTTTTCATAAAGAACAAATAGCATTTTTGCATACAAAATGCACGAATTTACCGCCGATTGCGTTGACAGTAAGCGGTATCGGTGCTATTATAAAGAACAAAGATAGAGGTTGCGTTTTTCAAGAGTAGTTTTTCTGATGTGACAGGCACAGGTGAGGAAAGATAAAAGGGGAACACGCCGAAAGAGGAGATGACCTGTGAATCAAGTCTTGGGCATGCGGTTAAAAACCGTATGACTGTCATCTATGATTAGATGGGGCGCTATCGGTAAAGCACGAGAAACAGCCGGCCCATGTTATGTGACCGGCTTTTTTATTTCCATTTTTTAATGGGTAAGGAGGAAAAGTATGTCTATTTTTAAGGGTGCAGGTGTTGCCATTGTAACACCCATGAAGGAAAACGGTGAGGTAAATTACGAAAAGTTTGCGGAAATGATTGAATTCCAGATTGCAAACGGTACCGATGCCATTATTGTATGCGGTACCACAGGAGAGTCTTCCACACTGACGCATGAAGAACATCTGGATGTGATTAAATATTGCACGGAAAAGGTAGCGGGCAGAATCCCCGTTGTGGCAGGTACCGGTTCCAACTGTACCGAGACAGCCGTTTATCTTTCCGGAGAAGCAGAAAAGTACGGGGTGGACGGATTGCTTCTGGTTTCCCCTTATTACAACAAAGCAACCCAGAACGGTCTGTATACCCACTTTAAAACCATAGCGGAGTCTGTAAAGCTTCCCATTATTTTATACAATGTACCCAGCCGTACGGGCTGCAACATCCTGCCGGATACCGTTATCCGTCTGTGCCATGATGTGGAAAACATCGTCGGTGTCAAGGAAGCAAGCGGCAACTTAAGCCAGATTGCCAGACTGGCAGCCAAGGCAAAGGGAACCGTGGATATTTATTCCGGTAATGACGACCAGATCGTTCCCATTCTTTCCCTCGGCGGCAAGGGCGTTATTTCCGTCCTTTCCAACGTGGCTCCGAAGGAAACCCATGAAATCTGCGCTAAATATTTTGAGGGCGATGTGGAAGGAAGCCGTGATTTACAGCTTCGCGCCATGGATTTGTGCGATGCCCTGTTCTGTGAAGTAAACCCGATTCCGGTTAAGAAAGCCTTAAACCTGATGGGGATGGAAGCCGGCTCCTTACGTCTTCCACTGACCGAAATGGAAGAAGCCAACGCTGCAAAATTAGAGAAAGCCATGCGTGAATTCGGTATTTTGAAATAAGAAGGAAGAAGGTACGGGAGAGATGATTAAACTGATTATGCACGGATGCAACGGTAAAATGGGGCAGGTCATTTCCAGACTGCTGGAAAATGACGAAGAAGCATGCCTGGTTGCCGGAATTGACGCAAGGGATGACGGACACAATCCCTATCCGGTATTTACCGATATCAAAGAATGCAATGTAGAAGCGGATGCCCTGATTGATTTCTCGGCGGCGCCCGCTGTGGACGCGCTACTTTCCTACTGCGTGGAAAAGAAGCTTCCCTGTGTGCTCTGTACCACCGGACTTTCCGAAGAACAGCTTAAAAAGGTAAAAGAGGCTTCCGGGCAGGTTGCCATCTTAAAATCCGCCAATATGTCTTTAGGCATCAACCTGTTATTGAAGCTTTTGAAGGAAGCATCCGAGGTGCTTGTAAAAGCAGGCTTTGATGTGGAAATCGTAGAAAAGCATCACAACCAGAAGGTGGATGCGCCCAGCGGTACCGCACTGGCACTGGCGGACTCCATCAACGAAGAATTTGATAATTCCTTTGAATATGTCTTTGACAGAAGCAAGGAAAGAAGGAAACGTTCCGACAAGGAAATCGGCATTTCCGCTGTCAGAGGGGGCACCATTGTGGGTGACCATGATGTGATTTTCGCAGGAGAGGATGAGGTCATTACCTTCTCCCATACCGCATATTCCAAGGCTATTTTTGCAAAAGGCGCCATTCAGGCCGGCAAGTTCTTAAAAGGCAAGCCTGCCGGAATGTACGATATGAGCGATGTGATTGATGCGGTAAACGCATAGGCATAAGCATTGAAAAGCCCCGTCTTCCAGAAGAAAATGGGGCTTTTCACATAAGAAAGCTGTTAGCGGGTACGGGCGCCGTTGCCTGTTCCTGTAACATCATCAGTAATGTCCTTGACACCGTCACCGACATCTTCAATGACGTCGCCAACCGTGTTGCCGGCATCGTTTACCGCATCCCCGATACTGTTTCCGGTACCGGCATTGCCGTTGCCGTCGGTTACACTGTTGTTGTTGCCGTTATTTACATTGCTGCCGCTTTCGGCAGGCCTTGTGGCAGCGGTGCTGTTGCCGGTATTGCCGGCATTGTTGTTTTCGGTGGACTGTGTCTGGTCTGCCATATCGTTATTGTTCATGTTGCTGTTGTTCTTTCCGCAGGCAGAGAGGACACAGACATAAAATACCATAAGGCATATGGCAAGAATTCTTTTCAATTTTTTCATAATTTCACTCCTTTTGCTAAAAACTGTTTTACAGTCATAGTGTGTGCGATTGAAAAAAGAATATACCTTAAAATCAAATTTTCGGAAAAAAGGAAGGTACGCAAGCATGGAATTCCGGCCCTGTATTGATATTCATGATGGAAAAGTAAAACAGATTGTGGGCGGCAGTCTTTCGGAAACAGACGGCGCAAGCCTTGTAAAGGAAAATTTTGTGGCAGAGCAGGACGCTCCCTTTTTTGCGGAATTTTACAAAAAAAAGGGAATCCGGGGCGGTCATGTGATTTTGCTGAACGGAAAGGACACCCCGGCTTTTGAAGAAACAAAAAAACAGGCGAAGGCAGCGCTTTCGGCTTATCCCGGCGGACTGCAGATTGGCGGCGGCATTACGGACGAAAATGCGGCGGAGTACCTGCAGGCAGGAGCAAGCCATGTGATTGTCACATCCTTTGTGTTCCGGGACGGCAGGATAGACAGGGAAAGACTGGACAGGCTGGTGAAGGCAGTGGGCAAAGAGCATATCGTCTTAGATATGAGTTGCCGGAAAAAGGACGGCGCCTATATCGTGGTGACGGACAGATGGCAGAAGGAAACGCAAGAAGAGGTAACCCTTTCCCTTTTAGAAGATCTTTCCGGCTACTGTGACGAATTTTTAATTCATGCCGTGGATGTGGAGGGAAAAGCAAACGGCATTGAACAGCCGCTTGTACGTCTCCTGGGGGATTTTCAAAAAAGAGTCGTGACCTATGCCGGAGGCGTACACAGCTTTGAAGACCTGCGCCTTCTTGGAGAGCTGGGAAAAGGAAGAGTCAACGTGACCATCGGCAGTTCGCTAAGCTTATTCGGCGGGACCATGGATTTTGAAGAAGTGCTTGCCTTTATTGCGGGAGAGAACAGTGCGGCATCAAAAAAAGAACCAATCACTTGATTGGTTCTTTTTCTAATCCTATAAGACGATATTGCAAATTCTAAATAAAAATACTGAATGAGTCTTTTATATTTAAGAACAGGTACATCGTGTTACTGATTATAAATTTGTTATAATGGGAATTATAACTTGGTTACGTTTACAGCCTGAGGACCTTTTTCTCCGTTTACAACTTCGAATTCTACTGCCTGGCCTTCTTCAAGAGACTTGAAGCCTTCCATGTTGAGTCCTGAGTAATGTACGAATACATCGTTGCCTGCTTCATCAGAGATGAAACCATAACCTTTTTGGTTGTTGAACCACTTAACTGTACCTTTGTTCATCGTAGATACCTCCAATAAAAATATGTCAATGCATACTATTATGCATTTAACACGAATAGAATAGCACAGAAATCTGAAAAAGTAAATAGAAAAACATGCTTTTATGTATTGCAAGATGCATAAAATTGCCACTTAAATTTGGATAGTTATTACAAAAATGTTAAATTATCGTTGTTTGGGAAATATATATGTGTTAAAATAGGTGGAGTTTACCGGAGGTGACTTTCAATGTCGAAAAACAGGCACAAGAGAAAAGTAAGTCATATACTGATTTATACCACGGATGCCGTAGATGCGGATATGAAACAGGTACGGATTCATCCCTGGGTGCTGGCGGGTGTCACCCTGATTGTCTGCTGTGTGCTGGGAGCCGTCATAGGCTATGCCGTTTATGAGGGTGAACTCTGGGGACGTATCAGAGAGCACGACGCATCGCAGAATGCGGCGCTTATCGCAGCACAGGATGAAAAAGATGCGCTTCAGGAAAAGATAGACGAACAGGACGCCAAAATAGAGATGTTAAGCATTACCATACAGGACCAGACACAGCAGATTGCGGAGCTGCAGGCACAGATTGCAGAGCAGAGTGTCCCCACGGACTATCCGCTGACCGGTTCCGCCTCCATGACCGTTATTACGGACGGAGACCCTATGGTAGAGTTTACGGCTACGGAAGGAAGTACGGTTGTAGCTGCCGGTAAGGGCGTTGTTACGGCAGTGGAAGAAGATGAGGTATACGGCAACCGGGTAGTGATTGACCACGGCAACGGTTACGTGTCCATTTACCGCAACAAAGGGGAAAGCCAGGTAAAGGCGGGCGATGAGGTCGCAAGCGGCACCACATTGTTTATGGTGACGGAGGACAACCGTCAGCTCGGCTACCAGATTAAAGAAAATGATGTTTACATTGACCCGACAACCATTATAGCCATCAAGGGCTGATGGGACAAACAAAGTTTGGAACCTGCAAGGATGGAGCATGGAAGCCCGCAGGTTGTGAAAGGAACGACAGTATGAAAAATAAAGACGGAAAGCTTACCAGTATTGTAGGAAAGGATGCTGTTGTGGGAGGCAATTTCTCCACACCGGGTTCTGCCAGAATTGACGGCGTTATAGAAGGAAGTGCCAGAGTGGCAGGCTCCCTTATCGTTGGCTCCACCGGCAGGATTGAAGGAGACGTGGAAGCGAACTCCATTATCATCGGCGGCGAAATCAACGGTGATGTCACCGTACAGGGCAAAGCGGAGCTTACCGCTACGGCGAGGGTGATCGGAGATATCCGTACCAGCCTCATTGTCATTGACGAAAAGGCGGTATTCCAGGGAAAATGCGATATGAACATTGCAACCGGTAAGACAAAAAAACGCCCCGCAAAATCGCCTAAGGCAGGCAAAAAATCCGCCAAGGCAGCTTTGCAGGAAGCTCTTTTGGAAGTATCCGAAGAAAAGCGGGCAGAAGAAGCAGCCACTACATCCGGGGATGTGGATGCAGCCGAAAAGAAGGACAGAACAGACGATATGGCATAGAAAAAAAGGCTGCTGCATTTGATGCAACAGCCTCTTTTAATTCATTCCGTTCATTGGCGGAAACCGGGGAATTTACTCCTGCTTCATCCGTCCGAACACCATTTCATAACCGTCGTTTCCGTAGTTTAGGGAACGGTTTACACGGCTGATGGTAGCGGTGGAAGCACCGGTTTTTTCCGCAATCTCAAGATAAGTCTTATGGTCTTTCAGCATCGCAGCCACCTCAAAACGCTGGGATAAGGAAAGAATTTCATTCACTGTACAAAGGTCTTCGAAAAAGCTGTAGCATTCTTCACGGTCTTTTAAGCACAAAATTGCATCAAACAGAAAGTCCACGGCATCGGTTTTGATTTTTTTGTTCATGGCAGTCTCCCTCTTAATACTTTTTTACGTTAAAACTTTAAAACTGTTAATAAGTGCATTTTAGCATACTAAAGTCTTAAAGTAAAGAGGCAAAACCAAGGAATTTGGCTACGGAATTTGTAAGAAATAACTTGTCATGTGGTTTTGAATACTATATAATAAAACATGTGCAGTCAATGGATTGCAATGGAGAGGCATTGAAAATGCCAGGATGGGAGACGATAAAGATGGATACGGGAGAGATACTGAACGGTTTACTGGAAAATCTGTCCAATCTGACTTATATAAAAGCGGAGGACATTCCCAATATAGACTTATATATGGACCAGGTCACCACTTTTATGGACAAAAGACTTCGTGCAACCACCAGAAATCCCGGTGATGACAAGGTTCTGACCAAGACCATGATTAACAATTATGCCAAGAACAATCTGCTGCCTTCTCCGGAAAAAAAGAAGTACAGTAAGGAGCATATGCTGCTTCTGATTTTTATTTATTACTTCAAAAATATTTTATCCATCAATGATATACAGACTTTGTTCAAACCGATTACGGATGAATATTTCCATGCGGAGGGAGATTACAGCCTGCAGGATATTTACACGGAAGTTTTTGAGATGGAGAAGCTTGTCATTCCCGGCATGAAGGAGGATGTGACAGAAAAGTTCCGTACCGCAGAAAAGACTTTTACGGATGCCCCCGAAAAGGACAGGGATTTCCTGCGGCAGTTTGCGTTTATCTGCCTGCTCAGCAGTGATGTCTATGCCAAGAAGATGCTGATTGAAAACATGATTGACAACCTCCGCAAAGAGGACAGCAGGCCGAAGGGCAGGGAAGACAGTAAAGCAAAAACCAAAGAAGACAGTAAAAAATAGGAAAAACAGACGATGGGCTGCGGCACGGATGTGCGGCAGCCCATTTATTGCTTTACAGGAAATTTCGTTGAATTTTCCTATAAAGTCCTTAGGCAGGAGTCTATCCTGTTTATTTCGCTTTTTCGGCAAACTCTGTGGTTACCAGATCTTCATAGGGAACGAAGTCTTCCAGTACCTTGGATTCTTTCAGGATATTCTCTAAAAGCACAAAAGCGTCTTCCGTAAATATCAGGTCTTCTTTCCAGGTGTTCTGGTCATGGTAACGGGTCACAATGGTAATCAGGGTGTCCATATCCGTTTCCGGGAACTGGGGGCTGATGACCTTTGCAATCTCCTCCGGTGTATGGGAAGCGGTATAATCCATGCCCTTCTGCAGCGCATTGGTAAACGCCTGAATGGTGTCGGGATGCTCTTTTATATAGCTCTTTTTAGCAGAAAAAGCTGTGTATGGCACATAACCGGAAGCTTCGCCCAGAGAGGCAACCACGAAGCCATCGCCTTTTTCCTCCAGTGCCGTGGCATGGGGTTCAAATTCAATGGTGAAATCGCCCTGACCGCCGGAAAAGGCAGCAGCCGTGGAGCCGAAGTCGATGCTCTGGTCAATGGAAAGGTCCTGTGACGGGTCAATATTGTTTTTGAGCAGAATATATTCAAATACCATTTCGGGCATACCGCCGGGACGACCGCCCAGCACATTTTTCCCAATCAGCATATCAAAGCTGAAATCGTCAATAGGGGTACGGGAAACCACAAAGTTGCCGGCACGCTGGGTAAGCTGGGCAAAATTGACAGCATAATCTTCATTGCCGCCCACATACGTGTAGATGGTGCTTTCACTTCCCATAAAGCCGATATCCGCTTCGCCGGTGAGCAGCGCCGTCATGGTTTTGTCTGCACCGAAGCCGGTAACCAATGTTAAATCAATTCCTTCCTCGGCAAAGTAGCCGTTTTCAATGGCAACATACATGGGTGCGTAGAAGATGCTGTGGGCAACTTCATTCAGGGTCACTTTTGTGGCGACCTTTGTATTTGCCGTATCCTTGCCGCAGGCGGGCAGCAGGGTCAGGCAGAACAGTACGGCAAAAGCAAGCGCAATAAGTTTACAGGTTTTCTTTTTCATAAAATCCTCCGAGATTTTTTCATGCTATAGTATACGGGAGAGATGGAAAAAAGGTGCGGAATATGTTATGCTGAAGAAACAGATAAAAGAAAAAGAGGATAAAAATGAGAAAGAACACAAAGAAGGCGTTAAGCCGTTTATTGATAGGAATTTTATGGCTGAGTCTGCTTGGAACCCCGCTTGCGGAGAGCCGTCAGGTTGTCTGTGCGGCAGAGGTTTCCGGGGGTGACGTGTCCGGCAACGACAGTGACACCCCGGGGGATGCAGGCGATATATCCGGCAACGACAGTGACACCCCGGGGGACGCAGGGGACGTATCCGATAACGACAGTGATAACCCGGGAGATACGGGCGATATATCCGGAAATGATATTTCGGCAGGGGATGTGTCGGGAGACGACATCCTGCCGGTGAGCATGGCAGAGGAAGCAGTGCTCGTGGAAATGAATGGGGAAAGCCCGGAGTTTTCCACATGGGAAAAGGCAGTTGCCTATGTCAATCAGAAAGGCTCCCGTAAAACGGAAACCCATATTTACCTGCAGAAGGATGTGGAAAGCAGCGCTAAAACACTGGTCTTTCCGAAGTACCCGCTGACCCTGCACGGAAACGGTTATACCCTGCACTTTGCAGGCACCACGGTCAGTCTGCCCGCGGATACCGTGCTTAAAAACGTGCAGTTGGAAACAAGCGCAAAGGGCGGCTTTAACCTGAACGCATCCGGCAGTCTTACCATGGACGGCGTAAACGAAAAAACAGTGCCGGAGGGAAGCTACGGCATAAAGGCAGTCAGAGGGGCAGCTTCCAAGACACTTACCTATCTGGACAAAAACGTGGAAAAACCCATTACCGGTTTCGGAACAGTCTGCTTTGGAGAGGATACGGAGGTCAGTGCGGTGCTTACTTTGAAAAAGGTACGGGTAGCAGCCGGAAAGACCCTCTGCCTGCAGAATACCTTTAAGGCGGACGAAATAAGACTCGGAGAAAAGGCAGGTCTTATGCCTGCCGGAACAAAAACGGTCAGTGTAAAGGATATCTATGCGGAAGGACAGAACACCGTACTCACATACCGTTACGAAGAAGGAGAAAAATTTATACCGCTTACGGTGACCGGAAAAGCTTACGGGGCAGCCGGCAGTATTACCGTATCCCGACGGGACGGCAGCCTTGCGGCAATTCCTTATGCAGCGGGAGAAACGGTTCTTCTGGCAAAAACTGCGGACCTGTCTGTTTTCACGGTGGCGGCGGACTGCCTTGTGCCGGGAAGCGGTGAGAACGGATATTGCCTTACCAGAAAAAACAATGCGGTGTTCTTAAAAGAAACCGGCTTTCGGCTTGACGGTGAAACTGCACTCTTTTTCGCAGAGTGGAAGGATATAAAGGAATACGTGGAAAACCGGAAGCAGAAGACAGCGGAATACCGGGTTACCCTTCTTCGGGATTATGATGCGGGCGGAGCATTCATATTGCCGAAAGCCGGTACCTATGCAGGTCTTACCCTGACGGGAGCCCTTCTTGCGGACACGGAGGGCGGCAGCCGGTACCCGGCGCTTACCTTTACCGGAAGCATAACCCTGACCGGCAATGTAACCATAGAAAAGCTTAAGAAGCTCTGCGGTGTCAAAAAAGCAGGCACCGACCTTACGGCGGACTTTAACATCAGTATGGGAAATTACCGTCTGGAACTTAAGGAGATTGCGGAAAACAGCCTGAAAAACATAAACGGCAGCGCCAAATCAACCTTGATTTTGCATGGCATTTCCGTAAAAGGAACCATAGCCGCCGGCAATCTGTTTATGGAGAATGTAACGGCGGGCGGTAACGTGAGAGCCATGGGAGAATGCCTGACGGTGGGAGAGATAAAAATTCCCGGCACGTTTACGGCGGAGGGACTGCAGAAAAGCTATGAGCAGACCTTGCTGAGTGTCAGACAGGGGAAAAAGATTACCATAGGGAAAAAGGGCATTCTGTCCTGCAATCCACAGATATTCTTTGCAGAACAGACAGCACCGGCTGCGGAGTACGGTATCGGCATCCGCATGGAGAATGCGAAGGGAGAACTTCTTACCTTCAACGGGGCGGACAGAAATTTTGCCATTGCCGATATCGCGGGCAGTTTTTCCAACGGGGATGTGTACCTTGCGGGACAGACGAATACGCTCTTAGTAAGAAGCGGCAATAAGCTGGTGTATTCCGGCAGTACGGAAGGTCTGTGGAGCTGGAAGGCGGACAACGGGGAAAACGCGTATTTTCTTTCCTATGCGGATGCTGTAAAAGAGATCAGCCGCCGGAAGGATGCAGGAGCGGTTTATGAAATGACACTGCAGGAAAATCTGTTCCTGCGGGGAAATTTTGTGATGCCTGCGAAAAATACCTGTAAGGAATTTGTCCTGCGCGGAAGCGGCAGCAGCGTTTCCTACACAGGCGCCATGACACTTACCTGCAATCTGACTCTGCACGGCATTACCGTGAGCAAAAAGAATACGGCGGGTAAGGTATTAAACCAGAATGTGTCCCTGGATGCGTACCGGTTAAATCTGGTGGACGGCAGCGGTCTGGAGTCCTTACAGAACCTTTCGGGAAGAGCGGGCGGAACTTTCTATGCGAAGGACAGTTCCGTTACCGTAAAAGGAAATGTCAGCGGCAAAATAAACCTGATAAGCAAAAACAGTGCATTTACCGTTTCGGGCAATGTGGCAGCGGGAACCCTGGATGCTTCCGAAAGTACGGAAAGCTGCAGCTTTTCCGTTAATGCCGGAAGAAATATAACGATTGAAAACGTGAAAGGTCCTTCGGCAACAGGCGCAAGCTGGGAAATCGTTTCACCGGAAAGCAATATCACGGTAAAGAATTTTGCCGGGGGAAACGTGGCGGTGGGATACAGCGTAAAAAAGAATCTGAAATTTACCGGAAAGGTGACGGGAAAGGGATACATTACTCTTATTCCCATGAAGACAACGCCGGATAAGTACCATATCATCGCAACTCTGACCAGAAACGAAAAGGTGGTGACCCAGGTGTCTTCTTATTATGATATTTCCTGCTTTAAGCTGCTTGGCAGTGTGAATGTGCCCGCCGGCAGCAGCCTTAAGAAAAAAGGAACCACCGTTATTCTGGAAATGCCCTGATAACGGTGGCGGTATATGTGTCAGCCTTCGATATGTATGTTTTTAATGGCCCAGAGCTGTAATGCCTTGGCATTGGTGGAAATCTTTTCCAGAGAGTCCAGAATGTGCTGGAAAGCAGGCTTCTCGTTCTCGGAAATGATGCCGTCTTCCGAAATGGCGATCAGGGAAGCCCGGAGCATATCGATATCCTTTAAGGAACCGAGTACCTTAAGGGCGAGTCTGTCAAAGTCATCAATGGTAACTTCTTTTACACTGCCTTTGCCGACAGGACATTCTCTGGCGCAATAAGAATTGCACAGCTCCGGACAATTGTATGTCCTCGACATGGCAAGAACTTCTTCAGGGTAGGGATTGATGGCGTCCAGCTCTATACGGGCAAGCCTTGTGCGGTCGATGCCGATAATTTCCGCCGCTTTCTCCCGGCTGGTAAAATCATCATTTTCCTTTGCAGCTTCGTATCGTGCAAGATAGTACATATTATCTGCAGCTTTTGTAGCTTTTTTGCCCATGTTGTATATCTCCTTGTGTGTTACACTGTATTTGTCCGGTGAAAAAAGCCGTACAAATACAGTTTATGAAATAAAAATGCTTTTGTAAAGAATTAAATCCAATTCTTGTAAAAGTTTGTTGAGAAAAAGAATTAAATTTGATACAATAAAGATAAGCCTGTTCATAAACTGGTATAGAAAATAATTATGTAAACGGAGGATGAGAAAATGGGTTTAATCAGACTTGCCAAAATCGGTGTAGACACAATCGGCTCTACATTGGGTGATCAGTGGTTGGAATATTTCTACTGTGATTCCATCGACAGCGATACCCTGATGGTAAAAGGACAGAAGAAAGTAAACGACGGACATAACTATAACACGAAGGGCATGCAGGACAACATTATTTCCAACGGTTCCGTGATTGCGGTCAATGAAGGTCAGTGTATGATGATCGTTGACAACGGAAAAATCGTGGATATCTGTGCAGAGGCCGGAGAATTCAAATACGACAACTCCACCGAGCCTTCCATCTTTGCAGGCAACTTCTTACAGAGCCTCGGACAGACTGCCGTTACCGCATGGAGAAGATTTACCTTTGGCGGCAATGCAGGCAAGGACCAGAGAGTGTATTATTTCAATACAAAAGAAATCATGAACAACCTTTACGGTACGGCAACTCCCATTCCTTTCCGTGTGGTTGACAATAAAATCGGACTGGATTTAGATACCGAATTAAAGTGCAACGGTAAATATTCCTTCCATATTGCAGATCCCGTGGTATTCTACACCAAGGTCTGCGGCAACGTAAAAGATTCTTACAACAAATCCGAACTGACAAGCTTCATGAAGGATGAAATGATTACCGCACTGCAGCCTGCACTGGGTGAGCTTTCTGCGCAGGGCATCCGCTACAGCGAGCTTCCCAGAAGCACAAAGGAGCTGGTAAATGCGCTGAACACCGAGCTGAGTGAGCAGTGGATGGCAGCCCGCGGTATTGAAATGGTTTCCATTACCTTCAATCCTTCTCTGCCGAAGGACGTTTCCGAGATGATTCGTGCAAGACAGAACGAGGCTGTTTACAAAGATCCGAACATGGCAGCAGCCGGTATTGCGGCAGCACAGATGGAAGCTATGAAGTCTGCAGCAAGCAATACCTCTACAGGCCCCATGATGGCATTCGCCGGAATGAATATGGCACAGATGGCAGGCGGCATGAACGCCGGCAACCTCTTTGCAATGGGTCAGCAACAGCAGCAGGCTTCCCCTGCACAGGCAGCTCCCGCGGCACCTGCAGGCGGCGCGGCAGAGCCCATATTAGGCTGGACCTGTTCCTGCGGCAAGGCTGACAACAGAGGAAAATTCTGTGTAGAATGCGGAAGTCCCAAGCCTGCGGAAGCCGGCTGGACCTGCTCCTGCGGTCAGGTAAATCAGGGTAAATTCTGCTGCAACTGCGGCAAGAAGAAACCGGAAGGCGCACCGCTTTACAAGTGCGACAAGTGCGGATGGGAGCCGGAAGACCCCACACATCCTCCTAAATTCTGTCCGGAATGCGGAGATGTTTTTGACGAGAACGACATTAAGTAAGCAATTAAAAAACAATAATGGAGAAGAGCAATGAGTTCAGCAATCGTAGGCCTGATTATTGTACTGGTTCTTCTGCTTGTACTGGTAGGCGTAATTTATTACGCCTACCGTAATATTAAGCGGAAAGTCAGCCGTTTTTCACAGACGGTATTCGGTACATCGGATTTAATAGAAGGGATAAAACAGAGAGATTTGGAGGTGGCGTCCACACCCAAGTCGGTTGCCGGTGTGACCAGTCTTTATCTGCCACGTATCCAGAGGGATTTTCCGGAGTTCCATTACCAGGAAATGAAGAGCCGGGCGGAAAATGTGCTGACCTCTTATTTGCGAAGCATTGATGCAAACAATGTCTCTCTTTTATCGGAAGGTACGGAAGAGTTAAAAGAGCAGTTAGCCATGCGTCTTTCCATTTTAGAGTCAGAGGATACCAGGGAGCAGTTTGACGGTATCCGTATTCACCGGACGGAAATCACCGGCTACAACAAAGACAAAGCAAAATGTGCCGTGGTATTCCAGTCATCTGTGGAATACACCCACTACAAGGAAAAAAACGGAAACGTAATCAGCGGCAGCAACAGTATGAAGACGCAGACCCGGTACAATGTGGAATGTATTTACATACAGGACAGGGATATGATAGAAAATCTGCATGATGCGGCACTGGGAATCAACTGTCCCAACTGCGGAGCCCCCTTGTCCGGTGTGGGAGCCAAGGTATGTGAGTACTGCGGTTCTCCGATTATCGAAATGAACATTTATTCCTGGAATTTCAGCAAGGTGGCGGAAGCATAAAAAGGAAATTTGAATTTAAGAGGTTTTTATGAGTATATATGATACATTGAATGAACCGCAGAAGCAGGGCGTCTACACCGTAGGCGGACCTGTTCTTTTGCTTGCAGGGGCAGGAAGCGGCAAGACAAGAGTCCTGACACACCGCATTGCCTACCTGATAGATGAAATGGGAGTAAATCCCTGGAATATTTTAGCCATTACCTTTACCAACAAGGCAGCAGGCGAAATGAGAGAGCGTGTGGACAATTTAATCGGCATGGGCGCCGAGCAGGTCTGGGTGGCAACCTTCCACTCCACCTGTGTCCGGATTTTACGCCGCTATATTGACAGAATAGGCTTTGACAACAGCTTTACCATTTACGATACGGACGACCAGAAAACGGTGGTAAAAAATATTATAAAAAAGCTGGATTTAGACCCTAAAATGTATAAGGAAAGAAGTATTATGGCGGCTATTTCGGCAGCCAAGGACGAGCTGCTTTCCCCGACGGAGTATGAAATCCAGAGCAGCGGAGATTATAAGGCAATGCAGATTGCCAGAATCTACAGAGAATACCAGGCAACCTTAAAAAAGAACAATGCACTGGATTTTGACGATATTATTGTAAAGACCGTGGAGCTTTTTAGGGCAAATGAAGAAGTGCTGCATTCCTATCAGGAGAGATTCCGTTACATTATGGTGGACGAGTATCAGGATACCAATACGGCACAGTTTGAACTGATACGGCTGTTAGCGGACAAATACCGAAACCTCTGCGTGGTCGGTGACGATGACCAGTCCATTTACAAATTCCGCGGCGCCAATATCCGGAATATTCTGGACTTTGAAAAGGTGTACCCGGAAGCGGTTGTGATAAAGTTAGAGCAGAATTACCGTTCTACCGGAAATATCTTAAATGCAGCAAATGCCGTTATCCACAACAATGTGGGACGAAAAGAGAAAAAACTCTGGACGGATAAAGGGGACGGCGGCAAGGTTCATTTCCGCCAGTTCGATACGGCATATGAGGAAGCCGAATACATTGCGGACGATATTGCACACAGCGTCAAAAAAGGAGAGGGAAGCTATGGGGATTATGCGGTGCTTTACCGTACCAACGCCCAGTCACGCCTTTTGGAAGAACGTATGATTGCGGAAGGTATTCCCTATGATGTGGTCGGCGGTGTGAACTTTTATGCCCGAAAAGAAATCAAGGACGTTCTGGCGTACCTGAAAACCATTGATAACGGTCAGGATGATGTTGCCGTGAAGCGTATTATCAATATCCCGAAACGTGGCATCGGACAGACCACCATAGACAGGGTGCAGGCTTATGCGGATGACAGACAGATCAGCTTTTACGATGCGCTGAAAGAAGCCGACCAAATTATGACACTGGGAAAGGCAGCCACCAAGGTAAAGCCTTTTGTGGAGCTCATTCAGACATTCCGCAGCAAGTTAAGCTATTACGGTCTCAGGGATTTGATAGATGATGTGCTGGAAAAAACAGCCTATGTGGAAGACCTGCAGAATTCGGATGAAGAGGATGCAGAGGACAGAATCGCCAACGTGGATGAACTGGTCAGTAAAGTGACATACTATGAGGAACAGCACGAAGAAGCCACCTTGAGTGAATTCCTGGCGGAAGTGGCGCTGGTGGCGGATATTGACAAGGTGGGGGACAAGGACGAAAAGGTTCTCTTAATGACCCTGCACAGTGCTAAGGGACTGGAATTTCCCCATGTGTATTTAGCAGGCATGGAGGACAGTGTATTTCCCAGCTATATGACCATTGTCTCCGATGACAAGTCCGATATGGAAGAAGAAAGACGCCTGGCTTATGTGGGTATTACCCGTGCCAAGGAAGAACTGACATTAACCTGCGCCAAGATGCGTATGGTGAGAGGAGAAACCCAGTACAATCCGGTGAGCCGCTTTGTCCGGGAAATTCCGAAAGAGCTTTTGGACAATACCATGCCGGTACCGAAGTTTCCAAAGGAAGAGATTATGGATTTTGGAAGCTCCTCCTTTACCGGATTTCAGGCAGACAGCGGCAGCACGACGGATTTCCGCCCCAAGGCGGTTGTAAAACCCAAAGTCACGGTAACTGCCAGAAAGCCTTTTATTGCCAAGGATATGGGCGCCCTGAACCGGATTGCCGGCATTTCCAAGGGCAGCTCCATGGATGCGGGTACGGAAATCGATTACGGACCCGGCGACCGTGTGAAACATGTAAAATACGGAGAGGGAACCGTGAAAGCCGTGCAGAAGGAGCCGAGAGACTACAAGGTTACCGTAGAATTTGACCTTGCCGGTCAGAAAATTATGTATGCCTCCTTTGCAAAATTAAAAAGAGTGTAGATAATCCGCAAAAATCATGCTATAATGAGCAAAAGCAGATTTGTTTATAAGAAAAATAACCATATACAGATAAATAAAATATAGGAAAGGCGGACGGAACCATGAACAAATTAGAAAATTTACTGGACATTGTAAAATCAAACGAAGTGAAAATCAACGATTTACTTCACAAGAAAGAATTAGAAGAAAAAGAGGAAAAAAAGGACAACAAGCTTTGCCTGATTTTCGGTATCATTGCCGCCGTACTGCTGGTAGCGGTTATTGCATACGCAGTATACAAGGTATTTATTGAGAAGCCGGATTATCTGGATGATTTTGAAGACGAATTTGAGGATGATTACGAAGACGGCTTTGACGAAGAAGATGACTTCGAGGACGAAGAAGAGTAATAAACAGGAAAAAGGTACAGGGTTATGAAAAAAGGACAGGTATATGAGGGAGTAGTGGAGCGGATAGACTTTCCCAACAAAGGAATCGTAAAGGTGGGAGAGGATGTCTGTGTGGTAAAGAATGCTCTGCCTGGACAGAAAGTAACCTTCAGCATAAGCAAGCTTAGAAAAGGGAAGGCGGAAGGCCGTCTCCTTCAGGTGACAGAACAGTCACCGTTGGAGTGCGGAAGTCCGTGTTCCCATTTTGGGTTGTGCGGAGGTTGTACTTATTTGTCTTTTCCCTATGAGGAACAGCTGAAAATCAAAGAGGGTCAGGTCAAACGTCTGTTAGACAGTGTGCTGCCTGACGGACAGGGTGCTTATCACTGGGAAGGTATCAAAGCCAGCCCGGCTTATTTTGCATACCGCAATAAAATGGAGTTTTCCTTTGGCGATGAAACGAAGGACGGTCCCCTTACTCTCGGCATGCACAAAAGAGGCAGTTTTTACGATGTCCTTACCGTAAACGACTGCCGGATTGTGGATGAGGATTACCGGAAAATCCTTACGGCAGTCAGGGATTATTTTGCGGAAAGAAATGTCTGCTTTTACCACAGACTCTCCCACGAAGGCTTCTTACGCCATCTGCTTGTGCGGAAAGCGGTAAAGACCGGCGAAATCTTAGTGGCGCTTGTTACCACAACCCAGAGGCCCTGGAAGGCGGAAACGGCATCCGGTGTGCAGGAATTGATAGACGGTTTCTGTACTTTGCTGCAGGGACTGTCTTTGGACGGAACTCTGACAGGCGTACTTCATATGGAGAACGATTCCATTGCGGATGTGGTACAGAGTGATAAAACCCGTATTTTATATGGAAAAGATTATTTTTACGAGGAACTTCTGGGGCTGAAATTTCGTATTACGCCTTTTTCCTTTTTTCAGACCAATTCTCTGGGAGCCGAAGTCCTTTATGAAACGGCAAGAAGTTATATCGGCAAATTAAGCGGAGGCAAGGAAAGCGTGGTTTTTGATTTATACAGCGGAACCGGTACTATTGCCCAGCTTATGGCGCCCGTAGCCGGTAAGGTCATCGGTGTGGAAATCGTGGAGGAGGCTGTAGAAGCTGCCAAAGAAAATGCCGCATTAAACGGTCTTACCAACTGCGAATTTTTAGCGGGAGATGTATTGAAGGTACTGGATGACATCACCGAAAAGCCTGACTTCATTATTTTAGACCCGCCGAGGGACGGCATTCATCCCAAGGCACTTCCGAAAATCATAAACTACGGTGTGGAGCGTATTGTTTACATTTCCTGCAAACCCACCAGCCTTGTGCGTGACCTGGCGGTATTTCTGGAAAACGGCTACCGCGTGGAAAAAGCTACCGCCGTTGACCAGTTCCCCTGGACGGCGAATGTGGAAACCGTTTGTCTGCTTTCAAAGAAACCTTGATTTTCTGCGGTTTGTGGGATATTAAGGAGAAAAAATGGATGTGTATTTTGCAGCCTTATGAATGAACCATTTGAATATCGTAGCAGAGGGGTGTTTGGAGACTCTGCTGAATAATAGGCTTTTGCTAAAAGGTATCACTTTTGTGAAAATGTATGATACCTCCTGGCAGGAGCCTTTTTGTATAAAGATAACTTGACTTATAAATCTTACTGATGTAATATTTACGAAAGTGCAGCAGTATTGCGGACGAAATTTTTTTACTACGAAATCTTACGAGTGTAATATTTTGAGAATATAGCGTACATTGAAAATAGAATAAGTTCATTTCGACTATCGTCTCAATGGAGATACTCGTCAAATGGCATTTCATGCAAGCATGAATGCCGCTTGACTTGTTATTTACCATATCAGCAAAGCAAAATGAATGGAGGTCAATATGAAGAAAGGAAAAAGCAGAAACAAGCGAAAGAAAACAAGAGGCAGGCTCCTATGGATTGCGATTGCTGTTATAGGAATAGCTGCGGTAATTTCTGCAGTATGCGTGGCAGCAATTAGCTTTGTATTAATACTTAGTATTTCGGGGTGCAGTGATGCACCTCCGGAAGAAAATACAGTTTTGGAAACGGTAATAGATGTTCAGGATATTCAGGAAGAATCGGAGGAGGATGCAGATGAAATTATAAGCGTCTGCATTGATCTTTATGAGAAAGCAGAAGAAGAAAATAAATTAGCAGATTTGGAAACAATCCGTAGTATTGTAAATCGTCTTGGAGAAAATGGTTATTCGGCAGTTGACAGTAAAAACCAGATTGATATGACTGAGCCGGAGCAGGTGACCAACTTCTGCGAAATGGTAGATGAGAAGGAAGAGGCAGAAATATCCATTATTGAGGTCAGTTATTTGCCGGGTTTTGTAAAATACGATTTGCAGACAAAAGATGGAAATGTAGATGTGGTCAGAAGCTATTACAAGTACGAAAACGGAAATATACAAAGAAATACAACAGGAAGTTATCAGGCAGAATACTGGAACTATACAGAAGAAGGATATCTGATGTTTTCTGGAAGTTGGTATTCAGAAGAACTATATATTCTTACATTAAGCGGAGTGGAAGAGGATACTGCATTGCGGGTGCAGCCGTTGGATGAGACATGTAGGATACTGACTCGGAAGTATCTCACACCAATCGGCTTTGAACAAAATAATATGTTCATTGTAGATTGGAGCGAGGACGATTTTGGAGATTTGAATTTCTATGATATGTATGACATTCTCTATCCAAAAGTGAATGGTCAATATGTTCCCTATGTTGCTGATGACAACTTATCATCCAGTGCAGTTTATCAGATCCCAAAAGAAGAATTCGAAAGCGTTATTATGAGATATTTCAATATTGATAGTGAAACGTTGCAATCAAAAACAGTCTATTGTTCGGAGAATTCAACTTATGAATATAAGCCGAGAGCATTCGAAGAAGTAGAATACCCGGAATATCCATATTCAGAGGTAGTCGGTTTTACAGAAAATAGCGATGGGACAATTACGCTTATAGCTAATGTAGTATTCCCTTATGCAGTTGATTCAAAGGTATATGCTCATGAGGTTGTTGTCCGCCCGTTAGAGGACGGAGGGGTACAATATGTTTCCAACCGAATTATACCTTCCGAGGATAATAGTGAGGAAACATGGCATACACCACGTTTGACAGCGAAGGAATGGGAAGAATTGTACGGAGGCGAATAATGGAAGATGTAAAATGGCTGTTGAAGAGATGTGGCTTTCCGATTTTGATATTGCTGACTGTGGTAATAGCAGGAATGATCTGTTGGGGACGGTTGCATACGGAAGAAAAGAAAGTGGCAGAGGAAGTATGGGAGCCTCCGGTGGAAATCGAGGACAGTGAAATGGTAACGGAGGAAGAAAACGATACGGAAACTTCCATAGATTCAGCATATTGGTTTATTCCACAATCCAGTGACTGCCTTATCTCGGAAGAGGAAAAGGAGCAGCTGCAGAGTACGGTTTTGTCGGCAGCAGAATCGGTCAAGAAAATCTATAAGGATATTGTAATTGCAGATGCACCAAGCTACTCTTCCGGTATTAACGAATTTACCAATGAGCAGAGGAAAGCCGTGGTGGAGCAATTGGGCAGAAGCGGTTTGGTAAGCATTGGAGAAGACTCTGCTATGCAGAATCATGAAGCAATTGAAGTGTTTTACGCAGATTACTTGAATGGACAGGACTCGATGGTTACCGTATTCGAAGTGCAGAGGGATGGACTGATTGGAGCAGTTACCTTTATTTATCGAAAGGAGCAACTACAGGTCTATTACATAGGAGTTCGGTGGAAGGAAGGCGGTATGCCGGAAATACAGGGAACTTCGGTAAGTAATGTGGCTGAAATTAAACTTACGGAAAAAGGGTATTTTATCTACGCATATGAATATGTGATTGCACATGCAAGTTTGAGACAGTATTGGAGAATAGAACCGCTTCCGGAAGACTGCCGGGAACTGACAGAGAAATACATATCAGGACTAAGCTATGTGAATTACAATGTGCTTGTCACGAACTGGGACAGCAGTAACGTAGAAGATATTCTGATGCCTTGTATGTATGAAGATATTTATCGGATTTCTACGGGCGAAAATCTGAAAACTGAGGATTGGAAGATTCCGGCAGAGGAATATGAAAGGATAATGACCACTTACTTTCCGGTATCAGTAGAACAGTTGAGAGAGTATTGTGGGTATGATGAGGGCAGCAACAGCTATGAATATGAGATGATTTATGCCAGTCCATACCCGCCTTTTGGAGAAGTAGTTGACTATACAAAAAATGCGGATGGAACAATTACACTTATTGTAGATGGAGTTTGGCCGGATTATAATTCTGATCTCGCTTTTCGGAATACGGTTGTGGTCCAGCCATTTGAAGATGGAACATTCCGGTATCTTTCTAACTCTATAGAGGAAATAGAATTGGAACTGCCGCCAATAGCAAGAACGAAAGGATGATTTTAATGGTAAAAACAAAACCTACAGTTTTATTTAAGAAAAAGAGCATTCTACTAATTATAGTATTTTTAATTGGGTGTTTTGTGTGTGCCTGTGGGAAAGACGATAGTGTTGCAGGTGAAACTCTTGTGGAAGATACGGAAGAAGTATCTTCCACAGAGGAAACAAGAAGTGCTGAGGAAGAAGCTGCAGAACAGTGGGAAAAGGGCTATGGGCTTCCGGTGGATGAACAGGAAGAGAAGGAAGCTGAGAATGACTGCAGAGCGATGATGGAACATATTTATGAGATTTACAAAGAGGCAGATAAAGGAACTGCATCCAATGTTGTTTTAACTGATGAGACCATTCTTGAACTGCAGAAAAAGTTAATGGAAACGGGATATCCGGTTGTTACATTGGTAACCTATTCAAATATGGAAAATTATGAAAGCGTGGATTCTTTTCTTGAGGATTGTGCATCTGGGAAAAGCGGTTCTATAGTAATTTACGAGATACATGATGATGGTGCCATAGGCAGAATGAAATTTATTTATGATGGCACAGACATGTATGTTGTAAGCACAGGAAGTGTATGGAATGAGAATGGCAAGTCGAGAATGTCTTATATATCTCACACTAGAATCAAAGAGTGGGAATATACAGAGAAAGGCTGGTTCTGCTATGAGTTGTGTGTACCAGAGCCACCGAAAGTAACAGAAATTGTGGATGGAAGCTGTTTGATCAGAGTAAAGCCAATGACAGAAGAACAGCGTGAAATGTCAGAAAGATGCGTGAGAGGTCTTGGTTATCAGGGCAATAACATTTTATGTTCGAATTGGGATGCCGACCATATGGAAGAATTAGATTTCAATGGGATGTATGAATATCTGTATGCAATGAAATATGGAGATAAGTTCAATTCAGAGGATTATCCAGATGGAATTCCAAAGGAAGAATTTGAAAGTCTGATTATGGAGTATCTTCCGATAACAGCAGAGCAGATACGAGAGTACGCAGTATTTGATGAGGAAAACCAGATATATTATTGGGCGCGTCTTGGATGTTTTAATTATGCACCTACTTTCTTTGGAACTTCTCTGCCGGAGGTTGTCAACATCAACGAAAATGAAGATGGGACAATCACATTAACAGTTGAGGCGGTTTGTGACATGGTTATTTGCGATGATGCAGTCATAACCCATGAACTTACGGTGCGGTTTGCAGAGGATGGAAGTTTTCAGTATTTGGGGAATGAAATCCTAAATGACGGAATTATGCATATACCAGATTACCAATACCGAATTAAGGAATGATTTGATAATGGCTGTGTTCTATGGTAATCTTATAGATGTAAGAAAAAAGGAGGACACATGAAAAAATTAAAATTAGTTGGAATATTGGCAGCAGTTGTATTGATAGGTGGAAGTTTGTCAATTCCACTTATAAATAACCACATTGCCTATAAAGTAGAAAAAGCATTATGTGAAATCCCGCTGCCAGAGGAAACGGAATTGATAGAGTCACTGTCACAGGCAGGGAAGCTGACGGGGAATGGAAATGGGATGCAGTATTTCGGAGCAATCCTAATTAGGAGTGAATTGTCTTTGGAAGAACTGGATGCTTACTATTCAGATTACAGAAGTAATGAATGGGAGTATTTAGTGGAAACTCAGGAAAGGCAGCCCATTGAGGTGATTGATCACGGGACACTGCAATTTACAAAAGAAATAAAGGACAGTGGTTATTACATTGTATATTCATGGGGAAGCGGAAATTCTCTATTGGAAGAACTGGATATACGTGGGCATTAAAAGGAGTGCTATAACAATGAAGAATTTTTTGAAAATTATGCTATGTATTATAGGTTCGCTTCTTGCAGTGATTGTAGTATTTGGGTTTTGCATTTCATGTACGGTAAATTACAAGAAGACAATTTGCGATACATCTGTTTCGCAGGATGGAAAATATGAATTGACACTTCAGGCAGTCGGAGAACCAGATTGGCCTTTTGGTTCAACAATTGACAGATATTGCAGTGGACTATCCATCAAGAGAGGAATTGGATGAAAGCCGGGTTATACCGAACAATCCTTTGATGTGGATTTGAATGATTGGGGCGAGGTACGATTTGTGTCTTATTGGAAATGAAAAGTATTATGAAGGAACAGGTGAAAAATAAAAAGAAAGTGGGTAAAGGTTTGTAAGATTTGTGACCTTTACCCACTTTCTTTATTTCCAGATATTCATGTCTGACAAGATAGACATGGTTATTTCAGTTGCTTTGCCTCCGGTAGCATCGCTGTCTGCACCAATGTTGGTAGCAAAAAAGTATGTATTATCTGCGGTTTCTACAAAGCCAACAAACCATCCGTTCACATCCTGGCCATCCACACGGCCAGTTCCTGTCTTTCCATAGAGTGTTCCGGCATCAGAAGAGGAAAGGAGGATGGCATCTTTTACAGCATTGATGTTTTCAGGAGAGAACTCAAAGCTGTTGTTATGTAGTTTCGTTAAAAGTTCGACCTGCTCTATTGGAGAAATTTTTAAGGATGATTCCATCCAATAAGTGGAGAAATCACCATTCATGTTTTCATTTCCATATCCAATTTCCTGAATATAGTTATAGACGGAAGAGCTCCCAAGCTGCTCATCCACTGTCTGGAAGTACCAGTTAACGGAGGAGTTCATCGCAGACTGTAAGGTCTGATCCGCATTCCATGCTTCAAATGGATAGCTTTCTCCATTCCATGCTATAAATGAGTTTTCTGGTGTAATGACACCTTCTTCCAAGCCAAACAAGGCATCATATATTTTGTAGGTGGAGTTTGGTGCTACTCGCAGGGTAGCATGCTCCTTGTCATGTATGCTCCATGCATCATTTCCCAAATCGTATAAAACAAAGCTGCCTTCGTATTCTCCGAAGTATGTGGAGCGGTCTACATAGGAAACATTCTCAGAAGAGGAGTCCCATTGGAAGTAGTTTTCGTCTGCTGCGTATGTAGAAATAAAAGGAGCAAAACCTAACAGGAGAACAGCAGTCAGTACAAATGCCGTCATACCTTTTAGCCTTTTTGTAAATGTTGGCTTCTCATAAGATGCAATATTGATAATTCTCCGCTTCATCTGCTTCATGTTTCCACCAAGGCCGGCAGCAAACGGAAAAGGAGTAAGAGAAATCTTTTCAGCAAAGTTAATCAGTGTATTGCCATAATCCTCGTAAGCATCCTCTTCAAGCATCTTTAAAACAGAGGTGTCACAGGCAACCTCTCTGTCATTACGCATTTCTTTCAGAGCGTACCAAACAAGAGGATTGAACCAATATACCACTCCGGCAAGGTTCATCAAGAAACTTCCAATAGCATCATGGTGCTTGTAATGCTGTAGTTCATGTAACAGCATATACCGCATATCGGATTCGTTATAATCAGAGATCAGATGAATCGGAAGATAAATACCCGGTTTCAAAAGTCCAACAATAATCGGAGATCTCAAAAATGCGGTACTGTAGACAGGAATATCTCTGTGAATCCCCATCTCTTCTAAGCAGTGATGATACAGTCTGCGGACTTCCTTGTTCTGAAGGGGAAGTGCAGATTTCTCCAAGTTGCGTAAACGGAGAGAGGATTTGATTACCAAAATAATCATTGCAAGAATACCTACAATCCATATCTCTAATAATATGTATCCGGCAATGGATGGAGCTTCGCTATTTACAGAAAGGGTAAAGTCATTCATCCAATTTACATTTCCGGTTGGAGCAGTCCCAATGGTTTCTCCCATAGCAGTTCCAGTATTGGAAGATGGAGAGCTTCTCAGGCTGCCGAGCCACGAGAAGATTTGAGGAAATCCGATTAAACGGAACGGCATAAAGGGAACTACCAACAACCCAAGCAGCAGGAACCATAGATTATACTGCATCCGGCTGGAAAGGTTGTTTTTGAATATCCGCTTGGCTATCAAAAGAATTCCGATGATACCGCTGATAAATACATTGCATATTAAAAAGCGTATCATAAAATCAGCCACGTTAATTGCCTCCTTTTTTTGACCTCTTTGAAAGAAGGGAGCGGAGAGCGTCTATTTCTGTTTCAGACAGTCTGTCATTTTCTATATAGGCAGACAGCATGGCAGTGATATCCCCGTCATAATATCGTTCCAGAAAAGAATTGCTTTCCTGGTCGATGTATTCGCTTTCTTTCACGACTGGGGTGTAAACAAACACTCGGCTCTGTTTTTCATAAGTCAGAGCGCCTTTGGTCACAAGGCGTTTGATTAAAGTCTGTATCGTTTTCGGACTCCAGCTTGTGAACTGTAATAATTTATCTGTTATTTCATTTGTACTGATCGGCGCATGTTTCCATACGATTTTCATAACTTCAAATTCAGCTTCAGAAATCTGTGGTAAATCACTCATTTCAAATCCCACCTTAAATCTTACGGATGTAATAAATAAATTATAGACGTTATTTATGTGGTTGTCAATTTCATAAAAAAGATATTGACTTGAAATCTTACTTATGTAACAATTAAAATATTACAAGGGTAAGATTTACAGTTTTTGTTTTTTCAACACGTCCGTGGCAGTGGTAGCTTGAAGGATTCAGCTTTGAGGCCCACCGACCGCTTAGTCGGTCTTAAGGTGGTAGAATGGAAGAACCCTTCCCTTGGAGAATCCATCAATATTGAAAAGGTTCGAAATGCCTATATCAGTGCAAGGGAAAATGCTGCAGAAGAAAGTATCTTTCGACAGCTTCGTCTGAATCAGTGGGTAAAACAGTCTACCCGTTGGATGCAGATGGATAAATGGGATGCCTGTGCGTTTCCCGTAAATGAGGAGGAACTTATCGGAAGAACCTGCTATGGCGGTTTAGACCTTTCAAGTACATTGGATATCACGGTATTTGTACTTGTGTTTCCACTGAGAAATGATGAAGAGAAGGAACTTATGAAGCTGACACTTGAGGAGCGAATTGCCCACGGTGGACATAAGGTTCTCCGGTGGATGATGGATAATGTGTATGTCAGACAAGACACTGCCGGAAATATCAAAATGGATAAGGAAAAATCTACGGAGAAAATCGATGCAGCAGTAGCAACCGTTATGGAACTTGACCGTGCAATTCGTAATCAGGGCAGCGAGGGAAGTGTATATGATGGCAGGGGAATTCTTGTTTTTTTAAGAAAGAAAACCTCTCTGGCAGATGGAGAGGTTTGAATGATCATGGTTTTGTTTATGTATCGGAATAAGAACTGCATTTTTCTTCCAGCATTTTGAAATTACAGCATCTTGCAGCAAGGGAAGAATCCGGCTTGGCAATGCACTTCTGGTATAATTTCAGGGCTTTGTTTTGCAGAGTGTCCTGAACATTGTCAATCAGGGCTTTTTCTTTCTGGAGAAGGTAAACATAGTCGGTTTTTTCCTTTTCGTTGCTGAAAGAACGGAAACTTTCTACCTGATTATATTTTAACTGAGTAAGGCAGTTATCAGGAACCGGAATCATATTATTGATATTCAATACAGCATAAAGATATCCGGTGGATTCATCCTGGAGTTTGTGGAAATCCAGACTGTTGGACATCTTCTGATGTTTCGGTTTTGCAGAGGAAATAGGGACATAGTAGTGGAAATCTCCGATAGTAAGAAGAATTCCCACATGGAGTTTCAAACGTTCCCCATACTCCACATATCCGACACGGGAATCAAACTGTGTCAGGTAATTTATGTATTTTTTATCGACAACGTACCAATCCATAGAGCCTCCTGAAAAGTAAAAAAGTGGGTGGAGTAATCCACCCACTGCTGTTAACCGATTGTTTTAATTGGACAATCTAACCGCTTTTAAACGAGCATTTTAATTGGATGCTCTAACCGCTGCACAGATATTTCTATCTGTGTTTTTATTATATGCAATTTACAGCAAAAAATCAATGCCTTTAATTGCTAAAATTTTATGAACTTTTTTTACTTTGCAGTGGTTATATGGTTATATAAGATGTAAGATGTTTTATGATTGGAGAAAACGCTATGAAAGACAGCGAATTGATTCAAAAAGTACATAGCGGAAATAAAGAGGCAGTCGGTATTATTATTAAACGATATTATGCAGATATTTACACTAAGTTTGGACGATGATACACAAAATGAGATGGTATGCGTATGTCCAAATAAAAATTGGGTATAGTAAGGAAAAAATGATGCCAAAGAGTTCTTGATACCCATATCAAAGGGGATATTGATATGGGAATGAAAGTATATGAATCGGTGTACCGTTCCATTATGGAGAAAATCAGTGATGAAAAACATTACATAATAGTGGAAACGAATAGCCGGAGAGGAGATTCAATCATGCGGAAAAAGGGATTACCCAAACCGACAGGGGAATATGCAGTCGGAACATTTACATACACAGTCAAAGACGACAGGAAAGAAATTATGCGTCAGGGAGGCATGCGAAGCGTGGCGGCAAGGGTTTATTATCCGGTGCTTAGGGAAAGCGTAAAGGGACTTACGAAAGCGGTGGCATTATCGGATAATATGCTGAAAGGCTTCAAGGATACTTTTAAGGTGGTGCCTGACTTTAGAAAGAATCCGGAGTCTAATCTGACAGAATGTTATTTAAATGCAAATAGGATACCAGGAAAAAAGTTCCCGCTGATTATGTTTAATCATGCCTATAGTTCGTATAGAGAAGGGAATTGCTGTCTTTGTACAGAACTTGCTTCTAACGGATACGTTGTAATATCGGTGGATCATTCCCATGAGTCTGTGTGTAGTGAGTTTGATGACGGAACCGTCCTTTTTTTCGACAAAACCATAAAAAAGAAAATGTATGAGGCTATGATTGGTGGAATTATTACAATGATTAAACTGGTGAGGGCAAAAGGAAGTGATGAAGAACTGGCGCAAAAGTTTGATGAGGCACAGAGAAAGTATTGTAAATTTATGATGGAGAGACTTCCGGAGTGGATAAAGGATAACGAGGCGGCCCTTGAATACGCAAAGAAAGAATTGTCAGATATGATTGACTTTGCAAAGGGTGTTGGTGTATCCGGACATTCGATGGGGGGGCGATACCGCATATGCACTTTGTGCGAGAAATGAAGACTTTGTCTGCGGTATTAATCTTGATGGTGCACTGTTCGGGGATTATACAAATGATATACTGAGAAGGCCGTTTATGCAGGTTAGCTGCAAAAATAATGAAAATGTAGTGAACAGGGTTTATATCCGTCATACTGAGCCGGTTTATAAAGTTTTATTCAGAGATATGACACATATCGGATTTGCCGATGTAATAAAGTATATACTGCCAATAAAGTTATTGGTTGGAAAACTTGATGCCGATGTCCTGCATGAGAATCTCTGCAAATGTCATCTGGAGTTTTTTGACACATATCTAAAGAAGTTGAAGGACATACCGGAGTTGAAAAGCAGCGATGATGTAAAGATATCTGTATATGAGGCAGATATGAGTGAGGAAAAATAACCGGGAAGTTTGCGGAAACTCAAGAAGGAATATATGGATTGCTTTTTTCAGATACTTATGTATAATGAAAATATCTGAAAGGCATGATATATTACCACCAAGACATTGTTCATTGGTATTTACCATTGTTTATGAAAGTGAATTCTGGTAAATAAAGGAGAACAAAGAATTGATTGTAATTTAAAATGTCCCACATCTGCTTTCCACTGGGAGGGATTTGTTGGGGTACCATTATGCCTTTTAGTATATTAAATACTAGGAGGTTTTTTTATTTATGGAAACGAACGATATCATATTTGTTCAAAATCAGATTGGATATGAATTTTCTAATTCTGATTTACTTCAACAGGCATTCATAAGAAGGTCGTATGCAAATGAAAATGGTGGTCAGGACAATGAAGTACTGGAGTTTATAGGGGATAAGGTCCTTGACTATGTGGTAGTTAAAATTCTCTGCTCCAGATTTGGAAGGATGACCTCAGAGGCAGAATGGAACGAATATCAATGTCAGTATTCAGAGGGAAAACTGACGGAGATGAAAAAAAATCTTGTACAGAGGTCATACCTTGCGGATAGAATACAAATGCTTGATTTAGAGCAGTTTTTAATTATGGGGCAGAGTGACTGCAAGCAGAATGTACAAAATGAAGATTCTGTTCAGGAGGATCTTTTCGAGGCAATTCTGGGAGCTATTGCCATTGATTCCAACTGGGATATGCAGGCATTGCAGGATGCTGTGGAAATAATGCTTAATCCCGATGAAAGCTTTGAGGGGGATGAGAATTATGTGGAACTGATTCAGGAGTGGACACTCCGAGATAGCGGTTCTACTCCTTTGTATTATTTTGAAAAAGGCAGCTATTCATCAACTTGGTATTCCCCCTTTCAAGGAGTATCACAGACTTATAAATCACTTAATGGTCCTGAAGTAAGGGAATTACAGCAATCAACATATCGCTGTCTTTTAAAAATCAGTAATGACCTTCCGGCATTCAGAGGCTTTGGAAGAAGCAAGAATCAGGCAAGAAAAAATGTGTGTAAACTGGCATATGAGTATCTGGAAGAACATGGTTATCTGTATACTATCCGGGATGAAATTGATGAGCCTGACAAAAATAAGGCAATTAACCAGCTTGAGATATTGGCAAGGCGGGGATATTTTTCGATTCCAACCTATGATTTTAAGGAAGAATATGATGAAAACGGAAATCCGATATGGTATTGCAGCTGCATGATAGAAGGGGAGAAGAAAATAAATAAAGCAAAGTCTTCCTCAAAGAAAGATGCAAAAAAAACAGCAGCGTTTAAGATGCTTACCTATGTTTTGGAAAACTATTAGCGGTATATTTTCAATGAAAGAAATTACCTTCATACAACGAATAGTTCAAAATAGCAAGATTTTACATTTTAACGGTTGCTTTTTCCCTTTCAATCATATAAAATGTCTAAAGATTGACAAAAATGTCATAAAGTACCAATGAGGAGGGAAAATTATGTTTTGTGGAAAATGCGGCAGACAGAATGATGATAATGCCAAGTTTTGTATCGGATGCGGACAACCGCTTAACGCAGCAGCGCCGGCACAGGCAGCAGCACCCGTGAATGCAGGAGCGCCTGCACAGGCAGCAGCACCCGTAAATGCAGCGGCACCTGTAAACGCAGCAGTGCAGCCGAAGAATGCTGCGCCTAAAAAGCAGCTTCCGGTGAAAACACTTATTATTGCAGCAGCGGCAGCAGTAGCGTTTATCATTGCCATTGTTGTGATTGCAATCGTGGCAATCAATGCAGGAAAGACCATTAACCTGGACAAGTATCTTACCATTGAGGCAAGCGGTTATGACGGATACGGAAATGCAAAGGTAACGATTGACTGGGATGCCATTGAGGCCAAGTATGGAAAGAAATTGTCTTTTACAGCAAAAGCCAAAAAGGAATACGGTGACTGGCTGAGTCTTACATCACCGATGGAAATTTTGGAATCCTATGTAAGCGTAAGTCTGGAACAGTACAACAATCTTTCCAATGATATGGAAGTAGCCTACACATGGAATGTCGATGAAGAACTGAAGGATTATGTGAAGTGTAAGGTGAAATACAAAGATTCTACCTACGTGGTAAGCGGACTGGAAGAAATAGGTACCTTTGATGCCTTTGAAGATTTATCCGTTTCCTTTACCGGAACGACACCCAACGGTTGCATCAGCATGGAATACACTGGCTCCGAATTGAGCTATTATGATTTCCAGGCAAGCCAGATTGACGGACTTTGCAACGGCGATACCGTAACCATTACGATTAACGGTTCGGATATGTCCTACTATGCGCAGAATTTAGGCAAGGTGCCCGCAAGTCTTGAAAAGCAGTACACGGTAGAAGGATTACCGGAATATGTAGGAAGCTATGCTTCCCTTACGGAGGATTTCCTTAACAATGCAAAATCCGAAGCGGAAGACAGCATTTATGCGTATGCCGCAAATTCATACAATACGGCGACCTCTTTAACCGATCTGCAGTATGCGGGGTATGTTTTTGATTACATTAAAGACGGAAGCGGCTATGTGAACTATTACAATGATCTGTACGTGATCTATACCGGTACGGTTTCCAACTCCGAGGGAAGCTTTGCGGCGACCAAGGTATATTTCCCTGTCAGATTTACTAATATTCTTTTAGCAGACGGCACACTTTCCTACGAGGATAACAGAGGCGTTTGCGGTTCCACTTACTTCGGAAACAGCTGGTACAGCACCAGAGGTTACATCAATCCGCTGATTTGCTATATGGAAATCGTGGAAGCTAACCGTGACTATTACACCGCAGAATGCGGTGACGGCTTTGAAGTATATGCGGAATACGAAACCATTTCCCAGCTTTCCGATATCAGTGAGGAATACAAGCAGGCATTGTATGCGGATGCACAGGACCAGATTTTAAGCTATATTGCAAACAGCTACAATGGCAGTTCGACAGCAACGGATCTTGCTGTTAAGGGTGAATATCTGCTCCTTGCCAAAACACAGGGAACGGATTTCAGAAACAATAACCGTTATGTAGTGGTTTACTCTGCAACAGTCTCCAATTCCCAGGGAAAATTTGAAACCACAACGGTTTACTTCCCGGTGGAATACGACGGTATTGTGAAGCTGCCCGGTGATGAGTATATGACAACGGCATCTGTGGGAATGTTAGGTTACTCAACCTTTGCGGATAGCTGGTACAACACGAAGGGTTACATTGACGGTACACAGATGTACTCCGACATCGTGACATCCAACCGTGAAAACTATACTTATGAAGTATCCGAAGGACTTACGGAATTCGGAAACTAAAATAGTAAAATAAGCAAAGAAAAACCACATGACAAAGAAAGTCCTCCTGAACTGCTATGATGTAGAAATACAAAAGCGGATACAGGAGGACTTTTTTATGGGAATTTCTATGATTTCATAGGATATTTTGTAGAAATTGTCCGGTACAAAAGGAGAAAAAATTCGATACGATAAAGGAAGGAAGAGAGGCATAAGCTAAAACAGGGGGATTTCTTTATGAAGAATGAGAATTTTTTATTTGGATGCGGAGCATTTGACGTATTATGCTATGTAAATGCCACAGAAGAAAGCGAAAAAGAAAAGTACGGTAAGCGGACAAAAGAGTGGCTTGCTTTGTTTAATTACGGAACACTGCCTTTTTACTGGGGGACTTACGAACCCACAGAGGGAGATGTCAGACAGGCGGAAATGGATAAATGCGTAGAATTTCTTACGGCAAGAGGCGTTACCTTAAAGGGGCATCCGCTGTGCTGGCATACGGTATGTGCAGACTGGCTGTTATCCTACGATGACAAAACTATTTTTGAAAAGCAGCTGGAACGGATAAACCGGGAGGTAAGCCATTTCAAGGGAAGGATTACCTATTGGGACGTGATTAATGAAACGGTTATTTTGCCGGTATTTAATAAGTATGATAATGCGGTAAGCAGAATTTGTGCCCGGTACGGAAGGATGACACTGATAAAAGAGGTTTTTGCGGCGGCAAAGGCAGCAGACCCGGAAGCCCAGCTTTTAATCAATGACTTTAATACCACGGACAAATATGAGAAAGTAATAGAAGAGTGCCTGCAGGCCGGTGTGCCGATAGATGCCATCGGCATTCAGTCCCATCAGCATCAGGGGTATTGGGGGGCAAAAAAAATAAAAGAAGTCATTGAACGATTTTCCCGTTTTGGACTGCCGGTGCATTTTACGGAAAATACCCTGCTGTCCGGTATGCTCATGCCGCCGGAAATAGAGGATCTGAATGATTATCAGGTAAAAAGCTGGGATACGGTGCCGTTTATGGAAATCAGACAGCAGGAAGAACTGGCGGAAATGTACGGTATTCTCTTAAACAGCCCTTCTGTGAAGGCGGCGACTTACTGGGATTTTGCGGACGGCGCATGGCTGAATGCGCCAAGCGGGCTGGTACGGGTGGACGGTACTCCAAAGCCTGCGTACGACAGGCTGAAAAGCATCGTGGAAAGCCGGCATGCTGTAAAATGAAATGAGGATTGAGAAAAAGGGAAGCAGAACGAAAAAAGTTTCTGCTTCCTTTTTTGATGGAAAAATAGAGGAAAACAACGGCAGGGACGGAAGCTAAAAATGTTATGGCAAAAACAGGGAAGATAGAGTAAAATAGAAACATATGGTTTAAGAAAAGGAGCGGAAGAATAGTGAAGTTAGAGGAATTACTGGAAGGCGTTTCTTATCAGATTTTACAAAAGCCCGCAGGCGCACAGGAAGCAAAGGAAAGCGGTGCGGCGGATAAAAACGTTGCGGAAAAGGATATTCCTGCCATCGTGTTTGACAACCGAAAGGTGACGGAGGGCTGCCTTTTTGTCTGCGTAAAGGGCATGAAGTACGACAGCCATGAGCATGTGGAGGAAATCGCGGCAGCAGGCGCAAAGGTGATTGTGGTGGAGCAGGAAATCACACTGCCCGCCTATCCGGAAGTGACGGTGCTTAAGGTGGCATCCACCCGGTATGCCATGGCGTTCATTGCGGCAGCCTGGTATCATCATCCCGCAGAAAAGATGAAGATTATCGGCATCACCGGCACGAAAGGAAAAACCACCACAACCTATTTAGTGAAGTCCATTTTAGAGAATGCGGGACATAAGGTAGGACTTGTGGGCACCATAGAAATCATTATCGGAAAGGAGCATATCCACGCCCGGAACACCACGCCGGAGTCCTACGTGCTGCAGGAGTATTTCAGCCGCATGGCGGAAGCAGGCTGTGACACTGTGGTCATGGAAGTATCTTCCCAGGCGCTGATGCTACATAGAACCCAGGGCTTTGTATTTGATTACGGTATTTTCACCAATCTGGAGCCGGACCACATCGGTGAAGGCGAGCATGCTTCTTTTGAAGAATACATGGCGTGCAAGGGACTTTTATTCAGACAGTGCAAGGTGGGCATTGTAAACGGCGATGACGTGCATTGTGATAAAGTCCTTGAGGGGCATACCTGCAGCATTGAAAAGTTCGGACTTTCCGATAAAAATGATTTAAGGGCAACCAACCTGCATTTAGTAAAGAAGCCCGGCGAACTGGGCGTGGCATTTCGGGCAGAAGGCCTGCTCAATCTGGACGTGGAGGTGGCGACCCCCGGTAAATTCAGCGTTTACAATGCGCTGACCGCCATGGCTATCTGCAGACATTTCGGCGTGTCCGATGAAAATATTAAAAAAGCGCTATTGGCAGCAAAGGTCAAGGGGCGTATCGAAATGGTAAAGGTATCCGACAAGTTTACCCTGCTCATCGACTATGCCCACAACGCAATGGCTCTGGAGAGCCTGTTGAAGTCCCTGAAGGAATACGAACCCCACAGACTGGTGTGCGTGTTCGGCTGCGGAGGCAACCGCTCCAAAATCCGCCGCTACGAAATGGGCGAGGTCAGCGGCAATTTAGCGGACTTTACCATTATTACCTCCGACAATCCCCGCTTTGAGGAGCCGCAGGCGATTATAGACGACATCAAAACCGGTATGGCAAAAACCAATGGCAAATACATTGAAATCTGCGACAGAAAAGAAGCCATTGCCTATGCCATTGACCATGGAGAAGAGGGCGACATTATTGTGCTGGCAGGAAAGGGCCATGAGGATTACCAGGAAATCAAGGGGGTAAAATATCCAATGGACGAACGGGATCTGATTGCAGATATCTTAAAAGAGCGGGGCAGACAGGCATAAACACACGATTGGTGAGGAACGGCATGGAAAAATATGCGGATATCATTATTGACATCGCTCATGAAAAAGTAGACCGGCCATTTCAGTACCGGATTCCGGCAGTCATGGAAAACGAACTGAAGGAGGGCATGTGCGTGAAAGTGCCCTTCGGCGCCGGCAATAAAGAACGTACCGGATACTGCGTTGCCATAAAGGACAAACCGGAATGGGACGTGGAAAAAATAAAGGATATTACGGAAATCGTGGAAGGGCATGTATCGGTAGAAGATAAACAGATGCTGATAGCGGCATTTTTAAAACACAACTACGGCTCCACCATGATACAGGCCATCAAGACGGTCATTCCGGCAAAAAAAGAAGTCAAAGCGGTGGAACGGCGTTTTGTGTATCTGGCGGTGCCGGAGGAGGAAGCGAGAGAAGCCCTGCTTACCTTTACCCATAAAAAACAAGTGGCAAAGGTAAGACTGCTTGCGGAACTTTTGGAAACACCCACCCTGCCCATGAACTTAATCGCCGGTAAACTGCATGTAACGGGAAATACGGTAAAGGCACTGGAAAAACAGGGAATTGTTACGGTAGAGGTGGAGAGCAGCCTGCGCAATCCGGTGAAAATCACAAAGAAGGAAACCGGCAGAAATACCTTAAGCACCGGACAGAAAGAGATTGTGGACACCGTGCTTTCCGAATTTGACGCGGGCGTCAGACAGACATATCTGCTGCACGGGATTACCGGAAGCGGTAAAACGGAAGTGTATATGAATTTGATTGAGGGTATGGTGGCACGGGGAAAACAGGCGATTGTGCTGATACCGGAAATTGCCCTCACCTACCAGACACTTCTCAGGTTTTACACCCGCTTCGGCGACCGGGTGTCCGTACTCAATTCCACTCTGTCCCAGGGCGAAAAATACGACCAGTGCGAGCGGGCAAAACGCGGGGAAATCGATGTGATGATAGGTCCCCGTTCGGCGTTGTTTACGCCGTTCCCCAACATCGGGCTTATCATTATGGATGAGGAGCAGGAGAGTAGCTACAAAAGCGAAAATGCACCCAAGTACCACGCCAGGGAAGTGGCCGAAGAGGTGGCAAGGCTGCACGGAGGCAGTGTCCTCTTAGGTTCGGCGACACCGTCCATGGAGGCGTACTACCGGGCAAAGCACGGAGAATATAAGCTGTTTACCTTAAAGGAAAGACTCACCGGCGGAAGCCTTCCTGCCGTGTATACTGTGGATTTGCGGGAAGAGTTAAAAAACGGGAACCGCTCCATATTCAGTGAAAAGTTAAAAGAGCTGATGACGGACCGGTTACAGAAAAAAGAACAGATTATGTTGTTTTTAAATAGGCGCGGGTATGCGGGCTTTGTGTCCTGCCGGTCCTGCGGTCATGTGATGAAATGCCCACACTGCGATGTGTCCCTGTCGGAGCACAGGGGCAGCCGGTTAGTCTGTCATTACTGCGGGTACAGCATACCAGCCGTAAAAAGATGCCCCGAATGCGGTTCCCCATATATTTCGGGATTTCGGGCGGGTACCCAGCAGATCGAGGACAAGGTAAAGGAAATGTTCCCGGAGGCGCGGGTGCTGCGCATGGATGCGGACACCACAGGCAAAAAGGAAAGCTATGAGGAAATTTTATCCGCTTTTGCCAACCGGGAAGCGGATATTCTGATTGGCACCCAGATGATTGTAAAGGGACATGATTTCCCACAGGTGACTCTGATTGGGGTGATTGCGGCGGATATGTCGCTTTCCGTGGGTGACTACCGGGCTTCGGAGCGCACCTTTGACCTACTGACGCAGGCGGTGGGACGTGCCGGAAGGGGCAGCCTTCCCGGGGAGGCGGTCATCCAGACCTACCAGCCGGAGCATTACAGCATTGTGCATGCGGCGGCGCAGGACTACGAAGGCTTTTACGAAGAAGAAATCCTGTACCGGGAGCTTTTGCGTTATCCCCCGGCCTGTCATATGCTGGCGGTGCAGATTTTTGCCGCCAAAGAGGAAAACGGGCAGGAATTAGCGCAGATGCTGGCGGATACGGCAAAAAAATACGTAACGGAAACGGACAGTGTGGACAAAAGACTGTTAGTTATCGGACCCGCACCGGCGGGGATAGGAAAACTTCATGATATTTTTAGATTTGTTTTCTATATAAAATACGAAAAGTATGATAAACTGATAGAGATAAAGGATGAGTTGGAAGCACAGGTACAGGGAATGCAGCTTAAAAACGAAAGCATGCAGATAGATTTTGACCCTGTAAATGCCTTTTGACAGACGGAAGGAGCTTAACGATGGCATTAAGAAAGATAAGAGAAATCGGCGACGATATTCTTAACAAGAAATGTAAAGAAGTAACGGAGATGACACCCCGTACCAGACAACTGATAGAGGATATGCTGGATACCATGTACGAAGCAAACGGCGTGGGACTGGCGGCACCCCAGGTAGGTATCTTAAAAAGAATCGTAGTCATTGATACCACGGGCGAAGACCCTTATGTGCTGATTAACCCCCGCATTGTGGAGTCGAGCGGCGAACAGACCGGTCAGGAGGGCTGCTTAAGCGTGCCCGGTAAGTGCGGCGTGGTAACCAGACCCAACTATGTAAAGGCGGTTGCCCTGAACGAAGACATGGAGCCCATCGAAGTAGAGGGTACGGAGCTTTTAGCAAGAGCCATCTGCCACGAACTGGACCATCTGGACGGTCATTTGTATGTGGAAAAGGTAGAGGGCGAACTTCAGAACATGGAAGCAGAGGATGACGAATAATGAAAATAGTGTTTATGGGAACCCCGGATTTTTCGGTGGGCGCCCTGGAAGCGTTGCTGAAAGCCGGACATGAGGTGACGGCGGTGGTGACACAGCCTGACAAATGCAAGGGCAGAAGCGACAAGCTTATTTTTTCACCGGTAAAGGAATGTGCTCTGGCACATGGCATTCCGGTGCTGCAGCCGGAGCGGATCAAACGCCCGGAAGCGGTGGAGGAGTTACAAAAATACCCGGCGGATGTGTTTGTGGTTGCCGCCTTCGGACAGATTTTATCCAAAGAAATTTTAGACATGCCGAAGTACGGAAGCATCAATATCCATGCCTCCCTTCTGCCGAAGTACCGCGGTTCCAGCCCCATACAGTGGGCGGTCATTAACGGTGAAGAGGAAACCGGCGTCACCATCATGCAGATGGATGAAGGACTGGACACCGGCGATATTTTATACCAGAAGACCTTAAAGCTGGCGCCCAAAGAAACAGGCGAGTCCCTGTTTGAAAGACTGGCGGTTCTGGGAGCGGAAGCGATTGTGGAGGCGCTGCCTTTGCTGGAGGAGGGAAAGCTTACCCCCATTCCCCAGAAGGAAGAAGAAGCCACAAAGACGGTCATGCTTAAGAAAACCATGGGCGAAATCGACTGGACGAAGAGTGCTGTGGAAATAGAAAGACTGGTAAGGGGCTTGAACTCCTGGCCCAGCGCCTATACCTATATGGGTGGAAAGCAGCTTAAAATCTGGGATGCGGATGTGGATAAGGAAGCGGATGTTAAGCCCGGGGAAGTTGCGTTTGTGGAAAAACAGCGCTTTGCCGTAGGCTGCGGAAAGGGAATTCTCTGGATTAACAGCTTACAGTTAGAGGGAAAAAAGAGAATGGATACACAGGCATTCCTGCT
>FR880817.1:133006-153825 GCA_000434615.1 Clostridium sp. CAG:510
ACAGGCATTCCTGCTGGGCAATACGGTTACACCGGGTATGCGGCTCGGATAAGGCAGCCGGTATTTTTGACATTATCTTTTTAAAAAGAAAGGAAGTGTAGCAGTATGTATGGTTATTATTGGGACCCCACGTACATTTTGGTTATCATAGGCGCCCTGATCTGTATGCTTGCCAGCGCCAATGTGGACGCCAGCATGCGGAAGTATAAAAGGGTGCGGAATGCCCGCAACATGACGGGTGCGGAGGTGGCGCAGAGGATTTTGGAGGCAAACGGCATCTATGACGTCAGAGTAGAATGCCTGCAGTCAGGCGCTCTTTCCGGCGATCATTACGACCCGCGTACTAAAACCGTGCGGCTTTCCTATGAAAATTACAGTTTTCCGTCCGTGACGGCAGCAGCGGTAGCAGCCCACGAATGCGGACATGCGAAACAGGACAATGAGGACTATATGCCCCTGCGTATCCGTTCCGCACTGGTTCCGGTAGCCAATTTCGGCAGCCGTTTCGGTCTGCCCCTTGTCATACTGGGAATCATTTTGAGCTTTAACCAGATTTTAATCCAGATAGGTATCTGGATGTTTGCGCTGGCGGTGCTGTTCCAGTTTGTGACCCTGCCCGTGGAATTCAATGCATCCAGGCGGGGACTGGAAGCCCTGTCAAGTACCGGCATCCTGGGAATGGAAGAGGAAACCGGTGCGAAAAAGGTGCTCTTTGCGGCAGCGCTTACCTATGTGGCAGCGGCGGCATCTTCCCTGCTGCAGCTTTTGCGGTTGTCCATGATAAGCAAAAGAAGGGACTAAGCCATGGCAGCGGAAAATATCAGAGACATTGTGCTTTCCATGCTCCTTACGGTGGAAAAAGAGGAAGCCTATTCCCATCTTCTGGTGAAGGACGTACTGGAAAAGTACGACTATCTTCCGGGGCAGGAAAAGGCTTTCTTAAAGAGACTTTTTGAGGGAACCCTGGAGAGAAGGATAGAGCTGGATTATTACATCAACCAGTTTGCCAGCCTGCCGGTCAGAAAAATGAAGCCGCTTATCCGTAATATCTTAAGGATGAGCGCTTACCAGATTTTATTTATGGACAGTGTGCCGGATTTTGCCGCCATAAACGAGGCGGTGAAGCTTACGGACAAACATAAATTCCACAATTTAAAAGGCTTTGTAAACGGTGTGCTGCGGAAGCTTTCCGGTGGAAAGGAAACACTGAAAAGGCCGGATAAAAAGAATAAGGTGTTGTATTTATCGGTGACCTATTCCATGCCGGAATGGCTGGTAAAGCATTTCCTTACGGAGTACTCGTTTGAAGAAACGGAACAAATCTTTGCGGCGTTCATGCAGGTAAGACCGGTGACCATGCGTTTCAGGCTGGGACTTTCCGATAAGGAAAAAGAAGCCGTTATCCGCGGTATGGAGGAGAAGGGCTGTGTGGTGGAACAGCATGCCTTTTTCCCCATGGCATATTACCTGAAAAACTGCGAGAATGTAACGGAGCTTCCCGGATTTGCGGAAGGGCTGTTTACCCTGCAGGATGTGAGCAGCATGGAGGCAGTGCTTTCGGCAGGTATAAAACCCGGCGACAAGGTACTGGATATCTGTGCGGCGCCCGGCGGCAAAACCGTGCTGGCTGCGGAGCTTGCCACAGAAAAAGGACAGGTGCTTTCCCGGGATGTCAGCGAAAAGAAAACGGTGCTTATTGAGGACTATGTAAACCGCATGGGACTTAACAATGTAACGGTGGAAGCGGCGGATGCCACGGTGTTCGATGCTTCTTTGGAAAATACTATGGATGTGGTGCTGGCGGATGTTCCCTGCAGCGGTCTGGGTGTTATGGGCAGAAAGCGGGACATTAAATACCGGCAGAAGGAAGAGGCATTAACGGAGCTTCCGAAGCTGCAGAAGGAAATTGTGAAAAACGCAGTCCGTTATGTGAAGCCGGGAGGCATTCTTCTTTACAGCACCTGTACGTTGAACAGGGCGGAGAATGAAGATATGGCGGCCTTTATCGAAAAGGAGCTTCTTATGAAACCGGTTCTTAAAAATACCACGGCGGAAAAAGGCTATGTGCGTCTTACACCCCATGTGCAGGATACGGACGGCTTCTTTTTTGCCGGATTCAGGAAAGAAGAAAAATGACAGAGAAAAAAGATATCAAATCCATGCCCATGGAGACACTGGCAGCAGAAATGGAAGCGCTGGGCGTAAAAAAATTCAGGACAGCGCAGCTTTACGACTGGATGCATGTAAAGCTGTCCCGGGGCTTTGACGAGATGAGCAATCTGCCCAAGGATTTCCGGGAAAAGTGTAAGGAACTATACACCTATACGGCACTGATTCCGGTGGAGGTGCAGGAGTCCAAAATCGACGGCACGAGAAAATTCTTATTCGGACTTGCTGACGGCAATGTGGTGGAAAGTGTATGGATGAAGTACAGGCACGGCAATTCCGTGTGTATTTCCTCCCAGGTCGGCTGCCGTATGGGCTGCCGGTTCTGTGCATCCACACTGGACGGACTGGAAAGAAATCTGACGCCGGGGGAAATGTTAGACCAGATTTACGCCATTACCCGGTACACGGGGGAGAGGGTTTCCAATGTGGTGGTGATGGGAACCGGCGAACCCATGGACAATTATGACAACCTGCTTACCTTTATAAAGATGCTGACGGATGAGCACGGGCTTCACATCAGCCAGCGAAACGTCACGGTTTCCACCTGCGGACTGGTGCCCATGATGAAGAAGCTGGCGGAGGAGGAACTGCAGATTACGCTGGCGCTTTCCCTGCATGCGGTAACGGATGAAAAAAGACAGGAGTTAATGCCCATTGCCAACAAGTATTCCATTGCAGAGCTGATGGAGGCATGCGACTATTATTTTGCCAGAACGGGACGCCGGATTTCCTTTGAATACAGCCTTGTGGGCGGTGTCAACGATACAAAAGAGGATGCGGAGGGGCTGATTGGCCTGGCGGGGAAACGGAACTGCCACATCAACCTGATACCGGTCAATCCCATCAAGGAAAGAGATTACGTGCAGTCGGAAAAAGAAGCCATTATGGCATTTAAGGGCAGGCTGGAAAAAAGCCATATCAATGTAACCGTCCGCCGGGAAATGGGACGGGATATCGATGGCGCCTGCGGACAGCTTCGGAGAAAGAAAATGCAGGAAAAGAAAGAACTGCAGTGAGTTTAGACACAGGGGACAAGGGAATACTATACTTGTCCTTTTTTCTTTATTGTGTTATTATGTATTGTACTATCGTTTTTTATACGAATATGAGGGAACACAAGGAGGCAGCGGGTGTTAACGACATTTTCCGAAACGGATATTGGAAGAAAGCGAAAAGTAAATCAGGATTATGTATATGCGTCTGCACAGCCGGTGGGCGTTCTTCCCAATCTGTTCATTGTGGCGGACGGTATGGGAGGACACAATGCCGGAGACTATGCTTCTAAAAGTACAGTGGAGACGATTATAAAAGAGGTGGAGAATACCCACGAAAAGTATCCCAACCGCATTCTGGACGATGCCATCAAAAAGGCGAACCACCACATTATCGAACTGGCGGAAAACTGCGAGGAATTAAGCGGCATGGGTACCACGGTGGTAGCGGCCACCATAGACGGCAGCGAGCTTGTGGTTGCCAATGTGGGTGACAGCAGACTTTATGTACTGGACGGGGAGCTTAAGCAGATTACCATTGACCACTCGTTGGTGGAGGAAATGGTGCGCATGGGCGGACTTGACAGGGCAGAAGCCAGAAATCACCCGAAAAAAAATATCATTACCAGAGCCATAGGAGCACTGGATACGGTCAGGGTTGACTTCTTTGAAGTGGAGCTGAAAAAAGGGGATATGGTTCTGCTTTGTTCGGATGGACTCACCAATATGCTTGAGGATAAAGAAATCGAAGAGATCTTGAAAGACAAGGGCAGTATGAAGGATAAAGCAGACAGGCTGATAAGCGCAGCCAATAAAAACGGTGGAAAAGACAACATCGCCGTGGTATTGATTGAACCATTTGCAGAAACGTAAGGAGTTAGGCATGATAAAGATTGGTATGATGATAGGAGACCGCTACGAGATACTCGAAAAAATCGGTACCGGCGGCATGTCCGATGTTTATAAGGCAAAATGCCACAAACTAAACCGCTTTGTGGCTGTCAAAGTACTGAAGCAGGAATTTTCGGAAAATGCTAATTTTGTGTCCAAATTCCGCGTGGAAGCGCAGGCAGCAGCAGGCCTTATGCATCCCAATATTGTAAATGTTTACGATGTGGGAGAGGAGAATGGCATCTACTACATTGTTATGGAGCTGGTAGACGGCATTACCCTGAAAAAATATATTGAGAAAAAAGTTAATTTATCCTATAAAGAAGCCGTGAGCATTGCCATCCAGGTATGTATGGGTATTGAAGCGGCTCACAACAATCACATCATTCACCGGGATATCAAGCCCCAGAACATTATCATTTCCAAGGAAGGAAAGGTAAAGGTTACGGATTTCGGTATTGCCAAGGCGGCGACCAGCAACACCATTACTTCCAATGTAATGGGTTCCGTGCATTACACCTCTCCCGAGCAGGCAAGAGGCGGCTTCAGCGATGAGAAGAGTGATGTGTATTCACTGGGTATTACCCTGTTTGAAATGCTGACCGGCAGAGTGCCGTTTAACGGCGAAACCACGGTGGCGATTGCCATTAAGCACATTCAGGAGCCCATGCCTTCCCCGAGGGAATTTGTACCGGACATTCCCATCAGTGTGGAGCAGATTGTCATGAAATGCTGCCAGAAGAGCCCGGACAGAAGATACCAGTCTATGGCGGAGCTGATTGAGGATTTGAAAAAAGCACTGCTTTACCCGGACGAGGATTTCGTGGTGATGCGCGACCCGGATGCGGAAGGCGCCACCCGGAACGTGACGGAGCACGAAATGTCCCAGATTAAGAGGCAGACGGAGCACAGGGACTATTCCGAAGATAATTTACGGCTAAAGAGTGATACCATACCGCCGGAATCCGAAGAATACCAGGAAGAAGAATACGAGGAATACGGCAATCCCAAGGTGGAGAGGCTGACGACTGTTCTTACCATTGTGGCAGGTATTGTCATCTGCTGCATTATCATTTTCTTTGTGGGCAAGATTACCAATATGTTCGGCTTCGGCAAGACGCCCACAGTGGGAACGGAAAGCAGTGAGGCTGAGGACGGCGATGCCGTGACGATGATTGCCGTATCCGGCATGAGTCTGGGAGAAGCACAGAGTACCTTAAAGAAAATGGGGCTCACGGTGCAGCTTTCCTATGCGGTATCCGACGTTTACGAAAAAAATATGGTTATCAGCGCGGATGTGGAAGAGGGAACACCTCTTGCCAAAGGAAGCGTGGTAACCCTTACCATCAGTACAGGTACGGAGGGCGTGGATGTGCCCAATGTATCGGGGCTTTCCTTTGAAGATGCCCAGAAGCGACTTAGGGATGCGGGCTTTGCCGTAAAGAAGACGGAAGGCTACAGCTCCAATATTGAAAAAGGCTATATTATTACCCAGTCGCCCGCAGGTGGGGAAAAAGCGCCCATGGGCAGCGAGGTAACGGTCAAGGTAAGCCGCGGCCAGGAAGACTATACCGTGAAGGTTCCCAACCTCTTAGGACTGCCGGAGGACGAAGCGGTAGCCCAGCTGATTGAGGCGGGACTTACCGTGGGAAGCACTTCCTATATCAGCTCCAACGATTATGTGGAGGGCCTGGTATGCTACCAGAGCTATTCCATTGACTCCTATGTGGAGCCCGGCACCGCCATTGACATCAAGGTCAGCACCGGTGCGGAAGCCGTGACCTACCGTTACAATGCCAGCATTGAAGCGCCTACCAAGGAAGAGGCGCCGGACTATGTGGCAGGAACCACGGTTGGCGTTACCCTTGTGGTGGAGGACGGCAAAAAGCTTCTGGATACGGCAAATGCCACATTCCCGCTTTCCGTAAACTTCCACGGACTGACATCTCCGAGAGGCACCATTACCTTCTCGTACACCGTGACGACGGACAGCCAGACAGTTACCAATGAATCAGGAGAAACGACAGTGATTCCGGGTACTATTGAGAACCGCTCCTTCACCAGAGAAGTAGAATTTGAACGGGAATAATAACACAATATGGGTTAATTTATGCAGGGAAAAATCATAAAAGGAATTGCGGGATTTTATTATGTGTGCGTCACAAATCCCGCAGAGGATACAACCGAAATTTACGAATGCAAAGCCAAGGGCATTTTCCGCAAGGACGGAACCAAGCCTCTGGTGGGGGATGATGTGGAAATGGAAGTGCTGGACGAGGATGCCGGAAAGGGCAATATCCAAAAGATACTTCCGAGAAAAAATGCACTCATCCGTCCGGCGGTAGCCAATGTGGACCAGGCTCTGGTTATTTTTGCAGCGGCAAAACCGGCGCCGAATTTTAATCTGCTGGACCGTTTCCTGATTATGATGGCAGAGCAGGAGCTTCCCTGCATTATCTGTTTTAACAAGCAGGACATCGTGGACGAAGAGGAGAGGAAGAAGCTGACCGCTATCTACGAAGACTGTGGCTGCCGGGTGGTGTTTGCCAGTGCCACAAAGGGTGAGGGTACCGAAGAAATCCGGGAGCTTTTAAAAGGAAAGACCACTACGGTGGCGGGACCCAGCGGTGTGGGTAAATCCTCCATGGTAAACAGTCTTTGCGGGAACACCTACATGGAAACCGGGGAAATCAGCGAAAAGATTGACAGAGGAAAACACACCACCCGCCATGCGGAGCTATTACTCATCGGTCCTGACACCTACATTGTGGACACACCCGGCTTCAGTTCCCTGTCCGTATTTAATATGGAAAAAGAAGAACTGAAAGACTTTTACCCGGAGTTTGCAAAATATGAGGACGAATGCCGGTTCCGCGGCTGCAGCCATATAAACGAACCGGACTGCGGCGTAAAAAATGCCTTACAGAACGGTAACATCAGTCCCATGCGCTATGAAAATTATGTGCAGATTTACGGGGAGCTAAAGTCACAGAAGAAGTGGAAATAAAAAGATTGAAAGGAAAGTAAAAAAGGGCTTTCCTTTTTTTACTTTTTCCTGTATAATTAAAAATCATCCTACGTGGGTGATCTGAACATTCTATACGCAATACTTTACATAAGTCATGTAAAATCCCAAACAAACCAAAAGAAAACATCCCAACTTCATAGGAGGAAAAGATGAGAGAAAAGTATGAATCGCTGGCTCTTACACAGTTAAAGGAGCTTGCAAAAGTCCGGGGCATCAAAGGTGTGTCTGCCATGAAAAAGAACGATGTGGTAGAAGCCATGCTTGCTTTGGATGAGAAAGAAAAGACAGAGAAAGAAAAGACAGAGAAAGCTGAAAAGCCTGCAATAGATGAGCAGTCTGTGAAAGCGGAAAAAACGCACCAGGACAAGGCTGAAAAGCCTGCAATAGATGAGCAGTCTGTGAAAGCGGAAAAAACGCACAGAGCGGAAAGTACCGAGAAAATCAGCGCCTATGAAGCGGGCAGCTTTCCTTCCGACCTGGACAGCGGACAGGAAGCCAACGGTATCCTCGAGGTTATGCCGGACGGCTACGGATTTATCCGGTGTGAAAATTACATGCCGGGCGACCATGACGTATATGTGGCTCCCAGTCAGATAAGAAGATTCGGCTTAAAGACCGGAGATATCCTGATTGGTAACAAGAGAACAAAGACCCAGCAGGAAAAATTCAGCGCCCTGCTTTACATTAAATCAGTAAACGGTTTTACCCTGGAGGAAACCTTAAAGCGCTCCAACTTTGAGGAAATGACTCCTATTTTCCCGGATGAAAGAATTAAGCTTGAGGTTCCCGGTGGCAGCATGGCAATGCGTGTCATGGATCTTGTGAGTCCCATCGGTAAGGGACAGAGAGGTATGATTGTATCTCCGCCCAAGGCAGGTAAGACAACCTTATTAAAGCAGGTAGCCAAATCCATTCAGAGAAATGAACCGAACATGCATATGCTTATTTTACTGATTGATGAGCGTCCGGAAGAAGTAACCGATATCAAGGAAGCCATTGAAGGACCGAATGTGGATGTTATTTATTCCACCTTCGACGAGCTGCCGGAGCATCATAAGAGAGTATCCGAAATGGTTATCGAGCGCGCCAAGAGACTGGTGGAGCACGGTATGGACGTGGTTATCCTGCTTGACAGCATTACCCGTCTGACGAGAGCCTACAACTTAGTGGTATCTCCAAGCGGAAGAACCCTTTCCGGCGGTCTTGATCCCGGAGCCCTGCATATGCCGAAGCGCTTTTTCGGCGCAGCGAGAAATCTCCGCAACGGCGGCAGCCTGACCATTTTGGCAACGGCGTTGGTTGACACCGGATCCAAGATGGACGATGTGGTATACGAAGAATTTAAGGGTACCGGCAACATGGAAATCGTTCTGGACAGAAAGCTTTCCGAAAAGCGAATTTTCCCCGCTATCGATTTGCAGAAATCCAGCACCAGAAGGGAAGACCTCCTGCTTAGCGAGGATGAGCTGGAAGCGGTCAATATCGTGAGAAAATCCCTGAACGGCTTAAAACCCGACGAAGCAACGGACAGAATCCTTGATATGTTCTCCAAAACCAGAAACAATCAGGAGTTTGTCAATATGTCAAAAAAAATGAAGTTTATATAAAAAATACTTGCAAAGACGGACACAACATGATACACTAAATTCGCTGTTTGTGGTTCCATAAGCAGTGCGGATGAGAACAAGATTTAATTTACATTAACTATAGAGAGGTGAAAAAGATGAAAGAAGGAATCCATCCCCAGTATTATCAGGCAACCGTTACCTGCAACTGTGGCAACACTTTTGTAACCGGTTCCACCAAACCTGAAATCCACGTAGAAGTTTGCTCCAAGTGCCATTCATTCTACACAGGTCAGCAGAAATCTGCAAGAACTGACGGACGTATCGACAAGTTCAACAAGAAATACGGCGTGGAAAGCAAATAGTTTTTCCATAAATAAGATTTCCAAAAGGTTGAGGTGTATATCTCAACCTTTTATGGTATATGCACATATTGTGCAAAGGAAATAACAGTGGAAAGGAAATGTTATGGCAAAGAAAAAACATAGCCACTATTCCGGTATCGGCGGACAGGCCGTTCTGGAAGGTGTTATGATGAAAAATAAAGAAAAGTATGCCGTGGCAATCAGAAAGCCCAACGGAGAAATTGAAGTGGAGCTGGAAAACCATCAGGGTGTGGGCGGCAACAGCGTTTTCAAGAACCTGCCCTTTATCCGCGGCATTTTTAATTTCATCGATTCCATGGTTTTGGGGACCAGATGCCTCAATTTTTCGGCAGAGTTCTATGAGGACGAAGAAGAACAGGAAACGAAGTTCGATAAGTTTTTGAATAAAATTACCGGCGGTAAGGCGGAAAAGGTACTTTCTGCTTTTGTGGTGGCGTTTTCCGTTATATTAGCAGTGGCGATTTTTATTGTGCTGCCGTATTTTATTACTTCCTTATTCAAGGCATATGTACGCAGCAGCATTTTAATGACGATTATTGAAGGCTGTATCCGTATTCTCATTTTCCTTCTGTATGTGGTGGGCATTTCCGCCATGAAGGATATCAAGAGATTATACATGTATCACGGCGCGGAGCACAAATGCATCAACTGCATCGAAAGAGGAAAGCCCCTTACCGTGCGCAACGTTATGCGCAGCTCCAGACTGCACAAAAGATGCGGCACCAGCTTTATGTTCTTTGTACTGTTTATCAGTATTATTTTGTTCTTCTTTATCCAGGTGAGCAATCCGGTATTGAAGATTGTGCTTCGTATTCTGCTTATTCCCGTGATTGCCGGTATTTCTTATGAAATTATCCGTCTGGCGGGAAGGAGCGACAACATTTTCATAAAGATTTTGTCCGCACCCGGCATGGCAATTCAGAAGCTGACCACCAAGGAGCCCACAAAGGATATGGTGGAAGTGGGTATTGCTTCCGTAGAGGCAGTGTTTGACTGGAAGAAATTTCTGATTGAAGAATTCAACTATGACCCTTCTTATTTTGAAGAGGAGTCGTCGGAGAATACCGAAGAGGATGAACAGGCATGACCTACCGTGAGTGTTATGAATACGGAAGAAACGTGCTGAGGAAGGCTTCTGTTCCGGATGCAGATCTGGATGCCAGACTGCTTTTGGAATTTGTCTGTCAGACCTCTTACAACGACTTGCTGCTTTACGGAGACAGGGTAGTGGAAGAGGAGCGGGCTTCTTCTTATAAAATGCATATTCAGAAAAGGAAGGAAAGAGTACCCTTACAGCAGATTACCGGTGAACAGTATTTTTGCGGCTATCCTTTCTTTGTGAATGAAAATGTATTGACACCGAGAGCCGATACGGAAATTTTGGTGGAAGAAGCCTTAAAGAAACTGAAAGCCGGCGACAGCATTTTAGATATGTGCACCGGCTCCGGCTGCATTCTGCTTAGTCTTCTGCTTATGAAAGAGGGCTGCAGGGGCATCGGCGTGGATTTGTCGGAGAAAGCCCTGCAGGTGGCGGAGAAAAACAGGCGGCAACTGCTCCCGGAGAAGACGGACTGCGTTTTTTTACAGAGCAATTTGTTTGAAGCTCTGCCGGAAGAAAAGTTTTCCCTTGTGGTTTCCAATCCCCCGTATATTAAAACGGCGGATATAGAAGAGCTGATGCCGGAGGTAAAGGACCACGAACCGAGGATGGCGCTGGACGGTGAGGCGGACGGTCTGTTCTTTTACCGTAAGATTGCCGGGGAGGCAAAGCGGTATCTTACAAAAGGCGGCTATATCCTGTTTGAAATCGGTTTCGACCAGAGAGAACAGGTTTGCGGTATATTAACGGAAAATGGTTACTGCGAAGTAGAGGCGCGTAAAGACTATGCCGGACTTGACAGAGTAGCCATGGGAAGAATGGAGTAAAGAGATGTTTGATAAGTTAGATGATTTATTAAGACGATACGAAGAAATTATGAATGAGCTTCATGAACCGGATGTGGCAAACGATCAGACCCGTTTCCGCAAGCTGATGAAGGAGCAGAGCGATTTGACTCCCATCGTGGAAGCTTATACCGAATACAAAAAATGTAAGCAGGATGTGGAAGATTCCATCCAGATGCTGGAAGAAGAAAATGACGAAGAAATGCGTAAGATGCTGAAGGAAGAGCTTTCCGCCAGCAAGAAACGCATTGAAGAATTAGAGCAGGAGATGAAGGTACTTCTGCTTCCCAAGGACCCCAACGATGACAAGAACGTTATCGTGGAAATCCGCGCCGGCGCCGGCGGTGACGAGTCTGCTCTGTTTGCAGCGGAAATTTACCGTATGTATGTGCACTATGCGGAGAGTCAGAGATGGAAGGTTGAGCTTGTGAGCATGGATGAAATCGGCATCGGCGGCATGAAGGAGGTTACCTTTATGTTGAACGGACCGGGAGCCTACTCCAAGATGAAATACGAAAGCGGCGTGCACCGTGTGCAGAGAGTTCCCGAAACCGAAAGCGGCGGACGTATCCATACCTCCACCATTACCGTTGCGGTTATGCCGGAAGCGGAAGATGTGGATGTTGTCATCGACGACAAGGATATCCGAATTGACGTTATGCGTGCTTCCGGTAACGGCGGTCAGTGTGTCAACACCACGGACTCTGCCGTGCGACTGACCCATTATCCTTCCGGTATTGTGGTTTACAGCCAGACCGAGAAGTCCCAGATTCAGAACAAGGCAAAGGCATTCGCACTGCTGCGTGCCAAGTTATACGACATTGAACAGCAGAAAGCCCATGATGCGGAGGCGGAGCTTCGAAGAAGCCAGGTCGGCACCGGCGACCGTTCCGAGAAAATCCGTACCTACAATTTCCCGCAGGGACGTGTGACGGACCACCGCATCGGACTCACCCTCTATAAGTTAGACAAAATCATGAACGGCGACATTCAGGAAATCATCGATGCCTGCATCGCCGCCGACCAGGCTGCCAAACTGGCCAAGATGAATGAAAATTAAAAGAAAAGAGGATAAAAATCAGCTCTTAAATTTTCACAGAGCTGATTTTTTATTGCTCAAAAAACAATGTAGTGTATTTCCTTTATAATGCATATTGAAATTGGGTATAATTATGGTATAATTAATCCATAGTTGGGAGGTGTTACTTATGCCGCAAATTATTCCTATTAAAGATTTAAAGAATACATCAGAGATTTCTGATATGTGTCACAGAGCAGAAGAACCTATCTATATTACTAAAAATGGTTATGGCGATATGGTTATTATGAGTATGGAGATGTATGAGTCTGCCATGAAGCAGCTTGCTATGTATAGGGATATTGAAATTTCTGAAAAGCAGATTGAAGCAGGTCAGGTAAAAGATGCCAGAACAGCACTCAGGGAAACGAGGGCAAAGTATGGATTATAAATTAGTTATTTCAGAGCATGCAGATGAATTACTTGATAATTTAGTATATTACTTGTTATATCGGCTGAAAAGTGAGCAGGCTGCGAGACATCTGTTAGATGGCATTGATGGTATTTATGATAGGCTGGAAACAAATCCTTTTCAATTTCCACTCAGCAGAGATGCTTATTTGGCAAATAGGGGCTATCACGAAGCAGTTGTTCCACAGATGGACTACATTGTCATTTTTGATGTAAGGGAAGATACTGTAAATGTTGTTGGTTTTTTTCATCAATTGGAAAACTATCAAAGCAAGTTATAAAAGGGAAAGAAGAGTGCAGGAAACCTTGTCAGTAAGAGGTTCCGCACTCTTTCTTTTTGCTTTACGGAGGATGCAAATTTCTCCTTTTTCCGACATCTTTTTATTTACAAAACGAAGGGGCTATGATAGTATTTTAGGAAAGGAAAAAATGACGGCGTTTTTTGCTGATTATTTTTTTTTGCCTATCTATCAAATTCTTATGGAGGAAACAACAATGAAAATGATTTTTCAAGTGGAAGACAAGCCGAAATTCGGTGCGTTGGTAGTATTTGCCATTCAGCAGCTTTTAGCGATTATGGCGGCAACTCTGGTAGTACCTATTATCGTAGGTAATGGCATGAGCTCTGCGGCAGCCCTGTTTGGCGCCGGTGTGGGTACTCTCGTTTATGTACTCTTTACCGCTAAAAAGAGCCCTGTATTCTTAGGTTCCTCATTTGCCTTTATCGGTTCCATGAGCGCAGCATTTGCAGGTGCGGTTTCCGTACAGGCTGGTTATGCCGGACTGATTATCGGTGCTGTCTGTGCCGGTCTTGTCTATGTGGTAATCGCAGCAATTGTAAAAGTAGTAGGCGTAAAGTGGATTAACAAGCTGATGCCCGCTGTGGTAATCGGACCCACCGTAGCTATTATCGGACTTTCCTTAGCCGGCAACGCAGTAGGCGATTTAACCTCCGGCGGTGTCAAGGTGGACGGCGTTTCCGTAGCATATCCCATTCTGGCCCTGTTAGGCGGTCTGGTAACCCTTATCGTTACCATGCTTTGCTCCACATTTGGCAAGAAAACCGCAAGACTCATTCCCTTTATCTTCGGTATTTTAGCCGGATACGCATTCTGTCTGGTATTTACCCTTATCGGCATGGCAACCGGCAACGACGGCTTAAAGCTTCTTAACTTTGCATACTTTACTGACCTTGTGGCTGACGGCGTGACCCTTAAAACCTTTTTAAGTATTCCCGATTTTACTTTCTTAACCGCGGCAAAGGGACTTGACGGTGTGAGTGCTTCTTATGTTCTGACGGTTGCCGTAGCTTATGTGCCGGTAGCTTTCGTAGTATTTGCAGAGCATATCGCTGACCACAAGAACATTTCCTCCATTATTGAAAGAGACCTGCTTGAAAATCCCGGTCTTCACAGAACCTTACTTGGAGACGGTGTCGGTTCCATGGTAGGTGCCTTCTTCGGCGGATGTCCCAACACTACCTACGGTGAATCCGTAGCCTGTGTAGCCATTACCAAGAATGCTTCCGTAGCAACCATTATCGCGGCAGCAGTAGGAGCAATCCTGATTTCCTTTATTTCTCCGTTTATTGCTTTTGTAAATTCCATTCCCTCCTGTGTTATGGGCGGTGTCTGCATGGCACTGTACGGATTTATTGCGGTATCCGGATTAAAGATGATTCAGGATGTTGATCTGAACAAGAATAAGAATCTGTTCGTGGTATCCGTTATTCTGATTGCCGGTATCGGCGGTCTGACCCTTACCTTCGGTGCAGTTACCATTACTTCCGTAGCATGTGCCCTGATTTTAGGTATTCTGGCAAACCTGCTCTTAAAGAATGCCCCGGAAGAAGAGTAATAACTGCTCTTTAACAGAAAAGGAGATTGTATGAAAATTGAGCTGACAGAAGAAAATGTTCTTCTTGCAGGCCGTACATACAAAGAAGGAGATACCCTGTGGCTGGCACTGTCCGGCACAGGGGCTTCTTTTATCTATACCGGAAAAAAGCTTTTCATTACGGTCGTGGGAAGTCCGGTAATCAATCATGAAGATGCAGAAAATAATTGTGCGCGCATTGCCGTCTATGTAAACGGAGAACGGAAAGTGGACGACATGGTTACGCAGGCGGAACAGACCTATACCGTATGGGAAAGCGATGTTGCGGAAACAGTAGAAGTGAAGATTATAAAGCTTTCCGAAAGCGCCATGTCGGTTGTGGGCGTAAAGGATTTGGAAATTGCAGAGGGAGAGAGAGTTGTTCCGGCTGCAAAAAAAGAACATCTGATAGAATTCATCGGGGACTCCATCACCTGTGGTTACGGTGTGGATGACGAAGACCCGCTGCATCCTTTTTCTACGAAAACAGAGGACGTAACAAGAGCGTATGCCTATCTTACGGCACAGCTTCTTTCCTGCGACTGCCGCATGTTTTCGGCAAGCGGCTACGGTATTATTTCCGGTTATACCGCAGACCCGGAGGTGAAAAGCGCCGAACAGCTTATTCCTTTATATTATAGTTCTTACGGCTTTAGTTACGATACCTTCCCGGGTGGGAAAAAGCCCATGGACATTCCTTGGGACTTTACTGAAAAGCAGCCGGATATAATTGTTATCAATTTAGGGACCAATGATGACAGCTATTGTCAGGAAACTGAATGGAAGCAGGAAGAATACCGGGATAAATTTGCAGAGTTTCTTTTTGATGTCAGGGCGAAAAATCCCGGGGCAGAAATTTTCTGCGTACTGGGACTTATGGGAGCAAGGCTTTATCCCCGCGTCTGTGAGGCATGCCGCATGTACCGGAAAAAAACGGGGGATGAAAAGATTCATACCGTGGAACTGCCGGAACAGGACGGGGAAAAGGGATATGTAGCCGATTATCACCCCTTGCACAGTGCCCATAAGCTTGCGGCGGAAAAACTGGCTTCCGAAATAAAATCTGTCTTAAATCTGTAATCCGCAAATGCTTATAAAATAATTATAACGTTTTTGGGATAATTACATTGCGCTTCTTAGTGACTTGTGATATAGTTATAACGTTGTTTTTTGATTTAGTGCATTGCCTATGCAGTGCACTAAATTGTCAAACGCACTCTGGAGAGTCTCCGCACATCGGAGCGCCGAAGGTGTACAGCAGGTAACTGCCAATCTCTCAGGCAAAAGGACAGAGCATCACAAGTGCATGTTCTACTCTTTAGGGAATAAAAATATTTTATTCTAAGGAGAAAGACAATGGAAATTCTTGACAACATCACAAACGTTCTCGGCAAAGTAAGCGACTTTGTATGGGGTGTTCCCCTGATTGTCCTTATTCTTGCAACAGGCCTTTTATTAACCATCCGGTTAAAGGGCATCCAGATTACCAAACTCCCACGTGCAATTAAAAACCTGGTTCAAAACGAAAGAAGCGGCGATACCGGTGAAGTATCCAGCTTCGGCGCTCTTTGTACGGCACTTTCCGCAACCATCGGTACCGGAAACATCGTAGGTGTGGCTACCGCTATTGCGGCAGGCGGCCCCGGCGCACTGTTCTGGATGTGGATGGCAGCCTTAGTCGGTACGGCGACCAAGTACTCCGAATGTCTTCTGGCAGTGAAATACCGTCAGGTAGCGGAGGACGGACATATCGTAGGCGGACCTTTCTACTATATTGAAAAAGGTATGGGCGAAAAATGGAAATGGCTGGCAAAGCTTTTTGCTATTTTCGGTGTTATGGTTGGTCTGTTCGGTATCGGTACTTTTACCCAGATTAACGGTATTACCAGCGCAGCAAAGAACTTCTTCGACCCGAACAACCAGCATATGGTTACTATTTTTGGAATGGAGTACTCCTGGGCGGTCGTTATTACCGGTATTCTTTTAACCATCGCGGTAGCGCTGGTATTAATCGGTGGCTTGCAGCGTATTTCCAAAGTAGCGGAAGTGATTGTTCCGTTCATGGCACTTCTTTATGTGGTTACCGCACTGATTATTTTAATCTGCAACATCACAAAGATTCCCGCAGCAATCGTGACCATTGTACAGAGTGCATTCGGCGCAAGACAGATTGCCGGTGGTCTGGCAGGCTTTGCAGTGGTAAAGCTTTCCATGAGAAACGGTATCGCCAGAGGTATCTTCTCTAACGAATCCGGTATCGGTAGTGCACCCATTGCGGCAGCAGCGGCACACACGGATTCTCCTGCACAGCAGGGTCTGATTTCCATGCTGGGTACGGTTATCGATACCCTGATTATTTGTACCATGACCGGTCTGGTTATTGTCATTACCGGTGCAAACAACATTGAAGGTCTGGAAGGTGTGGCTGTCACCACAAAGGCATTCCAGTTAGGTCTTCCTTTCCCCGACCAGGTAGCTTCCTTTGTACTGATGGTATGCTTAATATTCTTTGCATTCACCACCATCTTAGGCTGGGACTATTACAGTGAAAGATGTCTGGATTATTTAACCAGGCACAACAAGAAAAAGGTTCTTGTTTACCGTTGGATTTACATTCTCTGCGTATTTATCGGTCCTTACATGACGGTTAAGGCGGTATGGACTATTGCGGATATCGTAAACGGTCTTATGGCATTCCCGAACCTGATTGCCCTGGTTGCCTTAAACGGTGTGGTAGTGGCAGAAACAAAGTTATACTTTGACAGCCTGAATAAGAAGCCCAAGGTTAAAAAATAATGCGAATACATAAAAGTTCTGTCGCAAACAGACAGTAGAAAACGGACCGGTTGCAGTGCAGCCGGTCTTTTTTTGTTATAAAAAGGGTAAAATATGTAATTTATATTTTTTGATTTTTTCAACATATTGACCTTGACAAAGCTTTTGGTATAATGTTGATAAGTATAAATTTCTTTATGTAAAAAAGGGATAAAGAGAGGGAGAAACGTTATGAAACTTCTGAATGGTAAGTACAAAATCCGGAACCGTATTATGGCTGCATTTCTGGCAGTAACAATGCTTCTGACTCTTGTACCGACAGGACAGATGCAGGTTTATGCGGCAGGAGAGGGAAAAGTAAATGTAGACTCGTTTGCCGTGAAGGTAAACGGCGTGCCGCTTGAAAATGTAACGGAAATCAAGGAAGGCGACAAGGTTTTGATTTTGTGCAACTGGTCGCTGGATGACAGTGATAAAACAGTGGACACTTATAAGGTGGATTTGTCCCCCATGCTTTCCAATCTGAAGCTGGTAGCCGGAACGCCTGCCACGGTATACGATTCGGAATTAGGGGCGGTAGGTACGGTCACCATTGATGAAAACGGTGTGGCGACTTATGTCTTTACCAATGATAAATTTCTGGAAAGTACGAGTCGGACCGGCAGCTCTACTTATGACGGTGTGGTGACTTCCACAGACAAGAAAAATGACAACGGCAAGGACGTCCCATTTGGCATCGGAACCACTAAAAAGACCGTTAAATATTATGCCGATCAGAAGACCAGTGAATTAAATGTACAGAAAAGCAAATCTTCCAGTGCTATGCTGGAGAACGGAAAACTGTACCAGACCTTCGAAGTAACCCTGTCTGCAAAAGACGGTATTGTTAAAGGCATTACTCTGGAGGATATTGCAGGCTTAGGACTTACCAATCTTTCCGAACTGAAGATTAAAACCGTAAACGGCAGTGATGTGGGTGTGACGGTGGGAACATCCTGCAGCGATATGGCGCAGTTAAATGCTGTCTTACAGGGTGCGGTTTTAGCGGCCGGCGAAAGTATTACCATTTCCTATAAGATGGAAGTGAATCCTTCTATTTATGATAAAACCTCCGATATTGAAGCTTTTGGAAATGTGGTAAAGGCACAATATAAGGACAACCGGGACAACGACAAGGAGAAGGAAAGTAATAAGGTTTATGCTGAGGCAAAGGGACCGGAAATGAGCAAAAATTCGGTTGGCGATTATGATAAAACCACGGGCATAATTACCTGGAAGGTAACCGTCAGATTAAATGATTATTTAGAGGATTTTCAAAAATCGGGAAAATCCATAGAAGACTATATTACCGATATCGTGGAAACACCCGGAACGGGATTAGAACCGGCGGTAAAGTTAACCGGGATTACGGAGGAATCCGAAGGGGTTTACAGCATTGTGTATACCACCGCTGTTACCGATGAATACAAGCAGCGACTGGAAAACGGAAGCTATACGTTTAAGAACACGATTACGGCAAAGGTGAACGGCACCGATGTAAAGGCTTCTGCCGACAAGACGGTCAATGCCGGTAATAGAATTGAAAAAACATGCACCGGGTTCGACAGTACCACCCGTACACTGACATGGAATGTGACCCTGAATATTCCCGATAATGTTACGGATGTGGTAATCAGGGATTATGTGCAGGAGGCGGACAGGCATGTGCTACAGCCTACCGTAACTTACGCCGGAACAACAATCGTAAACAGTGATACGATTGTGGATAGCAGTATTGTAAAGTCATGGGAAAGTGCATGGCAAGGATATTCCATGGCGCTGACGGATGCTTTTGTAAGCAGCCATGCCGGACAGCCTGTTACGTTTACCTATACAACTGTAATCCCGGATGGATATGTATGGAACAACCAGACAGAGTTTACCAATAAGGCACATTTAAGCTACAAGGATGCTGTCTTAGGTGATCAGAATCAGGAAGCGACAGCTACCTGGAAGGATGTGAACAAACAGGGCATTGTATTGACCAAGAAGGCTATTGCAGACAATGATAAGGACAGTATAACCTATGAAGTAAAGGTAGATCTCTCGGAGATGGCATCCCTTGCGGCAGGGGATACCGTTACAATTACGGATGTCCTGCCGGATATTATGAAATTTGACGGTAATGTAACCGCCAAACTTGTATACATACACCAGTACTGGGAGGACAGCAACCCCGGATCAGTTTCCGTAACTGTATCGGACGTGACCGGAGCCAATGCGAAGGATTTTAGTTTTACTGTGACGGAACAGATGGTAAATGCGGTAGCAGACGGTAAAACTGCTACGGACTGGTACAAGCCTACGGTCATTATTTCCTATACGGCTTCCATTGCCGATGAGAGAAGTTTTGTCTCTGCCGGTAAAAAAGAAAGCATTACCAACACGGTAACCGGCAAAAAAGGAGAAACATCTTTGGGAACGGCTTCTGCTACGGCTGAACTGACACCGAAGACGGTAGTGAAAAAAACGGCTACGTATACGGCGGACTCGGCACCGGACATTAAGTATGAAATAGAGATCAACCCCAATGCACTGACGCTTTCTACAAACGGAAAGCTGACGGGAGAGGACCATTTAGGTACGGCGCTGACTTATAATGATGATGTTGAGATAACAGAGGTCAGCACGGGAACGGTACTTACCAGAGGAACTGATTATACGGTTTCTATTTCTTCCGACAAAAAGAAAATGATTGTAGTAGTGCCTGACGGAAAACACCTGAAGCTTACTTATACGGCAAAGTTGAATTTAAGGACCTATGCGGATGAAACTAAAAATGAGCATCTGACGGATGAAAATTCCTACAATGAGTTTTCTTTATCCGGATTTTCTTCCGACCAGACGAAAGACAGAAAAAGTTACAATCAGGTAGCATATACCCCGAAGCACCAGACAGTTTCCGAGACTGGTTCTGTGACAATTAAAAAATTCTGGACGAATAACGGTACATATACCGCATTGGCTGGCTCCGAGTTTAAGATTGTCCAGGCTTCCTATGATTCTGCTACCGGTAAAATGGTGGACGGTACTGTCATAAAGGACAATATCGTAGTGGGTGTGGACGGTACCATTAAGGTGGAAAATCTGCGAAAAGACCGAATTTATGCCCTGTATGAAACCAAGGCAAAGGAAGGATTTGCCAGAAGGACCGACCCGTATTATTTTATTATCGATGATGACAATTCCGTGACCCTGCCTTCCGGTGTTATCATTGAAAAATTTGTGGAAGAAGAAAATGAACTGGAGTATGAAAACCAGCTGGAAGCAAAGCTTACTCTTACCAAAGTTGTAGAAAACGTAGAGTGGGATGAAGTTAAAAATGACATTACGTTTACGATAAAAAAAGGGGATCTTATAGTTGCCACGATAAGTGGCGCGGATATGCAGAAAACGGGAAATGGGTATGAGACAACCATTAAACAGCTGGAAGCCGGAGAATATACCGTAACAGAAACTATTGCGGTAGGGGGAAAGTCCCCGGAGACTGTAACCTATAAAGTGGGTGTAACGGCAGCAAAAACTGGACAGGAAGCAACCGGCATTGTCCTGACGGCCGGCGGTACCGGTACGGTGGCATTTACCAATACATATGAGGTAAAAAAAGGAAGTCTGGAAATCACGAAGACAGTAACCGGCGACCGTAACTGGGAGCAGGTAAAGAAC
>FR880818.1:0-43073 GCA_000434615.1 Clostridium sp. CAG:510
TCCTTTTTTCTGCCTTACGCGGATTTGGCTTCATATTCTCATTTTCCGCGTAAGGCCATATGTCATATATAATTTTTGCAAAACTCTGCACGCAAAAAGAGCCCTGCCGGATAATTTCAATTAGGATTGTCCGGACAAGGCTCTTTTTTTCCTGCGATTAGCGCAGCTTATTCTTTATCTCATTGTCAATCTTTTCCACGAATTCGTCCAGAGGAAGTACGGTGGTATCGGCTTCGCCGTGCAGTCTGTAGGCAACAGTCTTGCTTTCCTGTTCCTTGAAGCCAAGTACGATTAAGTAAGGCACTTTTTCAACCTGACCTTCACGCATACGATAGCCAAGCTTCTCGGCTCTGTCATCCAGTTCTACTCTCACGTTTCTGTCTTCCAGTGCCTTGACAACTTCCTGTGCGTAGGCATTCAGGGTGTCGTCATCGGACTTAACCGGCATAACTCTTACCTGAACGGGTGCTAACCAGGTAGGCAGGTTGCCCTTGGTTTCCTCCAGGATATATGCCATAAATCTGTCAAGGGAGCCTAAGATTGCTCTGTGCAGAACAACGGGAGTCTTCTTTTCGCCGTCCTTGTCAATGTAGGTCAGTTCAAATTTAGCAGGCAGACAGAAGTCAAGCTGGCAGGTGGAAAGGGTGTATTCATTACCAACGGCAGGCTTTACGTTTACGTCTAACTTCGGACCGTAGAAAGCAGCCTCGCCGATTTCTTCAGTGTAAGGAATGCCTAAATCGTTCATAACCTTACGAAGTGCGTTTTCTGCCTTCTCCCACATCTCATCGTCATCATGATATTTTTCTTTGTTTGCCGGGTCTCTTAAGGAAAGGACGCAGCGGTAATCGGTAATGCCAAAATCCTTGTAAGTGCTGAAAATCAAATCCACAACCTTGGTAAATTCATCCTCAATCTGCTCCGGTGTTACAAACAGGTGGGCATCGTTCTGGCAGAAATGTCTGCCTCTTTCAATACCCTTCAAGGTACCGCTGGACTCATAACGGAAGTCATGGGCAATTTCACCGATACGGATGGGCAGGTCTTTATAGGAATGCATTCTGTGTGCATAAATCATCATATGATGAGGGCAGTTCATGGGTCTTAATACGAAGGACTCGCCGTCCACTTCCATAGCCGGGAACATGTTTTCCTTGTAGTGGTCCCAGTGACCGGAGGTCTTGTAGAGATTTACGGTACCGACGCAGGGAGTCATAACATGAAGGTAGCCTAACTTTCTTTCCTTGTCACGGATGTAGGTTTCCAGCTCCTGCCAGATGGTGTAGCCCTTCGGTAAAAACATGGGAAGACCGCGGCCTACCAGGTCGTCTACCATAAACAGGTTCATGTCCTTGCCAATCTTTCTGTGGTCTCTTTCCTTAGCTTCTTCAAGCAGCTTAATGTGTGCTTCCAGCTCTTCTGCGGTGGGGAAGCAGACACCGTAAATTCTCTGCAGCACTTTGTTCTTGGCATCGCCCTTCCAGTAAGCACCGGAATGTCTGATGAGCTTGAAGTTGCGGCAAAGCTTTACATTATCTACATGAGGTCCGCGGCAGAGGTCGGTAAAATCGCCCTGCTCATAGCAGGTGATATGACCGTCTTCCAGACCGTCGATTAAGTCCAGCTTGTACTCGTCATCCTTAAACATTTCCTTCGCTTCTTCCTTGGAAATCTCCTTGCGGATAATCTTTTTGCCGGTCTTGGCAACCTTCTTCATTTCCTGCTCAATTCTGGGAATGTCTTCGTCATGGATAACGTCATCGCCCAGGTCTACATCATAGTAGAAGCCTTCTGCCACAACGGGGCCTACCCAGAATTTTGCCTGAGGATACAGATGCTTGATTGCCTGTGCCATTAAGTGGGCGCAGGAATGGTTTAAGGTTGCAAGCTGTTCGTCTTCTTTAAAGTTTACCATTGTTTTTTCTCCTTTTTTTCGGGAAGCCGGTGACATACTTCAAAAACTATACAGAATAAAATTATGCCGGATAATTTTCAAAATAAAAAGCACCCCTGGGTATTGCTACCTAAGGGTGCATTATGCACGGTTCCACCTTGATTTTCACTCTTTGCCTGTAACGCGGCTATACGGTAACGCTTACGACTGCTCTCCTGATGCATACTGCTCACGGTATGCAGCTCTCGCGTACAGCTTCGGAATGGTTTTCCTGTATCTTCTCCAAAGCCGCTTCCACCTTTGCGGCTCTCTCTGTGTGGCACCGGGTACAGTACTCTTTCCTTCATTGCTTTTCTCATATGGCTTATTGTACCACGCACTTATTTTTTTAACAACTGCTTTTACAGAATTTTTGCTTCTATTTTTTATTTCTTTTCCAGAATCTTCATGAACTCGTCGCCGGTAATGGTTTCTTTTTCATAAAGGTACTGGGCAAGCTCGTCCAGCTTCCTGCGGTTTGCCTTTAAGATGCCGATGGCTTTTTCATGCTGCTGCTTTACCAGCTCCACAACCTTCTTGTCGATTTCCTTCTGGGTATCGGCGGAGCAGGAAAGGGAAGTATCGCCGCCAAGGTACTGGTTCGTCACGGTTTCCATGGCTACCATGTCAAAGTCTTCGCACATGCCGTAACGGGTAATCATGGCGCGGGCTAACTTGGTTGCCTGCTCAATATCGTTGGAAGCGCCGGTGGTAATCTCGTTAAAAATAACTTCCTCCGCGGCACGTCCGCCGGTAAGGGTGGCAATCTTATTTTCCAGTTCTACCTTGGTCATCAGGTTCTTGTCCTGCTGCTCCACCTGCATGGTGTAGCCGAGGGCGCCGGAGGTACGGGGAATAATGGTAATCTTCTGCACCGGAGCGGAATGGGTCTGCAGGGCAGCCACCAGGGCGTGTCCGATTTCATGGTAGGAAACCACCAATTTTTCATGGTTAGACAGTACGGCATTCCGTTTCTGGTAACCGGCAATAACCACCTCGATGCTTTCTTCCAAATCGGCTTCGTTCACAATGGTGCGTCCGTTTCTCACGGCACGGAGGGCTGCTTCGTTAATAATATTGGCAAGCTCTGCACCGGAGGCGCCGGATGCCATTCTGGCAATGGTGTGGAAATCCACATCTTCGCCCACTTTAATCTTTCTGGCATGAACTTTGAGAATGGCTTCCCTACCGGCTAAATCGGGCAGTTCCACAGGCACTCGTCTGTCGAAACGTCCGGGACGGGTCAGCGCCGGGTCAAGGGACTCGGGACGGTTGGTTGCAGCTAAAATAATAACGCCGTTGTTGCCTTCAAAGCCGTCCATTTCGGTAAGAAGCTGGTTTAAGGTCTGCTCTCTTTCGTCGTTGCCGCCAATCTGGCCGTCACGCTTTTTACCGATGGCATCGATTTCATCAATGAATACGATACAGGGAGCTTTTTCCTTTGCCTGGCTGAACAAATCACGTACCTTGGCAGCGCCCATACCGACAAACATTTCCACAAATTCCGAACCGGACATGGAGAAGAACGGGACGCCCGCTTCACCGGCTACGGCCTTTGCCAGCATGGTTTTACCGGTTCCGGGAGGGCCTACAAGCAGAATACCTTTCGGCATGGAAGCACCGGCCTCCGTATATTTCTTCGTGTTGTGCAGATAATCTACGATTTCCTTTAAGTTGTCCTTGGCTTCGTCCTCGCCGGCTACATCGTCAAAGTGGATACCTTCCGTGGACTGCACATAAACCTTAGCGTTGCTCTTTCCCATGCCGAAGGACATGGCATTTTTGCCGCCTGCATGTTCGATAAGCTTTCGTCCCATAATCTGTCCAATGATGATAAACACAATAATGGGCAGAAATATAGTCAATAAACCGCTTAAAAGGGGCGAAGTTTTCTTTTCAATATTTTTAGAGAAAGTAGCTCCCGCCTCATAGAGCCTTTCCGTCAGGTTCGGATCGTCCATGGTGCCCGTCTTGTAAATCTGAGTTTCCGCCTTGTCCGTAAACAAAATCTGGGAATCGGAAATTTCCACTTCCCCGATGTTTTTATCCTCCGTCATGCTCATGAAGGTGCCGTAATCGACTTCCTTTACACGGTTTTCCATAATCATGGGGGTGACAAACATATTGAACAGGAAAAGTATCAGTAAAACAATTCCGTAATAGTAAAGTAACGGTTTCTTGGGTGATTTGACTTCTTTCATGTCATTTCCTCTCTTTTTGCCTGCTTTGCGCATACATTCTTCTTAATGTATTATGAGACATGCAAAATTTGTTATTCATATTTTGCTCTCTATACTATAGCACATATCATACGGAATAACGATTAAAAAAGTATAAAATAAATTTAAAAGTTTGCAAAAAAACAGGGCTGAGGAAACTCAACCCTGCTTATATTTGCAGCCATTATTACTTAGACTTCGGTTTCACAATAACCTTATAAGTCGCCTTTGCGGAACTGCCGTCAATACAGGAAACGGTTACCGTATAGGTACCCACCTTATTTCCGGCAAAGGTGATGTACGGATATCCGTTGGAAACCGTATATCCGACTGTAAGTCCCTCTTTGTTACTCTTGACATCTACCGCATAGCTGCAGGTACCATAGGATGTACCTGTTTCATAAAGCCGCTCACCGCCAACTTCTCCTACTTCCAGCGAATAGGCTCTGGCATATCCTACTTTGATTTTTTTTACCTTATCACAGGACACCACCACATAGGTTGCCACCAGATTGCTTCCATCATTGGTTTTTGCCGTAATGGTAACTTTATAACTTCTGTCCGACATACCCGTCACACGTCCCTGATTATCTACCTTTACTGCACTGGGATTGCTGGAAGTCCAGGTAAGCTTCTTGGCATCTGCATTGACCTTGCCGCTTGCGGTTTCAAAGGTCGGAATTAACTTCAGGGTAGTTCCCTTCGCTACATAATTGCTTCTTCCACCCTGCGGGGAAATCATCAGGTTGGTGGCAGGATTCTTTACCGTTACCTTAATCGTGGCTTTCTTGTTTGTGCCGTCCGTGGTTGCTACCGTAACGGTTGCCGTACCGGTGCCATTGCCGGTAGCCTTTATGGTAAGCTTGCTGCCGCTTCCTGTGACCGAAACCAGTCTGGGAGCGCTGCTGGTTGCACTCCAATAAGGAGAACTGCAGTTTACCGCTACGGTTGCGGAAGTTGCTGCACCCTTATTATTAGTGGTGCGGAAAATGTCCACACTCTTTTTATCCACGGTCAGCGTTGTGTTCTTTTCCTCTTCTATAATCGAAATAACATAGTTTGCGGAGGCACCGCTGCCGTCCGCGGCGGTTGCCGTAACGGTAATATTGCACGGTTTTGCATTCTTTGCTGCTTTCACCACACCGTTTACCACGGTAATACCTTCCCCGGCGGGAGAATAACTCCATTTCACCTTCTTATTGGCTGCCGTAGACGGGAACACATTGGCAGTCAGCTTGACAGACTTGCCCTGTCTTACACACATGGCGGTTCCGCTGTTTGCAATGGTCACGGAAGTCACTGCCTGCTTTACGGTTATGGGAATCGTAACCATCTTGCCGCTGCCATCGGTAGCTACACCGACTAACTTGGTTTTTCCTGCCTTATTACCGGTTATGACAACATTTCCGTTGTTTTTTGTCATGGATGCAATGCTGCTGTCCTCGATAGTCCAGCTAAGAGAGGAGCCATTATAGGTTGTTTTATTCTTTCTGGTTACCGTAACATCCGTTGCTGCAAGTGTAAAGGCAGCGCCGGTGTTCACGGTAACGCTTTTTGTCTTGGTAGTAATGCTTGTTACCGGATTTGAGGAAACCGCACATACCTTGATAGTAAAAGTTTTTTTGACACTGTTGTTATTTGCCATTTTTGCGGTTATCAGATAGGTGCCTGTAAGTGCTGTTTTGCTTGCGGTAACCTTGCCGGATGCATTGATGGAAACACCGGTTACCTTCGGGTCATTGTCGCTTGCTGTATTGTTGTTATATCGTTCCAGGCTCCATGTTATCTTCTTGTCCGGTGCATAATCCGGTGTGCATGCAGCTTTGAGCGTAAGACTGGTACCCTGCGCCAGTGTACTTACTCCATTGGTCGATGTAACTGTAAGGGAAGATACCTCCGGCTTAAACGTAAACCTGCCGGATAATGCCGGGCTCGCCAGCCTATTGGAGCTTTTTAGCGCAATGGCATACACGGTGACACTTGCCTGGTTTCCAACCGGAATGCCTGTCGTACTGGTGTACGGCAGTGCATTGTCTGACAGCACACCGTTTTTATAGGTTACGGGCTTACCGTCTGTGGAGTAGTAAATGATACAGCCGGGATCCGGGCTCTTTATGGCTACTCTGATAGATGGACTGGTATAAGTTCCCGGCTTTGTTACGAATTCCGGCTTCTTCGGCGCAGCTTCGTTGTTTGTCAGCCCCAATGCCTTGGCTAAGTCAATGCAGCCTTTTCCGAGTCCCTTTCCCGTTACCTTGCTGCAGCTGCTGTCCATCTTCTTAAGCAGGGCATCTACCTTTGCCTTACCGGAAAGATTGGACGGAAGGGTTGCCCAGATTACGGCTGCCGCACCGGCTGTTACTGGGGTAGCCTGAGAAGTACCGCTCATGCTTTTGTAAGAGGAAGCACTGTCCTTGTAGGTGGAATAAATATCCACACCGGGCGCGCTGTAACGGACACCGGAATCATAGTTGGAAAAATAAGCCTTACCCATGCTCTTATCGAGTGCCGCTATGGAAATGGTACTCTTATAAGCCGCGGGGTAATGTGCAGAGTTACTGAACTCGTTTCCTGCTGCACAGAATACGGCAATACCAGCTTCATAAGCCCTCTGATAAGCATCTGCTTCTACCTTGCTGTATAAGGCACCCCCTAAGCTCATATTAATAATATCTACTCTATTGTTTACCGCCTGATTGACACCTTTAATAATGGTAGAAGAAGCGCCGCTTCCGGTATCCCTCAAAACCTTAATGGAATAAATGTAGCATTCCGGTGCTACACCGGCACCGCCTGTTCCGTTGTTCAGTTTTGCACCGATAATACCGCTGACATGGGTGCCGTGTCCGTGACCGTCTGCCGTACCGTAGCCGACATCAATGGTTTTTACCGCCGATACGTCATCATGACCCGCTAAAATACCGGTATCCAGAACCGCTACCTTAACACCTTTTCCACGGTATCCCGCTGCCCAGGCAAGCTGGGAGTTCAGCACACTGTGCTGCCACTGATAGCCTCCGTTGGTGGTGTTCAGGTACGGGTCATTGTAACCGTCTGTCCCCAGGAATTCCTCTTCTTCCTGACCGCCGGATTCCTCTTCCTCCGCAGCCGCAAAATCGTAGGTCTGTTCTTCCACGATTTCCTCTGCGTCCACATCCTCTATGTAACGGTAATAGTTGGGCCATGCGGCAGGCAATGCCATTTCTTCCAGGGAAGAAGCATAGACCGCATCCTTTACGCTTGCCTCAGGCAGGGATTCATCCGCATTTAAGGTGATGACTGCCACACCAAAGAAATAATCAGTCAGTGTACCGTTAAAAGCCTGCGCATAGGCATTCGCCTCTTCCTCGGTTTCCGCTTCCACCAGAATTTCCGATTCTGCATAGTCAACGCCTTCTTCTGCGCCTCCCCACTCCTGTGCGTAATTTCCGAGAATTGTCTTATCATCCATTTCCGTTGCAGTCAGGGCATACTCTTCCGTGAGTCCCGGGAACATCTCCTCTAACTCATCGGAAGCCTCCGGTACATTGCCCGATACATCGCCTGCGGAAACATCTTCGTTCTCACCCGGCTTACCGGCATCTTCTCCGGGTACTTCCGTACCGTCTCCGCCGGATACGTCAGCCGGTGCTCCCGGCTCCCCGGCATCCCCGTCAGATATGTCAAACTCTACGGTCTGCGCGGGTTCCTCCGCCAGCACGTAACCGTTTTCGCCAAAGGCAATGGTAAATGCCAGTGCCAGTGCAAGACTTCTTTTTACAAATTTCTTTCTCATTTCTTCCTCCCCTGATCGATGGTTAATGTATTATTGGTGGAAAGGGCGGGATAATTGTTTTTCTCACCCAATGCAATCAGTTCCTGCGGATCCTTTGTGGTCTCATACTCTGCCACACCATAAGAAAAATTCACTAATTCTATTCCGTACAGCTCCGCAATTTTTTTGGCTTCCTCTTTCGTATCCGCCAGAGCAATCATGGAAACCTTTTCCCCCATGATTTCCTCTTCTTCTGTCGAGGAATGGTTTCTTCCGGTATCTCCGGCATCCTCTGCCGAGGAATGGTTTCTTCCGGTATCTCCGGCGTCCTCTGCCGGTTCCTTGTTTTCCTCAGTTTCTTTCGGTTTGCTTTCTTCCTGTACGTCAGTGTCCGCTTCCGTCTCCCCGTCCGTTTTCTCCGGCTCTGCAAGATACCCGGGGTCTGTTTCTGACATACCGGAATTCCAATCATTGGCGTCCGGACTTTCCGTCGTTCCCTGCCCGGTATCCCGGCTGCCGCGGCCAAGTAAAATGATAACGGCAATTACCAGAAAAACGGCAATTACGCCTATCACCGCATACATGACTTTTTTATTCACCCTCACTGCTCCTCCCTCCTGAAAGCAATTTTTCACACTTGATTTTATTGTATAAAAGTTGGAGCAATATGTAAATAGATGTTTTTTGCACTTTACCAGCCTTTTTCATATAAAATAACAAAAAAACAGAGCGAAGTCTCCTTCGCTCTGCCTCTTTTTTCATTATTCTACAGTGATAGTATATACGCATTTTGCGGTACTGCCATCCAGACAGGAAATCGTAACAACATAGACTCCCTCTTTATTGCCGCTGAATTTAATCTTGTGGGTACTGCGGTCGTACTCTGCTGTAAGTCCGGGTTTATTTACTTTCACATCAATCATATAACTGCAGTCACCGCCGTTTGCCGCTACTTCCTTTACCTCCTTTTCAAAGGTATCACCCACATTTACCGTCAGGATGTCATCGTCATCAATAGAAATGGATTTTACCATGTCACAGGCATATACGGTATAGGTTGCCTGAACATTGCTGCCGTCCGCTGATACTGCGGTAATGGTAACGGGGCCTTCCAGACCGCTGTTACCGGTTACCCGTCCGTAGGAGTCAACATCCACTGCCGCCGCGTTGGACGTTCTCCAGTAGAAGCCCTGATTGTTCTTTGTTACACTTCCGTGATTATTGGTAAGCGTTGTGAGCATCTGCATGGAGGAATCACAGGCAATGTATGCACACCTTCCTCTTTCAGGCGAAATTCTCAAGCTTGATGACGGGTTCTTCACTGTTACACGGATGGGGATGTTTTTATTGGTGCCGTCCAGTGTGCCGACGGTAACGGTCGCCGTTCCGACGGCTCTTCCGGTTGCCTCCAGATAAACAAAATCTCCCCGTTTTTCCGCCTTTACAATGCCGGGGGCGCTGTTGCCTGTAATGTTCCAGAGATCGGCAGAATCGCTTAAGACCTGAATGGACCTTGTGGTGGAAGAACCGTAGCCGTTATTGATACGATAGAGGTCTACCCGGGTATCCTGCGTACGGATATTGGTCTTGCTATAGTTTTTCACTTCCACCGTAAAGCTTGCTTCCGCTCCGTTTTCATCCAGGGCTTTTGCTGTGATGGTATAGGTACCGGGTTTTGCCTTTCTGTCCGCCTTTACCACACCGTTCTTTACGGTAACGCCGTTACCGGCAGGATTTACCGACCATTTGACCGCCTTGTTGGAAGCATTGGCAGGCTCCACTACCAGATTTAATTTAATGGATTTATTGCAGGCTAAAGTATAGCCTGTCTCCGTTGTCTTACAGTTGGTTACATACAGTTTTTTTACGGGCTGCTTTACCGTGATATTTAATACCACCGTCTTGCCGCTGCCGTCCGATGCAATACCGGTAATCTTGGTCTTGCCGAATGCAACGCCCTGCACATAAACGGAGCCGTTTGCCTTGCTGCTTACAACGGCAATGCTCTTATCGGCGGAGTACCAGTTAATATCTGAGGCTGCTGCGCTTTCCGCTACGCGCATGCCTTTTTTCTTGATGGTAATGTTGTTTACCAGGGCAAGCTGTCCTGCCCAGACGGTGATGTTTTTATTCTTCACCATAATGGCTGTGGTAAGGTCCTGGGCTGCTGCCTTTATTTCCACCTCCATGGATGTGGAAAGTCCGTTTTTAAGTGTTGCCGTTATCCGGTAAATGCCGGGTACTGCCTTCTTTGTCGCGGAAATTCTGCCGGAGGCGCTGATGGTTACGCCGGTTTTTTTGTACTCATTTTTCACATAAACCTCTTTGCCGGTCTGTTCGTCCTTCTGTACTGCCTCCAAGGTCCATTTTACGGATTGTTTCACCCCGTAATCCGGTGTCTGTACGGCACGGAACGCAAGTCCCGTTCCCTGTGTCAGATATTTTGCTCCGGTAACGGATTCCACCCGGACACCAAACACTTCCGGCCGGAAGGTATATCTTGCCGAAGCCACCGGACTGGCAAGCTGGTTGCTGTTCTTGATAACCATGGCGTAAACCTGCACATAGTTCTTTCCACCTATTTCAATGGGACCGGTATATTCCTTCGCATTGTCGGAAAGTACACCGTTCTTAAAGGTAATGGTCTTGCCGTCGGTGGAATAATATGCCGTGCAGCCCACTTCCACGCCGGTCAGCTCCAGCATAATGGTATTGTCTTTATAAGTGCCGGCTTTCTTGGAAAAACCGGGCTTCTTGGGCGCTGCGTTGATATTGGTAAGCGCCAGTGCCTTTACCAGATCCACATAGCCCCTTCCTAAATCGGTACCCTGTGCCTTGATGCAGCTGCTGTCCATTTTCTTAAGAAGGGCATCCACTCTTGCCTTGCCGGTTCCTTTAACGGTGGGCAGAATTAAGGCTGCCGTACCTGCCATGATGGCGGATGCCTGGGAAGTACCGCTCATGGATACATAGGAAGAAGGTCCTTCGTTGCTGGCGGAATAAATACCGACGCCAGGTACGCTGTAGCGCACGTTTTTATCGTAATTGGAGAACGGCGCCTTGGTCATGCCTGTATCCAGTGCCGCTACGGCAATGGTTGTCTTGTAGGCTGCAGGATAAGTGCAAACGTTGGAGTAACCGTTGCCCGCCGGGCAGAATACGGCAATACCGCTTTCATACGCCTGCTTGTAAAGGCTCTCCTCCATGGCACTGTATTCCGTGCCGGCAAAGCCTACGTTTACAATATCTACATTTTCTTCCATTGCTTTATAAAGTGCACTGATAATGCTGGCACTGTCGGTTCTGCCGGCTTCCCTGCTCACCTTGATGGAGTACAGGGTACATTCCGGTGCGATACCGGCGCCGCCCTTTCCGTTGTCAAGTGTACCTCCGATTAAGGCTGCAATGTGGGTGCCGTGACCGTTGTTGTCCTCTGTGCCGAGGGCATTGTTCACGGTGCTGATATCGCAGGTAATCACATTCGCCAGTTCTTCGTGGGCGGTATTGATACCGGTATCCAGAATGGCGACCTTTACGCCCTGTCCGCGGTAACCGGCATTCCATGCCTGTGTGGTATTCAGTACTTCATGATACCACTGGCTATTGTCCGCACGGATATTTAAATACGGGTCGCTGTAATCTGCCGACTGGGTATATCTGTAATAGTTGGGCCATGCGGCGGGAAGTCTGGTGCCTTCTGCTGCGGAAGCCTGTACGGCATCGTACACGCTGGCTTCGGGAAGACTTTCATCCGCATTCAGTTCCACGAGGGCAACCGTACCGAAGTAGGAAACCAGTGTGCCGTTAAATGCCTCTGCGTACTGCTCCGCTTCTTCCTTCGTTGCCGCTTCTATTAAAACCTGGCCGGGAACATAATCTTTTCCTGCGTCTGCTTTTGTCCACTCTGTCCGGTGACTGCTTAAGAGGTCTTTTTCCGCATAAGCTTCTGCGGAAAGTGTGTACTCATCGGAGAGTCCCGGGAACTTGTCCTCCGTATCTTCCGAAGCAGGCGCATCACTGCCGGACACATCTTTCGCCGGTGCATCGTTTCCGGTAATATCTGTCGGATTCTCTGCGTCATTGCCGGTTACATCCGTCTCTCCTCCTGCCGTTTCTTCTGTTTCTGCATATTGGGAAATCTCCGTTTCATAAGCCTGCAGAGGCTCTGCTGCCAGTGCGCTGCTGCTTTCTCCAAGCGCCATCGTCAGTGCCAGCATCCATGCGATTCCTCTTTTGCCGAATTTCTTCATTTCTACGCCCACTTTCTTTTTGGTAAAACTTTTCTGTGTTTTGTTTCTTTTCCGAGACTTCCGTTTGGGAAGCTCTTCTTTCATTGTAGAGACAACAATATATTATGTAAATAGCTTACGCTGCCCAAAATTCTTAATTTTTTGTGTAGATGCCCTACAGTGCGGACTCTTCCTGCACAATGTCTTTTTTCTTAATCAGACGGCTCTTGTACTCTTCTTTTACTTCGTACTTGCTGACGCCCTGTAAAATCCGGATTTTCTCGCCGGTGGCATCGTCCTGCAGATAAAAATCAAAGGTCTTTTTGTCCGCATAGCTTACCATGTGCGGTGTAAAATGCACGTTGGAAGGCGCCTGTGCCAGAAGCTGTTTGATTTCCTTCTTCTGCTCCTTGTCTGCCTTGAGGCCGTTCATGCAGACCGGGCATACGGAATAATAGTCCGTTCCCATGGGAATTAAGGGGATGTAGTCAAAATGACCCCATTTGGAATCCCTGATAATTTCTCTCGGATAGGTGTGTCCGCAGTTGCAGGCTACCGGCTGTCCGTAACATCCCTTGTTTTTTCTGAAATGCTGTACTCCATAATAAAAAATCATAACTTCTCTCCTTTTCTCCCTCCCGGGAATGCTTTAACATATACAGAAAAAATGTACCATATTTTAGCACGCTTTGCAATTCCTACGGCTTTGCTTTATAATAAAGAATATCTGAATACCCGCAAGGAGGACGTTTTATGAGTAGCTGTGTAAAAGAACCCAGGTGGCTTGACAATGCTGTTTTTTATGAGATTTATCCCCAGTCTTTTAACGATACCAATGCCGACGGTATCGGCGATATTCCCGGCATCATTGAAAAGCTGGATTACATTAAGGATTTAGGCTGTACCGCTCTCTGGCTCAACCCCTGTTTCCTTTCTCCCTTCGGCGACGCCGGTTATGACGTGGAGGATTATTATACGGTAGCGCCCCGTTACGGCACAAATGCCGACCTGGTGCGTCTGTTTAAGGAAGCGCATGCAAGGGATATGCATGTGATTCTGGACCTGGTACCCGGTCATACCGCCGTTACCTGCAAGTGGTTCAGGGAGTCCATGAAAGCGGAGAAAAATGCTTATACCGACCGTTATGTCTGGACGGACAACATCTGGGAAACGCCGGAAAACATGGGCTGCATCCGCGGTATTTCCGACCGTGACGGATCCTGCGTCGTAAACTTTTTCTCCCACCAGCCGGCCTTAAACTACGGCTTCTACCGTCCCGACCCGGACAAAAAGTGGCAGCAGCCCATGGATGCCGAGGGTCCTATGGCTACCCGGGAAGAACTTAAGAATATCATGCGTTTCTGGCTGGGACTCGGCTGTGACGGTTTCCGTGTGGACATGGCAGGTTCCTTAGTTAAAAACGATGAGGACGGCAAGGGCACCATTTCCCTCTGGCAGGACATCCGCGCTTTCCTTGACAAAGAATTTCCGGCTGCCGCCATGGTAAGCGAATGGGGCGAACCGGACAAGAGCCTTATCGGCGGTTTCCATATGGACTTCCTGCTGCATTTCGGTCCTTCCCACTACAACGATTTGTTCCGCTGCGAAGAGCCTTATTTTTCCTCCCGAGGAAAAGGCAGCGCCAAAGAATTTGTGGCAAAATACAAAGAAAATTATGAGAAGACAAACGGCAGAGGACTTATCTGTATTCCTTCCGGCAACCACGACATGGACCGTCTGGCAAGAAGTCTTTCTCCCGAAGAAATGAAGATAGCGTTTGCTTTCCTGCTTTCCATGCCCGGCGCGCCGTTTATCTATTACGGCGATGAAATCGGTCTGCGTTATGTGGAAGGCCTTACTTCCGTGGAAGGCGGCTACGGCAGAACCGGTTCCCGTTCTCCCATGCAGTGGGACAAAACCCCCAATGCCGGCTTTTCCTCCGCTCCCGCCGCAAAGCTTTATGTCCGGCAGGATGATGCCCCGGACAGACCCGATGCTGCAAGCCAGTGTGCGGATGAAGCGTCCCTGCGCAGCGAGGTAAAACGGCTCATTGCCCTGCGTATGGCACATCCCGCCCTGCAGAGCAAGGGAACCGTTTCCTTCCTTTCCGACAATTATCCCCTTGCTTACGTACGAAGCAGCGCAGAGGAAAGCATTTTAGTGATTATCAATCCCTCTGCAGCACCTGCGGTTCTGTCCGCAGAGGAGCTGTGCGCCCTTAATAAAGAATTACTTTATACCGTCGGCGGCACGGTAAAAGAAAATGCCGACCATGCTTTACAGGTGGACGGCGGTACCGCAGCTTTTATTTCTCTTACAAAATAAGTCAGAAGAAAAGGCGTATGAAAATTTTCGTTTCATACGCCTTTCACAATGTTACTTATTTGTAATGTTTCTTTTTACAGGGAAGCCTTCAGGATTGCCAGAATATCCTCTTCCTTCAGCGGTGCCCAGGCATTTTCCAGACCCTCGTTTTCGGCAATGTGATGTGCCATTTCGGAAAGTCCTGACTCATCGATACCCACTTCCTTTAGGTGCATGGGAATGCCCATGGTCTCAAACAGACTGTAGGTTTTATCAATGGTCTTTTCCGCAATTTCAAAATCGGGCAGGGATGCATCAATACCGAAAATATGCTCGCCGAAGCTGACAAAACGTTCTACGGTCTTTTCGTTTAAGATGTATTTCATCCATCTCGGAGTGAGAATTGCCAGCCCCTCGCCGTGGGTGATGTCATAATATGCACTCAGAGCATGCTCCATACCGTGAAGCGGCCAGCCGGAAGGGCTGTTGCCGATTGCCAGGATACCGTTGCAGGCAAGGGAACAGTCCGCCATCAGCTCTGCTCTGGCATCGTAATTGTCCGGCTCTTCCAGCGCAACTTTTACATTTTCTATAAGGCTCTTGATAACGGTTTCGCACATGCCGTCGGAAAGGGTGGTATGCACGCCGCAGAAATACTGCTCCATCACATGATTGATGGCATCGGCGGTACCTGCTGCCGTCTGCTTTTTCGATACGGAGAAGGTGTATCCCGGGTCTAAAATGGAAACTCTGGGATAAAGCAGTTCATCCAGATAGCCGACCTTGTCGTTGGTTTCCGTGCGGGAGATTACACAACCGGAGTCATATTCGGATCCGGTCGCCGCCAGTGTCAGAATGTCCACAAGAGGGAGAGCTTCCTTTGCTTTCACCCTATAGGTAATCAGATCCCAGGGTTCTCCTTCATAGCACGCGCCCGCGCAGATTGCCTTGGAGCAGTCCAGTACGCTGCCGCCGCCCACAGCCAGCACTACATCAATTTTATGTTCTTTGCAAAGTCTGACGCCTTCCAGCACACTGGGATTATATTTGGGGTTGGGTGCAATGCCGGACAGTTCATATACTTCAAAGCCTTCCAGCAGTTTTTTCACCTCGTCATACAGTCCCATTTTCTTAATGCTGCCGCCACCGTAAGTCAGAAGCACCCTGGTGCCGTAGGGTTTTAATGCCTTCGGAAGTTTTTTTACCGCGTCTTTTCCGAAAATCAGTTTCGTTGGTGTACAGTACGTGAAATTTTCCATAGTTTTTCCTCTCTTTCTTTAGATATTCTTTTTTTTATTGTAAACCTTGGAGCCCACTCCAAGTCAAGATTTTTTTGCCGTCCTCAAAGAAATGTAAAAGTAACTTCCGCATACCCTGTTTACCTTTTACCACGGACGGGAAAAAGCTCCTGCACAACAGGCTCTCCCTGCGTACAGAAGCTTTTTCTCCTTTTGTCTGTAGAATTCCCATTCCTACACATAATGTCTCATTGTTTACACTTTCAACGAGACTCGGTGCCGTAATCACTGTTTTGAAATACAAAAGTCATTCCCGTAAATTTTGATTTCCCGATTAGCGGCCTCCCCCGGTATAGAATTAGCCGAAAGGTGCTAAGTAGTTGTCTTTTGCGTCCGATCCGTCATGGCCGCTTCCAATCCCGCTTCCGCTTCCTTTACCGTTTCCACGATAATCTGCTCGGCAATGGGCTTGAGGTCCATATGTAACACAAACTCCGTAAGCTGCTCTCTTGTTTCATCCGGTACTTTGTACAACAGACAATTACAATACAGAAAGCGCCAGATTTTCTGCTCCATGGTGAAATACAAATCACACTTTTTTGCCATAAAGCCCCGCATCATACCCGCGGATGCGATTTCCATTTCATAGAAATCCTTGAGTCCGCATTCCGGCACATACCTCTGGAAAATCTGTCTCCATTTCTCTGCGGTTTCCCTATAGATAAACTCCATGGTGGACGGCAGCGAATATGCCATGGTATACACTTCCCGGATAGGCTCGGACAGCTCCGCAATATAAAGCTGCAGCACCGTCTGCACCACATAAGTATGAAGTGGGTCCTCGTCCTTTTTTAAAATCTTTGCCGTAGTTTCAAACTGACAGGTAAACATTCTCTTGGTCAGTGCCAAAAGCAGCGCCTCCTTATTTTCAAAGGCTGCAAAAAAAGAAGAGGGGGCCATGCCGGCTTTTCTGGCGATGGCCGCTGTCGTAGTCTTTTCATATCCGTTCTCAAGGAATAACTTCACAGCCGCCAGGAGCATCTTGTTTCTTCTTGTCAATCCTTTTTGCTGTAATCCCCTTGGCATGATATTCCTCCGTAAGTATGTTTATAAGTCTACTATTGACTATGGTCAATAGTAACACACTTTTTTATACTCAGCAATGATATTTTTTATTTTTTGATACCAAAAGTATTGATTATTTATCATTTTTACCACCCAGCGCCAGAGTTTCATTCCTGATTAACCCGGCATGATGGAGAGAATGTTAACGCATGACCACCGGGTTTCAATATATTTGCAGGAAGAAAACAGGAGCAGTCATTTCTGACTGCTCCCGCATACTCTTCCTAAATATTTATTCCTAAAAATCCGTACTTTCTTCTTTACGTTCTTTCATACTTTCTTCCGTACTTTCTTCCGTACTTTCTTCTTTACGTTCTTCCTTGCTTTCCTCTTTTCTGCTGCGTCCGTAGATGACTGTCAGGCGTTTCATCTGTCCGGCAAGCTCCTCCGTAAAGGCGCCTTTTTCCATGCGCCAGGTCCAGTTGCCGCCCAGTGTGGAAGGGGTGTTGATACGCGCCTCCTTATCCAGACACAGGTAGTCCTGCATAGGTATCATACAGAGATTTGCCACACTGCTCATGGCAAGGGCAATGAAATTCCACGAAAGCGTATCCTCGTCCAGTGCCGGGATGCGCATATACTCTCTGGCAAAGGCCCGGCTCTCTGCGCTGATTTCATGATACCAGCCGCGGGTCGTGGTGTTGTCGTGGGTTCCCGTGTATACTACCGAATTCGGAGTATAGGTATGAGGCAGGTAATTGCTCGGCTCCCTGGGGTCAAAGGCAAACTGCAATACCTTCATGCCGGGATAGCCGGAGTCTTTTAAAAGCTCCTTTACGGACTCCGTTAAAAATCCCAGGTCTTCTGCGATAATGGGTAAATCCCCTAACCTTTCTTTTACGGTACGGAACAAATCCATGCCCGGTCCAGGCATCCACTTGCCGAATTCCGCCGTCTTATCCCCATAGGGTATCGCATAATACTCATCAAATCCACGGAAGTGGTCAATCCGGACCACATCATATAAGGAAAAACAATGGGCAATGCGTTTCAGCCACCATTCGTATCCGGTCTTTTTATGGTAATCCCAGTTAAACAGCGGATTGCCCCAGAGCTGCCCGGTTGCGGAAAAGGCATCGGGCGGACAGCCTGCCACACCGGTGGGAAGGTTGTCCTCTCCTATCTGGAATAATTTCGGGTTTGCCCAGGTATCGGCGCTGTCAAATGCCACATAAATGGGAATGTCGCCGATGATTTCAATGCCCTGTGCGTTGGCATAGGCATGCAGCTTATCCCACTGTTTCCGGAATTCATACTGCTGGAAACGGTAAAAATCCATTTCCGTTTTTAAGGCTGCTTTCGCTTCTTCCAGGGCTTCCGGTTCCCTGTTCCGGTAAGCATCCGGCCACTCTGCGAAGCTGATGCCGCCCTGTTTGTCCTTGATTGCCATAAAGAGGCAGTAATCGGTCAGCCAGTCCTCATTTTCCGTTAAAAATTTTTCATAAGCGGTGTCCGGCTTAAAACGGGAAAATGCCTTACGGAGAAGCGGGAATCGATGAAAATACAGCCACTCATAATCTATCGAGGACATGGCTTGCTCACCCTTGGCGGCGGGCATGCTCTCTTCACACTCTTTTTTTGTGAGCAGCCCTTCCTTTATCAGGGTTTCCGGGTCAATAAAATAAGGATTTCCCGCAAAGGTGGAGAAGGACTGGTACGGGGAGTCCCCATAACCGGTCGGACCAAGAGGCAGAATCTGCCACCTGGTCTGTCCGGACTTTTTTAACATATCTGCAAATTCATAGGCTTCCTTGGAAAAGCAGCCGATTCCGTATGCTGACGGCAAGGAAAAAACCGGCATCAAAACACCACATTCTCTCATGGTACTCATCCTTTCACACCTTCCAGATGTCCCTGTTGTATTCGGCAATGGTTCTGTCGGAGGAGAAATAGCCCGCCTTGGCGATGTTTACAATCATCATTTCCGCAAAGGCGCTTCTGTCCTCGTATGCCTTGTAGGCCTTCTCCTTGGCTTCCACATAGGAACGGAAGTCAAGCAGGGTCATGAACCAGTCTTTATTTAAGATTTCCTTCTGAAGCCGTACTAAGTTTTCCTCATGTCCGATAGTGAGGAGCTCCTTAGATGTGATAAAATCTACGGCTTCTTTTACCATGGCGTCTTTTTCGTAAATATCCTTTGCCACGTAGTCCGCCTTCTCATAATGGGCAATGACTTCTTCGCTCTTTGCGCCGAAGATAAAGATGTTGTCATCCCCCACCAGCTCATGGATTTCCACGTTGGCGCCGTCCTCCGTACCTAAGGTCACGGCTCCGTTTAACATGAACTTCATGTTGCCGGTACCGGAGGCTTCCTTGGAGGCTAAGGAAATCTGCTCGGAAATATCCGTAGCGGGAATGAGTTTTTCAGCCTTGGTCACATTGTAATTTTCCACCATTACCACCTTAAGGTAAGGGCTGACTTCGGGGTCATTGTTTACCAGTTCCTGCAGACATAACAACAGATGAATGATGTCCTTGGCAATCACATAAGCGGGCGCCGCCTTTGCACCGAAAATCACGGTAATAGGCATTGTGGGAATTTTGCCTGCTTTGATTTCCAGATACTTGTGAATGACGTACAAGGCGTTCATCTGCTGACGCTTGTATTCATGCAGACGCTTGATCTGGGTATCGAAAATGCTGTCGGGATTTAATGTGATACCCTGTGTTTCCTTCAGGTATCCGCACAGCTCCTTCTTGTTTTCCATTTTCACCGCAAGCAGTTTTTCCTTCATTGCGGCATCCTTTTTATACGCAAGTAAATGGGACAGTTCCTGCGCATCCTTCCGGTAACCGTTGCCGATGCTTGCATCAAGCAATGCCGACAGGCGGGGATTGCAGTGCAGAAGCCATCTGCGGAAGGTAATGCCGTTGGTCTTGTTGTTGAATTTTTCCGGATAAAGCTCGTAGAAAGCATGCAGCTCGGTCTGCTTTAAGATTTCCGTATGCAGGGAGGCTACACCGTTTACCGAAAAGCCGTAGTGGATATCGATATGCGCCATATGGACCACATCGTTTTTGTCAATGATAACCACTTTTTCGTCCGCATACTTTCTTCTTACCTTATCATCAAGAATTTCTATGATCGGTACCAGTTGGGGTACTACCTTCTGTAAGTAAGTAATCGGCCATTTTTCCAGTGCTTCCGCTAAAATGGTATGGTTGGTGTAGGCACAGGTCTTTGATACGATTTCAATGGCTTCGTCCATACCAATGCCTTTTTTCACCAGCAGACGGATAAGTTCCGGAATGATCATGGTCGGATGGGTATCGTTAATCTGGATGACCGCATATTCATACAGATTGTGGAGGTTGGAGCCTTTTTTCACACATTCGTCCAGGATAAGCTGGGCGCCGCTGCTTACCATGAAATACTGCTGGTAAATACGGAGCAGTCTGCCCTCTTCGTCGGAGTCATCCGGATAAAGGAACAGAGTCAGATTTTTTGCAATGTCGGTTTTATCAAAGGAAATGCCGTCCTTCACAATGGACTCATCCACGGTATCCACATCAAATAAATGCAGTTTATTGGTCCGGTTTTCATAACCGGTTACGGCAATGTCATACATTTTTGCCTGCAAAGTCAGGTTTCCGAAGGTAACCGGATAGGAAACACCGGTGTCGCTCAGCCAGTTTTTCTTCTCTATCCAGGGATTGGGAGTTTCCTTCTGCAGTCCGTCCGCGAATTCCTGTTTGAAAAGACCCAGATGATAATTTAAGCCGATGCCGTCGCCGGGAAGTCCCAGACTTGCCATGGAGTCAAGGAAGCAGGCTGCCAGTCTGCCAAGTCCCCCGTTGCCCAGAGAGGGCTCCGGTTCGATTTCTTCAATGGCGGCCAGGTCCTTGCCGTTTTCCGCAAGCAGCTCTTTCACTTCGTCATAGATGCCGAGGTTAATCATGTTGTTGGAAAGCAGCTTGCCGATTAAGAATTCGGCGGATACATAGTAAATTTTCTTTTTCTCTGCGTTTTCAGAACTGCTCTCTTTTGCCGTGCAGCTTTCTCTTTCCTCCGCCAGCTCTTTTACCACGGTGAGCAGGGCCTCGTAAATTTCTCTGTCCGATGCGTCTTTTATGGATTTACCGAGTTTCGTCTGTAATAATGCATGAATTGCCATGGGAAATTCTCCTTATAAATATAAAATCAACCTTTTACCGCGCCGGCAGCCACACCCTTGATGATGTACTTCTGTCCTGCCAGATATACGATAATGATGGGAATAATGGTCAGCATGATGCTTGCCATCATAGGTCCCATTTCTACTTTTCCGTAGCTGCCGCGGAAATACTGGATCAGCATGGGAATGGTTTTGTATTTCTTGATGTCCAGTACCAGGGTAGGAAGCAGATAATCGTTCCATACCCACATGGCTTCCAGAATACCTACGGAAATCATGGTGGGAGCCAGCATATGCATATCAATCCTAAAGAAGGTCTGTACCGGGTTGCAGCCGTCAATGAGCGCTGCCTCTTCGATTTCCACCGGAATGGATTTTACGAAGCCGCAGAACATGAATACCGCAAGCCCCGCACCGAAACCAAGATAAATAATCCAGATGGTCCAGGGGGTATTTAATTTCAGTCTGTCCGCTGTCTGGGACAGGGTGAACATTACCATCTGGAACGGCACTACCATGGAAAACGCAAACAGTAAGTACATTATTTTACTGAATGCACTCTTCACGCGGGTGATATACCATGCACACATGGAGCAGAAAAGTAAAATTGCCGCAACTGAGGTAATGGTAATAAACAGGCTGTAGAAAAGACTGCTTAAAAAGCCTTTGGATGCAATGGCATCAATGAAGTTGTCAAGTCCGGCAAAGGTTTCCGCTGTGGGAAGCTTAAACACCGAGCCGGTACTGATTGCAGATTCCTTTTTTAAGGAATTCATTAAAATCATGAAGGCGGGATAAATCCAAAGTAAAGAAAGAATGGAAAGAATTACCGTAGTAATGTAATTACCTATATTTCTCTTTTGTTTCATTACTGCTGCACCTCCTTAGAACGGGTTGCCTTTAACTGGAACAGGGCAATAGAAATAACCAGAATACAGAAGATGACGGCTTTTGCCTGTCCGTAGCCCTTCCAGAGTGCGCCTGCACGGGCATAGAAGGTCTGGTAGATATTGAGCGCCATCATTTCAGTGGAGTGATTGGGGTCACCGCCGGTTAATGCTAAGTTCTGATCAAAAAGCTTAAAGGAATTGGTCAATGTCAGGAATACACATACGGTAATGGATGACATAACCATGGGAATTTTAACCCTTAACAACGCCTGCCATTTGTTTGCTCCGTCAATTTCCGCTGCTTCAATCAGGGAATCGGGAACGTTCTGCAGTCCTGCAATGTAAATAATCATCATATAACCGATCTGCTGCCAGCACATCAGAATGATAAGGCCCCAGTATCCTGCGGTGGAATTCAGTGCTAAAAGCGGTTTTTCCACTAAGGTTAATACACAGTTAATCAGAATCTGCCAGATATAACCAAGTACGATACCGCCAATCAGGTTCGGCATAAAGAATACGGTTCGGAAAATATTGGTTCCTTTGATTTTCTGGGTCAGTAAAACCGCCAGGCCAAAGGCGATAACGTTGATGGTCAGAATGGAAACTACCGCAAACAATACGGTGAATACAAAGGAACGTCCGAACGAAGCATCCGTCAGCGCTGCTTTGTAATTGGTAAGTCCAACCCACTTTGCATTGTTTACCGTTGTAAACTTACAAAAAGATAAATACAACCCCTGACCAAACGGAACGATAAATCCGATAATAAATGCAATCAATGTGGGAAGAACAAAAATCGGTGCACTTTTCTTCAATGCCTTCTCCATAAGCTACCTCCAAAAAACGGGCAGGCTTTTTTAGGTCCCTGCCCGTTAAATATAATCTAAATTACTGCTGGTTTGCTAACTGATATTCGGTTGCCCATCCGTCTACGAATGCACTTACGACTGCATCCCAGTTAGCATCGGTTTCGTCTGCTGCGTATGCGGTCAGAGCGGAGCCTACACCGTTCTTCCATTCTTCGGAAGGCATTGTGGGGAAGTTCCATGAAACAGGAGTCTTTCCTTCTGCGGTGTACTCTCTGTCCTGCTGAACAAACAGGTTAGTAGATTCCTTGGCATTCTTGAAAGGAATTACAAAGCCCATATCGTCTGCCATGCTGGAAGTACCTTCTTCAGAAGTTACACACCAGTAAAGGAAGTCTAAGGTTGCCTGGATATCTGCGGGATCTGCATCCTTGTTTACACACCAGTAGTTCTCGGTACCGGTGCAGAGACCCTGATTTGCTTCGTCACCTACGCCGATGTAGATGGGAATCATAGCTAAATCGTCATCGGTGAATTTGTTTTCGCCAACTAAGTTAGCATATTCCCAGGAACCGTTCTGGAAGAAGACTGCCTGCTTGTTTAAGAATTCGTTACGGGAGTCATCACCGGTCTTTGCTGCAAGGTCTTTACCTGCACAGGTGCTGTTGTTTACATATAAATCCCAGATTGCACGGTAATTATCCAGATAGGTGCCCTTGATGGCATCGGTGGAGCCGATTCCGTCATCTTTGTATTCAAAGTAAATGGGAAGGTTTGCTAAGTGTGTCTTAAATCTCCAGTCGGAAGAACCGTCCATACCTGCGGAGGTAAATGCTGAGAAACCGAGTTCGGAGGAACGTGCGGTAATGTCTTCCGCTACCTTCTTTAAGTCTGCAAAGGACTTGATGTCATCCACGGTGTAGCCTGCTTCTTTCAGTAAGGTCTTGTTGCAGATCAGACCGTAAGACTCGATTACATATGCAATACCTGCAACGGAATCTCCGTCCTTTAAAGCGTAATCCTCGCTGGTCAGTTCGTTGAATACTGCGGTACCGGAGAGATCATAGCAGTAATCCTTCCAGTTTGCCAGACCTACGGGGCCGTTTACCTGGAATAAGGTAGGAGCACCGCTCTTGCCCATTTCACTCATCAGAGTGGTTTCATAGTTGCCGCTTGCTGCGGTAACAACAGTTACCTTTGTACCTGTCTGTTCGGTATAGGTCTTTGCCAGTGCCTGCCACTGCTCATCCTGTTCCGGTTTGAAGTTCAGGTAATATACGGAGCCGCCTGCTGCGGTGTTTTCACCTTCTTTGTTGTCCGCTGCGGTGTTTTCACTTTCTTTGTTGTCCGCTGCGGTGCTTTCGCTGCCGTTTCCTGCATTGTTTGTGTTGTTATTGCCGCATCCGGTAAGGGTACCTACTGCCAGCGCCGTTGCCATTCCAAGGGCAAATAAACGTTTTACATTTTTCATACTTTTTCTCCCTTTCTTTTTAGAATGTGCTGCCGTGCAGCACGTTTCTTTGTTATGCACTTATCATAGCAGTAAACTTCCCATAACCATTATCAAATATTCAACCTTGAATGCAAAAAATTAAACCTGACGGTTATTGCTCCGCCTCATATTCCTTTATACTTTCATCCGCCATTTTCACAAAGCCTTCCGTATCAATTTTTCCTTCCTTCAGAAGGGGCAGCGCCTCTCCTATCGTTTCCTCCTGCAGAATGGAATTCCATTTTACCTGATAATTGGGAACAATCTGCGCAGCTCCGGTGAATGCTTCCATATAATCGGAAAGCACCTTGGGGGCTTCCTCAAAATCCTGTGTAAAAAAGGCTTCTTTTTCCTGTTTGTTGTAATGGGTGCGGAATTTCAAGAATTCCACTGCCGCCTCCTTTACCTCGTCGCTGTAGGTGGACACCACTGCCCAGCCGAAGGTCTCCGGAGAGGCTACCATGGTCCTTTGCGGAAAGGCTGCAAAACGCACCTTATCCTCCCAGCCGTCCGGAATCTGGTCAATCAACCAGTAACCGTTGGCGAGCATGGCTGCCTTGCCCGAAAAAAAGTTGCTGTACGCCACATCGTAATCCACATGCAGAGCATCCTCCGTGGTGTAGGTGAAAAGCTTCTGCAGGGTTGCCGCCAGCTTGTAACCGCTTGGGTTGTCATAGCTTTCCGGCAGCATCCGGTGCATAAAATCCGCTCCCTCCGGATCCTCCGCCACTGCCGCCGTTGCAATCAGCATGGGGGTCCAGCCGGTACCCTCCGTATGCAGGGCCAGCGGCGTAATCCCCTTCTCCTTCAGCTTATCACAGCAGGCATAAAATTCCTCCCATGTGGCAGGAAAGCTGTCTACCCCCGCCTGTGTGAACAGTTCTTCGTTATAATACATACCGGCACAGGTAAAGGCTGCCGTGCTGATGGGACCTAAATACACCTTTCCGTCCTCATAGGTGCATCCCTTTAAGACCGCCGGTTCGATTTCCGCCATCCATTTCTCATCTTCCTCTAAATAAGGTGTCAGATCGGTGAGCCGTCCCTCCTCCACCATCATCTGGTAAAAGGACGGCACCGTGCACACATCATAGATTATGGCGGGCAGGGTTCCGGTCACATTCATACGCTTTAAGTTCTGCCGGTATTCCTCTTCCGTTTCCAGCACCCACTGCACATCCAGATAGTATTTTCCTTCGTATGCCCTGTTGAAGGCATCCGCCAGCTCCTGATTGTTTTTCTTTCCCGTGGTAGGATCCACTGTGAAAATAATGGGAATACGCACCTCTTCCGTGCTTTCCTCTTCGGTTTTATTATTATTTTTGCCGCCACAGCCGGTCAAAAGACCGCCTGCCATTGCCACGGCAAGAAGCAGTGCCAGTGTTCTTTTTCCTTTTTTATTCTTCATTCTGTACACCTCCTCCGGGAATACGGATGATACATGTTGTACCGTCCTCCTCCGCCCGATAACGGTAGCGGACGTTGTCCCCGTATTTCAAACGTAGTCTGGTAAGTACATTCACAACCCCATAACCGTTTTTCTGATTGGGAAAGCTTTTCTTTGCCTCGGAAAGCGGTTTTTCGTTCAGAGCATTGATTTTTTCCGCCATATCCTCCTCAATGGGCGTACCGTTATTGTAAACCACAAGCAGTAAATCCCCCCCGTCCCGGTATATGCGGATGGCAATGATACCGCCCTCGTATATTTCCCGGAACCCGTATTTAATGGCATTTTCCACGAGCGGCTGTAAAATCAGCTTAAGAACATAGGTTTTCTCCGGCTCCACCTCGCAGTCCACTGTGTAAGTAAACAGGTTTTCGTTTCGGATTTCCTGAATCTGAAGGTAACTTCTGACATTCTCCAATTCATCCGCCACCGTCACAATATCATTTCCTTTACTTAAGGAAAGCCGCAGATATTTGGAAAGTGCCTGAATCATCTTCATAGTTGTTTCTTCTTTATTAATACGTGCCAGCATGTATATGGTGTCCAGCGTGTTATACAGAAAATGTGGGTTGATCTGGTTGATCAGCATATTCAGTTCGCTGGTACGCAGCTCCTTCTGCTGGTCCTTGATTTCCGTCAGAAGGTTTTCGATGTTAATAAGCATTTTATTGTAGGAATTTCCAATCCGGTCCAGCTCCGTATTGGTATGCAGATGCACCTGGTGGGAAAAATCGTTGCCGTCGAACTCCGTCATTGCCCTGCTAAGCACCTTAATGGGCTTGGTAATTTTGTTGGAAAAATACACACTCAAGACTACCGCAATGGCAATAACCAGAAAATAGATACTAAACAATACCATCATAATTCTGCCGGTGCCTTTCGTTAACACCCGCTCCGGTATTATGGTAAAGACCGAAAAGCCGCTCTGCTTCTGCTTATACAGGAAAAGCATTCCCTCCGCCACTCTTTCGCCCTGCAGCACAACACCGTTTTTTTCTTCTACGGCATAGTCCGCCAGCAGTCTTTTTGTGCTTTCCGTCAGGGAAAAGGAAGCAGGGAACCAGGAGTCACAGATGTTGCCGCCGCCATCCATTACACCCATGGCGGCTTCCCCGGTAAAGGAATCGCCGCCCTCTTTTATACTGTCCAGAAATTCACTGTCCATTTTCAGAAACAAATACCCCGGCTCATGGGCATAATCTAAGCTGTGTACCTTTCTGCCGATAAAGAGCGCTTCCTTCCCGGTGCCGAATAAGGTATCCTCCGCCACAAACCAGACCGTATCCGCATAGGAATCCCCCAGCCTGGTCAAGAAACCGCTTTCTGAAAAATCCGCATAGGGAATTTTGGAATAAGAACGTGTATACAGATTCTGCTTGTTATCCACGTAACAGTATTCGGAAACATGGTCCAGATTGATGTAGGCAAAATATTTACTTAAAGAATTCTTTTCCACTTCCTCAAGCGGCTTTGCCTTCAGGCTCTGCTGCACCTGGTCGTTTAAGATACATTCCTCCGTAACCTTATCCGCTTTCTGGAACAAAGTATCTAAGGAAATCCCCATCTTTTCATTCAGGAAAGCATACTGGTTCGTCACAATGACCAGCATATTGCTGCGCATATAAAACCAGACTCCTACGCTGGACAGCAAAAGCGCCAGCAGTAAAAGTCCGATTGTATACCTTAAATATTTTTTTTGAAATCCCGATACACTTTTTTTCTTTCTCATGCGTCAAATTCCTTTTTGTATTCGCTGGGCAGTTTTCCGGTGTATTCCTTAAACAGATGGGCAAAGTAGGAAGGATTGCTGATTCCTATCTGGTCGCAGATGCTGCCGATGCTCTCTGCATTGTTCTGCAGAAGCTTCTTTGCTTTTTCCATGCGGCACTGCAGCAGGTACTTTTTAAAAGACATGTGAAAGGTTTCCTTAAACACCCTGCCGAACTAAACCGGGTTTAAGTAAATATGGGTGGCAACGGAAACAATGGACAAATCCTCTTCCTGTAAATGCTCCTCCACGTAAGCCGCCGCTGCATTCATATATTCCTTGCCGCCCTTGATGTCGTGGGCTTCCGCATATTCCTTCCGAAGCTCTACTGCCCGGCACAGGATTTTGTAGCAGACATCCACTTCCTTGGAGACATGCAGGCTCTGCATATTGGAATAATAATTCTGAAACTGTTTCTTTAACTCCTCCGTCATACCATAGGAGTCCTCAACCGCCATTTCCGCTTCCAGCATCACGCCGTGCATTTTCTGACGCTGCAGATCCTCATCATCCGGCAGAGCATAAAGAAAGCGGATAAAGGCTTCCTTTAAGCTTTTTTCGTCATTCTTCCGGATAGCACCGAGAATGGGCAGGGTTTCCTCCGTATTTTCTCCCTTTGCCGCCTTTCCGCCGAATTCTTCCTTGACGGCAAAGGTGCTTCCCCCGGAAGCCGTTGCCAGTTCAAACAGCTTTCCTGCCTCTTCATAGCTTTTCCGGATACCCGTAAGTCCCTTGTAGGGCTTGGATATGGATGCCACCACGGGACTCTTTAATTCTTCTCTTGCATTCTCCAAAAAAGCCTTCAGCTCATGCACCGTTGTATTTTCTTTGGTTTTGACGACAAAAATTTCCGCACCCGTTTCGGAAGGAAAATGCCAGAAAAAATACCGGCTTCCGATTTTTTCCTGCAGTAATTTTTCCAGGGCAAAACGGGAAGCTTCGTACTCCAGCGCATTAGTGATTTTATAGGCGATATCAATATCCGCTTCCACGGTAATGAACCGTTCTTCTTTTTCCGGCATCTGACCGACAGTTTCCAGAACCTCCGTCAGTTTTTCAAAAGGTATCTGATCCTGCAGATATTTCTGCACCACCACCTGCAAAAAGCTCACAGAGTCCCTTTTTACCATCCGTTCCCAGTTTTCAAGCTTTTCCGCATTCTTTTTCTGTTCCATGCAGGTTTTATACGCACTTTCCATGGTTTCCTGCAGTTTTTCGTCCTCAATGGGCTTTAAAAGATATGCAAACGCTCCTAATTCACATGCCTGCTGGGCATAGGAGAAATCCCTGTAAGCGCTTAATACAATAAACAGACATTCCTGTCCTGTTTTTTTGATTTCCTCCATGACCTGCAGTCCGGTGACCTGCTTCATACGGATGTCCGTAAGCACCACATCCGGCTGCTTTTCCCTTATGATGCGGATGGCCTGCTCCCCGCTCTGGGCAGTGCCCACCACCCGAAAGCCCATCCGATCCCACTCATAGGTATTGACCAGTCCTTTTAACAGAATCGGTTCATCATCTACAATTACAAGTTTTAATAATTCCATACATTTATCCAGCATTCGTGAGATTACGTTATATTTTGTGACATCTTCAGTTTACTTCCCAAATGCAAAAAATCATACTAATTACCATACCATAAATATAAAAAATCATACTTTTTTTTACATCCTTTGTACGGTTTTCTTATAGACAATGCTAAAATAAATACCCTCCGCAACCGCTGTTATCGTCCAGGAAAAGATATAGAGAAGATACAGGGACGGAATGGTGTGGAAATACGCAAATACGGTATAAATCCAGATGACACGGAACACGCAGGAGCCCATTACCACGATAATGGTGGGAACCACGCTTTTGCCAAGACCTCTGGAGGCCGCTATGGTGCAGTCCATGAACGGCGCCATCACAAAAGAAAAGCCCATAATACGCAGTCTCTGCATGCCGGCATCTATAACCTCGGTGTTGTTGGCAAACAAAGATAAAAACTGTCTGCCTGACAAAAGCAGTACACCGCCCGCAAGGGCAGCCACTCCGGCACCGTAAAACAGACTGATGAAATAGCTCTTCTTCATGCGTTCCTTTTTGCCCGCTCCCCTGTTCTGTCCGATGAAGCTGGCGCATGCCGTGTAGAACGCATTCAGGATATTGAAAATAACCGTATCCGCATTGGCCGCCGCCGAGTTGCCGGATACCATAACCGTGTCAAAGGAATTGACGCCCATCTGCACAAACAGATTTGCGATGGCAAAAATGGCGTTCTGGATGCCGGTGGGCAGTCCGATTAACAGCACGGATTTTGCGGCGTCCTTATGCAGCCGTATTTTTCTTACGGACAGATTGCATTCATCCTCCCTGCGCAGCAGATTGGCAATGATAAGCACTGCCGATACATACTGGGCAATCACACTGGCAATCGCGACGCCCGCTGCCGCCAGATGCATCACAATGACAAAAAACAAATTCAGCAGGACATTCAGAATGCCCGCAATGCTTAAGTAAACCAACGGATGCCTGGTATCCCCACCGGCGCTCATGACGCCATTGCCGAAATTGTAAACTGCCATACCGGGCAGACCCAGCGCATAAATCCGCAGATACAGCACTGCCTGCTCCAGCAGATCTTCTTTGGTTTTCATGAGGGTAAGCACCGGTCTTGCCAGTACAAAGCACAGGATGCAGGCAGCCATACCCACAATAAAGCATAAAATCAGGGAAGTATGGATGGTCTGTTCCACATTTCTTTTATCCCTGGCTCCCAGGCCCAGCGCCACCTGTACGTTGACACCGCTCCCCATACCGATTAAAAATCCCACAAATAACGAAACGAGAAGGGTTGTGGAGCCGACGGCTCCCAGCGCCTTGTAGTCGGCAAACTTACCGACTACCGCCACGTCGCTTAAATTGAACATGACCTCTAAAAGCTGGGAGAGCATCAACGGAACACTGAATAAAAAGATGTTCTTCCACAAAGACCCTTCTACCATATTAATCGTTGTTTTCTTTTTGTTTTTTGTTTCTCCGCACATGACGATGTCTGCACAACAGTACTATCCCCACGATAACAGCCACCGCTGCCACGGCAATGCCGGTAATAAGCAGCGTACTGTTTTTACTGTTTTCTCCTATCTTAAATGTTCCTTCCGCATCTGCCGTAAATTCTATGTAGCTGCCGATAACGCGGGAGTCCGTTTTTTCAAAGTTTCCGTTCTTTTCCACTAAAATGTGGCAGTTGTCGCTGTCCTCACAGTATACACGCAGGGTGACTTCTCCCTGATACAGGGTGCCTTTCTCGGTATCCTCCTTCGGATTTTCCACCCGGTAACGGTACACGCCGTCCTCCTGTGTGACACTTAAGCATGCGCCCGGATAAAATTCTCCGGCTGCCATTAAAACCGCCTTGCCGCCCTCCACCGTATCCTCGGAGGCAACGGAGGCAATCCATTCCTTGTATTCCGCGTTGAGAACGGTATTGCTGCGGATGCCTGCCTCGTCGATTTCGGGCCAGCTTCCGTAATAGCCTTCTTTTTCCGGTACTTCCGGAAGGTCCAAATCGGAAAGCCTGCTGCCGTAGGTGCAGTTTATCTTTGCCACCTCTTTGTCATCCGCCATAAATGTAACCGTGAAGTATGTAAAGGCATCCGGCACATTTTCCATATTGCTCAGTTCTTCGTAGCTGATGGGGCAGGCGCCGTTTTCATAGCCGATGCCGTCCACACCGTCCAGGCCGCCTTCCACATAATAATTGCCGTACATGGTGCCGTTATCCTTCAGGGAACCGGCAATGCCGCCACCCGCTTCTCCGCTCATGGAAACGGTGTTGCATGCATAGCTGTAGAAAATATCACAGCCTCTGCCGGTGATACCTCCCACATAATTTTTACCGGTGATATTGCCCATGCTGTAGCAGCTCCGGATGGCATAATCCGCAGAACCGGCAATTCCGCCTACATTGCTGCCGCCGGTACTTTCAACGTCCGCATAGGACTCGCAGGAAATAATGGCGCCGTAATCCGCTTTTCCCGCAATACCGCCTACGCAGTCTTTTTTACCGGTCACCTTGCCGGTGTTGCGGCTGTCACGCACTACTGCCTTCACCGTCTGCTCCACATCAAAGCTTTCCGCACCGGAAAGAGTGATATCCTCCTCCGGGTCAAAATCGTATTCCGTGGCAATCTGTCCCACGATACCGCCCACGTTGGTGTCGGCTTCTATGGTTCCCCGGTTGATACAGAGAGTGATCTTCCCCTTCTGGAAACCGGATGTATCGTAAAGTGCTTCATCCGCCACCTCCTTTTCCGTACCGGGATCCCCCGGTGTCACATCCCCGTCCGTTGCCGGTTCGTCGGAGGTGTCTTCTATAGAGATGCCTTCATAACGGAATAAATCGTCCCTGATTTCGCTGGTAAGCTTCCGCAGAACCCTTGCCTGTTCTGTCAGGGCATCCATATTCCCACTGTTTGTATCCGCGGATTTTTCCAACAGATCCGCCAGAGCCTCCAGGCTGTTCGTGGCGTCATCCAGATTCTTGTTGAGTAATTCCAGATTGTTCTTTATAACGCTTTCCCTGCTCTCTGTGGCATCCGTCATGGTGTCTATATGACCGGAAGCGCTTTCTCCGAACTTCTTCAGGGCTGTTTTATAGCTTTCCCAGTCATCATTGCCGGAAATATCCGGCCAGGAATCATTGCCTGATATATCAAACCAAGGATTGTTTCCTGAAATATCGTCCCACGGGTTGTTGCCGGAAATATCATCGAGGGGACTGTCCGCCGTAACATTGCCTGCCTCAGAGCCAGCCATGCCTTCCACCTCCCGGGGTGGGTCATCGGGGTCGGGCTTCTTGCCGTTGTTGCCGGACACGTCGGCAAGGTCATCATTCAGTTTCCGTATATCGTTGCTGACACCGCCAAGCTCCTGATTGTAAATATACCAGAGATCCACTGCTGCCGTGGAAAGCTCTTTCCCGGCGGCATTTGCTCCCTTTAAGCTGCCTGATATCTGCCTGGCTATCTGTGTGGCGTCCCTATTTGTCTTGCTGATTTCATCGTAAGTGGCATCCAGCAGGTCAAGGAATTTGTCCGTTTCCCGGTCCAGTTCCTGCAGCTTGTCGCTTAAATACTGGATTTCCAGAAAAGGCTCCATCTGGCCGGCCATACCGCCCACGTCCTTACGTCCCAGAACATGTCCGTTATTGGTGCAGCTCTGTAGGTAACCCTGATGCAGTCTGCCCACGATGCCGCCGATGTTATAGCCCACATGCTCATAACCGATATCGCCGGTATTTACGCAGAAATAAATCTTGCCGCCGGAAATACCCGCAATACCACCGGTATCCGTATGGGCAGCCACATTGGAGGTACTGTTGAGTTTTTCTAAATTGTCCACGGAAAAATCATCCAGATCATAGGTTACTTCCGTACTGTAGGTGTTGATTTTACCGCTGTTACCGCAGTTGTTCAGAGTACCGTCGTTGCTGCCGGCAATACCTCCCGCGGAATGGTCTCCCAAAATCACGCCGGCATTCTTGCATCGGCGGATTTCACCGGTTTCCGCATTGCTTCCGGCAATGCCGCCCACGTTGGTATCGCCGATGACCGTACCGGTAAAGCTGCAGTTTTCCACAAGTCCGTAGTTCACACCTACAATGCCGCCTACCTGCTTTGCCGTTCCGTCCGGGGCTACCCGTCCTTCCACGGTCAGTCCCTTCACAATACCGCCATCCTGCACATAGCGGAACAGACCCTTGTCGGAGCCTGCGGATGTGATTTCCAAGTTGCTGATATGGTGTCCCGCACCGTCAAAATAACCGCCGAAGACCGGAATGCAGAGCTCATCCGCACCGGTCAGGCTGATGTTGTCCGTAAGAATGACCAGCTTGTCCACGGACCATTCGTCCACGCTGCAGTCTGCCGCGAATTTGCGCAGCTCCTCTTCCGTGCCGATTTCTATCCTGGTATATACTTTATCCGCCTGCTGTGTACGGTAGCTGCCGCCCCTGTACTGCTCGTAAGTGGGAACCTCTGCCGCCAGTGCCGGAAATGTGGTCTGCAAAAGAATGAGTGCCGTGCAGACACCTGCCAAAACCTTCTTACTCTTCATGGTCTGCCACCTCACTTTCTGTTCCTTCCGTAGCTGTTTCTTCTGCCGAAGGTCCTTCATCCTCATCTTTTATAGTGCTTTCCCCTTCCATCCGCACTAAATCCCTGGGGCGCACCACCGCACCCATTTCACCGTCAATGATACCCTGGAATTCGCCGTCCAGCACACCGTTTACATAGCCTCTGATGTGACCGTTCATGAAGACACGGCCCTTGGCAGGCAGCGCTCTCGTCACATCCCGTTTTAAGGTAAATGCCGTCTTCTGGATGATAATATCACCCACAAGCAGGGTCTGGGGCAGTGCTAAAAGCACCAGTAAAATAGAAGTCAGGGTACCGCGTCCCAGCGCCAGACCGATTGCCGCTACCGCTGCATTGGAGGAAACACCGCTGATGATAAATCCCGCCGCTACCAGCATGGAACCGCTGGTTACGATGGTGGGGAATGCCTGGTTTAAGGATTCAATAGCTGCTTCCCTGATATCCATGTAATTCTTCAGATCCATATACCGGCTGGTAATGACAATCGCATAATCGATGGTCGCACCCATCTGGATAGCCGATACCACCAGGTAACCTAAGAAGTAAACCGGCTCGTTTAAGAGATACGGCAGGGAGAAGTTCATCCAGATACTTCCCTGGATGGTCACAACCAGCAATACGGGAAGACCTGCCGACTGGAAGGTAAACAGCAGAATAATCATAACAAATACCGCCGTCAGCACGGTAATGATGGTATTGTCCGTTGCAAAGGAGTCGCCCAAATCCTTATCACTGGTAGAGTTTCCGACCAGCAGTATCGAATCTACGTCGTAGTATTGTGCCACGGTATTGCGGATTTCCTCCAGCGCCGCTTCCGTTTCGTCGCCTTCCACCGGGACGGAAAGCTCCAGTACAAAGCGGGTGTCGTCTTCACCAATGAGCTGGTCCTTAGCGATTTTTATCTGGGAGTATGCATCCGTCAGCGTTTCCTCCAAATCACCGGAAAGAGTGATATTTCCCTTTTCCTTCTGGTCGTAAATAAACAGGAACATATCAATAAACGGTACCTTGTAGTTGCTGACACCGTCAATCAGAGCACCGTAATTATCGTCGTTCAAAGCGTATGCGGAGTACAGGGTATTGGCAATTTCCACATCCATATCCAGCATTTCCGCAAACTGTCTCGGAGAAAGCTGATCCGTCAGGGTATAGCCGTCCATGGCTTCGATGTTGGCAAGTCCCTGACAGGATTTGACATACGGAAGCCTGGACAGGGCATTTAAGGCTCTTGCCTCTTTTTCGTAGTCACCGTTCGGCACCAGAACCGCAAGCTGGTTGACTTCGCCGAATTCCTTGTTTACCATGCTCACCGAGAATTTATTGTCGCTCATGCGGCTGGCGCTTAAGGAGTTTACATCAAATGCATACTGCGCCTTATTGGAAAGGAAAAATGCCACAATAACCGCCACAATAAGCAGGGGCGGTACAATGTAACGGGGTGCCACACAGAACCCGCCGACTGCCGTAATCTTCGGCACGAAGCTTTTGTGGTGGGTATTGTCAATAGCTTTGGAAAACGTAAGCAGAAGTCCGGGCATCAGGAAGAATACCGCCACCATACTGAAGATAATGGATTTGGCAAGAATAATACCCATATCGTAACCTATCCTGAACTGCATGAACATCATGGCTACCATACCGGAAACCGTGGTTAAGGAGCTGGAGGAAATCTCCGGGATTGCCTTGCTAAGTGCCACGATAACCGCTTCCCGGGCATCCTTGCTTTCATGCTCCTCCATGAAACGGTGGGCTAAAATGATGGCATAGTCCACAGCAAGACCAAGCTGCAGCACCACGGCAATGGAGTTTGTAACAAAGCTGATGGTGCCAAACCAGAAGTTGGTTCCCTTGTTTAAAATTGCCGCTACTATAAATGTCATCAGGTAAACCGGGATTTCCGCATAGGTGGTGGAGGTAAACAGAAGCACTGCCACGATAACCACCGCCGCCAGACATAAGATTAAAATCATGTCGTTGTTCAGGTCGGAGGCATCTCTTTCCTCCTGTCCGATATCGGAAGAATAATACACATCGTATCCGGAAAGCCCGGAAAGCAGGTTTTCCAGATTTTCCTTGGTGTTTTCCGAATCCGCATCCTCATCAAACGTCACGGAGTAAAGCGCCTCCATATCGTGATAGTGGTCCTTCGTATCGTCAAAATCAAGCATGCTGACGCCGGGCAGCTCCTTGATTTTCTCTGAAAGCTTTTCCGCCTCATCGTAGGTGATGTTGCAGACTAAAATCCGGGCGCTGCCGTAAGTAATAAACTGCTCATCCATCCGGGTAAGACCACGCCTTGTCTCGGTGGTATCCGGCAAATAGGTCGTCAGGTCGTTGTTGACCTTTACCTTATTCATACATAGCACACTGAATACACAAAGTACGATAAATACAAGATAAAATCCCTTCCTTTTATCCACAATCAATGTGGCAAGCTTAACCATAAAGGATTCGTCTTTTTTCTCTTTCGCCATATTAATCCTCCTTGTTTTGCGCAGCAAAATGCGACTGCCTCTGCAGGAGCAGAGGATTTCGTCTCCTTGTTTCTGTCAACATTTTATCTTAGAACCATTTGTTTGTCCATATAAGAAATGCCAAAAAGCTGTCCACGCAAGAAGAGCTTTTTGGCATTTTTCATTGTTTTATTTTTCCGCTGCCGGATTCTCCGTTGTATTGTATAAATCGGGAAGTTCGTCCAGGGTAATCACATAATCGTCGTTGTAAATTTCGTTTAAGGTATCGGTATCATTGTGGTCGGTAATGTGCTCCGTATGCCAGGTCATGAACCATACCCAGCCCGCATGTGTTGTAGTAAGCTGATCCACGGTAGGAATGCGTCCGCATTCATGGAAGCAGATGGGCCTTTCTTCTCCCACCACATCCTTTACTTTATTATACAATGCCGCATTGGAGCCGTCATTGTAGGAATCCGCACCGGCAATGTCCACATAGGCATCTCCGGGATACCAGTCGGCGTAGCCGTTGCCGTTGCCGGAATAACCCAGTACCCAGATTAAATTGTCCAGTCCCCAGTAATTGGTGTAACGGTCGTACATCATGACCCAGAGCTTCTTAAAGTTTTCCGAGCCGCCCTTGCCCCACCAGAACCAGGCGCCGTCAAATTCATGGAACGGACGCCAGAGCACGGGAATGTTTTCTTCCTTAAGCTCCTGCAGTGCTTCGGCTGCCTTGTCCATTCCTTTGATAAGGGTTTCGTATTCCGGGGTGCCCTCGGTAAGCGCTTTGTCCCAGTCGGTGATCGTGGTGTTCATGCACTCGCTCCAGCTTCCCGAGAAATCAGAACCGCAGTGCCAGCAAATGGTCACGATACCGCCTCTGTCATACCATTCCTTTGCCCTTCTGTTTACGCCGTCGAAGTCATCGTTCATGTAGTCCAGGCCGCGGATGGCGGGATATTTTCCGGTGTTGTCGTAAATGTAGTCGAATTCGTACTGTTCGCTGCCCATCCAGGTTGACTCCTGCTGCCCGGATAAAATAGCATTTCCGTAGGTGTCGCAGATGTAGGTAAACAGGTCCTGCGCCGCCTCGCTGGCGTCAGGGTTTGACAGAACGCCCGGCGTGTAGACCGCGTTTTCCGCTGCATCGCCGGCATCGGTGCTGCCGGCAGCATTCTCCGTCTGCTGTGTGTTGCCGGTGTTGTTATTGTCCTCCGTCTGCTGCGCATTGGTTTCGTTTTCTCCGCTGCCGGACGTAGCGCAGGCCGCCGCGCCCACGGCAAGAGTCAGGGCACATAATAAAGCAAGTAATCTTTTTTTCATAATCATCAGTATTCCTTTCCTGCTGTTTCAGATTTTCTACATTATATAACAGATAAGAGTATAAAAGCAACGGGACTTCACCGTCATAATAATATGTTTGAAGTGGGGAGATTTATCTGTCAAGAGGTCTTGTCTTTGTTTTTCAGAATGTTATAATAGACATGCACAAACTGCAAAGAGCGGCACATTCTGTTTTACCGAAATACTGTGTCCTCGGAAAGGCTGAACTATGTGGGCATACGAAAGTGTATTTTATCAGATTTATCCCCTGGGCTTCTGCGGCGCACCCTTTGAAAACGACGGTGTGCTGACACACAAAATCAAAAAGGTGGAGGACTGGATTCCCCATATGAAAAAATTAGGCATCAATGCCGTCTATTTTTCTCCGGTATTTGAGTCCGACACCCACGGCTACAACACCCGGGATTACAAAAAAATTGATGTCCGTCTGGGTACCAACGAAGATTTTAAGGACGTCTGCAATAAGCTCCACGAAAACGGCATCAAGGTTGTTTTAGACGGCGTTTTCAACCATGTGGGCAGGGGCTTTTACCAGTTCCAGGATGTCTTAAGAAACAGGGAGCATTCTCCTTATTTAAATTGGTTCCACATCAATCTCTCCGGCAACGACGCTTACAATGACGGTCTCTGGTACGAAGGCTGGGAGGGCAACTATGACTTAGTCAAATTGAATTTACAGAACAATGACGTGGTGGAGCATATTTTAGATGCCGTAAACTACTGGATTGACTATTTTGACATCGACGGTCTGCGTCTGGATGTAGCTTACTGTCTGGATGAAAATTTTGTCAGACGCCTACGCAGCTTCACCGACAGCAAAAAGCAGGATTTCTTTCTGCTCGGCGAAATGCTGCACGGCGATTACAACCGTATGATGAACGATTCCATGCTGCATTCCGTTACCAATTACGAATGCTACAAGGGTCTGTATTCCAGCTTCAACAGCATGAACCTGTTTGAAATCGTCCATTCCCTGCTCCGTCAGTTCGGACCGGAAAACTGGACGCTTTATAAAGGAAAGCATCTGCTCTCCTTCGTGGACAACCACGATGTGACCAGAGTGGCAAGCATTCTGCAGAACGAAAAGCATCTGCCTCTTATTTATGCCCTCTGCTTCGGCATGCCCGGCATCCCCTGCGTATATTACGGCAGCGAATGGGGCGAAAAAGCAAATAAAAGCGAGGGCGACCCGGCTCTGCGTAAGTGCTTTGATGCTCCCGTTTTCAATGAGCTTTCCGAATGGATTTCCAAGCTGGCGGAAGCCAAGAAGAACTCCCATGCCTTAAATTACGGAGACTTCCGTTCCGTTGTTCTGACAAACAGACAATGTATTTTTGAAAGAAAAACAGACAGCGAGCGCGTGCTGGTCGCCATCAATGCGGATGCTGCCCCCTATACCGCACACTTTGATGCCGGCTGCGGCACCGCCGTGGATTTAATTACCGGAGAGCCCCACGATTTCGGAGGCGGCAGCGAGCTTCCCCCTTACAGCGCTTATTTCTGGAAGATGGAGCGGTAAGGAGGATTTATGTCCCAGATTACCAAACGTGCCCTGGAGGCATCCCTTAAGAATCTGCTTTTGCAGAAGCCCTTGAATAAAATCACCATCAACGATATTACCGAGGACTGCGGCATCAACCGCATGACCTTTTACTACCACTTTAAGGATATTTACGATCTGGTGGAGTGGGCTTGTCTGGAGGATGCCACCAAGGCGCTTGAGGGCAAGAAAACGGCGGAAACCTGGCAACAGGGATTTTTACAGATTTTCTATGCAGTCCGGGAAAACAAGCCATTTATTATGAATGTTTACCACTGTGTGAGCAGGGAGCAGGTGGAAAAATACCTGACACCGCTGACCGACAACCTTCTTTTAGGTGTGATTGCCGAATTTTCAGAAGGCATGGTCGTCCGGGAAGAGGATAAGGAATTTATCGCCCAGGTCTACTCCTATTGCTTCATCGGCATTATGATTGACTGGATTAAAGACGGCATGAAACAGGACCCGGAAACCCTGGTGGAACGGTTTACTCTTGTTATACAGGACGACATCCGAATGGCGCTGAACCGTTTCCGCAAAGACAAACCGTTATAAAACCGTGTTTTTATCAAAACATGCAGAATGATAAAAATTTTGACAGCTTTTTCCCCATGATTATTTTTTAGTCATGGGGATTTTTCTGTCTATGGTTCTTTCTCCCGAATACAGGTATAGTAAAGCCATCGAAAGGAAAAAATAAATTGATTTTCCTATTCACATGAAACAAAAACCAACAAACATCAACAGGAGGTAATGATTATGTATTACGGAGCAGGAACTTATGAAGCATTTGCACATCCGGAGAAACCGGAAGGCGTTGACAGAAAATCAGCTTATATTATCGGTACCGGTCTTGCCGGACTATCGGCAGCATTTTATCTCGTAAGAGACGGTCAGATGAAGGGTGAACGTATTCACCTGTTGGAAAAATTAGACTTAGCAGGCGGCAGCTGCGACGGTCGCAAGGATATCACAAAGGGCTTCTACATGAGAGGCGGACGTGAAATGGACAACCATTTTGAATGTATGTGGGATATGTTCCGTGACGTTCCTTCCATCGAAACCCCGGAGGTTTCCGTGCTGGATGAATACTACTGGTTAAATAAGCATGACCCTAACTATTCTCTTTGCCGTGCTTCCGTCAACTGCGGCGAGGATGCCCACACCGACAAGAAGTTCTGTCTGGACAAGGCTTCCGCACTGGCACTTTCCAAATTATTCATGACACCGGAAAAGGATCTGGAAGACAAGAAGATTTCCGATGTTCTGCCGGACTCCTTCTGGGACACCAACTTCTGGCTTTACTGGCAGACCATGTTCGCTTTCCAGCGTTGGTCAAGTGCTCTCGAAATGAAGCGTTACCTTTGCAGATATGTGCACCATATTGACGGACTGCCCGACTTCAGTGCTCTCCGTTTCACCAAATACAACCAGTTTGAAAGCATGATTCTTCCTCTGGTAAAATATCTGGAAGCACACGGTGTTCGCATTGAATACGGAATGGATGTGAAAAACGTCATCATTAAAAACGTAGATGACAAGAAAATTGCCGAGAAGATTGTTTACCTCAAGGACGGCAAAGAAGAAGAAATCGGCCTGACCGAGGATGACCTGGTATTCATTACCAACGGCTGCTGCACCGATACTTCCTGCTACGGCGACCAGACCCACAAACCCGACCTTTCCGGTGTAAAGAACGGTGCCGGCGAGTCCTGGGATCTTTGGAAGAACATAGCAAAGCAGGCAGTAAACGGTGAATACGGCGATCCCGACAACTTCTGCGATGACTTTGAAGCAACGAACTGGATGAGTGCGACCGTGGAAACCTCCAACGAAGAAATCATTCAGCACATTATCAAGATTTGTAAGAGAGACCCGAGAGCGGGCAAAGTTACCACCGGCGGTATCGTTACCGTAAAGGACAGCACCGACAACTGGTATCTTTCCTGGACCATTAACCGTCAGCCCCAGTTCAAGGCACAAAATAAGGACTCCGTTTTAATCTGGGTATACTCTCTTTCCACCGGCAAGGAAGGCAACTATGTAAAGAAAGCGATGCGCGACTGTACCGGTGAAGAAGTCTGCAAGGAATGGCTCTACCACATCGGTATTCCCACTTCCGAAATCGACGACCTGGCTAAGAATGCCTGCAACACCACGACCTGCTTCATGCCGTTCATCAATGCATTCTTCCAGCCCAGAAAGAAATCCGACCGTCCTCTGGTCGTACCCGAGGGCTCTGTAAACTTCGCTTTCTTAGGCCAGTTTGCCGAAACACCGAGAGACACCATCTTCACCACCGAGTACTCCATCCGTACCGGTATGGAAGCGGTTTACACCCTGCTGAATGTAGACCGTGCCGTTCCCGAAGTATGGGGCAGCCAGTACGATGTGCGTGAACTGCTTCGTGCCTGCTACTATGCTATCGACAAGAAGCCCATTTCCGAAGCCAAGCTTTCCTTCAAGGAAAAGGAAATGTTAAAGGTTGTCTTAAAGAAAGTAAAAGACACCGACATCGAGCTTCTGTTAAAGGACAGCGGACTGATTGAGTAAGCATTCTTCTCTCTATAGATCACATGATTACCACAAACGGAACTCCCCCGGACTTTTGTCCGGAGGAGTCCCGTTCCTTGTTCCGGTAATGTTTAATCTGATTTCCAAGCTCCATATCATGCTCCCTTTTCCCTCTTACTTTATCCAAAGCAGAGTTTTTAGCCCATTAAACCTCTTTGATTTTTCTGCAATAAAGTAGTATACTAATTGCATTATTTTGAAACAAGAATGAAAGGACCGACCCTATGAATGTAAAGATTGTGGCAGACTCCACCTGTGATTTGTCTGCGGATTTGATTAAAAAGTATGACATTACCATTATTCCCCTTTGTATCGTGATGGGAGAAAACAGCTACTTTGACGGCATTGAAACCACACCGGAAGAAATATACAAATGGGCAGATGCCAACAAGACTACTCCCAAGACGGCTGCCGTCACCCTCGACAATGCCTCTTCCCTTTTGAAACCTTTCATGGACGAAGGCAGGGAAATTGTCTTCTTTGGCATTTCCACCCAGATGAGCACTACCTGCAACGTGGTCCGTCTGATTGGCGAAGATGCCGGTTATAACAAGCTGCATGTCATCGACTCCCAAAGTCTTTCCACCGGTATCGGTCTGCAGGTTCTTTATGCCGCCAGACTTTCCATGGCGGGAGAAAGCGCCGCCTCCATTGTGGAAAAAGTAGAAAAAAGAAGGTCTGCCGTCAGTGCCAGCTTTGTCATTGATACCCTGACCTATCTGTCCCGCGGCGGCCGCTGCAATTCCGTTACCGCCCTGCTTGCCAATACCTTAAAGCTGAAGCCGGAAATCGTGGTAAAGGACGGTGCCATGATCGTTGCAAAGAAATACCGCGGTCAGCTTGGTTCCGTGCTTTTGAAATATGTCAAAGACCAGGAAGAAGCGCTGCTTGCTGCCGATAAAAACTGCGTGTTCATCACCCATTCCGGCTGCAGCGAGGACATTGTAGCGCCCGTAAAGGAATACTTAGAGAGCCTGTCCTATTTTGAAAATATCTATGTTACCAGAGCCGGCGGTGTGGTCAGCAGCCACTGCGGTCCCGGCACCTTAGGCGTTCTGTATTATACGGACGGCGAATAAAGTGAGACCCTATTTTCTCTTCTTTAGGTCAAATTTGAAGAAAATAAAAGGTGCAGACGAAGTTAAAGTCTGCACCTTTTGTTTTCTATGTATTTTGCGAAAGGATATTATGCGAAAGGATTTTCGGTCGGGTATCTTACGCCTGCGGGCTGGTTGTAGTCAAGGTCTTCGATGGGAACGCCGATGTACTTGAATACTTCGTACAGAGCTTTACCGAAGTGACCGAATGCCACTGCTCCGTGGTGAGGGAAGTTCTTTTCAATCAGAACGTGACGGTAAAATCTGCCCATTTCCGGAATAGCAAATACGCCGATGCTGCCGAAGGACTTAGTGGCAACCGGAAGTACCTCGCCCTGTGCAATGTATGCGCGGAGCTTGCAGTCTGCAGTACTCTGCAGACGGTAGAAGGTAATGTCGCCGGGCATGATGTCACCTTCGAGTGTACCGTTGGTAACTTCTTCGGGCAGGCTTCTTGCCATAATCATCTGGTTCTTCATGTTGCAGAATGCCAGCTTCTTGGAGCAGGTATTGCCGCAGTGGAAGCCCATGAAGGTATCCTTGTGTGTATAAGGGAACTTGCCTTCGATAGACTCTTTGTACATATCAGCAGG